>DATAEE010000038.1:0-23492 GCA_036258175.1 Vicinamibacterales bacterium
TGCGCGACGGCGCGCTCGTAGGTCTTGACCGCCGCCTCGTTGATGACCGGCCCGAGCCAGACGTCGCGCTCGAGCGGATTGCCGACCTTGATCTTTTTCGTCTTCGCAACCAGCAGATCGAGGAACTGCTGCCGCAGGTCCCGTGAAACGTACACGCGCGAACAGGCAGAGCACTTCTGGCCCTGCGCACCGAACGCCGATCGCCACACGCCGTCGGTCGCCTTTTCGAGATCCGCCGACCGCATGACGATCGCCGGGTTCTTGCCACCCATCTCGATCACGAGCGGCCGCGGCATCGCACGCGTGCCGTTGTCGCGAATCAGCTTCATTCCGATTTCTTTCGAGCCCGTGAACACGATGCCGTCAATGCCCGGGTTGTCGATCAACTCCTGGCCGACGGTCGAGCCGCCGCCGGTGACGAAGTTGAAGACGCCGTCCGGTACGCCAGCTTGTTTCATGATTTCGGCGAGCCGATAGCCGAGAAACGGCGTGTCGGACGCGGGCTTGAAGACGACGGTATTACCGGCGACGAGCGCGCCGCCCGCCGGACCGGCGGCGAGGGCGAGCGGGAAGTTGAACGGCGAAATGACCGCCCAGACACCGTAGGGGCGGAGGACGCTGTAGTTCTCTTCGCCCGGGCTCAGCTTACCCATCGGCTTCAGGAAGCCGCTGTTCTGCTCGATCTGATCGCAGTAATAGGCGATCAGATCGGCCGACTCCTCGACGTCGCCAACGCACTCCAGCCGGTTCTTGCCGGCTTCGAAGCCCATGAGCGCCGACAGCGTCCAGCGATGCTCGCGGATCGCCTCGGCGACGTTCCGCAGGATGAACACCCGCTCCTGCCAGGTCTTCGCCATCCACGCGGGGGAGGCGGCGCGAGCCGCTGCGATCGCCTGCTGGACGTGCTCGCGCGTCCCTTTCTGGAACCGCCCGAGCAGAATCCGGGTGTCGATCGGGCTGCGGTCGTCAAACTCGCCGTCGGCCTTCAGCTCCTGGCCTCCCACTACTAATGGATAGCTGCGGCCGAACGTTTCCTTGACCCTCGGGATCGCCTCGTCCAGAGCGCGATGGAGGTCCTCCATCTGGTCGGCGCTCATGGTCGCGTACGTGATTTTCATCGGTTTTTTCGCGGTGGTCGCGGCGTCCGTCACGGGGATCCTCCGGTGGGGGGTGAACCGCCTATTTTATGCCCTGAAACCGCTCCATGACATGGAGAAACGACGGTTCCCTCTTACGTGGACAGATACGCTCGCCTTCGCGGCCGACGCAGGAGCCGCTTCGGCGAGGCAGGGCTGTGTTTCGTCCAAAAGCTCACCCCGCTGCTGAGGTGTCCGCTGGGGCTTACCGGCCGGTCAGAGCAGCTGCCGCCCGGTCGAGCGCGGCGGCGAGCCGCTTCGCCTGCCTCGCGACTTCCGGCGCGTTGCCGGCCTGCACAGCCTCTGCAACCGCAGGCAGCAGCTCGGGCGCATAAGTGAACTTCGGCGCGTAGATCTGGTGCCGGTACCAGGGGCGGCCCGGGATGCCGTCCGGATCGAGGAACGCGCGCTCGGCCGCAATCAGGCGGCGGTTGATCACGACCGGGGAGCCGTCCGTCAGCGCCGCCTCCATGTCCCGCGCGGCCGAGGATGCCGCCGCGACCAGTCGATCCGCCGCCGCGCGCGCCGGCGCGAGCTCGGTCGCGTATCTGCGGTCGATGCCCTTGATGAACTCCTGTATCCGGCCGGCGTACGCCGCGTAGTCGAGCGGCAGCACGTCGGCGTTGGCGAGGCGCAGCGCGAGCAGACCCCACACGCGAACCATCGCCCCGTGGTAGCGGAATCCAGGGTCGCCGATCCGTGCGACCCAATGGTGATTGTCGTAGACGGAGTGATACACGCCGTACGGTCCATCGAACGACAAATCCGCGATGGGCACGCCGAGGAAATTCAGGAAGACGGTGTAATCCGATCCGCTTCCGAGTTTGTTGTTCACGAGCTCGCCCCCGCCGCCGGTCGGGAGCGTGCCGCGCTCCTTCTGCGCGCGCGCGCGCCATGCGGCGACGATCGGGATGCGTGCCGCCGGATCGCGAACCTCCGCCGCTACCTCGCCAATCAACCGGTTGAGTGCCGGTACGGCGGCCGCGCCAAAGTTGGGGCCCGACGCGGCGCTGTCAACGTTCAGGTACGCCACGGCGTGTTCGCGCAACTCGCGCTCGTGCTGCTCGCCCCACTCGGTGGACGAGGTCAGCGTGAATTCCTCGGCGTCCCAGCTCGCGAGAAGGATCGTCCGCCTGGGCCGCGCGCCTGCCTTCGCGAGCGCCCCGAGCGTGCGCGCGAGCTCCATCAGCGCGGCCGACCCGCTCGACGGATCGACGCCGCCGTACATCCACGCATCGCGGTGGTTGCCGGCGATCACGAGCGACTCGGGTTCCTCGCGGCCGCGGATCTTTCCCGTGACGGTCCAGATCGGCCGCACCCGGTCGTCCATCTTCAGCCGCAGACGAACCGTCGCCGGTCCGGGACCGACGCGGTAAAGCTGCGTGCGAGCCGTCGACTCGACTGGAAGACCCGCCCCCTGCCACGTCTTGGGCGCCTCCGGACCTTCCAGCGCCCGCAGGATGACTTGCGCGTCCTTCCACGACAGCGGCGCGCTCATGATCTTCGGCAGCGCGACGGACTCACTCGCGGCGATTCGCTTCGCTCCCGGCACGGATGCCCATCCAGGTGTCAGAGGATCTCCGGGCACCATGAAGTCGAAGACGATGCCACCGCTCTGGATGTGGCTCTCGGGTCCCCAGGGGCCGTCCGGGTACACCTTTCCTTTCCTGAACCCGTCGTCGGCTGGATCCGAGTAGATGAGCATCCCTGCGGCGCCGCGGTGCTGCGCCGTCAACGCCTTGAAGCCGCGGTAGCTGTAGGGGACCGAGTACCGGACGAGCGCGATCTTTCCGGTGATGTCGACGCCTTTCGAGCGCAGCCAGTCGTAGTCCGCCGGATTTCCGCTGCCGGCGTACACGACCGGCGCGGTGACGTCGCCCGATGCCGAATAGGCGTGGTAGGGAAGTCCGACGTCGGCCTGCGTGTACTCGTCGCCGGGAATCGCGTCTTCCTTCATCGAGGCGCGCCACGGCTGCGGCGCGGTCATCTCGACGGTCACTTCCTCCGGGTACGGCAGCAGGACTTCGTGTTCGGTGATCTCGACGTCTTCGAGGCCGTACTCGCGCCAGCGGTCGCGGGTCCACTCGGCGAGCTCACGATCGCGCGGCGTTCCCGCCAGATGAGGCTTCGCGGCGTACTCCCTGTGAAAGTCACGGATGCGATCCGCCTCGACGCTCTGCTGGAATCGGGATTCGAGGGCACGCTGGGCGGCGACGGACTTGTCTGAGAAGCCATAGATAGGGCGTGGTGCTTGGGAACTGGCGATCGCTACAACGCAGGAGGCCAAGCCGAGCCCCAGGCCCAAGGCCCTAGGTCCTGACATGTTTGAGGATCTCCCGCGCCGCATTCCGCCCCGATGCGCCCGTGATTCCGCCGCCGGGATGGGTTCCTCCGCCGCACAGGAACAACCCGGCGATCGGCGTTCGATACCGGGCCCAGCCAAGGATCGGCCGCATCGTGTAGAGCTGATCCAGCGACATCTCGCCGTGGTGGATATGACCGCCGGTCAGTCCAAAGTCGCGTTCGAGATCGAGGGGCGTCAGGACATGGCAGTGCAGCACGTGTCGATTGAGATCCGGCGCGTACGCGCCGAGCGTTTTCAGGACCGCATCCGCCAGCGTGCTGCGGCGTTCGTTCCAGTCGGTGCCGCGGAGCGTGTAGGGCGCAAACTGCGCGTGAATCGACATCACGTGCTTCCCCGCCGGCGCGAGCGACGGATCCGAGACGGACGGGATGGTGACGTCGAGATACGGCTCCTCGGCGAACGCGCCGTACTTCGACGCGTCGAAGGCGCGTTCCAGGTAGTCGATGCTCGGACCGATGTGTACGCGACCGGCGAGTCGCGCGGCGTCGCCGCCGAGCGCCGGAAACGACGGCAGTGCATCGAGCGCGAGGTGGACTTTCGCCACCGTGCCGGGTGCGCGATAGTTCCGCGCGCGCGCGGCGAAGCCCGGCTCCAGGTCGAGCGGATCGAGCAGATGGAGGAAGGTCCGGCGCGGATCGGCATTCGACACCACGGCCGCGGCCGGAATCTCTTCGCCGTTCTCCAGCACGACGCCGGCCGCCGCGCCGTTTCGGACGACGATGCGGGAGACCGTGGCGCCGGTTCGGATGCGCGCACCGGCCGACTCGGCCGCACTCGCGAGCGCTGTGGCGAGCGCGCCCGGGCCGCCGCGGGCCGTCACCGCGCCGCCGCCGGGCAGTGGGTCCAGTGCAGCCGCGAGGAGCAGGATCGCGGCGCTCCCGGCCGACCACGGCCCGAGACACGCGCCGTGAATTCCGCGCGCGGCGATTGCCGCCTGGAGGAGATCGGTCTCGAACCACTCCGCGACGAAGTCGGCCGCTGCCATCGGCATCCAGCGGAGCAGCCGGAATCCATCACGGCGCCCGAGCGCCCTGAACCGGCGTCCGGACTGCGCGAGCGACCAGAGATCCGACGGCGACGGACGGTCGATGTCCGGCGGCGGACCATCGAGCAGCCCTTCGAGCAGCCGCGCGATCCGCATCAGCGACGTCTGGAACTCGGGATAGCGCTGCGCATCGCGCTGCGAGAACGCGGCGATCGACGTTGCGGTGTGCGCGGCGTCACGCGAGAAGGCAATCGCCCGGCCGTCCGGTGTCAGCGCGACGAGATACGGGTCTGGGGCGATCAGCGACAAGCCATGCGATTCGAGCCGCATGTCACGCGCGATGTCGGGCCGAATGGGACCGAAGGCGTGCGCGAGTACGGGCGCGCGAAATCCCGGCGCGATCTCTTCCGTCGCCGCGGCGCCGCCGACACGCTCGCGGCGCTCGAGGACCAACGGTGATTTCCCCGCCTTCGCGAGATAGAACGCGGCGACAAGGCCATTGTGACCACCACCGACAACAACGACGTCGTGCGACTTCGTCGTCATCATTGCCGGTCCTTGAGCATGACGAGCGCCGCGTTCCGGCCGGGCGCCCCCATGATGCCGCCGCCGGGGTGAGTCGCGGACCCGCACATGTACAGGTCCGCGATAGGCGTCCGGTACTTGGCCCAACCGGGTGCCGGCCGCAGGAAGAACAGCTGCTCGAGCGTCAGCTCGCCTTGAAAGATGTTGCCCTCGGTAAGGCCGAACTCGCGCTCGATGTCGAGGGGCGTGAGCACCTGCCGGTGCAGGATGAGATCCTTCAGGTTCGGCGCGTACTCCGCGATCGTGTTGACGACCGTGTCGCCGAACGCCTCGCGGTGCTCGTCCCACGTGCCTTCCTTCAAGTGATATGGCGCGTACTGCACGAAGCAGGACATCACGTGCTTTCCGGGAGGGGCGACTGACGGGTCGGTCAGGCTCGGCAAGACGATGTCGATATAGGGCCGGCGCGAGTAGCGCCCGTACTTCGCCTGATCGTACGCGCGCTCCATGTAATCGATGCTCGGCGAGATCGAGACGGCACCGCGCAGGTGCGGGCCAGGACCGGGCAGGCACGTGAAGCTCGGCAGCCCGTCGAGCGCCATGTTCACCTTGCCGGACGAGCCGCGATACTTGTAGCGACGGATGTCCTCGACGAACTCGTCGGGGAGATGCTCCGTGCCGATCATCTTCACGAACGTCAGGTTCGGGTCCACGCTCGACGCGACCGCACGCGCGCGAATCTCGTCGCCGTTGGCGAGGACGACGCCGCTCGCGCGCCCGTCGGCGACCAGGATCTTCGCGACGGGCGCCTGCGTTCGAATCTCCGCGCCCGCCTCACGCGCCGCGCCCGCGATCGCGTTCGAGATCGCGCCGGTGCCGCCGCGCGACAGCCCCCAGGATCGGAACGCGCCGTCGATTTCTCCCATGTAGTGGTGCAGCAGCACGTACGCCGTGCCGGGCGATCGCACGCCAAGGAACGTCCCGATGATGCCGGACGCCGACATCGTCGCCTTGAGGACGTCGGTTTCGAACCACTGGTCCAGGAAATCGACCGCGCTCATCGTCATGAGCTGGACCTGGTTGTAGCGGTCGTCGGCCGGCAGGCGGCGGAAGCGCGCGAGGAGCGACCAGAGATCGCGAAGACCGCCCGGCTCGAGGCGCGTCGGGTCGGGCGGCGTCATGCGGAGGATCGGCTTTACGAACCGACCCATCTCGATCATCGCCTTGCCGTATTCGTCGTACGCCTCGGCGTCGGTGGGCGAATGCCGCGCGATCTCGCGCCGCGTCTTCGCATGATCGTTGACCCGCCAGAGGTAGTCGCCGTCCGGCATCGGCGTGAACGTGCCGTCGAGCGGCAGAATCTCGAGCCCGTGACGCGGCAGGTCCAGCTCGCGGATGATCTCCGGGCGGAGCAGCGACACGACGTACGAGCAGACGGAGTACTTGAACCCGGGGAAGACTTCTTCGGTGACGGCGGCGCCGCCGAGCACGTGCCGGCGCTCGAGCACCAGCACCTTCCGCCCGGCGCGCGCGAGGTAGGCTGCAGTCGTGAGGCCATTGTGGCCGCCGCCGATCACGATCACGTCGTAGTGCTGAGATGCCATGAAAACGTTCGTGCCTCGTCCTTCGTGCCTCGTGCCTCGTACGGTACCTCGTGCCTCGTGCCTCGCTCGGTACCTCGTGCCTCGGGGCCTGGTGCGAAGAGATCAGAGACCGGCGGAGAGAGTCTCGTTGCCGAGCAGGCGGGCGTGCATGACGTGGTGAGCGGCCAACATGAAAGGCGTTAAGTAGCGCAGCCCTTTAGGGCTGCTAGTATACTCCGGCGATGCCGATCGGAACGCCATTCCACGAGCGCACCTTCCCGCTCTGCGAGAGCCTGAACTATCGCGAGTGGTCCGGGTACTACACCGTCAGCGCCTACGAGACGCACCATGAGCACGAATACAACGCCATCCGGAACGCGGCTGCGCTGATCGATGTGACGCCCCTCTACAAGTACCTGGTCACCGGCCCCGACGCGACGCGGTTTGTCGATCGGTTGATCACGCGCGACGTCCGGAAGATGTCGGTCGGACAGGTCTACTACACGCCCTGGTGCGACGAGCGCGGCAAAGTCATCGACGATGGCACCGTGTCGCGGCTGGGAGAGAACAGGTATCGCTGGACCGCCGCCGATCCGAGCCTGCGCTGGTTCCGTCAGAACGCGGCAGGGCTCGATGTCCAGATCGAAGATGTGTCGGAGAAGATCGCCGCGCTCGCGCTGCAGGGCCCGACGTCCGCAGGCCTCCTGCGCGCCGTGGCCGAGGCGGACATCAACAAGCTGAAATACTTTCGCGTGACGAGCGGCCGGATCGGGCGCGTCGCCGTAGACATCTCGCGCACGGGCTACACCGGCGATCTCGGCTACGAGATATGGATGGATCGCGCCGATGCCCTGGCCGTCTGGGATACGCTCGTTGGCGCGGGCGGCGCGTTCGAGATCAAGCCGGCCGGCATGCTCGCGCTCGACGTGGCGCGCATCGAAGCGGGCCTTCTCCTGATCGAAGTCGACTTCTTCAGCAGCAAAAAGGCGCTGATCCCGTCACAGCTCTACACACCCTTCGAAATGGGACTTGGCCGCCTTGTGTCTCTCGACAAGGAACGATTCGTGGGCCGCGCCGCGCTCGAGGCCGAAGCGGCGCGAGGTCCTGCGCGTCAGGTGTCTGGACTGGAAGTGGACTGGACGGAAGTCGAAGCCATCTACGAACGCGCCGGTCTGCCTCCCTCGGTCGGCGCCACCGCCTCGCGTGTCGCGGTCCCCGTTTACAACTCCGGTCGCCAGGTCGGCCGGGCCACCTCGACGACTTGGTCTCCGGTACTAAAGAAGATGATCGCGCTCGCGACGCTCGACGCCGGCTCCTTCAACCCCGGCACGCGGCTGGAAATGGAGGTGACCGTCGAGGCCGTCCGTCACCGGGTGGCCGCGACGGTCGTCAAAACGCCTTTCTTTAATCCATCGAGGAAGACGCAGAGTCCACCGGCGTAGTAGGGGCGGTTCGCGAACCGCCCCCACCCCGATTCTTCAAGGCCGTTCAACCTCGAAATCCTTCGTGCCCGCCAGCTGGCCGTTCACGTACAGCTCGACCTTATACTTCCCGGGCGGCAGGCCATCAGGCTTCGCGATGTGGAATTCGGTACGCGCTTCGCCGGTCGGGGAGATCGTCTGTGTCGATTCGTCGACGACCTGGCCGTCGGAGTAGATCCACCGGGCTTTCAGTTGAGCGCTCGGAGCCGAGCCGTCGGTCTTGACCGAGACATAGATCGTGTCGTTTGGCTTGAACGACGTCGTATTGTCGCCGATCGACTTGTCCGCGTTGAGCGACCGCCCGATGTCGATTTCCTCGACTTCGAAGCCGCGTCCGGTGGTACCCGTCGTGTTGTCCGCGCGGTCGTGGTTGCAGCCAACGATCAGAATGGCTGCCAACATCGGCGCGAGGCCGGCCGCCAGCCTCTTCCGTACTCCTGAAATGTGCATGATTGGTCTCCTACGGGATGGTCAGCGTCCAGCCTGGTTGGATGAGGTCGGGATCATTGATCTGATCGCGGTTGGCGTCGTAGATGCGCCGCCACTGGCTCGCGTCACCGTATTCCTGCTTCGCGATCTTTGAAAGGCTGTCGCCTCTCTTGACGGTGTAGCTTCGTACCTGTCGTTCGGTCGGGGAAGCAACCGTTCCGCTCGTACCTTCGGTGCGCGCTGCCGTGGAGGAACTCCCGGACTGCACGTTGCTGAAGTCGGGTTTCGCTTCGTCCTTACCCTTTAGCTTGTCGAAAATGCCCATGCGTACCCCCCTGAGCGGAGATAAGCATGCAGCGTGCCTCTCTCTGTCGTCAGCGTCTCAGCAGCGCTTCGAGCGCGGGATAGTCCACTTTCGCGTTGTGGCGCTTATCAACAGGGATGGTCTCGACGACGACGATATCGTCGAGGTGGGCCCATTCGAACTGGTCGAGGAGCGAGGAGCGTGAGATCGTCGTGGCATCAGACACGAGCTCGACAACCAGTGTCCGCCTGTCCCGGTGCATGACGAACGCGCTGCGGCGCACGCCTGCCACGTCGCTGGCGGCCGCTTCGACCGCGAGCGGATACACGGTCCCGCGTCGATCGTTCACGCGCGCGCTGCAGCGGCCGAGCAGCCAGAGCCGCCCGTCGGCGTCGAAATATCCGGCGTCGCCGGTGCGGTGCCACACGCGATCGCCGACGCGAACCTTGATCTCGTCGTCGCCGGCGCCGTCGAGATATCCCGACAGGACATGAGGACCCGCGACGACTATTTCTCCCGATTGTCCGGGTATCAGCGCTTCGGCCTCGAACGCCGCCGAATCCGCGTACGGTCCGAGCGCCTTTTCCCACCGATCCGGCAGTACCCGCACGTCGATCGCTGCAACGGGCCGGCCCGCAAGCAGCCCGGCACCGCGGCTCATCGCGTCGAGGTCGCGCGAATCTATTTCTGTACGTTCCAGATGCGCGATCGGCTCGGCTTCAGTCGATCCGTACACCGCGCTGACCGTGGCCCCAGGCGCGATCGCGCCGAGACTCCGGAGCAGGTTGGGAAATACGGGCGCGCCGCCTGTGAAGATCCGCGTCATCCCGTCGAGCTGTCCACCGATGGAGCGCAAGTGAGACGCCAGCCGATCGAGAAGAGCGGGCGCCGCGGCGCCGCGGGTCGGCCGCTCCTTTCGGATCTGGTGGGTGAGCCGGGAAGGATCGATGGCGCCCGGCCGCCGGAGGTCGACGTCCGGAATCACGCTGGTGAGTCCCGAGGCGAGGTTCGCGAGCACGAAGATTGGCAGCGTCGCGAGATCGATCTCTCCAGGGTTGAGCCGCAGTTCGTCGGCGAGGACCTGATGTTGCGCGCGCAGGAAACCGTGCGTCCGTACGGCCGCCTTCGGTTCTCCCGTGCTGCCGCTCGTGAAGGTCAGCAGCGCCATGTCCCCGATCGCACACGGCTCGATCCGGGCAGGCGCTGGAGAATTAGCCGTGCGGAGAGCGACGGTGCGAGTCCCTGGCAGCCATCCACCGATGGTGAGCTTGATGGGCATCCGTCTGATCGTCGGCGACACGATTCGCAGGGCGTGAGCGCGGGGCGTCGCCACGAAAGCGCGCGGACGTGCACGCGCGCAGCAGCGCTCGATGTGCAGCCGTCCGGCGGACGGATCCACGAACACGGCCGTCACGCCGAGCCGGAACATGCCGATGAGCGTCACGTACAGCCGTGCGGACATCGGGCAGAACACCAGTGCACGATCGCCCGGGCCGAGGCCGGCGGCCGCAAGATCGACCGCCGCCCGAGCTGCGGCGCGCTCCAACTCCGCGAAGGTAACGCGCTCAGCCGCATCGACGATCGCCTCCTGCGCCGGACGCTGACCGCATTGCTCCTGGAGAATGTGCGCGATGTTCATGGGACGAGCCGGCGCACGAACAGCTGATATCGGCGGATGGTCCGGGCGTACCGGCGGCTGATGTTCTGCGAGACGTTCTGCTCGTGCATCAACGCGTGGATCGCACGCCTGAACCCGAGCCGCTGCGCGGTCGCTTGCGCGTCGGCGACAAGCACGCTGCCGAGGCCCGCGCGGCTCCGGCCTTCGCCAACCGCGACGGTTTTGATGATGATGGTGTCGATCTTTCCACCGGGGCGCGCCTGCAGCACGTCTGGAATAGCGAAGAGGAACCCGGCGAGCTCGCCGCCAGCCTCTGCCAGCAGGACGAGTTCGGGCTGGACGAGCGGAAGCAGCGCCCGGTTCTGTTCGAGGAATTCCGCCTCGCCGAGCGGCGTGTACAGGAAGTTCCGGCTGAAGCTTTCGAGCGAGAGCGCAAACATGCGGCGGAGATCCGGCTCGGGGTTATTGATATCGAGCGGACGCATGGTGACGCCGGCGTCCGCCAGCCGCGCGCGTGCCGCGGCGATGCGGGGATCGTCACGCGTGAGGTCGGTGTTGAGGGCCGACGTATAGCTGGCAAGCGGCGCGAATCCGGCCGCATGCCATTCGGCCGGCCAGCCGTCCGGGTTATCCGGTTCGAGAAAGAAGGGCGGTTCCGCGCCGCGGTCGATGACGAACCGATAGCGGCGCCACGTGTTGCCATCCATCGGCCCTACCGCGACAGTGCATCCCGCAGCGCGGAGCTTGTCGCACGCTGCGCCCAGGAGTGCGATGCCGGCGGCCGCCTCGCTCGCGGCGAAATGGCCGATGACGCCCACTCGCTCGGCAGGCAGCGTGGGCGTTCGGTTCCACCAGCAGGAACACCGGGCGACGAGGTTCGAGTTGTCGGCGATCGCGAGGATGTGCAGGTCCGGCGCATGCACCTCGCGATCTTTCTGGGCTATCGGCTCGACCGCACGCACCGTCGTCTGCGGCCAGGCGTCGTCGGGCGTCAGCGCACGAACGATCATGCGATGCCTGCTGCGTGGATCGCCATCGCAATGAGCCAGCCGGCCATGGATGCGACGGCAGCCGACGCCGCCTGCAACGCCCATCGGCGCCGGTCCTGAGGCGCGTTTCTGATCGAAGGCTGCGTTCGCACGAACAGGACGACGCCGATCGCCATTGCGGCCACGCCAGCAATCGAGAGTAAGAACGTCCGCCCCGCAACGCCCTCGAGAAGCACGAATGGCAGCAGGACGACGATCCAGCTGATTGAAAGTGCGCGCACGATGAGGACCGGCACCGCGCGCGTCGGAAAATCGGCGGCGAGTCGGCTGGTCCCGAAGATGGCGAGATGCGTCGCGAACACGAGCGTAAACGGGAAGATCAGCCGCGGATCGCCGGACGCGCGAGCGATCGTCAACCAGGCAACCGCAGCAGCCCAGACCGACAGGATCACCGGGACGTCATGCATCCGCCGGCTGTTCGCCGGCGTTGGCGGCGACATCAGGCTGTAGCCGACAAACACGAGCAGCGGCGGCACGAGCCACCGGAATCCCATGAGCGCCCACGTCACGTAGCAGAGAAACACGCCTGCTACGAGCGAATCGTCCGCCAGCGTCGTCGAACGGCGGGACAGGATCACGAGAATGACCAGCGTGACGACCACGACGAATCTGACGGCGAGCGCGGGCACATCGAGTGGCAAGTACGCCCGCAGCAGAAAGTACCCGCCGATGGGAATGAACAGGTTGTCCAGACCACGCCACGCACTGCCCTCGAGGAGCATCACGACGAGCGCCAGCGTGGCAGAGATGAGCAGCGTTTCGACGCGGCCGATGTCGCTCCAGACGAGCAGCGGCACGTGAATGCAGAAGAAAGCGACGATGACGAACGCGGCGGAGCCTTCGACCGTCTTGCTCGCGCCGACGTAGTGGCTCTGCCCGTATCGCAGGCCGATGACCGCGCCCGTCGCGTCGGCGAGCGTTAGCACAAGTACCGGAATGACGAACAACAGCGGCGTCTGGCCGAAGGAGAGCCAGAACACGATCGCCACGGCAGTCGGGAAATAGATCTCGCCGAGCGTCGTGCGCGCGACGCCGTTGACGACATGACCCAGCCGGCGGTGCCACCACGGCGAGAGCTTGATCGTTGCGAACAGGATTGCCGTCGCACCCGTCAAGAGCAGCACCGGCCACACTTCGTTGAAGAGAAACGGAAACGACAGCGTCAGCAGGCCGGAGCCTGCGTGAAGCAGCTTGCGGACACTTTCCGGGTGCGGTTGTGCGAGCCGCGCGTAGAGCTTGAGCGCGCCGAAGAGCGCGAGGAACGCGGTCATCGCCAGCGCGATCGCGATCCAGGGGTTCGCGATCATCGAAGGCCTTCAGCAGCCCTAAAGGGCTGCGCTACAGGCTGCGCCACGACTTCTTCTAGACGAAACGCACTGTAGAAAAACGCACGATCCTGCAAGTGGAGCCGTGTCGCCGTGTCCGTCAGCGGAACCAGGCTGTCGGCCATCTCCACCGGGCGTTCGCGAGGCGCGAGCATGTTCCAGTAGGCGAGCCGGGCATGGGGCCGGCTGGCCGAGACGATGGCGCGGAGGAGACGATGGTAATGCTCGATGGAAACGTATTCGAAGAGATCGCTTAGATTGAAGCGGTCGAACGTCTCTCCAGTGGCACCGGTTAGATAATCTTCGAGCGAAGCCTGACGCCACTCGAGACGATCGAGATTGGCGCGGATGCGCGCGAAGCTGTCCTCGCGAAGCGCGCACGGCAGCGCCGCCCCGTGCGTGCCGGTCAGAATCCAGTGCACGTATGGATTCTCGGACGGATCGAGCTCGGTCAGTGCATGCTTGGTCCGACCGAGGATGCGGCCCGCCACGTCGCCCTCCACGTACCGGAAGAACTCGGGGTCGCGACCCAGCCATCCCATCATCGTTCGAGAGAAGAATAGGCGGAAGAGCAGCCGCCAGCGCCAGCTGTCCCACTCGTCCGAGTAGAAGCGCAGGCGCCCGGGGCGGTCCCTGGGAACGAGGAGCGCCTCCACCCGCGCACGGCGGTGCACGAGCGGCAGGACTCGTCGCCTGAACGTTTCGAAGTAGCGTTCGAACTTTCCAGCGCCTCCGACGCCCGCCGCAATCGCGTCTGGACGGCCATCCCAGAACCCGCGAGCCGCCGGCGACAGGTGCGGCCGGCATTTCGCATACAGGACCGGCCGCCGCACGGACGGCCGGGATCCGACGAGCGCCAGCAGGTCCTTGTGCTCCAGTTCCCGGTACGCTGCGACGCGCAGCTCGAGACAAGCGAGTTGTGCCGGGCTCAGATCGAGTGCGACCACTCGCGCGGGATCTCGCGTCAGAAGAGCGAGCGTGTTGTCGCCGGCAGACGCGATCGAGAGGCACGTGTGAACCGGTCCGACGTCGAGGCCATCAAGGAGGACGTCGGCATCTTCCCAGACCTGGGCGTAACGGATCTCGCTGAAGTTCGCACGCTCGGCCGCCTCGCTACGCATGTTGCTCTGTGGGACCACCCTTTAGGGTCGTCTCTGCCACGCGTCGTACCACACCAGTACTGCCGTCGAATTCGACGACGTCTCCATCCCGTAACCAGCGCGTCAGCCCGGGAATCGAGACGACGGCGGGGATCCCGAGCTCGCGGGCGACGATCGCCGCGTGCGACAGGAGGCTCCCGCGCTCGACGAGCACACCGAGCGCCGCGGGAAAGATCATGATCCAGCCCGGATCGGTATGCTCCGCAACGAGAATCGAGCGCTGCTGTAGATCGACACTCGTTGGATCGACGACGACTCGGACGGCGCCGCGAACGATTCCGGGCGAGCAGCCAAGGCCGCGGCGCTCGTCGCCGGCGTCAGACGCAACCGGCGCGGCGCGGCGGAAATCATGGCCGTAGTAGAGAGGTCCGCGCGTTTCGAATCGGTCGTCGGGCGCCGGCTCGCGCTCGTAGCGGCTGAACTCTGCCCGGCGCACGGCCGCAAGGCCACGAAGGTCGGCGGTCGTGGCCCTGCCGTCGACGAAAGCCAGGATCTCGTCGACCTCCAGATACAGCACGTCGCGCGGATCGTCCAGCACATTGACGGCGTGTAACCGGCGGCCCAGCTCGAGAAAGATCCGGCGGACGCGGCCGAACAGCCGCGTCCGCTCGAGGCGCAGGTTTTCGCGATCCCGCACGCGCGTCCGCGCGTGCCGGAGCACCCAATTGAAGACGAGCCGCCGCAGCGGGTGGCCGGCCAGCGCACGATCCGTCTTCGCGCGCGCGTCCGCCCGCAGCCGTTCACCGCTCACTGTAGCGGCTGCGGCTGCCGGGTTGGAGAGCTGGGCCCCGAGCGCGCCAATGGCACGAAGGAGAGGCAGCGGGTCGTCGTGCAACGTTGCGCTTTCGAGCTTGAGCTCGTTGACGGTGCGCTCGCCGAACTTGTCCAGATACGCGCGATACTCCTGCTTGAACGCGGGGACCCGCTCGATCGCCACGCCGATCTCGTCGCCGGGGCTCGAGGTCAGGGCCTGGAGGAGCGCGGGATCCGTTACCGCCAGCGTGGCGAGACGCCGCAGCCGGAGCGCAGGCTCCGCGCTGACCATCCCTCCTTCGCCCGCGATCAGATCGTTCTGCAGTGCGCCCTCGCGGTCGCCGCACCATGTGCCCGCCAGGCGGCGCAGAACGCCGTAGAACATCATCGCGAAGAAATCGTTGACGAGCGGCGCGTCCCACGCGAGCAGCAGCCGTTTTCTGAGATCGCGGTAGTGAGCGACGAGCTCGTCGGGCCGGCGATCTTCGAGTGGCGGATCCGGGCGAGCGAGCGCGTCATTCAACCGATCGTAAAAGGCGAGAACGCGGCGCCTGAGCGTGAAGTGGTTGCCCACGAGCCCCACGAGCGTCCGCCCGAGGTGCACCGCGTCGAGCAGCCGATTGCCGCCGCCTCTTGATATTTCCTCTGACAGGACGTCAGGCAGCGGTTCCTTGACGCCCATCATCTGTTCCATGAACCGGCGATTCACCTGGTACCCGGGGAGCAGTGCAAGAACGCGATACCAGTTGAGCAGGTTGTAGTAGAGCCGGCCTCGCACGAGGCCCAGCATGTTGCGGAACACATCCTCGCGCGCCGCAATCACGCGTTCCGGTACCCCCATGAGGCGGCAGAACTGCTCGTAGACGTGTTGATAGATCTCGCGCGCGAACGAGAACGTCAGCGGCGTCGTGACGCCGCTGTAGCTCTCGACGATGTTGCTGTTGTCCCAGATTGTCAGCGTCGCGTCAGGATCGCTGCGGCTGGTCAGTGACGTGATCGGGCGCGACTGCAGCAGCCAGATGCGCTGGGCGTCGATCGCCCATTCAATGTCCTGAGGCCGGCCGAAATGACGCTCGGCGCGGCGGGCGAGCGCGGCAACCTCGCGGACTTCCTCATCGGACAACGTGCGTCGACCCGAAGCGGTGCGCCGGTCGACGATGGCGCCGCGGCGATCGACGAGCCAGGTGTCGGCGTCCGCCGCGCCCGATACGAGCGCGTCGCCGAGGCCGCCGACGGCGCTGACGACTGCGACGCCACGCCGTCCCGACACTGGATCGGCGCTGAACGCGACGCCGGCCGCGCGCGCGTGCACCATTCGCTGCACGAGCACGGCGGGCGGCCGCGGTGCGCCCGGGAGCCCGTGCTCGCGCCGGTACGCCACGATGCGGTCGGTGAAGCCCGACTGCCAGACGGCCATCACCTTTTCGGGGACGTCGGCAGGTCTGACGCCCAGGAAGCTTTCGAGCTGACCCGCGAACGAATGCTCGACGCCATCCTCATCGCTCGCGGACGACCGGACGGCAACCTGCTCGTCGTTCGGACTGAGTTGCGAGACCGCGGATGACAGATGCGCGCGGACTTCAGGCGTCAGCGTGTGTCCATGCGCGTCCGACGAGAGCACGAACCATGCGGGGACTGGCAGTCCGGCGCGCTCAGCGGCCGCCAGGGCGCGCGCCTTCCCGCCGGCCGCCGGCGAGCCGAGCGCCTCGCGCGGGGTCAGGATGTAGCGCAATTCAGGCGGCGACCGTCCGCCACACGGCCATGGTCAGCGGGACGGCGCCTAGACCCAAGTACATGAGAAGGGTCCAGACGCCGGACATCAGCTCGATCGTCTTTCCGCCACCGGCGGAGGGCCGCTTCGCGAAGCGGACGCCAATGGCGACGCAGGCAGCCACCAGAGCGCCCAGGAAGACGGCGGTCGGCGCCGCCGTCCCGAGGCGCTCCGCCGCCCTCCAGGCGGCGAAGCCGGTCAAGGCGATCGCTCCGAGCCACGCCCGCACGGCGCCGGTCACTCCCCACAGACTGCTGTAGGTTTCCACGCCTTCCTCTTCATCTTCACGCGCCCGGATCTTGCGGCCGATTTCCACGACCACACCGTTGAAGAAACTGACGATGAGGAACCAGAACAGGCCGGGGGGAGGCTGCCGGTATCCCACCACCCACCAGTCGCACGCCGTCGCGTACATGTCGATGAGCGGCAGAATGACCATGTGACTCGCCATGTAGATCACTGGATGCGCTTTGAGCCACCGCGGCACGAAGAATTCCCGCGTCATCACGGCGAGGTATGCCCAAGTAATGATCAGCAGCCAGACGATCGACGGTTCCAGCCACAGCGCCAGCGCCAATTGGATCGACGCGCCCCCCGCCCCCAGCCAGGCCAGCTCCCGGAGCGTCACCAGCCCGCGCGGCACGGGCCGGTACGGCCGGTAGCGGGAGTCGTCTTCGAAGTCCTTGAATTCGTCCGCGATCCGAAGCTGAAGAAAGAAGAGCAGCGACGTCGCGAAGGCGACAGTGAGCGCCTTCGGTGAGGGCCAGGCAGTGTGGCCCCGGACGAGCGACGAAAAGCAGACGGCGGAGCCGCTGAATGCCGCGACCAGCGGTGCATGCGCCGCGATCGGAAAGCGCTCCCGCTGATAGATGATCCAGCGATTCCCGGCAGCTGCGCTCATTTGCGTGTATCTGCGGCTGATCCCCGCGCAAGACGATGATGCGCTTCCGTGAATTGGCCGGCCGTAAGGGCGGCGGTGATCGACAGCTCACCGGCGAGGGCGAGCGCCGCCGTCAGCTCCGCAAAAGCGCGCGCGCAATCGGCGCCGGCGAGGCCCAGGATCTCGAGGCACGCGTGCTGGCTCGGAAGCCGCGTGCCGCCGCCGACGGTCCCGACGATCACGTTCGGCAGCGTGACCGAGACATAGAGGCCGCCATCTTCGGTTGGTTCGAAGCGGGTGACGCCGACCGCCGCTTCGGCGACGCAGGCCGCGTCCTGCCCGCAGGCGATGAAGAGCGCCGCCAGCCCGTTGGCGTAATGGCCGTGTACCCCGATGCTGCCGCTCATGACGCCGCCCAGCGCGGACATGCGCCAGTAGTCGATCATCGCCGCAGCCGTCGTGTGCAGACGTTCGGTGAGCAGCGCCGCGGGGATCACGACCTCCGCGGCGACCTTCTTCCCGCGCACCGACATGAACGAGTGCGTAGTGGCCTTCTTGTCCCCCGACAGGTTCGCCTCGACGAACCAGTACCGTGGACGAACGGGCGCGTGCTCGACGATATCGCGACAGATGGCCTCGGTGGCGATCGTCACCATGTTCTGGCCCGACGCGTCACCCGTCGTGAAGACGAACTCCAGGTAGACGTGATTGCCCTCGACTTCGAGCCCCATGTCGAGCAACCGGCCATACCGGGTCGTGGCGTCGGCGACGGACTTGAACCGGTCGACCGTCGATGCGGCCCAGGCGGCGAAATGCGCCGCCTCGCCGAGCGTGCCGAACGCAAAGCCGGGCGCGCGGCTGACGCCTTCATTGAGGAGCAGCGCGGCGCAGCCACCCGCTTCCGACACGACCTGCGCGCCGCGCGAATAGGACGCGACGAGCGCCGCCTCGGTCGTCGCCAGCGGGACGTAGTAGTCGCCGTGCGCGTGCAGGCCGTTCACGCGCAGCGGACCCGCGAGACCGACAGGGACTTTCACCGTTCCGATGAAGTTTTCGATGCTGCGGGCGTACGCGTCGCGCTGCTCGATCGTGCGGGCATCCGCGAGCTCGCCGCGCGCCGCCTTCGGCATCGCGTTGAGCGCCCATCGCTCGTCGATGGCCTCGGTCGTGACTGCGCTGGCTCCCGGCACCTTGGGCGGCATCGCACCGGTTCGCGGCCGCAGCCGTTCGAGATCGCCGGCGCTGCGGCTGCCGAGCGCCTGCCTGAGAAAGTCCGTGGCGCGGCGGTAGTCGGTAGGCATGCGGTCAGTCCATCTCCCGGATTCGCCGTGAGAAGTCGGGATCGTCGACGAAGCGCGCTGCGCGATCGTTGATTCGAAACCGCCGGCGCGCTTCACCGAGTGACAGCGTTGTCTCAATCAACCCCAGGTCGTAGGCCAGCTCGTCGGAGTACGCGGGCAACAGCACTTTGTAGCTCCACGGGACGCGGCCGGCGGAGATCGTGTTCACGTGCCGCACGATGTTCGTCGTGCAGGTGTTGGTGAGGGTGTTGTAGAACTCCGGATGCTCCGCCAGCCGGTTCGCGCGCTGGAGCATCTCGACGAACATCTGCCGCCGCCGCTCGGGCGTCGTTCGAATCGGGTAGAGAAAGACGTCATCCTTCCTGAAGTTCGATCGCAATGTGATCACGTCGCGCTCGTCTGCGATCACATACATCAGCTCGTATCGCTTGAGAATGCCGAGCAGCGGCGAGAACTTCTCCCCCTTCTCCTTCCGGATCTCGACCGAAATCGCCACGTACACATCGTTATCGAATCCGAAGCTGATGAGCGTATGTGCCGGACCTTCCAGGCCATGGAACGGTTCGACGACGAACCACAGCGACCGGAGGGCATCCAGATCGAACGTCCGGTCGTAGTGGCGGACCGTGTAGTCGTCTGTCGACCGGTACTCGATATTTCGGACGTTGCTGATGTCCACGTAATGCCCGCGAAAGAAGGCGAGCGGCAGGACGCGCTGGTCAGGGGTCCAATCCCTGTTATTCGACGGCCGTATCAGAGCGTAGACGAGCGCAGCGGCCAGCACGATGCCAGCCAGCCATCGCCACATCCTTTTCAACCAATCTCCTTCACGATGAACTGGTCGAACGCGTAGAGCAGATCCTCGCGGTTGGAGTACGGGCCCGGACGGTACCCGCGAGAGGCGATTCCAGCCTGAGACAGCTCGCAGACGTACCAGTCCTGCCGGTTCGTCATATCCCAGAGCGCGATCGCATCGTCAGCCGTGAAGCCCGGCTTCGCGAGCTCGTCGGGATGGAAGTGCCACTCGCAGATGTTGATCGTCCGATCCGGCGCCTGCGGCCAGAGCGTGTTGGTCATCACGTAGTCGGGATGCAGGCTGAGGAGCATGTTGGGGAAGATCGCGTAGTAGTAGACGCGACGGCGATCGTCGGGCGGCAGGCCCGGCAGAAACGCGCGCGGACACGTGCCGTCCATCGACAACGTCTCGACGCCGGGCCGCAGATCCATCCTGCCGCCCATGTAGGTCGGCTGGAGCGGTTCGTTCTCGCCGCTCAGATAATGCGACAGCTTGTTGAGCGCGGGGTGCAGGTTCGGGCAGTGGAGGCACTCGTTGTAGTTCTGGATGATCAGCTTCCAGTTCGCCTTCACGTCGTACACGATCCGGTGCCCGAGCCGCAGGTCTTCCATCCCCCAGCCCACGAACTTCGACGGCAGATCCACGAGCTGCTCGGTCAGCGGGCGCGCCTGCTCGTTGAGCGTGAGAAAGACGTGGCCATCCCACGTGTCGCACGGGATCTGACGGAGCGGATGCTCGTCCCGCCGGAAGTGCGGGACCTCGTCCATGTGCGGCGCGCCAACGAGACAGCCGTCGAGGCCGTACGTCCACGAGTGATACGGACACTGAATCGAACCGGCAAAGCGGCCGGCCGGCTCCGTGCAGAGCCGCGTGCCGCGGTGCCGGCACACGTTGTAGAACGCGCGAATCCGCCCATCGTCTCCGCGCGCGACGATGACGCTTTCGCCGATGACGTCGCGAAGAACGTAATCGCCCGCCGAGGGAATCTGATCGGCGCGGCCGGCCGCGATCCACATCCGGAAAAAGAACCGTTCCATCTCGGCGCGGAAGACGGCAGGGTCGGTGTAATAGCGCGCCGGGAGCGTACGCGCGTCGGTCGGCATGATGTCGCGCGGCTTGACGTCGGTCGTCACGCGTCGATTTTACACCGCGGCTTCCCGCGGATCTTCGGTTTGATGGTGGGCCACGGATCCCCACGGATCTCGGTTGGTTGGCCACGGAGCCCCGCGGCTCTCAGTTGGAGGTAAGCCACGGATCCCCGCGGCTCTCGGTTTGATAGTAGGCCACAGATCCCCGCGGATCTTCGGTTTGGTGATGGGCCACGGATCCCCGCGGATCTCGGTTTGGTGATGCCACGGATCCCCGCGGATTCCTTTCGAGTCGGATCCGAGCCTGCCACTTCCGACACAGGGTTTCCTAGGCAACGTTCCCAAGATTCGACGAGGAACACTCGCGAGCCGCATTCAAGAACAACACCAAAGCCGATGGCAATTTTTTCACCACGGTGGAGCCGGTTGTGCGATCGATCCCGTCCTTTTTTGCAGCCATGCGGGCGATTTCCAACAAAAGACGGCGGCCGCGATCTTGTAGCGGTTGCGGCCATGCCCGAACCACTTCAGCACTCTAACGTGACCGAGGTCATCCTGGCCGCCTTCTATGAAGTATTCAACGTGCTCGGATCGGGCTTCGTCGAGGCGGTCTACGTTGCCGCGCTGGTGTTGGTCCTACGCGGCAAGGGCCTGCAAGTGGAGGAGAAACCTTCGCTGCCGGTCTACTTCAACGACCGGATTCTCGGTCGCTTCACGCCAGACCTGCTCGTGAACGGCGTCGTGATCGTCGAGGCCAAGGCGGTTCGCACGATTGAGGGCGCTCATAAGGCGCAGGTGATCAACTATCTGAAGGCGTCAACCATCGAGGTGGCACTCCTCCTGAACTTCGGCGATACGCCACAGTTTCAGCGCTTCAAGTTCGACAATGCTCGAAAGGCCGCCAGAAAGCCACCCGAGGAACTCGAAGGAGGGTGAAACGAGCGAGCCGCGGGGATTCGTCGCAGAACGAATTAGAGATCCGCGGGGATCCGTGGCGGAAAGAAGAGGGTGATCCGCGGGGATCCGTGGCGGACTAGAAAAGAGTGATCCGCGGGGATCCGTGGCCCACCAGAAAAACAGCTGATCCGCGGGGATCCGTGGCCGACCAGAGATCCGCGTGATCCGTGGCCATCCATCGGCTTGACGCGCGCCAGACCGCCGCAGATCATACCGCTCACGTGCCCCCCAAGACCGGAGACGCTCCCGCTCTCCGCCGCGAGCTCGGACGCTGGGATCTCACCGCCATCGGCGTCAATCAGGTCATCGGCGGAGCCGTCTTTCTGATGCCGGCGCTCGTCGCGGCGAACGTGGGGCGCTGGAGCTGGATCCTGGTCGGTCTCGTCGGCGTCGCGTCGATGACGATCGCGTTGTCGTTCGCAGAGGCCGGCAGCCGCTTCGAGGGCACCGGCGGTCCTTATTTGTACGCGCGCGCAGCCTTCGGACGCTTCGTCGGCTTCGAGGTCGGATGGATGCTGTGGTTCACGCGGACGGCGAGCTGGGCGTCGGTCGTCAACGGGCTGATGGACGCGCTCGCGTTCTACTGGCCCACCCTCCAGGCCGGCGCGGCGCGTCCGACGCTCATCACGGCGCTGACGCTGGCGATCGCCGGCCTCAATATCCGGGGCATCCGCCAGAGCGCCTGGGTGATTGACGCGCTGACGATAGGCAAGGTCCTCCCGCTCCTCTTCTTCTGTTTCGTGGGCCTGTGGTTCATTTCGCCGTCGCGCCTCGTTCCAGACGGCGAGATCGCGCCAGGTGGCGTCGCGGCGGCGGCTATCTATCTGGTCTTCACGTTCGGCGGCTACGAGGTCGTGCCGGTGCCCGGTGGCGAGACCAGGGACCCGAGGCGCGATATTCCGTTTGCGTTGATCATGACGATTGCGCTCGTCACGCTCATCTTTACGCTCGCGCAAATCGTCGCCCTGGGGACGCTGCCCGACCTGTCGGCGTCGAAAACGCCGCTCGCCGATTCAGCGCTTCTGTTCGCGGGCGCTACGGGCGCCCTGTTGATGACGGCCGGCGCGGCAATCTCGATGACCGGAAACAACGTGGGCCAGGCCGTGGCCGGGTCGCGTCATCTGTTCGCGCTTGCCGAGCAGCGGGATATTCCGGGCGTCCTCGCACGGATCCACCCCGTGTATCGCACGCCATGGACATCGATCCTCGCCACCTCTGTGATTGCGCTGGCGCTCGCGCTCACCGGATCGTTCGCGACCCTTGCCGCGGGGAGCGCCGTCAGCCGGCTCGTCGTCTACCTCGGCACCTGCGCTGCCGTCCTGGCGTTTCGCCGTGCGTCGTTCGCCGGCCGCGTCCCGCCGGCGCTGTTCACGATACCGGGCGGCCCCGTCATTCCGATGACCGGAATTCTCGTCGCGATCGCGATCCTCGCTGGAGCGACCTGGCAAGGCCACCCGGGCATCCGGATCGGCGCGATTGCACTGGTTGGTGGAGCGGTGCTGTATCTTCTTGCCGCAGATAGAACCGCAGATACACGCAGATAAACGCAGATACGGAGGTTCCATGTCGATACTTCTTCTTCTGTCGCTTCTCCTTCAACCCGCCCAGCCGGCGGGGGAGGCAGAGAAGGCACTTGCCGAGGCGGCTGAGCTCTTCACCAAGACGCCGAGCACCGACCAGGCGGCCAACGAGAAAGTGCTCGCGGCGTTCGACCGCGCGATCGCGCTCGATCCGAAGAAGGCGGACGCTCACGTCGGCCGTGGACGCACGCTGGCGCGGCTCAGGAAATACGACGACGCATTTTCGGCCTATGGGACGGCGCTCAAGCTGGATCCGAACAACGCGATGATCCTGCGCTATCGCGGCCACAACTACATCAACGTGAAGCGACTCGACGACGCGCTCGCGGACCTGACGAAAGCCGAGGCGATGAAGAAAGACGATAACGGCATCTACTATCACCTCGCGCTCGCGCACTACCTGAAA
>DATAEE010000039.1:0-7466 GCA_036258175.1 Vicinamibacterales bacterium
AACCTTCTCACTATCCAGCCGGCCGTGAATTTCAACTTCGGTCATGGCTGGGCGATGGCGTTCTCTCCGGTCATCACCGCGAACTGGGACGCGCCTGTGGGCGATCGGTGGACAGTGCCAGTTGGCCTGGGCCTTACGCGGACGGTGGTGTTCAACCGCCGGCCGATGAACCTCGGCATCTCGTATAACTACAACATCGAGCATCCCGCGGGAACAGCAGGCGAGCAATTGCGCTTTACAGTAACGCTGCTCTATCCGCGGTGAAAGGGACTCGAACCAATGGAGTGCGGTCAAAGCGTGGAAACTTCGGAAGGAGCGCTGAACGCGCCGCAGCCACCGTTCGCCGACATGGTGTGGATTCCAGCCCGGACGTTTCGCATGGGCTCGGACCGCCATTACCCGGAGGAGCGCCCGGCGCATCTCGTGTCGGTCGACGGATTCTGGATCGATCGCGCTCCGGTTACGAATGCGCGGTTCGCACGGTTCGTCGAGGCGACCCGTCATGTGACGTTCGCCGAGACCGTGCCCGACCCCGCGCAGTACCCTGACGCGCTGCCCGAAATGCTGTATGCGGGCTCGCTCGTTTTCCAACGTCCTCCCGGTCCTGTGGACCTGAACGCGTTCACGAACTGGTGGACGTATCTACGCGACGCCGACTGGCGACACCCACAGGGCGCGGCCACCAGCATTGACGGACTGGAGCAACACCCGGTCGTGCACGTGACCTTCGGTGACGCCGAAGCCTTTGCTGCGTGGGAAGGCAAGTCGCTGCCTACTGAAGCTGAGTGGGAACTCGCCGCACGAGGTGGGCTCGAGGGAGCGGCTTACGCATGGGGCGACACATTCCTGCCCGGCGATCGTCATAGGGCTAACACGTGGCAGGGTCAATTCCCCTGGCAGAACCTCGCACGCGACGGATACGAAGGTACGTCGCCGGTCGGCGCCTTTCCACCGAACGGCTACGGACTCCACGACATGATCGGCAACGTCTGGGAGTGGACGACCGACTGGTATGTGCCGCGGCATCCGAACGAGGTGCTAAAGGCGTGCTGCACGCCGCATAATCCACGAGGACCACAGGAGGGCGAAAGCTACGATCCGTGTCAGCCGAAGATCCGGATTCCACGCAAAGTCATCAAAGGCGGCTCCCACCTCTGTGCGCCCAACTACTGCCGCCGCTATCGGCCGGCGGCGCGCTTCCCGGAACCGATCGACACATCGACCTGTCATCTCGGCTTCCGCTGCATCGTCCGTCCGGCGCAGCAGCGTTGACCTGCCATGGAAGACACGCTGGCGCGGATCTGGGAGCACCTCGTCGGACGGCTCACTGGTCCTCTCACGTTTCGCGTGCTTCTGCAGCCGACGATGTCTACGTTGTTCGCGGTCCGCGACGGGCTGCGCGACGCTCGAGCGAGACGACCGCCGTTCCTCTGGACGATTCTCGGCAGCCCTGATGACCGTCGGCGTCTGATCCGCGACGGCCTGCTCGCGATTGGGAAGCTGATCTTGATGGCGCTGGTGGTCGATTTCGTATATCAGCTGGTCGTGTTCCGGCGTCTTTATCCCGTCGAAGCGATCGATGTGGCGTTTCTTCTCGCCGTCGTCCCCTATTTTGTGATCCGCGGTCCAGTCAACCGTTTTGGCAGTCTGTGGATTCGTCGAGGGAAGCGTTGACTCCGAACAGATTTGGGTGGCGATCCTGCCGCCGAGCGCTGGGGAAAGCTGCGAGAAAGGAGCACCGATGGCCGCGTCACCCGAGGAGGAACTGTCAACGTCAACGAAGCTGGCGATAGAACGGACGCGGCTGGCGCACGAGCGCACGCTGATGGCGTGGGTCAGAACGGCCACCTCGCTGATCTCCTTCGGATTTACTGTTTACAAGTTCTTTCAGTACTTGCGGGAGTCGCAGGGGGCGGCCACGACCGGACCTATTGGACCACGCGAATTCGGCGCCTTGATGATTGGGATCGGTATCGCGTCACTCATTCTCGCGACAATCGGTCACCGGCGCAGCATGCGCGCGCTACGTGCCAACTACGGAGCACTAGTACCGAACTCGCTAGCGACCGTCGTCGCCGCCCTGATCGGAATTCTCGGCGTCCTGCTGCTCGTTGCGGTTGTGTTCCGAATGTAGCCCGCTCATTCCAGGATGAGATCACGCCTTAGCCTCCGACGGCGGCTGGAACAAGTCCTGCTGAACGATGGCGATGGTCGTGGGTCATCGGACGTTTTGATAGACCCGGATGGATTTGTGAGATGGTCGTGCATGCCTGGCACGGCATTTCGTGGGCCGGCGGACGGCGCATCACGTCGTGCAGTCCCGCTCTGGTGCACAGCGACGCAAGACTTGGAGGGAACCGATGGACGACCGCGACGATGTCCCACGACAGGTATTGCCGATCCCCGACCAGAAGCCGTCCGGCCTGACGACCTATGACGCCAAGGATCCCGACACGAAGTTTCCGCCCATCGCTCAGCTGCGGCCTCCCGCGGGCGCGCCAAACGTCGTCGTGATCCTGCTGGACGACGTAGGCTTCGGCGCGTCGAGCGCGTTCGGCGGGCCGTGCCGGACGCCGACCGCTGAGCGACTGGCAAAGAACGGCCTCAAGTACAACCGCTTCCACACCACGGCGCTGTGCTCACCGACCCGTGCGGCGATGCTCTCGGGCCGTAACCACCACGCCGTCGGCATGGGGGCAATTACCGAGGTCGCGACGGCCGCACCTGGCTACAACTCGCTGCGGCCGAATACCTGTGCACCGCTGGCGGAAGTGCTCAAGCTGAACGGCTATTCGACCGCGCAGTTTGGCAAGTGCCACGAGGTGCCGGTCTTCGAGGCCACTCCGATCGGTCCGTTCGATCATTGGCCAACCGGCTCCGGGTTCGAGCACTTCTATGGGTTTATCGGCGGCGAGACCAACCAGTATTTCCCGGGCCTGTTCGAAGGGACGACGCCGGTCGAGCCGGAGAAGACGCCGGACGAGGGCTATCACCTGATGGAAGATTTGGCCGACCACGCGATCGCCTGGGTGCACCAGCAGAAGGCGATGGCGCCCGACAAGCCGTTCTTCATCTACTTCGCGCCTGGCGCGACCCATGCGCCGCATCACGTGCCGAAGGAGTGGATCGCAAAGTACAAGGGCCAGTTCGACCAGGGCTGGGACAAGCTTCGTGAAGAAACGTTCGCACGGCAGAAAGCGCTCGGCGTGATCCCACCCGAGTGCGAATTGACGAAGCGGCCCCAAGAGATCCCGGCCTGGGACGACACCGAGGAGCGGTTGCGGCCGGTGCTGGCACGCGAGATGGAGATCTACGCCGCGTTCCTGGAGTACGCCGACCACCACGCCGGCCGTGTCATCGATTCGCTGACCGATCTCGGCATTCTCGATAACACGCTCATCTACTACATCATTGGCGACAACGGCGCCTCGGCCGAGGGCTCTCTGATCGGCACCATCAACGAGATCGCGATGGGCGATGCGCCCGACCTGGTGACGCCGCAACTCATGATCGATCGAATCGATGACCTTGGCTCGCACCGGGCGCTGAACCATTATGCGGTCGGCTGGGCGCACGCCATGGACACGCCGTACCAGTGGACCAAGCAGGTCGCGTCCCACTTCGGCGGCACGCGTAACGGCGCGATTGTGCACTGGCCGAAGGGCATCAAAGCAAAGGGGGAGATCCGCTCGCAGTTCCATCACGTGATTGACGTGGCGCCGACGATCCTCGAGGTCGCCAGACTCCCGCATCCGACGCTGGTGAATGGGGTTCTGCAGGAGCCCTTGCACGGCGTCAGCATGGCGTACTCGTTCGACGACGCGACAGCGGCGGAGCGACACGAGACGCAATACTTCGAGATGCTCTGCAATCGCGGCATTTACCATCAGGGCTGGACTGCCGTCACGCGGCATGGGAACCCGCCCTGGGTCATGGCCGCCGAACAGCCGGCACTCGATGCCGACGTGTGGGAGCTTTACGACACGAAGACGGATTGGTCGCAGGCACACGACCTCGCCAAGGAGCAGCCCGAAAAACTTGCCCATCTCAAGCGCCTGTTCGAGCTGGAAGCGACGAAATACAACGTGTTCCCACTCGACGACCGCAAGGTCGAGCGTGCGAACCCGGATCTCGCCGGTCGACCGGCCGTCGTGCACGGCGCCACGCAGCTCCTCTTTCCGGGGATGCGCCGCCTGCAGGAGAACTCCGTCATCAACACCAAGAACAAGTCGCACTCGGTGACGGCGGAAATCGAAGTGCCGGAGTCGGGCGCGAAGGGCGTGATTGTTGCCCAGGGCGGCAACATGGGCGGCTGGTGTGTCTACGCGCACGACGGCAAGTTGAAGTACTGCTACAACCATGTGGGCATCGTGCGGTATCACGTGTCCGCGACATCGCCGATTCCCGCCGGCAAGCATCAGGTACGGATGGAGTTCGTCTACGACGGCGGCGGCATTGGTAAGGGCGGCGCCGTCACGCTCTTGGTGGACGGCAAGGCGGTCGGTGAGGGACGCGTCGAGCGCACCCACCGCTTCCTGTTTTCGATGGACGAGACGCTTGATATCGGCGGCGACGCCGGCGAGCCCGTGTCGGAGGACTACGGCCCGAAGGGCAACGCGTTCAACGGCAAGGTGCAGTGGGTGCAAATCGATGTCGATGCTGCGGCCAAGGACGCCGACCACCTGATCGGTGCGGAGGAACGATTTAACCTCGCGATGGCGCGGCAATGACTCGAGGAACGAACGCGAGGTGGATTGCCACGCGCGCTGTTTGGCGCCTGAGCATCGCCCTCGCGGTCCTAGGGCCGTTGCCGGCGTACGGCCAGGAGTCGCTCCCGCCATCCGCTGGTGCCCCGGTCGCTTCGACTGGCGCCTCTGCGGCCGGCAACCGCCCCGGGAGGGCCGCGCAAGCGGCGGCTGCGCAACCGCCGGCTCCTGCCCCCGACATCCTTCATCGTGACGTACTGACCGGCGACTGGAACGGCGCTCGAACGACATGGAAGAACAAAGGTGTCGACCTGGCGAGTTCGCTGACGCAGTTCTATCAGGGCGTGTCGTCGGGCGGCACCGGAACCAGCAGCGAATACAACGGCACCGCGCAGGCCAAGGTCGACTTCGACTTCGGAAAACTGGCGGGGTGGAACTACTGGTCTGCGGAAATCAAGGCCGAAGTCCGGTTTGGCGGACCGCTGGTGACCAGTACCGGCACAATCAGCCCCGTCAATACGGCGGCTATCATCCCAGGCAGCGACGGAACGGTATTCGCGGTCACCGCCGTGAATGTCACCAAGTTGTTTCCGGTCAACCTGAAGGAAGGCAAACTGGTCGTGCTCTCCTTCGGCCGCTACAACCTCGTCGATGCCCTCGACGAGGATTTCTTTGCCGGTGGCGGCACCGAGCGATTCCTCAACCTCGCGCAAATTGGTCCGTTGACGGTGCTGCGTCAGGTGCCGCTCATCACCAATGCCGTAAACCTCGCATATGTTCGCGGCGGCGAGCCGTTCTTCACGTTCTCGCTCCTTGATCCGAATGATCATTCGACCGACTCCGGGCTCTCGGACCTGTTTGCCGACGGCGTGACGTTTGCGCCGGCACTCAATCTGTCGGCGAAATATTTCGGCAAGACCGCCAAACACACCTTTGGCGGCGCGATCACCACCAAGGCCTACACGCCGTTCGATGCGATTCGCCAAGCGATCATCCCGGGGCCGCCGATCAATCCCGTCGAGCCGCAACGGGGGTCGTGGTCCGTGAACTACACCTTCCGACAGTACGTCGTTGAACGCGCGGCCCGAGATGGCTGGGGGTTCTTCGGGCAACTCTCTTTTGCCGATCAGGCGACGAGTCCGGTCACGACGTTCTTCGACGTCGGCCTGGGCGGCAACGGTCTCATTGCCAGTCGCCCGCGCGATGAGTTCGGGCTGTCGTACGGGTACACCGACATGAGCGATGTGCTGAAGGACAACCTCGATCTGCTGCCGATTGGTGGCCGCCTCCAGGTCGAGCACCAACTCGAAATGTTCTACAACCTCCACCTCACCGCGTGGTTCCAGCTGACCGGTGATCTGCAGATCCTTCGGCCGAACCGCCCAGCGGCGGAGACCGCCATCGTGCCGGCCGTGCGGTTGCGGCTGGTGTTCTAGGAGAGATCGTCATGTTGAGCAGGCGCGCGTTTCTTCAGACGACCGGCGCCGGTGCCGTCGCCAATCGGCTGCTCGGCACGACCGAATCCGTCGATTCATCTCTGGTCGCGCAAGCGCAGGGCACGTCAAAGCCCAACATTCTCTTCATGCTGGTCGACAACCTGGGCTACGGCGAGCTCGGTGCCTACGGGGGTGGCGCCACTCGCGGTGCCCCGACGCCGCGCATCGACAAGCTCGCGAGCGAAGGGCTGCGCCTCACCAACATGAACATGGAAGCGCAATGCACACCGAGCCGGTCGGCGATCCTGACCGGCCGCTACGCCATCCGCTCGGGCACGCACTCGGTTCCGTTCGGCGGTGTCGCCGACGGACTGACGCAGTGGGAAGTGACGATGGCGGAGTCGCTCTCTACGGCGGGATACGCGACGGCGCTCTACGGCAAGTGGCACCTCGGGAGTCAGAACGGTCGACTTCCCAACGATCAAGGGTTCGATGAGTGGTACGGCATTCCCCGCACCACCGACGAGGCGTTGTGGCCCTCGTCTCCCGGGTACTCGCCAAGCATCATGCCTCCGGAACAGATCATGGAGGGGCGGAAAGGCGAAAAGAGCCGCGACGTGAAGGTTTACGACCTCGAACAGCGTCGACTGATGGATGCGGAGATCACACGCCGCACGGTCTCCTTCATGGAGCGGCAGACGCAGGCGAAGAAGCCCTTCTTCGCCTACGCCACGCTTACACAGCCGCACCTGCCGACCCTCCCGAATCCCGCGTTCGCGGGCAAGACGGGCAATGGCGACTGGGCGGACATGCTGGCGGAAATGGACGCCAACGTCGGCCAGATGCTTGACGCGATCGATCGTCTCGGCATCCGCGACACCACGATCGTGATCTTCGCCAGTGATAACGGACCGGAGTTCGTCCGGCCGTACGACGGCTGGGCCGGTCCGTGGCGCGGCCAGTATTTCACCGCATGGGAAGGCGGCATCCGGGTGCCGTTCATGATCCGCTGGCCAGGCAGGATTCCGGCCGGCCGTGTCAGCGACGCGATCGTGCACTGCGTGGACCTGTTCCCCACGCTCGCGAGCCTGGTCGGCGCGAGCGTGCCGACCGACCGTCCGATTGACGGAGTCGATCAAGCCAGTCTTTTCGTGGGCAAGACCGACGCATCGAGTCGCGAAGGCATTCTGATCTGGTGTGCCGATCGGCTGCAGGCCGTAAAGTGGCGCCACTACAAGGTCCACTTCTATCAGCAGGAAACGATGATCGCGCCGCCGGTGAAGCTGCCGCTGCCGTTCCTGTTCAACCTTTACACGAACCCGCA
>DATAEE010000040.1:0-2654 GCA_036258175.1 Vicinamibacterales bacterium
GCCCAACACCGTGAAGTAACTTGGTGGCCGGTCTGGCCGCCCTGCATACACGACGCGCGCAATGGCCTCCATCCCACCGACGACCGCCTTCATCGGTCCGTCGGCCATCGGTTCCATGAGAGTCTCACCCCAGTTAAGGAACTCCGGGCGCGAGCGCTGCATTCCGACGCGCAGGCGATCGACGACAACCGGCCGTCGCGGCTGAAACTCCGGTTCTCGCAGACCTTTTCGATATCCCGCAAAGAACCTGTCGAACAGCGAGTCACGTTCGACGATCCACCCGCGCTGACGCGCGACCAGATCGACCGAGCCCAGAAACCGAACGATGTCGACGACTGCCGGCCCCTCGACGGAGTCGTCGAAGTCATCCAACCCCCATGCGTCCCTGGTCACCGTGAACTGCTCGACGTGCGCGTCGCCGTGCAGACGAACGATCGGCAGGTCACGGATGTCATCGGCAAACATGTCGCAGACGCGAGCGATCCAAGGCCTGTTAACAAATCGAAAGTAGGCAATGGGGTCCGCTCGCAAACGGTCGATTACCTCGCGCGGCGCGAGGTTGATAGCGTCCTGTTCCGGCCTAACCTGCGCAGGCGCCGATGCTGCTGTAACCAGAACGAGGCCGATCGCCGAGAGTAGGCGAATCACGGGGCGGAACCATTGCTGGAACATCAGAGCTCCTTCATTCCCTGCCGCCAACGTCTTGTCAGCCTGAGCGCAAGAGCGATTCCAGCTTCGCTCCCTAACAGAAGGGTCGCATCCCGTCGCGCAGCATGTGCTTGCGGCTCTCAGCCCTGGGGAGCGGTCCGGGGAGATGACGAAATAAAGGCACGCGACGTGCGGCGGGCGCGGCGGTGCCGGCGTCCAATTGCTGCGGGAAGCAAGCGACAAGAGCTTGGCCGATGGTTTCAGGTCCACCACGATCACGCCGCAAGGGTGACGCTGCACAAGGCACGACTCGGCGGTGTTCTTGCAACTCCTGAGTCAACCGGACCGCCGAAAGATGTCGCGCATCACAGTCCCGCCGCGGCTACGGCTCTCGATGGGCATGAAGGCAGCGCTCCGCCGGACCGTCCGCTGGATGCTCGTGGGAGTTGTTCTCGGTTTCGCGTTGATCGGATTTCTCCAAGTTACGCGCGGAACGGCGGTTCGTCACGTGCAAGGAGTCGGCACCGGCGGTGCGTCGGTCGGCGTGAGCGAACCGCAGTTCCCGCTCATGGTTTCGATGCTCGCGGGGACCGCGCTGGCTCCAGGACACCGAGTGGAGGTTCTGCTGAATGGTGATGGCACGTACCCCCGCATGTGGGAGGACCTTCGGTCGGCACAACGGTCCATCACGTTACAGCTCTACTACGGTGCGCCTGGCCGAATGGCGCGCACCATCGGCGACATCCTCCGCGAGCGCCTCGCGGCGGGTGTGCGCGTGTTCATCCTCTACGACGCATTCGGCACGGTAGACATCCCCGCGGACGAATTAAAGGCGTTCCGCGCGGCCGGCGCGAATATCGAGCCGTTCCGCCCAATTCGCCTCTCCAGGCTTCACCTCGCGCAGAACCGTTCGCACGTACGCGGCATCGTCATCGACGGTCGCATCGGATGGACAGGTGGATTTGGCATCGACGACAAGTGGTTTGGCGACGGCCATACAGACGCTGGCTGGCGCGAAACGAACGTGCGGTTTGAGGGCCCGGCCGTTCGCCAGCTCGAAGCGGCCTTTGCAGCCGCCTGGGCGGAAGCGACCGGCGTGCTGTTTACGGCGCGGTTGACGTCCGAGTCTCATGACGACGGCGTCACCGCCGGTTTGCTGTACACGACGCCCACGCTCGGGAGTACTCCGGCCGAGCGGTTCCTGGCTCTGTCGATCGCCGGCGCCCGCACGACGCTGTACATCACAAACCCGTATTTCGTTCCAGACACCAATTTCATCGAGATGCTCGCGGCAACTGCCAGGCGAGGCGTGGATGTGCGGGTCCTTACGGCTGGTCCGAAGACAGACACCAACTTCGTGCGGAGGGCCGGACGCGGCACCTATGACGCACTCCTCAACGCGGGCGTGCGGATCTATGAATGGCAGCCGACCGCGCTGCATGCCAAGACGTTCGTGGTCGATGGGGAGTGGTCGGCGATCGGGTCCATGAACTTCGACAATCGCTCGATGGCGCTCAACGACGAATCCACGCTGATGGTGCTCGATCGCGGATTGGGAGCGCAGATGATCCGCTTGTTCCTCGACGACCTCCAGCACGCGACGGAAATTACGCGAGGGGAATTCTCTCGGCGGCCGTGGCGCAGTCGCCTCGCCGAACGAGCGGCGAATCTGTTGACGAGGATTCTCTGAGCGTGCGGTCACTTACGTGCTGCCCCGGCGCGTCGGTTTGAAGCGCGTTCGATGGCTGCATCTCACGCAGCACGTCCACGATGCCGGCCGCCGTGGCAAACAGAACCGGGCCCAGGATAATGCCGAGCGCTCCGAACGCCTGCAAACCGCCTAGCATAGCGATGAACATCGCCAGGCCGCTCAGCCGCACTCGGCCGGCTACGAGTCGCGGTCTCAGCAGGTTGTCCACGCTGCTCACGATCGCCGTTCCCCACACGGCCAGCACGATAGCCTTTGCCCATGCGCCGGTCGCGAGCAGATACACGGTCCCGGGCAC
>DATAEE010000041.1:0-1587 GCA_036258175.1 Vicinamibacterales bacterium
GTGCCTGAACTGTGATTCGGGGGAGCTGAAGGCGCTTTTCAAGTTCGTGGCGGTCATGGGACCTCGCTTTCGGTATATTGAGCAACGCTCAAATATCGCGCTCCCCAGCGGCGGTTTGTATCGGCACTCCTGTGGCCTAGGATTTCTCTGGACACCTGACTGGGGCAGGATAGCTGCCCGGAGGAGAGTTCCAGATGACGAAATCGAATCGACGAACCGCCGAGGTCGGCGGTACCGGCCGCTGGTCGGCGAAGCGCAAGGCCGATGCGGTGCTGCGACTGTTGAAGGGCGAAGACCTCGACACGCTATCGCGCCAACTGAAGGTGACGGCGGCGACGTTGTCGGAGTGGCGTGAGGTGTTTCTGGCGAATGGTCTGGCGGGCCTGAAGAGCCGCGAGGTCGACGGGCGGGACGAGCAGATCGCGGCGCTGAAGAAGGCGCTGGGCGAGAACGCGCTGGACTTGGCGATTACGCGCGAGATCATTCGCGTGTACGAGAGGAAAGCCGGCCCTTTAGCGCCCGGGAAGTCGACGTCGTGACGCACGAGACGTCGGTTTCCCTGCAGCGAATCGTGCCGCTGGTTCGCGTGTGCGACCTCGCCGGTGTGGCGCGCTCGAACGTGTACGCGAGTCGCAGAGCGACGGTGGTGGGGCTTCCGGTGCGTCGTGGCCCGAAGACGCTGTACAGCGACGCACGCCTCACCGAGGAGATCCGTGCCGTGCTCGCGGCCTCGCCGTTCGTCGGCGAAGGCTACCGCAAGGTGTGGGCGAAGCTGCGCCATCAGGGTCTGCGTACCAGCAAGGCACGCGTGCTGCGGCTGATGCGCGCGGCCGGGTTGCTGGCGCCGAGCCGCGTCGGCGGAGCGCGCGGGCCGAGAGCACACGATGGCACGATCATTCCCGCCGCGCCAAATACGCTGTGGGGTACGGATCTGACGACCACCGTGACCCTCGAGGACGGTCAAGTCGCCGTGTTCATCGCGATCGATCACGCCACCGCGGACCTGGTCGGCGTGCACGCCGCCAAGCGCGCGACACGCTACGAGGCGCTGGAGCCGGTGCGCCAGGGCATCCGCCGCTGCTTCGGGGTCATCGAAGCCGACGTCGCTCGCGGCCTCGCCGTGCGTCACGATCACGGCAGTCAGTACCTCAGCGATGCGTTCCAGAACGAGCTCGCGTTCCTCGGCATCGAATCGAGCCCATCGTTCGTACGTGCGCCCGAAGGCAACGGCTGCGCCGAGCGGGTGATCCGCACGCTCAAGGAGCAGCTGCTGTGGGTGCAGACCTTCGCGACCGTCGAGGAGTTGCGCCTCGCGCTCATCGCCTGGGCCGAGCTCTACAACCGCGAGTGGCTGATCGAACGCCACGGCTTCAAGCCGCCTGCCGAAGCACGCCGAGCGTTCTACGAGAGCCGCGTGAAACTCGCAGCGTGACGAGTCGAGTGACCATCAATCCACTGTCCAGAAAATCCTTGACCGCTACAAAAGCGCATACTTTGTGGAAATAGCGCGCTATGCGGCGATCTGCCGCTTCAACGATTCGTCCCGCGCACCACGGGACCATCACAGGGGGGATCAATTCATGAAAT
>DATAEE010000042.1:0-19557 GCA_036258175.1 Vicinamibacterales bacterium
ATCGGCGAGCAGCACGCGCGCGCCGGCCGCGAGGCAACGGCGCACGGCGCTCACTTCCGGCGCCAGGTCCCAGATGTAGGGCCGCTTGATCGGCGCGGGCACGATGAGCACGAGCGGCCCGGTTTCCTCGCCGCCGCCGTAGCGGCGCAGCGCCACGCCCGCCTCCCGGTGAATCTCGCGGTTGGGCGTCTCGGCCGGCCCGAGCCCGACGGTGTCGAGGAGGCTCCCTTGGGCACGGCGCATCCGGTCGAGCTGCTGGAACAGGAGCCAGTCCATCGCGCCCATTCTGGGGCCCCGCCTGCGGTGCGGCTTGACCAGAATCAACCGGGCTGCGGTCCGGTCGTGCACGCTTGCGTCAGCATGATGCGCTGCCGCGTCGCGATCATCGGCCCCTGCAAACGACAAGGATCGCGTCGGCTTCACTGATCTCTTTACTCATCCCACGGAGGCCTACAGGGAGCGATTCAATGGAGGGCAAGCCAGCGAAGCGCCGCTGTGCGGCTCACGCGCAGAGGTGCTGTGTCGCCGCTTGATCGGGCGAGGTTCTTACTTCAGTACGTCGGCTTGCAGCGGCAATCGGGTCGTCTTGCTTTTGGCCGCCTTACCTTTGGATCTTGATGCCGCTGCTGGCGCAATTGGTGCGGGGAGCTTTATCCCAGTGTCGTAGAAGTCGACTCCGTTTTGCGAGAAGCGCAACCGCTTTCCTTTGTGGTCCGCGAAAAACTGCGGGTCCATCACATTGAAGTAGATTCCGTCCGCATATTCCCAATATTTGGGGATGAGCACGTCGTTCACGTACAGCGCCCAAGCCATTGAAGTAGCCGGCGGCTTGGTCTTCAGATGGACCTTGACGACATAGACGACCTGAGGCAGCGACCTATTCGATTCCGCGCTCAGATGCGCTATCGCTGCACTGTCCGCTTCGGTGGGTTGCGCGGCTACGACCTCTACGGCGCTAATTTTCGGTGGTTGCGGTGGCTGCATGACGATACCTCGAATGGATCAGAGTCAGTTGGAACATTGCAAATCGCCGACGTAGACCGTGCCGGTCGCTCGTCGGTCGAATACAAGAGCGATGGAGCGAAGATCGTTTGGGTCCACACCACGCTCGACGAGCCGCTCGACAGGGAGGCGCAACGTCTGCATCACGATCTTCGCAGGACCGAAAGGCGGAGGATCGGGATACAGCAACCGGTGGAGGGAACTCGCCGGAATCGCGGCGGTGCGCGAACCGCTCGAAACCTCCAGCGTGAAATCCTGATCCCGGTTGGCTGCGTTGTTTGCCTCTGTGGACTGTCCCACGCGGAGAGCCAGCGTCTTGTACCGTTCCGCGGGGAGCGTTGCGGGATCCGCTCTCAACAGCAGGCGAGAACCGAGAACGCTCCATACTAGTCGCAGTGTGATGGTTGTGGTAGCGGCGCCGCCGACCAGCGCGGTCAGTTGACGCGCGGCGACGACGCTGTCCGCCGCAACGGTACCTTGAACCGGCAGTGAGACAACCGGGGGCGCGAGGCCTTCCTGATTGTGTTGGACGAAGATCCGCTCGGGATCCTGGTATTGCGACACGAACTCGGTACCGGCCGGGTCCCACGCCACTGCGGCGCCGTGATCCCGCAACACGTCCACATACTCCGCCCGGTCCAAAAGAACCGCCTGCGCCAATGCTCCAAGGTGAACCTTTGCAATCTCCGCCTGGCTGGCGCGCGGCATCGCGACTCCAGGGGGTGTCTCCGATGCCCAAATGCTGTTGAACTGATTGTGGTTCGCCTTGTGTACCCACAACATGGCCTTGAACTTCCCATCGGAAACCGTAGGGTTAGCCAAGTCCACCGCATGCGCGCGCTCGTAGGTATGGTAGCCCTCGAACGTGAAGACGTCCGAATCCTTGCTGCCGTGAATCAAATAGTACGAATCCGGTACGACCGTTGGCCCGGAGACCGGTGTAAATTGCCGATCGGTCGGAGCGATGGCGGCGACCGCGGACAATCCGAAGCGATAGGGACCGAGCCCGACGGATCCATCCAGGGGGACAGCGCCGATTGAGGCGAGCCGATTGAAGAATGAGGCGTGTCCTACCGCTTCCCCGCCGCGCGAATGGCCCACTATGAGAATGCGGTTCAGATCGACTTTGCCGTCCAGCGGATGAGTGGCGGTGTTATTCCAGGTCCGAAACTGCTTGAGGTGTTCGAGGTGAACGATCGCTCTGCCGTCGTTCTCTCCGAAGTTGAATCCGTTGAGGAAGTTCACGTCGATCGTCGCCGCGATGATCCCATGCGACGCCAACAACTGGCACAGATACAGGTATCCGGGCGTGGAATTCTCGAAAGGGTTATGGTTGCCGTGCGCAAACACCGCGAGCGGGAAGGGACCTCTCCCGCGGGGCACGCAAACATGCCCATTGAGCGGCACGTTCGTGTTGAAAAATGGCCACGGGGTACTCGCCCCGAGGTTGGCGAACGCCGAAACATTGATTCGGCCCGTGACGTACGCCGGATCCGGCGTGTTGTAGATCGTATATTGGGACAACAACGCCGGGTAAGCGAGAGGCGGAGCGCCGTAGATGAAGGTGTCGAATTGAACGTCGCCGGCAATGGCCGGGTTTTTCAAACTTGGCATTTTCGGCTCCTGCGTGTGTGTGTTCCTCAACGCCCCAAAACAGAAGATTTAAGGTCCAAAGAGTGTCGCCAGTCGACCTAACGCGTTCGCCGCCATGGGTATACTTTCTTCAGTCAAGGTAAAGGATAGATCCTATGTAGGGCCGCGGGGATTTAACCTCTGGTGGCGTTCTCAACCAAAGAAAGGAAACCAGGAGATGAACCCCGCGACCCATGGAACCGAAGGTAACGCAGCGGCGCCAGTGCTGTACATGGCGCTGGAATTGAGCAACAAGACCTGGAGGTTCGCCCTGAGCGACGGCGCCAAGTGCTGGCAGGTGTCGGTGCCGGTGGCACTTGGCGCGGACCAAGCCATCGCCAATGCTGGATTCGTCAAGAAATGGGGCGCGAGCTGCGTGACCGCGAACGTTGCTGGCCATCGTCGACGCGCAGTGCGGGATGCCGATCGCGGCGCGCCGGCTAGGTCCGCTCCTCCAGGAAGTCGAAGCGCAGTCCAGGCTGGGCGAGTCGGGGCGCGGTTTCGCGGCTGCGCGCCGTCCATGGGAAGCCCGTGCCATCGCTCCCGCGCGCGAAGCGTTTGAGACGGCGAACGCGCAGACCGGATCTCGGTATCTCTTCCTCACGCAGGCGCCAGGACTCGCCGACAACTCGCGTGTGATATTGCGGATGCTCACGTGTCGCGGCTTCATCCGTGCGCCCGCGACGTAGGTAGGTGTCACCGCCTACTGCGTCGATCTTGCGCGGCACGTAGGGAATCCAGTGACGGGGCACGTCCGCGCGGAAACGAAAGCGCGGTCGCGCATCCCCGCCCGGTGCTGCGCTAGGCTGCGTATCGGCGCGATCTCCATTGAGAACCGCTTCGCCGTCGGGCCCAGGATACTGGCGCTCGACAGCCCACACGAGATTGGCGTCCTCGTCGCGCAGGACGACGATTTCCTCGAGCGCGTCGTTGTCGAGGACGTCCAGCGCGATGTTCGGCACGAACAGCAACGCACCGTTGTTCGCAGCAGCCGATTGGCCCGACATCGCGAACATGCGCCAGGTACTCCGGTCGCTCGGAGCGATCTCCGTCACGATTCCGAACCCATCGACGACCTTCACTGCAACGATCTCGCGGACCGTGCCGGCCGTCTGCTTGAGCGGCACGAGATACCAGTTGTTGCTGTCGATGACGACGAACTCCGGCAGCAGCGTGGCGAGAATATTCGGCTCCGGATCGTCCGGTCGCTCGAAATCGGCGTCGCCGTCCTCGAAGCGCCACCATCTTGGATACGGCATGCCGCGGAACTGCAGCGCCGTCGGGACGATGCGCCGTTCTGTGGTCGCGGGCGGCGAGGCGGGCGTGCTCACGGCGGCAACGTCGAAATGAAACCAGTCGAGCCCCTTGCCGAAATAGTCCGTCGCCTGCAGCTTGTGGGCCGCCGTTTCCACTCCAAAGCTGTACGCGAGCGCTTCGCTGTTCCAGGCCGGCGAGTCTCCGCTCGCCGCTTCGGCCTCGACCAGCGCGTCGAGCGGCGCATCTAGCGATACCGGTTGTGAGCTGTTGCCACGCGTCACCTTGGCCAACGGATACTCGCGCGAGGTGATGAATGCCGCGGCGAGACTGCCACCGTTTTCCGCCTCGAACTCGCCCGTCTGCCATTGCCGCGCGAGAAACCACAGCGGGTCTTTGATGCGCGCTTCGAGCGCCTCGCCGACATTGACGCTGATGTTGGTCGCATAGAGTTGCTGCGAAGGCATCGCGCTATTCCTCGGTTCGGCTCAGGTGGGAGATTTCCTGCGCGCCCGTTGCGGCAAGGCCGGCCGGCTGGCCGAGTGCGGCGGAGACGAAAGTGCCCTCGAATACCGGGAGGGTTCCACCGACGCGAATCAAGGGGCGCGTGGGAACACGGCGCGTGCCGCCACCTGGACCCGGCTTGAAGGGAACCTGATTGATCTGCGGCAGTTGTCCACCGGGAGCGAGTCGTCGCTGAGCCGGCAGCGCACGGATCTTCATCCACGAAATCGTCTCGGCGACCATGCGCGCGGCACCCAGCTCGGTCCACGCAGTCTCATCGCCCGTCGGCGGCTCGCACAGCAGGAGACAATTCGGCGCTTCGCTCTGCGGTGAATCGTAGTTGATGGCGACACCCGTCGTCTGGGACCGACTCGGCCGCTGCTCGGCCCACTCGTCGACAACGAGTCCCGCGTACAGCGATGCGCCCGCGACGAACATGCGATCCGCGAGGAAGGTGCCGAAGTACTTGGACCGCGGCGCCTCCGTTTCCGGGCGCGGGTCGCCGTCGGGGTCATTCGTCGTGGTGGCCGCGTCGGTCGTCGCAAATGCGCGCACGGTGCTCAACGTGGCGGCGACAGCCGAGGCAGTGCGGACGCGCGCGCGCAGGTCCGCCCACTCCGCAAGCGCATTCGCCACGTTGCTGCCCGCACTGAAATTCGTTTCAGCGGTGGTTTCAGCTCGCTTGCGGATCACCGGCAGGATCGGCAGCGCTTCGCCATCCAGCGCACTCTGTAACGCTTCCTTCAACGTCGCGATGATCCGGCGCGCCGCCGCGGCATCGGGGGGCGACGCCGTGGCGGCCTGCGCGGCGGCGCTCACCCGCACCCCCTTCGAGGCGACACGATCGAGCAGACTCGTGAAGCCCGGAGCGAAATTCTCAGGCGCGAAAGCCACCTCAGCCGTTGCAAAAGCGCGCAGCGCTGTGGGCTCGCCATAGCGGGAGATGGTCACGAGCGCCTTGTCGAAGGGCAGCCGCGCCGCCTCGACGGCGGCGAAACGTAGAGCGAGCTGCGACTGCGCGAGGTTCGCATCGACACCATTGCGATAGTTGCGAGCCTTCAACAGGAACTGTGAAAGTGCCGTGCGCGCGGTGGCGACGTCCGTAGCGATGCGAGCGGCGAGCGTGGTGGCGCGCGCTGCGAGGGTCACGCCTGCCTCACCGAGCAACTGCGCTGTGACGGCGTCCGTCAAGGGCCTGTCCGGCCGGGCGGCGGCGTTGAGGTCCGACGGTTCCATCACACGCGCCTGCTGCACGATGGCGCGCAAAGGAGTTGCGCGCTGAATGAGACTGGCTGCGGTGGGATTGCCGCCGTCCGTGCGCAATGTCATCGACCCCGTGCGCGCACCCTGGCGCTGAGCGAAGTTGAATGCGCGCACGCGCAACTCGCTCTCACCGCCGATCAGCAGGTCGATCGGCTCGAGGCCGAGATCCGCAGCGAGCCGTGCATTGACCGTCGTACCAGGAGTGCCGTCGGCCGCCACACTCTCCACCGCGACCTTACAGGTCTGAAAGCCTTTGAGCGCACTCACGGCAAGCCGCGCCAACGCGGGCTCAGCAATCGCGCGGGGGCTGCTGCCACCTGCACTCGGTTCGAGCAGCCACGTCACGCGATGGCTCGACGCGTGCCCGGAACGCACAGTCTTCACAACGGCAGGATGACCAGGCACCGGCGCACCCGACAGAACTTGCAACCACGCATTCGCTGCGCCCGAACGACCTTGCGAGCGCTGATGTACGGCTTCGGCGAGCACGAGGTCCGCTACGGTGTCGAGATCGTCGGCGAGCGCCGTTTTCAGGCTCGTTAGCGTTTCCTGCATGTCGGTCGGGAAGCTCGCAATGTTCGCGTCGAGGAACGCGAGTCCGTCGAACAGGCGGATCTCGAGCGAAGCGTCGTCGTTGACGTTGCGCAGAGGCAGGCGCTGGCGCAACGGGAAAATCAGATCGTCGCGATGCGCCTCGTGGAGGAAGCGCTCGCCCGCGTGGCCCAGCGCCTCGCCGAGGCTCAGTCCCTTGCGCAGCAGATCCAGGTAGTACTCCGCGCGTCGTACGCGCGTCGAGGACAAGTCGATGGCGAACGGGCCCGCGGCGTGTCGCAGATGAGCAGAGCGCAGCAACGCTGCCGTGGCCGCTTGACTCGGACTCGGTGCCTGAATGTATCCGTCCGTTCCTGCGGTAGCGGATGTGGGGTGCAGCCGCCCCAGCATTCCGTAGTAGCCGCCCGCGAGCCCAGTGCGGCCCGCGCGGCGTCGACGCACGATGCGTCGATAGGCGAGACCAGTGGCCCACGCGTCGATGCGATGCTGAAAGAGATCGATCGTCTCCATCAGCAGGATTTCGAGTCGGACCGCGCCATCCGCGCGAGCCGCGATCTCGGACAGTCGCGCCAGCCCTTGCGCGATCCGCGCCGCCATGCGGCGCACGTTCTCCGCAACGTCGGTGCGCGTGCCGGTGATCACCGCTCCGCCGGCGAGCGAGATCGCACTCACCGCGCTGATTACGTTGCGACGGGCGTCCACCGCAGGGTCCGCACCGGGGGCGTTCATCGTGCGCAGCGTGAGCAAGCCCGTGGTCGCGATCGTGTTCGACAGGACTGGCAGGACGATATTCTTTTCCAACGACAAACGCGCAAGGCGATACAGCAGCGGAGCCGCCGCGTCGCTCTCATCCGGATCGGCAAGTTGCCGCAGGGGTTTCTCGCGCAACGCTTTGAGATAGTCGCTCGGCTGCCAGTCTGCGCTCGCGACGTATGGACAGCCCAGCGCCCGGGTGGCAGGCGAGCCCGTGTCGGCGATATCGAGGCGGCGCGAGACGGGATTAAGCTTCAGGATCTCGGCCAGTTTGTTCGCGACGTCCGGGTCTCCGGGCGCGATGACGGGCGGCGGCGGTCGTGAAGGATCGAGCAGTCCATTGCGCGTCGTGCCGAGAAACGTCTTGAGCAACGCGTCGATGCGCCGCTCGTCGGCCGTGTCGAACGCGAACGGTTCCACGTCGCTGACCCGGGTCACGGGCAGAAGACCGTACGGATTCTTGCCGAAGCGCGTGGCCGGCAAAGTGCCGCGTGCGGCGATGGATTCGGCGAAGAAGTCGAGGACGCGATCCTCTGCGAGACTGCGCCAACTGACGACACCTCGCGAGACTGAATCGAACAGCACCGGGCCCACCACGTACAGCATCGCGCGCGCGTCTTCGAGCGCCGCGTCTGCTGCGCCGGGCGCATTGCGCACGACCGCGGCAGGCAGTTGAAGCGCTTCGCCGAGCAGATCTGCGGACTGTTCCAGCGATGCAGTCAGCAGGCCCGCTTCTGCCTCGCTGGCACGCGCGAGAAACGCTGGGATGTCTGCGCGCGGCTGCGTGAGCGCCGATGACGTGTCCCCGCTGTTGTTCGTGGGTACGTCCGGTTCGAGGAATTCGAAGGCGCCGTTCGCGATGCCATCGCTCATCAGCTTTGCGAAGGCGGCGGCGGCTGCATCCGGCTCAGTGTCGCCGGTGAGTCCAACCGCAACGATCCAGTCGGCTGCTAGCGCGGTCGTCACGAGATGCGCGTCCGTCAGCCGGCAGCCCATGCCCTTGCTGAGGGCAACCTCGAAGTTCGTGAGCCACCCTCCATCCTTCAGCGCATCGGGCGTGTAACGCACGTCCGCGATCGAGGTGCCATTGGTGAGCGCAGTCACCGTCCCATTCGGTGCGATCGCGAAGATCGCGACACGCGCGGGCAAGAGCGCGATCTGCCCGACACGCCTTTCCCATTGCGGATCGCCCGCTGCCGCTCGATTCCGCAAGAGATGAACCGCACGCGCTGGCGCGATCGTGCGTACGAGTGTTTGCCATGCACCCACAACGGTGGAATCCGTCGCGCCATGCCAGGGCTTGCCCGCCACCGCGGCGTCGAAGGCCGCGAGGGCCTGTGTTTCCTCATCGCTCGCGGGCGCGATGCCACGCTCGGCGAAATCATCTTCGGGGAACCAGCGAAACCAGATCTCCTTGCCTGTGCGCAGAGAAATCTCGCTGACGGCCAATGTGGCCCTCGATGTGACTGGCACAGCCCGGGCGGCGCTGGTGCCGCGTCTGCCCCGCGGCGCCGGCGGCGGCCTGGTGATGGGTTGCACGGTAGCTGCCGCACCGAGAATGGCACCGACACCTGCGGTGACGCGCGTCGGTATGGAGACATCGACGACGCGATATTCAAGTCGAAGCGGCAACAATAGGAGCGGTGCTGCGGCCCGAAGCGCTCGCTGCGGATCCGGAGGCGGGCCTGGCTCTTCCGGTTGTGGCTCGATAACGGGTCCTGTCGGCTCCTCCTCCTCCGGTTCGCCGGGCCCGATCGGGCCCTCCTCACCCGGGCGGCGGCGTAACGATCCCGAGACTGGAATCAGCCCAAGCGGACGAGTCGGCGGACGGCGCGGCCCGGTCATTGCAGCACTCTCGTTGCCGAGATGACCGCGGCGGCGGGTTTCTGCAGGAAGCTGCGCGCCACCGAAGCGGACGTGCGGGCTGCGGACCACAATGCTGGCGGTTCACTCACCACCGGATTCGTCTGCGCAAAATCAATGTAACCCGCGTCATTCAGCACCATGTCGTTCCACGACAGGTCATTCCATTTGGTTGGGCTCGTCAGGATCGGCGGCACGAACACCTGCAGATGCGCGGGCACAGGATTCTCGCCAAGCGTGCGCCCCATCGCTCTCAATGCGAAAGGCAGAGGCGCCGCGCGATACGCAAAGCGCGCACGACGCACAGCGGCCGTCGCAACATCCAGCCCGAAGCGAAACGCGCCCGCCGGTTCGTAGATGGCGAAGAAGAATTTTCCAGGCTCGCCGAGCACGGTCTCCCGGGCCACATCGAATCCGTAGTACGCGGTGTCCGCGCCGACCAGGCCGGTGAAGGATGCGGGGAAGTTGTCGACATTCTCCGGCGCCCAGCTCGTGACGCCCGGCTTCAGGCGTGTGAGTACGACTTCCACCGCGCCGAGCTTGCGGATGAAATCACTGCGCAGCAGGAGCACGAAATTCGCCTGACCATCGTCGTGCGGCGCGAAGTTCGCGCCGAGTTTTCCGGTCCAGTTGCGGATCGCCGGAATGTCGTCGCCGAGTGGATCGTCCGGCGCGCGCCGATGATTCCAGAACCGCGCGAAGATCGTGCCGCGCATGTCCGTCGGGAATTCGCGCCAGCGCAGCTCGTTGTTCATCTCGTGATTGGCGCCGACGAGGAACGCTTCGACGAAGGAGCGATTCTCCTCGACGATGGCAACACTGTTCGGCGGTAGTGCGTCGTGATTTCGCAGCAGCGCGCTGGCGGCGAACGTCGCGAGCCGATCGGCGAGCGGCACCGGCACCACGGGCGAGCGCTGCACCGGCTCCAGCGCTTCGGCTTCGGCGGCCGACAAACCTGTGACGGTGAACACCGCCTTGCGCGCCGGCAGACCCTTGAGCGCAGCGGCGAGCGCGCCCTGAACTGCCACCTTGTCGACCGTGCGCACACCGACAGCGAGCGGCGGATCGGGCTTCGGTTCTTCGAGCAGGGCGAGGTCGAAGATCTGTGTAAACGTCCCGAACACCGGTGTTGGCAACGTGCGCGGAGGGGGCTGTAACACGGGCCCCGTGACCGGCGTCGTTGGATCGGGCATCGGCACGACGCGCATGCGCAGGCCAATCAGAGGACCCGCGGCAGGACCGGCGGCCGGAACGGCGGGAGGTCCGGCGGTGACGGTGCGCGCCCGCTTTGCAGCCGCAAACCGCAATGACCGTGAGTTCATCGATGCTGGCAATCCGGCGTCGCGCAGAACCGTGGCGACCGTGACGCCCGCCGAAACGCTGGCAGTCGCATGCAGCGGCTGCGCAAGTGCGATGGCCGCATTCGGCGCAAGCTTTTCGAAGTGCCGCGTCGAGAGGCGAGCTGTCAGTACTGCCGCCGTCTTGAGCTGCGACAACCGCTGGTTGACGCCGACGATATCCGCATACTGCTGCCAGCAAATGGCGGCGAATTGTTCCTGATTGCGCCGGACCGTCTCGGCACCCAATCCCGCCGCATGCCGGAACTTCAGATCGAGGCTCACGCGATCGAACCACTCGCCCGCCTGCGCCTTCGACTCACTTGGGGCGGTTTCCTGGCGAAAGCGCCAGCCGTACGCGGGCATCGCCACCAACGGATCATCTACGTCCGGTCCATCCGCGTCAGCCGGAACAGATTCGCCAGCAATCGTTGCGGCCAGTGTCGATATGAGTCGCGGTGTCAGCTCGGGGTCCGTATTGAACGGCTGCACCGTTGCACCGGATTTCACCAGCGCGTCCTGGATCTCGAAGCTCGCCGTGTCGCTGTGATAGTCGGGGTAGTAACCCGGCTCGCCGGCGAATGCGACAGCGGGCTTCGCCACGGGATCGTCGGGCGACACGTGATACGGCTTCAGCTTGCGCACGAGCAGCTCGAAATCTTCGAGCACGCTGGTCTCGAAGCGCGACTGAAAATACACAGGCAGGTCCACCGGCCCGCTGCTCGCGCTCCACGCCAGGGCGTTGAATTGCGCAGGCGCGGCGGTCTCGCCGCAGCCACGCAGCCGCCCGGCCTCGAACACCGGGACGAGAAACAGCGAATAGCCTGTATTCGGCGTGAGCTTTCGCGGACACAGCAGCCGTGCGTAGTGGCGCTCCGGCTGTGCGCGCATGAACTGATTGAGCGGTGTCGCTGAGCCATCCGTGGACACATGTACGTGCGCGAAGGCCCACGACTGCGCGAGATCCGGCAATGATCGCGTGGGCTGCGCCACGCGAATGCGCGGCAGCGGCGCCGATCCCTGATCGATGAATGTGAACTCATCGGCGGTCATTGCAACTAGCACGAGCCACGGCTTGCGGCGTCCGGTCGTGCCGGTGTCCAACGAATACCGCCACGGAAAATCCGCGTCGACGAACTCGATGAGCGGCATGTAGTTCGGCTCGAAACCCGTTGCCGCCGGCCGTGGATCGACTCGCGCGATCATGCGCTGGTCGACGCCGATGACGTCGCCCGCATCCAGAAGTTCGGCCGAGAGAGGCACAGCCGTGCCTGCCACCGCACCATTGGCGGTCACAGCGACACCGAAAGAAGCGTTGCGACGCGTGGTGCCGGCCGCGGGATCGCTCGCAGCGGCGACGAGCGCCGACCGCGCATCCGGCAGGAACGTGAATTTGCTGGCCACGATACCGCGCCCTCAGCTTGCCGACGCGACGTAACGCGCGACGACGGGATTCGCCGCCACCGGCCCGCTGCCGCTGAACGCGGCCATCCGTGCGTCGTTGAATCCTGCGAATGCGCCGGTCGGCGCCCCTCCCCCTGCCGGCACGGTGACGTAGACGGACGGATTGATCTCGACCGCGTCTTCACGCCGCTTTCCGAGCAGAACCAGCCGGTCCAGCGGCGAAGTCCGCTCGCGATGCGCGGCGGAAACCCAGCTCTCCAGCAACGCAGCATCCACTCGCGCGGGGTGAATCGGCGGCGCGACCTGATCGTCCTCGTCGATCACGATGATCTCGTAGTCGTAGCTGTCCTCGATGGCGGACGCAGCGTCGATGAAGATTTCGTCCGGCGCGATCTCGAAACCGGCCTTGTGCGATTCGAAAGCGGCCCTGCGGAGTCGCTCGCCCTCACTCAACGACCAGAAGTGCCCGCGCACGAAATCGAGAGGCGCTGGCCGCGCGGACAGCACTTGTCCGGCCGCGCTCACCTGCAGATCGAACGTGTTTAGCGGACCGACCAGCGTCGCTTCACCAATCTTCTCGATGACTACGCCGAGCGGCATGGCACGCTGGATGTACCGTGCGCCGCCCGCGGGACTCAGCGCACGACGCGTCTCAGTGCGCGGCGGTTCGACGAAGCGCACGCCGTCGGAGAACGCCCTCGAACCGATGGTCTCCAGCGTGGGGTTGTCGGACAGCGCACGCGTGAGCAGACCCACCGCGTCCGCGACCACGTCGAGGAGGTCCGATTCCGTTCCCCAGCTGTGGTGCACTGAGAAGCCGACATCGATGCCGAATACCGTGGCCCACACACGGCCATCGATGACGAACTTGTTCGGGCCGGTGAGACGCAGATCGAATCCAAGCCCCATGATCACGTCGCCATCGACGAGCAACGAGATGCTGCCGCCGAGGGCGGCGTCGAAGGCGAACGGATTGAAATAGATCAGCGCGTCGAAGTACGCGGTGCCTTCCGCAGCGAGCCGCCCGACGAACATGATCTTGGGTCCCTTGGCGTACAACTCGCCGCGTGCACCGAACTGCAGAGAGTTCAGTGTGAGCGCCTGGTAAGCCGTGAGGGTGATGCGCGGGTTGTCCGTGCCGAAGTTGATGGCGAGCCGCCGCAGGTCCGGAAGATTCGCCGGGCGCGGATACTGCGGATGCAAGCCGCCGAACGAGATCACGTGCTCGATGCGCGGCGCCCAGCCGCTGCGGACCGCGATGTCGCCCGACACGGCGTAGGTCAGCACGCGCGAGTTCGTCAGCGTCGCGTCGAAGGAAATGGTCTGCGCCGCGATGTCGATCTCGCCGAAAAAGCTCAGGCGCAGCGAGACCAACGGCGCATCCTGCGTCGGCAGCTCCGAGCTCAGCCCGCCGAGGATGAAGATCCGGACCTCGCGCCCGAGCTCGATGACCACACCGAGCTTGCCGGTGATGAGCGGCGGCTGGCTGAAGCTGATGCGCGCGATGGGGCCGAACACGTATTGCCCATCGCGTGCGGGGAAAATCGCAGCGAGCGTGTCGAGTATGGTTTCTGCGTTCGCGATCGGATCTGCCGGGAAGAGCACCGTATCGAGATTGCCGGCATACAGTGCATCGCGCAGCCCTTGCGTGCTGGTGGTGCGATTGATGCCGATGAGCCCACCGAGTCCCGTGAGAAAGAATCCATAGCCCAGCGGCACCGTGAATTCGCCGAAGATCGAGGCCACGAAGGAGAAGCCGCGCTGTCCGCCGGGCAGCTGCGTGTTGAGAATCGCAAAGGCACTGAAGCCGAATGTCTGGAACCGCAACGCCAACGCGCCGCGATACTCCGTGTCGCGTATCGCAAGAAATCCGCCGCCCTTGATGCCGCTCGCATCCAGCGCAATCGCGTAGCCCGTGGGCAGCTGCAGGCCGAACGCGAGATCGTGCTTGCCGAGTGCACCGTGGTCGTTGGGTACGAGCCTGACCGTGAGTCCCAGCCCGTCGACGAACGCATATAGCGGGCCGAGCTGCGCATCGGCAGTGACCATGCCCGTGAGCGAATTCTGCGTGAAATCGACGGCGACACCGATCTTGTAGAGACGAAACGGCCCGATGCTCTTGTTGATGGCAACGGTGACCGAGAGCTTGGTGCCGCCCTCGAAGTAGATGCCGCGCCCTTCGCGCCAACCCGCCAGCACGTCACCGGCGTCGATTTCGATGGGCGTGGAGAGCAGCATGCCGAGGAAGCCATCGTCAGAGACGTCGACGACGGCCTTCAGGCCCTTCGCACCGGCGGCAAGGAACAGATCGTGCCCCGCGTTGCTGATCTCCCCGCCGAGCGCGAACGTGAAGGATTGCGCTTCGAGGCGCGACCCATCCGCCTGGCCCACGAGCGTGAGAGCGCTCGCATCGCCCACCGGCTTTTTGGTGAGCTCGAGTGTGAATGCGCCGGAGAACGCCGTCGCTCCGACTCCGGTGGCAACTTCGACGCCGCTCGGGCGAATGGCGAATACGATTCCGCCGGTTGCGCCGAGCGCCCCGTTCACGCGCGCCGACAGGCCGGCACCGAAATCCGCGCTTGCGCCGGCCGCGCCCTCGAGATATGGGGCCACGGCGATGCCCCGGTCAGTTGCACTCGCCGGGGGTTGCGTACCGGAGACGGGGAAGAGCGCCATGCCCGCTTCGCCGGAGGCCGTTGCATCGAAGCTGCCATCGCTCGCGATCACCTCTTTGCGCACGAACGGGACGCGAGCCATGCTTGGAAACGCGCGCGGGTTCGACCAGTCCGGGATGAACGCGGCGACCTGCGCAGCGCTCATCTCATCGATGTGCACGACTCCGCCGATGAGCTCGATGAGGCACGAGATGCGCCCAATGAGCTTGTCACTGTCCAGATCGACGCCCCAGCCGTAGGCGGCCTGCGCCCACGCCTTGGGGTCATCGAAGAGTTGCCCGATGCGCGACCAGTCGAAGTGGTGGCGCACATAGCGCACGCCACGCGCGCTCGCGTCGATGACCTCGGGCCGGTAGACATCGAGCAGACTCAACAGGAACAGGGCGAGCGGCGCGCGGACGTCGAGATAGTCGGCTAGCAGCAGGTCCACCAGCTCCTCGGGCAGTGCTTCGAGGATCTGTTCGAGCGACTGTGGAGTAACGGTATCGGGCACGAGCCCCGACAGGTGGCCCGAAAGCCCGTTGATGCTTCCGAACAGCGCGCGAGCCGCTTCGAACAACGGCGGGATATCGGAGAGCTGAAAGCCGTTGTCCGCTGCATCCCGAGCCGCAGCCGAGATGGCGCGCACGCCATTGCGTAGCGGCAGCAGCGTCGTCACCGTGCCGCTCAGCGATTCGGGGCTGAATGAAATGCCGAACCGGCGCAGGAACTGCGCGAATTCCCGTTCGCTCTCGAGCGCAACGCTGAGCGGCGAGAACACGCGCGCGAGTTCGACCGCTGTCGCCTCGATGAGGTCGGGCACGGCTCCTTAGCCCAGGGGTTGCAAACGGCCGGGACGGAGCGATACTAAACCCATTGCCGGCGCTTGTCGTTCCCAAACACCAACCCGTAGCAGGCCCGTGCCATGGATATGATTCAGTTCCGCGTTCACCCCGGGGTCGGGATGGCGCGCTTCGGCCCCAGCACCAACTGGTACTTTCTCGGGCCCGAGATTCCTCGCTTCCTGCAGGAGCAGTATCCGCACTTGCGGCACAGGCCGCAGCCGCGGCGGCATCCCGTGCTGGGCGATACCACCGCAGCTGAACCGGATGAAAACAGCTACCGGGATCAGGACGAAGACATCATGCCGCAGGCAGCGCGGTTTCGCGTCTTTGCGTACTTCTTCGATCGCGGCAGCGGGCTGGTGTACCGGGTGATGGAGATCACCACAGCCCACGCCGACATCGAGTGGCGCATCGAGCTGGCATGCGTCAAAAGCGTCAAGAAAGTGGGCGATGCCCGGCAGGTGGATCCGAACACGCCTGCCGCTGTCACACTCAGCACGAAGACAGCCTCGCCGGCCACGAACTGCCGGATTGGGTCGCTCCCGAACCTCGCTTTTCTCGCGCTCGAGAAGGGCACCGATGGTAAGCCGAACGGCCGGCTGCACGTCATCGGCAATGAAGGCGAGGAAACCAAGGCCCCCGGTGCAACATTCTCGGAACTCGCCATCTATCAGAACGGCTGGCAGGACCCATGCGCGGATGGCACGGTGAAGGCCACCATTGAGCTGAAGACGGCTTTCACGACGCAGTTCTCAGACTACCAATACCTCAGTTTTGCTCAGTCCGGGGACGACGGGATGGCGCTTCCGCAGGACCGGAAGGTGGAGGCGCTGCCGGCCTCCGTCGTGGTCAACATGCCGGATTATCTTCCGGACATGGGGCACTTCGTCTCCCTTTGGGATCTCGCCTTCGCGCAGGCACGGCAGAACATCCTGGACCCGAAGCCGCAAGACGCCCCGGACGTGGTGACGGTCAAGGGACGGCACCGTCTCGCAACCAAGCCGGCGGACGTCAGCTCCTACGACTGGTTCGATTACTTCACACACATTCACCCTCTGCTCGGTCTGTTCTCGGATGTGGCGTTCGTGAGCGGGCAGGTCCGCGCGGGCGCGATCCACGACCAGAGTTTCCTGAGAGGGGTCAGGGTCACCGGCACGTTGATCGACGGGGTGGCTGCGGGCGTTACGAAGCTGAAGATTGGCCCGATCAAGGCCATGCGTCTCAAGGTGGCCTCGCTCGGTGATCCGTTCCTGATCCTGCTGAGCGAGCCCGACGACGTTGCACCGTTCCTCGGCAAGCATGAGCTCGTGCTGTGCACGCATGTCGACGATGATGGCACGTTGACGGTCTTGAGGGGGCAAGAGGCCACAACGGACCACGACTGGACGACGCCACCGCCTGATTACCACGCCGTCACGAAGGCGGGCTCGATCAGGACCAAGCTCGCCGTCGACCTCAAACCGGACGATGTGCTGCTGGCGGTCGACATGCAGTCCGCGTTCAAGATGCCCTTGCCCCTGCTGTCGGACGACGTGACCAAGCGCAACGGTCCTTTCAAGATCGGTATCCGTGCCAACGATGTCGTCGAGTGGATGACGTGCACCGCCAGCCGCCGAGTGCCGTTTCAACGGGACGATGAGATTCATTGCAATCTCGTCGTCACACGCGGCGTCGATGGCACGACGCCGCGCGAATGGAAGGTGAGCGACGATCCCGACATCATCGCGACGGCCATTGGCCACAACAAGCTCGACGCGCGCGCGCGTGTGGCAGAGCTTTCCCAAGTCCCGGGCGGTGGAATCGCGAAGACGCTCTTCGATCGTCTGCGCAAGCCCGCGAACTTATACGCGCGCAAGACCTACCGCAGGCTGCGCTTCAACAACGTGCCCGGCGCTCAAGTCGTCGACACCCCGTTCCCGCGCGAATTCGGGCGTCGACTGGATTTCAACAACGTGGGCAAACCCGGGGAGAGCTTCGATGACGCCGTCAACATCGATCCGGCGGGCTCCCTCGCGCGTTATCACGAGGTGTTCGTGAGCCTGCGCGGCAAGGCGTGCGGGAGGGAGCCACTCGTGGCCGAACCCGATACGGATGTGCCGCCGATACTCGACGATGAGACGGATCCCCCGGAAGCAAAAATCTGGGGGACCAATGCGCTCGACCACGCCACGCGGCTCGACGACTATTACTGGATCGTCAGCGAACAAGACATGCCGATGCTGAAGGAGTACGCGCTGACCGAGGTCCAGTACGCACAGTTTGCGCGCTGGGCGGCCAGGAAGGTCGACTTTAACCCGCGTCATGCTCCGCTCTTCAACGTGCTCTTCACAGGCAAGCCGCTCGAGGCTTTCTTCAAGGCGAGCAAGTCAGACGGAACGGCGGCGCACACCATGGAGGAATACATCACTGCGCTCCTCACCGCGGAGCCGCTCTACGCACCGGCGTTCCTGGACATGGCGAGCATGGGCAAGATGCTCGGGGGCTCGTTTCTGCCGGGCATCGAAGTCGGCCGTGAAGCGGGCAAGCCTGCGAACTGGTCGCTCTTCCAGGGAGGCACCAAATACTTCCCCGATCTGCGCTTCATGCCGCAGGGAACCGAGGATCTGCACCGCCCCGGCATGCTCACCAAGGATCTGGCCGTGCCCTGGTTCGTCGACTTCGTGGACTGCCAGGAGAATTTCTGGCCGACGTCGCGACCGCAGGTCGTGTATCAGGACAACGGGCTCGCGTATCCGTGGCTGCCGAGCCGGGAACTCACGGGCGAGGACATACCGAGCCAGGGAGGCACGGCGGAGGAGGAGAAAAAGCGCCGCCTCGAGCTCGCCATGCGCCGCTACTGGAAGCGCGTGGGATTCATCCGTCGTCAGGACGACGGCACGCTCATCGAGGACGAATCTCTGATCGACCGACCCTGACGCCGCCGCGGCCGCGGAAAATCATGCTTCGTTTCGATCTGTGCGTGCTCGGCGGGGGACTCGCGGGCTCGGCGTTCGCGATCCTGATGGCCCAGCGCGGTGCGCGCGTGGTGCTCGTCGAGAAGACGAGGTTCGAAGCCTTGCGCGCGGGCGAGCATCTTCCCCCGCAGGCTCGCGGGGCGCTGCGCGCGCTCGGTTGCGAGGCCGCATTGCTCGCCGATTCAACCATCGAGAGCCCGGGCATTCTCAGTCGCTGGATGACGCACACAGCGGGGTTCAAGCCCTACATAGGCAATGCCGAAGGTCTCGGCCTGAATCTCACACGCCGCCTATTCGATGCGTCGCTGTTCGCCCAGGCGCAGCGCTCCGGTGTAACCACGCATCAGGGTGCATCACTCGCGAGCGCAGTGCGCGGGACGGGCACATGGGAAATCGTGCTGCGCTCCGCTGACGAGACCCTCTCGCTGTGCGCCGCGCGCGTGGTCGACGCCAGCGGACGCGCGTCTATCTTCGCGCGCCGCCAGGGCGCACAGTGGCAGTGTGCGGGAGACTTGATTGCGGCTGTCGCTCGTCTGCGTGCAACCCGCGATGGTCCGGCGGACAACCTGTGCCTTCATGTCGATGCTTGTCCGCGGGGCTGGTGGAGCGTCACGCCGACTCGGCGCGACGTGATCGCAACCTTCTACGCAAGCGCGGCAATCAAGCGCGGCATGAGGCTCGATGCACGTCGCTGGTGGAAGTGGGGTCTCGAATCGGCGCCGGCGGTTGCCGAGCGTCTTGGCCGCACGACCAAGCAGCTCGAAGAGGTGCGCATCGTCCCGGCATTCCCACGGCTGCTTCGCACGATGTACGGCACAGACTGGTTCGCCATCGGCGATGCAGCGGCCACGTACGACCCGCTCAGCGGCCACGGGATTCAGTACGCCTTCGAGGGCGCGTTTCGCGCCGCCGAGATGGCCAGTGCCGATGTACCGCTCGAACGCCTCGGTGCGCTCTATCAGGAAGCGATGACCGCGCGATTCGCGCGCCACATCGAAAATCGCGCGCGCGCCTACGCCGAGGCGGCGCCGCGGTTTCCGCGCTCGCCTTTCTGGCGCGAGATGACAGCGCCGCTCGGAGAGGCTCTATCTGTTTGAATGCTCGGCGGCGGTTTGGCTACGCCGTTTGTGCGGTCTCGACGGGCGGCGCCTCGGTCGAGATGGGGATCGGCGCTTCCTGTTTGGTCGGCAGAGCCCTGAAGATCTCGGCCACCTGATTGACGCCGCGGATGCTGTCGTTCACGCGATCGGCGAGCTCCGCACTGACCTTCGACTCCGCAATCTTCGACGCGACGTCGTAGACCTGGCGCAATCGCGATTGCAGATCCGTCGTCTGTGCGCCGCGGGCCGACAGTATCTCCACGGCCGAGCGACAGAGGTCTTCCAAGTTGGCGATGTCTAAGGATAGGAAATTCCTTCGCGTCCGCGCCGCGAAATGCGCGCGATTGCGGCGTGTTTCGGGTCGGTGGAGCGGTGCTTCTCGCTATGATCGATCATGGCCGCGGCTGCGAGCCCGGTACACAAGCGGCCTTATGGCAAAT
>DATAEE010000043.1:0-2782 GCA_036258175.1 Vicinamibacterales bacterium
CGCTCGACGGTGAGCGCGCGCTACCCGACGCTCTTAAGAAGAAGATGTGGACGAAGTACGTTCAAACCACGTCGGAATAGGAGGCATACTACGGCTACGGGTGGCAGATCAGAAAGACCGACCGAGGCACGACCGTCGTATCGCACAGCGGCGGCTCGTCGTTCGGCGTCTCGGCGGCCCTGCACCTGTTCGTCGACGACGACGTGGTGGTAATTCTGTTTTCGAACTCGCTGCCCGTGCCGAACAACGCGCGTTACGGACAGGTCACTGCGCTGTGGCGTATCGCGTCGCGCGGGCCGAATTCGTAGTGCGTGCGGTTCTTCTGGGGATGGCTTCCAAATCCTAGAGAGCGACCCCTCGTATGGCTTGCGAAGGGGGTCGGTCTCGGGCTCGTGGAGGGAATGTTAAGAGCGTGTAACAAAACCCCAATCGGCACCCGTCGGGTACGTGCCTTCGGGCCGATTACTAAACACTGGGCGACTATCCAGGACCGATCTGGCCGCCAATTCGGCGGCGTGTCTTGAGCAAGCGGCTCAAGGCACGACGGGCCTGCCTCACAGCGTTGACTATTGGAACAGTTCCTGTTCGAGCGGCAATAGTGGGTGTGCCGCCAACTGGAGGTCGCCGACGGCGAGGCGGTCGCGGCCCGAACGATTAGCGATTCTCGATCGCGCCGCCGCGCCCGATTGTCAGCCCTTGACGATGTTGTGAACGTCGAAGATGTCCGGCGGATTGGCGAGCTGGATGCCGACGCCGGCGAGGATCGGCATCAGACGCTTGTCGAAGGCCTCGAACTGCTCCCGCGAATTCCAGATCTCGCTGACCTTAAGGTTGCCATCCGAACCGAAGCAGACGTGGTAGTCGAGCCCGGCCGGTGGCCATTCGCCAACGTTCTTGATTTGGCGAATCGCCTCGTCGTACTTGTTGGTAGTGAGGGCGGTGGGACTGAAACGGACAACGATGCTCATGATATGAACCTCCGTGACTGGGGTTGCGAATAGATCCGGCGTGATCGGAAAGCGACACGTCGTCGCTGCAAATCATACTAGCCCTCCTTCGCCAATTTGTTCAGCGATTTGGTAGACGCCGATTCGGGTGCCGGGAGTGAGCGCCAAGTGGCTGGGAGTATAGCCGTTACACCTGTGCGGACGTGATTACTCCCGCAACACGCCGATCTGGCGACCGATTTTGGGGTCGGAGCCAATGCCAGATCGCGACAGGACCATTCTGGCCCGGATGGCCCTTCCTGCCGCTTCTCATTCGCGTGACCTCACCGACGAGCAATGGGTTCTGATTGGGCCCTTCTTGCCCAAGCTGGCGCGCCGCAAAGACGGCCGAGGGCGCCCATGGCGGGAGAATCGTGCGGTGCTCAACGGGATCTTATGGATCCTCCGGACCGGCGCCCCATGGGCCGATCTCCCGGACCGATATCCCTCCTATCAAACGTGCCACCGGCGGTTTCAGCAGTGGGTGCGCGCGGGTGTGTTGCGGGGCGTTCTCGAGGTCCTCGCCCAGGCTCTTCACGACGAAGGCTATCTGGATCTGCAGGAAACCTTCATCGATGGGAGCTTCGCACCAGCGAAGCAGGGAGGCGCCGGCGTGGGCAAGACGAAGCGCGGGAAGGGCTCGAAGATCATGGCGATCGCCGATCGCCGCGGACTCCCGGTCGCGGTCCACATCGAGAGTGCCACGCCGCACGAAGTCACCCTGGTCCACGCAACCCTCGCGCAGCGGTTTGTCAAGCCGTTCCCTGTGCGTCTCATTGGTGACAACGCCTACGAGTCGGACCGCCTGGATGCCGACCTGGCCCGCCGTGGCGTGGAACTGATCGCCCCGCACCGGAGAACGCGAACATCGCGGACCCAAGACGGTCGCCGCCTGCGTCGCTACCGCCGGAGGTGGAAGATCGAGCGACTCTTTGCCTGATTCCAGAATTTTCGGCGGCTCGTTGTCCGCTACGAGCGATACGCCGAGAATTTCCTTGCGATGCTACACCTCGCCTGCTGCCTCATTCTCTTGCGAGGTTTATGAGATGGCTTCTAACCTAGTCTACTTTCCGGTGAAGAACTGAGTCGTTAAGTTCTTGCGAATCAGCGCTGCTGCACGAGCGCGGGTGCCCAAACGATTCGTTTAGATCAATTGCCAGTATTGATCATGAGTACTACACTGCACGCACAGATGCTTCAAAGGAGCGTGCATGGTCCGACGCCGACAGCGCGAGCGGAGTTTGTTCGAAGTGTTGCTGCCCGATGGACACAAACTGTGGCCCGACTGGTTGCGGCGCATCGATACGCTGCTCGCGGACGAGGCGGTGATTGAAGTCGTCGCGCAAGCCCTCGAAGCGCGGTGGCCGCAGAGTCGCCGCCGTGGTCGTCCGGGGACACCGGCCGAGGTCGTCATTCGGATGCTGATGCTCAAGCATCTGTTCGACTGGAGGTACGACGATCTGGAACGCGAAGTGCGCGCCAATTTGGTCTATCGAATGTTTACGCGCATCGATGCCGGCGAGGTCCCCGACGCGAAGACCATTCTGAAGATCGCGCGAGCGCTCGGTCCAGAGGTGATCGAGCAGCTGCATCGGCAGGTCGTGGAGGTCGCTAAGCGTGCCGGGGTCACGCACGGGCGTCGATTTCGGATCGACACCACGGTCGTAGAAACGAACGTGCATTACCCGACCGACAGCTCGCTGTTGCAGGACGGCGTGCGCGTGCTGACACGGACGATGCAGCACGCGAGTACGGCCTTGGGCGACCGGCGTGGACGCATTCGCGATCGCCGGCGG
>DATAEE010000044.1:0-57015 GCA_036258175.1 Vicinamibacterales bacterium
CGGGCCGCCTCCTGACCGGCGTGGAACCCCATCGAGTTTTCTGCCTCGATGAAGTCGAGGAGGAACTGACCCTTCCGCTGGAAATCTCTGGCGGCTGCAAGCTGAGCGTCAGTCGCGCCGCGGCTCCGCGCTGCCTTGATGTCGCCGACGAGCGCGACGAGCGCGTCCATGGCCGAACCCCGCAGCGTAAATGTCCTGTCCTGAATGGTGTGGACCCGCTCCCGCAGCTCGTCTTCCGACCAGCGATGGCACGTCTGACACGCGCGGTTGGTGTTCAGGAGCGGGCTGCGAACGTGGTGGTCGCTGATCTTCAGCGCGCCGACGCGCTGGTAGGGCATGTGACAGTCCGCGCACGCGACACCGGAGCGGGCGTGGATCCCCTGGTTCCACATTTCGAACTCGGGGTGCTGTGCCTTGAGTGCCGGCGCGCCCGTCTCGGCGTGCGTCCAGTCGCTGAACCCTTGCTCGTCGTAGTACGCGAGGATCTCGTCCGCCTTCAGCCCCTTGTGCCACGGGTAGGTCAGCCGCTTCTCGGGTCCCTTGAAGTAGTACTCGACGTGGCACTGCCCGCACACGAAGGCGCGCATCTCCTGCCGCGTCGCCTGCGTGTTGACGTCGTAGTTCTGGACACCCTGTGCCGCCTTGACCAGACGGATGCCTTCCAGGAAGCCCGGCCGCGTCACGCGCAGCTGCATCGTCTGCGGATCGTGGCAGTCGATGCACGCGACTGGATGCGTGACGAGCTTTCGCGCCTCGGGGTAGGGCATCTGGTTCATCCGCTCGAAGCCGGCCATGAGATCGCCGTTGCCGAGCGTCTTGTACGGCACGTAGACCGACGCATGACAGTGCATGCACGTGCCCGGCTGCTTTGCGGCCTGCTGGCGCTCAGTGAACGTCTGGTCGTCGAGCATGTACGCGTGGCCGCGTTCCTCGCGGAAATCGCGGGCGAAGGCGTAACCGGCCCACATGATCGTGAGGCGGGGATCGTCCTCGAGCCTGGACTGCGCCACATGCGAGCGAGGGTCGGCTGCGGTCGGGGTACGTGGAACCGCCTCGCTCCCGCCGTACCGCGTTCGCACCTGGTCCACCGTTCTGACGTAGCCGTCGTATTGGAGCGGGAAGTTCTTGCCCCAGATCGCAGGATCCGTCGTCTCGTCGGTGAGCTCGACGACTCGATAGAAGGGGTTCCGCGCTTCCTGCTGACGCTGAAAGATGTTCACGAGCAGGGCGGCGACCGCCATCGTCGCGATGATGGCCAGGACGACGATTGCGAAGATCCAGCGGGTGTGACGTCTTGCATCTGCGCTCATCTGCGTCAATCTGCGGCTGCGTTTATCTGCGTGAATCTGCGTGAATCTGCGGCTAGTGAAGATGGCCGACCGAGCGATGGCACGTCACGCACGACAACCGTGACGCTCCGGCAGCCACGGGATCGATCGCGTCCACGATCCCGCCATGGCACTTCCGGCAGGCGGATTCGGTGACGTCCATGTTCCGCGGCGTGATCTGGATGGGTTCGTGAAAGCCGCCGGTCGTGAAGTAGAACGAGTGCCAGAACCCGTTGCGCGCCTTGGTGACGTACTTCGGGATGGCGCCGGGCGGCGTGTGACAGTCGTTGCAGACCGCGACGGCACGGTGGCTCGATCGCGTCCAGCCGTCGAACTGTTCGCGCATGACGTGGCAGTTGGCGCACGCTTCAGGATCGTTCGTCAGATAGGAGTAGCCGTTCGCGTACACGAACGTGTAGCTGCCAACGCCGAGGGCGCAGCCGAGGATGCCGGCAAGGAGGTACGCGAACGTGCGCCGCATGCTATGGAGACTGCGCAGGCATTATCGTCCACGGCGGCGCCGATGCGAAAAAACCCGCAGCGCGGGGGAGGATTCCGCGCCGGGGACGGGCCGCGCACTCGGCAGCCCCGGTTTGGCGGGCTTCCGGCCTTCGCGGGGCGGGCACGAACGTTGCTCGCTTTTCTAGGTTCAGGAAGAGGAAGCTCGCATGAGGTCTGCCTGCCCGCTCGACTGTGTCGCCGATCTGCGCTCGCTCGTCTGCGCCGAGTACCGCGAGATGCCGGGGCTCAATCTGACCCTACCGCAAGCGGTCCGCCTCTGGACCGCCGAGCCCGCTCTCTGTTCACAGGTGCTCGAGGCCCTGGTCGATGTCGGGTTTCTCCGTCGGGTCGGCGGGACCTACGTGCGGGCCGACGGGGGGCGTCGCTGCGCCTGACGGACGCTCCGTCCGCGACGTACGCCCCCGCATCGTAGGAGGTGTCAGATGTTCAAGACCACGGAAACGCTGCCCACGCTCCTGGGATCCGCTCCCATCATGCGTACGTTCGCAAAGGAGTTCGACCGGCTGTTCGAGGACAGGGCCTGGCCGTTCTTCTTCACGCCGCAGGTGGAGGTTCAGGAGATCGCCTGGCGGCCCGAGGTCGAGATCTTCGAGCTCGAGAACCTGCTGAAGATCCGCGTAGATCTGCCGGGCCTGAAGAAGGAGGAGGTGAACGTCGAGCTCACCGACGTGGGTCTGACCATCGCGGGCGAGCGGAAGCGTGAGATCAAAGAAGAGAAGAAGGGCGAGTTCTATCGGAGCGAGCGCGTCTACGGCGCGTTCCGCCGGATCATCCCGCTGCCGGAGACGGCGAAACTGGAGGAGGTCAAAGCCGAGTTCATCAACGGCGTGCTCGAAGTGACCGTGCCCCTGAAGGCGCGCATCGAGACGAAGAAGCGCCTCGTGCCGATCGCCGAGGTGCCGGTCGAGGCTACGAAGACCGCGGCCTGAGGCCGCTCGCGCCGCCGGCGTTGCCGTGGCGATAGTCGCGCCGTGCCCGGACGGGACGGCGAGCCACGGCGGCGCCGGCCGCCGCCCATTCACCCAGAACCGTGCGAGCAGGCGTCTTGCCTGGTGGCATGCTGTGACGGATCCACCCTCGACTCCTGCGGACGCCGTCGTGCTCCTCGCCGCATCGGCCGGCGGTGACATTGCGCTCCAACGCGTGATCTCTGGGTTGCCCGCCGGGTTTCCGGCAGCGGTCGTCGTGGTCTGTCATCGGACCTCGCGCCTGCCGTCGCTGCTGCCAGGGTTGCTCGCGCGCAAGACGACGTTGCGGGTCAGGGAAGTGAAACAAGGGGATGCGCTCGAGGAGGCCACCGTCTACGTGGCGCCGCCCGATCTGCACGTCACCGTTCAGCCGGATCGAACGCTGGCGCTCAGCGACGGTCGCCGGATCAGCTTCGCGCGATCCTCCGCGAACCCATTGTTCGAATCGGCTGGACGCGTTTTCGGCGGTCGGGCGGTCGCCGTCGTGCTGACCGGCGGAGGGGCGGACGCGACCGACGGCGTGCAGGCGGTCGCCGCCCACGGCGGGATCGTCGTCGTGGAGGATCCAACGACCGCCAGCTTCTCGGGCATGCCGAGATCGGCCATCGGCACGGGTTGCGTGGACATCGTTCTGCCGCTGCCGGATATCGCGCCGGCCATCGTGAATCGCGTTAACGCGCAGGCCGCCTGAGCTGACATATGGGCATGCTGAATGGCGCCGCGGTCCTTCCGCCGCTCCGCCGCTATCGCGAGATCGCCGCCGTCCTGATTCGTCACGGGCTGGGTGACATCGCATCGATGCTCGGGATCGCCCGCTTCAGGGCTCTGGCGCGCGCGCGTCCCAACCTCCCCGCGTCGCGCAACGTCCGGATCCGGCTCGCCCTCGAGGAGCTTGGTCCGACCTTCATCAAGTTCGGCCAGGCGTTGAGCGTGCGGGGCGATCTCCTGCCGCCGGATCTCGTCGCCGAGCTGTCGAAGCTGCAGGACGACGTGCCGCCGCTCCCCGCCGCCGTGGCCGAGCGGGAAATCGAAACCGCGCTCGGTGCACCCGTTTCGGATCTGTTCGCCGCGTTCGATCCCGCGCCGGTCGCCGCCGCGTCGATCGCGCAGGTCCACGAGGCGGTGCTGCCCGACGGCCGCCTGGTCGCCGTGAAAGTCCGTCGTCCGGACATCGCGGGCACGATCGAGGACGACCTGGCCGCACTGGCGCATCTCGCGCGGGCCGCAGAACGACATCTGCGCGACGCCGCGCTCTACTCGCCCGTTGCGCTGGTCGCGCAGTTCGCGCGCACGATCCGGCGGGAGCTGGACCTCGCGCGTGAGGGGCGAATGTTGGAGCGGTTCGCCGCGAACTTCGCCGGCCACGAGGAAATCGTGTTCCCGCGGGTCGAATGGGCCCTGACCAGACCGACGGTCCTCACGATGGAGTACATCGACGGGGCGAAGCTGGACGAACCGGATACCTGGCCGGCAGGAACGGATCCGGCGGTCGTCGCGCGCCATGGCGCCGATGTGCTGCTGCAGCAGATCCTCGTCGACGGCCTCTTTCATGCCGATCCCCACCCGGGGAACATCTTTGTCCTCCCCGGCAACGTCATTGCCCTGCTCGACTTCGGGATCGTCGGCAGGCTCGACGAGTCGATGCGGGAGCGTCTGGCGGACCTCGTCGTCGCGCTCGGCCGCCGGGACGCGGAGCGCGCCGCGACGGTCCTCGTGACGATCGCGGAGGCCCCGTCGGGCGTCAGGATGCCCGATCTCGAAGCCGACATCGCGGATCTCGTCGACGCCTACGCGGGCGTCTCTCTCAGAGAGGTCCGGATCGGCGAGGTCGTCGGGCGGATTCTCGATCTCATCTCGACGCACCGCCTGAAGCTGCCGCCGGATCTGATGCTGTTGATCAAAGCGCTCGTCACCATCGAAGGGGTAGGACGCCGGCTCGATCCGGAGTTCCGCCTGATCGAGCACGCGGCGCCGTTCGCGGCGCGGGTGGGGCAGGAGCGCTACTCGGCGCCGGCGCTGGCCGCGCGCGCGGCGCATGCCGGGCGGGGAGCCGCGGCGGCGCTGGCGTCGCTGCCGCACGAGGTAATCGGGCTGGCGAGCCAGCTTCGCGGCGGACAGCTGAGCGTCAACGTGCTGCATCGCGACGCCGACCGCGTCACGCGCGATCTGGATCGCGTGAGCAGCCGGATCACCTCCGCGATTCTGGTCGCCGGGCTCGTCGTCGGGGGGGCGCTGATCGCGCAGCGCGTGACCGGCGGGCTATCGTGGATTCTGCCTTGGATTGCGGCCGCGTGTTTCGTCGTGGCGACCGGGGTCGGCGTCGCCACGCTCGTCAGCCTGCTGTGGCGCTCCCGCTGACCTCCCGATGGCCCTCGCGACGCCGTCGCGAAGCTTGAGAACGTCGCGCGCCGCACTCCAGTCGACTGCGTCCGCCAGCCCCATGCTCTCCAGCGCGCGACCAATCGCCGGAAGCGGATCGCCGCTCGAAAGCCGGTACACGTCGGTGTGGGCCTCCAGGAACACCGTGCCGTCAACGATCGCGACGAGGACGGGCTCGTAGACAATCCGACCGCTCGCGCCAATCGGGAGTCTGAGGAACAACTCCTGCGCGTCGTCCGGGTGGAGCCGGATACAGCCGTGCGTCACCGGTCGATAGATACTGATTGGAGCGGAGGTCCCGTGTATGCCGATGCCCGGCAGGCTGAGGCCGAACCAGAACCTGCCGAGGGGATTCGTGGGTCCCGGCGGCACTTGCGTGACCACCTGCTGGCCCGACTGCCGCATCTCCTCCTGGATCGATCGCGGCACGTTCCAGGTCGGATCCTCCTCTCGTGCGACGACCTCGAACGGCCCCCGTGGCGTCGGCCAATCGCGCTGCCCGACCGCGATGGGATAGCCATGCGGCGCCGTCTCGTCGTCGAGATAGAACAACATCCGCTGCGGGACGTTGACGACGATCGTGACGTCTCGAACCGCCGGCACGATGTGGCGGTTGTCGAGCGCGAGCACCTGTCCGGCGACCAGCCTCGCGTTCGCCGCGAGTCCGTTGTCACGGGCCAGCACGGCGCGGTCGATCCCGAACCGGGCGCTGAGCACCGTGATCGTGTCGCCGCGCTCGACGATGTACGCGAACCCGCCGCCGGTCGTGTGCTCGGAGACAGCTACTGAATCCTGGGTCGCCGTCGAGATGCCGCCGCCCAGCAGAACCACGAGCGCGCAGACACCAACAGAATCGCGCATATGTCTTGGTGCGTGCAACGCGGATACCGCAGCGGCTGCCGGAAAACCGGCAAAACCCAGGAAAACCCCGTGCGGCGCGGGGCACCCGGCTTGCAGTCTGCATTCCAAGGCAGGCATCCCATGCTACTCAAATCCGTTGTTCTGACGTGTTCGGTTGCGGCTATCATCACGTCCGCGTGGCCGGCCGCTGTCGGTCAGCAGCCGGGTCTCTCACCCGGTAACCAGCGGGTGATCGCAGACTTCAATCGCAAGGTCTCGGACTATGCGGAACTGCACCGCCGCCTCGAAGGGCCCGTGCCGACCGTAAAGATATCGGCCGACCCCGATGAGGTACGTCAAGCGATGGCCGCGCTCGCGCGGAAGATCCGCGCCGAGCGTGTCCGCGCACGCCAAGGCGATCTCTTCACGCCAGCGGCCGGCCCCGTGTTCCGCAAGTTGAGTGCAGTCGGCTGCGGCGGCGATATCGAGGGCCTGCATGCGATCGCGAACGAGGAGAATCCATACGTGGCGACGTGGCACCCGCGCGTCAACGCCTCGTACCCGGATCACCTCCCGTTCTCGATGATTCCGCCGTCCGTGCTCTGCTCGCTTCCTGCGCTTCCGGAGGAACTGCAGTTCCGATTCTGGGATCGCTCGCTGCTGTTGTGGGACTACCACGCAAACCTGATCGTCGACATACTTCCGGACGCTCTTCCATCAACCTGAGAAGGAGACCATGATGCGGAGAACTCTTACACTCGTCGCGCTCGCCTGCCTGACGCTCGGAGCGGCCGTTGTCGTTCTGGCGGACGGCCAGGCGGAACAGAAACCGACAATCAAGCGCGAATCGGTCCAGCGGATCGAATCGGTGGACGGCAAGGACCTGTACCGCGACTACTGCGCGGTGTGCCATGGCCCTGAGGGAAAGGGGAACGGCCCGGCGGCCGTAGCGCTGAAGACGCCGCCTCCGGATTTGACCACGATCGCGAAACGGCACGGCAAATTCTCGGCGCGCGACGTCGAGGATCAGATCACGGGCACGGGCCGGTCGATGGCCAGCGCGCACGGCACGCGCGAGATGCCGACGTGGGGTCCGGCGTTCCGCGCCGCGCACTCCAACCCGGACGTGGCGAAGCTGGCGATCGCGAACCTCGTCAAACACGTCGAGTCGATCCAGGTCAAATAGCGGCGCGATCGTCCGAGTCGCGGGGACGAGTCGTGTGCCGGAACTCCGGCATCGGCCGGGCCGGCGGACAGATCGTGTCCGCCGTGTGTGACAGCGTTCCCGCGCTGCGCATGTAATACCGCGCTGATCACCGGCAGATCGTTTGCACATCGGGCCGGCGACGCTGGAGGTCGCACGATGGCCCGAACCGGCCCGCTGCTTTGTGTCGTTGTCCTCGCGGCGCTCGCCGGCGCGTGCGGCGAATCCCCGGTCGCTCCCGACAACGCGTCGGCATTGACCGAGCGCGTCGAAACCGCCTCGTACGTCTTCCAATTCGCTTCAGGCGATTCCATCGACACGGTGTGGCAGGAGGCGTATCACGCCTGGGCCGTGCGCGAGCTCGGTCTCCAGTCGGTGCCGCGGATCACCTACAACAAGTACCGAAGCCGGCAACACATGGGCGACGTCGTCGGTGTGTCGAACACTAATGGTTATGCCGACGCAGCCACGTTCGCGATCCACACCATCTGGCCGACCGACAACCACGAGGTCGTCCATTTGTACTCGTCTCGGTGGGGTTCGCCGGTGGCGCTGTTCTCGGAGGGCCTCGCGGTCGCGTATTCCGTTGACCCGTCCCGTGGCGAGTTCGTTCCGATCTGGCATTCCGAGCCGGTGCACACGATCGCCAGGCGACTGCGCGCGCAGGGGACACTGATTGCGATCGCACGCCTCGCCGAAACCAGAGGCTTTCGATCGTTCGACTCGAACCTCACCTATCCCGAGGCTGGATCGTTCGTCCGATTCCTGATCGATCGCTCGGGGCTTCCTCCGATGCGCGAGATGTACGCCGCGCTCCGGGCCAACGACACCATCGATCAAGTCGAGCGGGCGGTTGTCAACGCCTACGGCCGATCGCTCGCCGAGCTCGAATCCGAGTGGCTTGCTTTTCTGAACGCCAGTGCCTGAGATGAACGAAAGGACACGCTTCATGACCCTGAAACGCGCGTTCGCGGTGTGCCTCCTGCTTGGCATTGCGGTCAGCCCCGCAGCCGCGCAGGACATCGCCGGGGGCCTCAAGGGAGGTCTCTACGTCTCGACGATTCCCGATTTTGCGACGGCCGTCGGAGAGACGGGTCTCGATACCAGCTCTCGCGCCGTGCTGGCGATCGGCGGCTTCGTCGCGCTGCCTGTCGCGACGCAGCTGGACATCCAGCCGGAGCTTTTCTACACGCAGAAGGGTCTGCGCTTCGTCGGCAGCGAGGCGTTCGAGGGAGACAACACCGTGAAGCTCGCGTACATCGAGCTGCCCGTGCTCGCCGTGTATCGCTTCGCCGCCGACCGCACCAGGACCGGCTACGTACTCGCGGGGCCGGCGTTCGCCTTCAACACCAGCGCCAAAGTCGATGGAGACGCCGGCGAGGTCGACGTCGATGACGACGTGAGGGGTACGGAGGTCAGCCTGATCTTCGGCGGCGGCTATTCGTTCGGGCGCCTGCTCGCCGAGGCGCGGTGGACCGAGGGGCTCACCGCGTTGAACGAGCAGAACCAGTTCGTCCTCGAGCAGGACGTGCGCAACCGCGCCTTCACCATCCTGTTCGGCGTGCGCTTCTGATCGGCGGATCGGCCGGCGGCTTCGTCTGCCGCCGGCCGATCAGAAACGCCGTGAGGTCGGCGGTCTCGCCGCGCTGGAGGCGCGGCCAGGACGTCCCGCGCCGGGTCGTCTGCCGTTCCATCGCGCCGGCATGATTCCACATGGCCGCGACGATGCCGATCGGCCGATCGAGACCTGGGGCGGCGAGGAGATCCGGTCCGATCGCGTTCTGGCCGAGCGTGTGGCAGGCGGCGCACTTCTGCTTGAACACCGTTTCGCCCCGTGACGGCGTCGCGCGCACGTTGGCGTAGTTGACGAAGTACAGGTAAGCGGTTACGTCGGCCATCTCCTGACCGGCGAACGTCGGACGCGCGACGCCGCGCTTCTCGAACTCGGCCGCCATCGCCTGGCTGTGATTCCACATGATCCCGGCGATTTCCGGGACCGAGCGCACCATGGCGCGGCCCTTCGTGCCCAGGTCCGGTGCGCCCTGACTGATGCTCGCGCCCACCGTGTGGCACCTCCCGCAGCCCTTGCTCGCAAACAAATCGCGGCCGCGCCTCGGGCTGCCTGGCTCGAACACGACGGGATGGGGGCCCTTCGCCGCCAGTCCCACCTGCAGATAGGCGGCGAGATCGGTCATTTCCCTTCCGGAGAAGGCCGGCACGGCCATGCCGCGCGCTTGCATCGCTGCCGACATGGCCGGCGCGTGATTCCACAGCGCCTGCGTGAACACGATCGGCGCGTAGCGCCCGCGATACTTCTTCAGGTCCGGCCCCACCGCTGTCTCGCCCGCGCCGGCCTCGTGACAGCCCGCGCAGCCTTTCTTGACGAAGACGCCGCGTCCGAGCGCCGGGTTGCCGGCCTCGCGAACCTGCGTGTCGTAATACCGGAAGGCGGTCAGGAACGCGATCAGGTCGGCCGCTTCGTCCGCCGTGAGCGTGTGTCGGCTGGCCTCCCCACCATGCATCTTCTCTCGGATCACTGGTGCGTGGTTCCAGAAGGCGCCCGCCAGATCGAGCACGTCGCCGAAGAATGCGACCCGGCTCAGGTCGGGGCCGCGACCCGGCCGGCCGACGCCGCCGACCGTGTGACAATCGCCGCACCCCTTGCGATCGAACACGGTCGCGCCGGCAGCCGGGCGGTCTGGCAGATCGACCGAGAGCAAGATCGAATCGCCCTGAGCAGGCGCGCCGGTGGGCCCCGACGTGACCGAAGCGGCGCAGATCATCGGCAGCACGGCCGCGATCGTGAACCAGATGATGCGTCTCATGACAGCTCTCCGTTAGATGTCGAGTCTGGCGAGGCGTCGAACCGCGAGCAGGGCGGGCAATACGATCCAGAGCAGCATCGACGCAGAGAGCAGCACCGCGGCGCCGAAAGGCCCATGCGTGAAACGCAGCAGCGCCAGCGAGCCCGCGCCGAATGCTCCGGTGCCTTCGACGCCGAGCAGTGTGCCCGCTCTGACGGCGTCGATCGGATTGGTCAGCACGGTCAGGATCAGCACCCGCGAGGCCGTGCCCGAGCGTAACGTCGATGCGAGCCCCAGCGCCGCAAGATCGAACAGCACGACCAGGACGAACCATACCACCAATGCGATCGCCAGCGCGCGCACGCGGCGGCCGCCGACATGGCGCGCCGACACGAGCGCGGCCAGAGCGAGGAAGATCGCCGTCAGCACGATCGACGCCAGACCGATCAGCAGGAAGCCGCCGACGCCCTCGCTGCCCGCTCGCGCATAGAGCACCACGCCCGCCAACCCGAACCCAACGGCCTGGGCTGACGCGAGCGCCGCGAGCAGCCCGAGGAGCCGGCCGATCAGAATGACACCGCGGGGCACCGGCTGAGAGAACAGCAGCTCGGCCGCGCCGCGATCGGAGGCCAGCGTCAGCACGCCCATGACTATCGCGGTCAGCGGCACGAGCAGCAGCACGAGCTGGACGAGCGATGCCGCCGTGCGGGCGAAGTCCTGCACGCCGCTGCCGCCCGACAGGATGTACCCCGACGCCGCGACTCCGAGCGACAGCGCCGCAAACACCGCGGCGAACACCTGGGTCCATCGTGATCGAACCGCGAGCAGCAGCTCCTGCCGCGCGCACAAGAGGAGTGGACCGGTCATGGCGCGCCTCCCGGAGGGCCGGCGGCACCGAAGATCTGTTTCGGATCGACGACCACGCCGCGCCGAGCGGCGGCGTCGGCTTCGCGAGACGCCGAGTCCGCGTGCGCGATCAGGTGCGATCCCATCGGCGTCTCGAGATCGGGCACGCGCGTGTAGATCGCGCGCATCGCGAGTACCCACTCTTTGGTCCTGTGGTCGGCCACATACGCGATCGCGCCACGCGGCCAGGGTCCTCCGTTGCGCACGTGCGCCCCAAGGCAGCCGATGTCGTCGAAGAACGCCGGCTCTTCACCGGGCGCGACGATCTGCCCTGCGAAGCGGCTCTCGGACACGGCCATCCGACAGTAGCGACAGCTTTCGCGTGCCGTGTCGAGCGGCGCCGGCGGTTCCGGGCCGCTGCGGCACGCGGCACTCACGATCGCCAACACAGCGATGAGACTATCGGCGCGCACTCACGAGCTCCCTGTAGAAAGTATCCAGACGGCCTTCCTCGGCCGTTAGGCCGCGAATCGGCGCGCCAGCGGCGCGAACCAGATCCAGCACGCGCGGCCGGAGCGCGGCCCCTCCAGGGACGATCAACTCGTCCCCTACCGCAACGGCCTTGGGGGCGAGCGTGCGGACCGAGCTCAAGAGGGTCGTCGGATCGACGCCGACCCTGAGCCGCATGACGCCACGCTCGGCCAGCCGATCTCTCAGCTCCGCCTGGCTCAGCGCCGCGACGAGGCGGCCTTCCACGAGCACTGCAAAGCGATCAGCCAGCCGCTCCACATCGCCAATCTGGTGCGACGTGAAGAACACGGCCTTGCCAGCGCGCTTTCGCTGCTCGACGAGACCGTAGAACGCGCACAGCCCGTCCGGGTCGAGCGCAGCGGTCGGCTCGTCGAGCAGCAGAATCGGGGCGTCGGGCAGCATAGCGACGGCGAGCCCCAGCCGCTGGATCATTCCGCCCGAGTACGTCCCGACGTGTCGATCGCTGGCGCCGTTCAGCGAGGAGAAGCGCAGGACCTGGTCGATGCGATCGGGATCGGTGTTCCGCAGCGACCGAAAGAACTCGAGCACTTCCCGGCCGCTCAGCGATTCCGGAAACGCCACGCGCTGCGGCATGTATGACATCGATCGTCGCGCCGCCGGGTCGGTCGCCGGCCTTCCGGGACTCCCCAGGAGTACCCGGCCTGCGGTCGGGCGAAGCAACCCGGCCGCGGCTTTGAGCGAGGTCGTCTTGCCGGACCCGTTGGGGCCGATCAAGGCGACGACCTCGCCCGAGCGGATCTCGAGCGTGAGATCCTCGACGGCGCGGTGCGCGCCGAACCGTTTCGTGAAGGCCTCAAACGCGATCACGGCGCAGTCTCCCCGAGCGCAGGCCGATGATTCCTGCGCCGAGCATTCCCAATGCCGCGACGAGTCCGAGCGCATCGGCGTGACGCCGGCCCACGACGGCGCTCGGCACCTCCGAAAGGCGTGGAGCGTGTGCAAGCGGCGCGCGATCCTCGACCGGCACTGGATCGAGCACGGGGAACGCGCGTTCCGCCGCCCCGAGCGCCGTGGCCGCGACGCTCTGCGACAGCAGGTCGGCGGCGGTCAGGTTCGAGCGGAAGTGATCGAAGACGGATGACAGCCGGTACGGTTGATCGGCGCGCCCGTCGCCATCGAGATCGAGCGCGTCGTGCGCCGACCAGTAATTGCCCTCGAACCGCGTGTCGGTCCGCCGGCCCACGAGCAGCAGCGGGCTGAGGTTCGCCACGAACGAGTTCCCTTCGACGCGGCTCTCGCCAGTCGAGCTGTAGAGCACGAGCGCCGTGTCGGAGCCGGCGATCACGTTGGCGCGCAGTTCGATACGATAGGAGCCCTCGAGGAAGATCCCCCGCGCGTTGTCCGCGATGAGGTTGTGCTCCGCGACGACATCGTCGCAGGCCTTGAAAAGCAGCCCCACCGAAGCGAACCCGCGATTGCGGATGAAGCGGTTCCGGCGGAATTCGATCCGGCGCGAGTACATCAGCGCCGCACCAGCCGCGCCGTTCTCGAACAGATTGTCGGTGAACGTGTTGTCATCCGAGAACATGTAGTGCAGCCCGTAGCGGAGGTCCCGCGCCTCGTTGTGGCTGATGGTGCCGTGGTGCGAGGACTGTATGTAGAACCCGTCTCGCGCGTCGCTGACCTCGTTTCCGATCAGGCGAAACCGCTCCGTGTTCCAGACGTGAATGCCCGATCCCTTTTCGCCTGCATCTCTGCCGGGAATGCCGCGGATGCTGCAGTCTTCGACGAGCGAGTCATGCGCCTCGCGGAGATAGATACCGAACAACGTGTTTGCGATCCGGCATCGGCGGATCGCGGCCCGGCGTCCGCTGACGTGGATGCCCGACGAGTCCCGTCCGAGATCGCCTCCGCCGCGGCCGTCGATCTCGAATCCCTCCACGGTCACGTCGTCCGCTCGGATGCGGATCACGCTGTCTGCGCCCGCGCCGATGAGGCGCGGCCAGCCCGTTCCGCGAAGGATGATCGGCCGGTCGATCACGAGGTCTCCCTCGTAGGTTCCCGGACCGACGTCGATCGTGCTTCCAGGCTCCGCGCGGTCGATGCGAGCCTGGAGCGGCGAGGGCGCCTGCTCGCGCCCCGCCGCGCCGATCTGGCCGGCCATGGTCATGGCGACGAGCAGCGCCGCGGCCGTCATGGCGATGCGGGCGCCGCACGCTCGCGCCAGGCCAGGAACACGGCGATCGCCAGCGCCAGGGCCACCCCGCCGAGCGCGTACGACGCCGCCGCCGGGTACGAGTAAACCTCGAAGTTGGCGAGCTGTTTGAACCCGAACATCGGCGGCATGAAAGGATCGACTTTGACGGCCGCCGACGGGTCGAGCGTGTGGCCGTAGCTGTAGAGCTTGTACGCAAAGGACCAGAGCGAGAACGCCGCGAAGTACAGATAGAGCACGACCACATCTACGAGGTGCGCGATCGTGCCGTGCACGGCCGCCCGCAGAAAAAGGAGCCCCAGCGCTCCGACGACGAACGGCATCCACTTGAACTCGTTGAAGTCCTCGGCCACGAGGTCGCGCATGCCGATGTAGTGGTTCAGCAGATTGATCTCGCGAATGTCCTGGCCGCCGTTGCCTCCCTCGAGTTTGTAGCTGTAGATCGCCATTCGCAGCCCGTCGGGGTACTGGGGCGCGAACATCGTCAGGCGCCAGAGCGGGGCCAGGTAGATCGCGCCGAGGAGCAGCGAGGCCGCGAGCAGCAGCACGCGCGGCCTCGCGCCAAGCGGACCCTCCAGGAATCTACGCGTTCGATCGAGTAATGCGTTCATGGGCGCTCCGGCAGCCCTAAAGGGCTGCGCTACTTGCCGGCGCTCGTCGTCGTCAGCGGCGCGCCCTTCCCACGGACGATGAGATAGCCCTGCATCTCCTGGTGCAGCGCCGAGCAGAAGTTCGTGCAGTAGTAGGGGAAGACGCCCGGCTTATCGACCTTGAACGTGACCGTCTTCGTCTCTCCCGGATCGACCACGACGTTGATGTTGTAGTCGAGCAGGCCGAAGCCGTGCAGTTCGTCGGTCGTCTGTTCGATGTTGGTCAGCGCGACGGTGACGACGTCGCCCTGATTCACCTCGATCGCGGTCGGTGTAATCGTCGAGCGCACGAGCACGACTTTCGCGGTCACCTGGATGCCAGTCCGCGTCACGCCCGCGTCCTTGACGTCCCAGATCGCCAGCGGGTGTTTGTTCTCGGCCTTGGGATAGACCTCGATCGGTTTGATCTTGTCCGCCTTGACGATCTGCGCGTAGTGCGGCTCCGGCTCCGTGAAGGCGTCGGCGACGATCTTCATCTTCTCGTCCGAGATGTCGACGAGCTGCGACGACTCCGGCTGCGAGGGGCCTACGTTCAAATGCCGGCCGTGGGACAGCTTGTTGAGGCCGACGAGCCACCCGCCATCCGGCGAGACTGTGTCTCCTTCGGCCGCGCTCAGATGCCCGATCGAGTACGACATCGGCACCTTGTCGACGACCTCCCACGTGCCCAGCTTCCACTTCGCGATGGCGCTGTCCACGAAGAGCGACGTGTAGGCCCAGCCGTCCGGTCCGAACTGCGTGTGCAGCGGCCCGAGGCCGACGGGGACCTCGGCGTCCTTGATGGACTCGTACTTCAGAACGGGGATGCCGTCCTCGTCGCCGGTGAAGTCCTTGTTGCGGATCGCGGTCTGGATCTTCTCCATGTTGAAGACCGTCGTGACGCCCTGCAGCTTCCCTGAGCCGACGATCCACTTTCCGTCCGGCGACACGTCCACGCCGTGCGGCGACTTGCCGCAGGGGAGGAAGTACACGACGCCGGGGACTTTCTTCGGATCGATGACCCGGACGCCGCCGATGAGATCGCCCTGGCCCGCGGCCGCCGCCTTCTCCGCGGCGCGCCAGTCCACCGCCGCGATGTAGTCGCGGTCGCGCTGCGTGCTCGTGACCTCGAGCTTCCCGGTGGCGCGCTCGGCGTTGTAGGCGGTCCAGAACATCCACCCGTCGGACACCTTCTTGCCGGCGTCACCCAGGTCGTAGTCGAAGGGCGGCATCAGGATCTGCCAGGCCAGCGACATGTTGCCGGTGGTCGGGTCGATCTTGACCGCCGCGACCACGCCCTTGTAGCGGGTGGCATAGCTGTCGATGGGCGCGAACTCTCCCTTCGGGATCGGAATCGAGAAGCGCGACGCCATCATCGAGTATTCGGTGTTCGGCGTGACGAAGGCCGACGCGTGGTTTCCCGAGATGTTCGGTACCGGCCCGAGAATCTGCTTGGTCTTGAAATCGCGCAGATCCACGCGCGCCAGCCGGCCGTTCATGTCGTTGACGAAGAGCCACCGGCCGTCGTAGTCGCCGTTGGTCTCCGACAGCGACGGGTGGTGCACGTCGCCCCACGTGAGGCCGCCCAGCATGGCCTTGGAGTCATCGTCGAACCCGTAGCCGGTCGCGGGATATGGCGTGTAGACGGGGATGGTCGAGATGTGCCGCATCGACGGCAGCCCATAGACGTAGACCTGGCCCGAGTGGCCCCCCGACGCGAACATGTAGTACTCGTCGAGATCGCCCGGCGCGACATACGTCTTCTGGGCCGCCACGGCCAGATCCGATGCGCCTGCCGTCGCCTGTCTGGCGCTTCTGGGCGCGCTGGGCGCGCAGCGGCCTGCGACGAGCCCGAGCACGAGAATGCCCAGGATGCTTCCCAGCGTGAGATACGTTCGTTTCCGGCTCATGGCTTCCCCTCTCCTTCGCTGCTCGCAGCTTTTCTTCTCTGATGTTCCTTGAACGCTTCCCGCAGCTTCTCGACGGCGACCACCTTTTGTTCCGGCGTGAGGACGATCTGCCGCGACAGCACGACCGCCATCGTTCCAGTCGGCGCCTTCAGGAAGTCGTCGACCGTGCGGCCGAAGCGGCTCTGGGTGTCCTCGACCGCCGTCGACAGATCGGGACCGATCTGAGCCGGGCTCTTCACGCCGAACACTTCCACCGAATGACAGACGAAGCATCCGGTCTGCACGAACCAGGCGCCGGGACCCGTCTTCATCCGCTCTTCTTGCTCCCGCTCCTCGGCGGTCCGCGGGTCGCTGCGCGGCGTGCCAGCCACCAGATCCGCCGGGAGCGTGACCTTGCGCCACGAGAGCGCGAGCATCGCCAGCGCCTGGGCTTCCTTCGTCGAGAGGTGGAAGTTGGGCATGACGGTGTCGATCACGAGCGCGCGCGGGTCCTTGAAATGCGCGACGTGCCACGCGAACGCCGTCTGCTGGCCGGACAGCCGTCCGTATTCGTATTGCTCCGGCGCCTTGTCGCCGACGTGGGTGAGGTCGGGACCGATCGTTCCGCCGCGCCCGTTGATGACGTGGCACGCGCGGCAACCCTTCTCGGCGACCAGCCGCTTCGCGAGGTTGATCGCGTCGGCCCCTTCCGTCTCGCGGTCGTAGCGGTGGCACGTGTTGCACTGCATCTGCATCAGCGCGTTTTTGTCGTCCGCCAGCGAGTACGCCTCCCCGAGCTCGCGTCCGAGCAGCGGTTCTTCCCAGTGCGCGACCGGCCCGTGCGCCGGCAGCGTGTCCACCGCCCACCCCTGTCCGCCGTGGCAGGAGCTGCACCCGAACCGTTCGACGGCATGCGCGGCGAGCGGCGCCGTCGGGTGCGTCCGGTAGGGCTCTTCGGCCGTCTCGAATCCTTTCCAGTTCGTCGCCTGATGGCAGGTGACGCAGCGATCCGCGCGGCCGAGCGCCGGCACCCAGAGCTGCTGGAGCCCGGATGGAATCGTTCGGGCCTTCTCGTCGCCCAACTTCTCGGCGACCAGCTGACGGAACGCGTACTGGTAGTACCGCCACTCGTGCTCCCGGTCGTTGATCGTGAACAGCACGGTTGACGTCACGAGCAGCAGGCCGACGGCGGCGAGCACCGGGCGATCGCGACGCGGGTACGGGGAATCGGTCCGTTTCTCCATGGCGTCACAACCTCGTCGGGATGTCAGGCCAGCGCTCCCACGGCCAGTAGAACTGCCAGTACGGTCCACGACAGAACGTGCCGATGAACGTGAGCAGCAGCACGGCAAGGACGACAACGAGGAACGCGACGTCCTGGCGCCGGCGCGCTTTGGCGAACCAGGCTCCCGCTATGCCCGAAGGCGTCCGGTCCAGCCACGGCCACGCGGTCAGCAGCCCGATCAGCAGGCCCGGGAGCAGCACCCCGCCGATGAACGCTCCGTTGATCGTGAACGAGCCGATCCGCACGGTCGTGTCGGTCACGATCTCCTGTAGCCAGAGGAAGTACCACGGGGCTTTCGCCGGATTCGGCGTGACGAGTGCGTTCGCGGGCTCCTCCAGCGGAGACCGGAACAGCACGGCGACGATGCTCAACACCGCAATGGTTCCAAGCGCGACGATGGCGGCGCGCCGCGTCAAATCGGGAACCGAATTGACGTCGCGGTCCGGCGCTTCGATGGAGCGGGTCCGAACCGTCGGCGTCATGCCGCGCGCCACGCCGAGGAGCGTGTACGTCTTCGTCGGCACAGGCTTGACGGGCACAGGTTCGGAAAGATGTTCGTCATGATCGGCGCGGGCCAGGCCGCCGTCTTTCCGGATGCGCCACATGTGATAGAGGAACAGCGCGCCCAGCGCGCCCGGCAGCACGATGACGTGCAGGACGTAGAAGCGAATGAGCGTCGGCTGCTCGATCGTCCGTCCGCCGATCAGCAACTCGCGGATCGTCGGACCGACGAACGGAATCGACGACGCGATATTCGTGCCGACGGTCACGGCCCAGAACGCGAGCTGATCCCAGGGGAGGAGGTAGCCGGTGAACGACAGAAACAACGTGAGGAGGAACATTCCGACGCCGATCACCCAGTTCCACTGCCGCTGCTGGCCGCGTCCGACGCCGTTCTTGTACGCGCCAGTCAGAAAGACGCGCGCCAGATGCAGGAAGACAGCGGCGACCATGAAGTGCGCGGCGAACCGGTGGACCGAGCGAATCCACGACCCGAACGTGACGGCGAATTCGATGTCCTTCACAGATGCGTAGGCGCGCTCGACCGAGGGGACATACAGGAACAGCAGCGGCCCACCTGACAAGACGAGCAACAGGAGCAGCGCCGCCGACGCCGTCCCAAGCCAGAACGAGTAGGTCCAGTCGAGCGACGCCCGAGAGGTCTTCGCGGGAAACCAGTGCAGCAGAAAGTTCGAGACGACCGCGTCGCCCGCCTCTCGATCCGACCGGGGGCGGAGGCTCCAGAGCCGGCGTGGATGGACTCCCGGCGCGGTGGGTCGATCGTCTACCTTGCGCGATAGCTGCATGCCTGCTCCGTTCAGAAAGTCGTCATGCCAGGGTCAACCGGAAGTCCTGATCGACCTCGTCCGCCAGGTCGACCACGAGCTGGCCGTCGTCGGTCGCGAGCGAAAGGCGGTACCACGCGAGCGGGCGCGGCGCCGGGCCCGATACGTTCGTGCCGTCGCCCTCGTACTTCGAGCCGTGACACGGGCATACGAACCGATGCGTCAGTCGCAGTGTCTGCCCTTCGACCGAACGCATCTCGGGCTGGGTCAGCGTCTCCGCTCTAACGGTGCAGCCGAGATGCGTGCAGACCGCGGAGACCGCATGAAAGGTGTTGCCCTCACGGAACACGAAGAGCCGTTGGTCCGGCAGGAACTTCAGGCCGTCCGGGAACTCGGCGGGCGAGCCGAGCTTGACGGTCGTCGGTGCGTCGTACGACACGTTCGGGACGAGGGAACGCAGCGAGGCGACAGCCTGATAGCCGATCGCGGCGATGCCCGCACCCGTGCCCAGCTGGATCAGGAACTCACGACGCTTGCCCGAATCGCTCATGAGGCGGACTCCTGTAACGAATCGCCGAACCGCTCCGTGATCGTGAAGCGCTCCATCGTCATCGCGTCGGTGGGACAACGGATGGCACACAAACCGCACCGGATGCACCGCTCGTCGTCTTTGACCATGGCCGCCAGCGGCAGACCGTTGGCCTCCGCGCGGGCCACGAGCGCCGCGCGATCGGACTCGGCGAGCTCGAGGTCCTCGAAGGGAACCAGCGCAAGACAGAATTCCGGACAGACGTCGACGCATCGATTGCAGAGGACGCACTTCTCGGGGTCGTAAATGGTCTGCACGTGGCAGACGAGGCACCGGGCGGCCTGCTGACGGGCGGCGACGACGTCGTATCCCGTTTCGACTTCGGCGATGCCGGTTCGCCGACCGAGGTCCAGCGTGGGCGGCGGTTCCCGATCGAACAGCTCGAAACCAGCCGCCATCCGGTACTCGGACGTCGGAATTTTCTGTATCTCGATCACCGTGGCGGCCGCCGCGGTTTCACCGGCGAGGAGCTCGTGGATGGACCAGGCGGCGCGCTTGCCGTTCGCGATGGCCTCGATCAGATTGCGAGGGCCGAACGCAACGTCCCCGCCGGCGAAGACGCCTTGCGCCGACGTCGCCAGCGTGCGGGGATCGACCCGGATCGTGCCGCCGGCGTTCAGCTCGACGCCGTCGTCAGGCTTCAGGAAGGACAGATCCGGCTGCTGCCCGATCGCGAGGATGCAGGCGTCCGCCTCAACGGTCGTGACCTCGTCGTCGTCGTACTGAGGGGCGAATCGTCCGTTGGCGTCGAACACCGAGAGCACCCGGCGCAGCTCGACGCCGGTCAGCCGTTGCTCGCCCAGGAATCGCTTCGGCCCGCGGCGCGGCACGAACGCGACGCCCTCCCTCTTGGCTTCCTCGAATTCCTCCAGCCCCTGCGTTGTCCGGAGGACGGGCATTTCGTCGAAGCTCTCGAGCGACACGATCATGACGTCGCGCGCGCCCGCGCGCAGCGCCGCGCGCGCCGAGTCGAGCGCTTCCTTCACGCGCGCGCCCGAATCGGCTTCGATCGCCGCGAGCGCGTCCACCTCGGTCGCCTGATCGATCCGGATCGCAGTCCGCGCCGCGTCGAACGCCACGAAGCCGCCGCCGATCACCACGACCCGCCGGCCGAGGTCGAGCCGGTAACCCCGGTTGACGTTCAGCAGGTAGTCGACCGCCTTGACGACGCCCTCGAGCTCGACGCCTGGAATCTGCAGGTCCCGGCCCTTGAACGCGCCGACCGACAGAAAGACGGCGTCGAAGCCGAGGCGCCGCAGATCGGCAAGGCCAAAGGACGGCGTGAGCGGCGTGTTCGGCTTGAACGTGACGCCGAGGGACCAGATTTTGTCGATCTCGGCGCGGATGATCGTACGCGGGAGGCGATATTCCGGGATGCCGAACCGCATCATGCCGCCCGGCTCCTCCGCGGCATCGAACACCGTCACGGCGTATCCGAGCAGTGCCAGATCGTGGGCCGCGGCGAGCCCGGCCGGGCCGGCGCCGACAACCGCCACGTGACGACCGCGGCGGGCCGGCGTCTCTGCCTTCGGGGCCCGGCGCTGCCAGGTCAGCGGGAGGTGCGTGATGTACCGATTGCCTTCGATCCGCGGCTCGTCGCGCAGCCGATCCTGGGTCTCGGGACGTGTCGATTCGACGCCGTACTGCTCGGCCACGAAGCGCTTGAGCGCACGAATTGCGATCGGCCCATCCACTGCTCCCCGGCGGCATGCGACCTCGCACGGCGCCGCGCACACCCGGCCACAGACCGAGGCGAACGGATTCGGCGCGCGGGCCACGAGGTACGCGTCCTCGTTTCGGCCCTCGGCGATCAGCTGGACGTATCGCCCGGCGTCGGTCGCGACTGGGCATCCGGACTGGCACTTGACCTGGGCTTTCCAGTGTTCGACGACTGGGAGGGAAATCTTCACCGTGAAAGGGGAATGGCAAGAACCATGCGCGCGGCAGTGCCCCGAAATGTCGCCTGTACGCGGGTTAGAGCGTTTTCACGGTTGCGAGATAATTCACGGCCGCTGCGGACTCTTCAGCGCTTCAATAGTCAGGGCCTGGCTGCGCCGTCATGACCGGATTGGCCTGGGACTTGCGATTCCCGAAATAGAAGCGAGGAACGACCATGTTCAAACGCATCGTCGTCGGTGTGGATTTCAATGAACCGTCGCTCGCCGCGCTCGAATACGCGCGGAGACTTGCGAGGCGGTTCGACGGATCGATCTCGGTACTGCACGTTCTGCAGCCGGTCGCGAACGAGGTGTACGCCTACTCGGCGGAGATCTTCGACAACTGGGAGCGCTCGGCCCACGACCGGCTCTGGGAGTTGTTTCCCGCAGCCGAACGCACGGAGTTCGATGGCAGAGCTGAAGTGCGTGTGGGCACGCCGGTCGAGGCCATCCTGAATTTCGCCGAAGAGCAGAGCGCCGACCTCATCGTCCTGGGCACGCACGGCCGCGGGCCGATCAAGCATCTGTTTCTCGGCAGCGTGGCGGAGCGTGTCGTCCGCCTGGCGCCGTGCCCCGTGCTGACGGTCGGCCAGCCGGCGGCGGACGCCCTGAAGACGCTCGGAGGCCAGGCGGCGGTCGCGGTACGCTGAGGTTCACCGTCCCGATACACCGACGACCGTCCGAGTAGGCCCGGTCTTTAGACCGGGCGTGCCCGGATCATCCGACCATTCGGACGATCCCGGCACGCCCGACCTGAAGGTCGGGCCTACATTGTCAGAATTTAATCCCGATCTGGTTCTCGACCTTCGTCACGCCCTGTGTGCGCGAGGCGGCGCGCTCGGCTTCGTCTCGTTCCATCCAGGACCTGACCGTCCCGGTCAGCGTGACGGTACCGTCCTTCACCGACACATGAACGCGCTTGGCGTCCGTCTCGGCGGTGCGCTTGAGTGCCTCCTCGATCGCGTGAGTGACGATCGCCTCCGACGCGCGGAACGCCGGACGGATCTGGACGTTGTTCTGAACGCCGCGGACGCCCCGCAGGTACTTGACCGCCGACTCGGCATCCCTCCGCTGGAAGTACCACTCCACCGTTCCTTCCAGAATGACGAAGCCGTTCCGCACGGTCACCTGGACGTGATTGCCGACGCCGAGCCGGTTCTGCAGCGCGTTGGCCGCGTCGAGCGCGATGTCCGGGTCGGTCCGCTCGATTAGAAGCTTGACCTCGATGTCGTTCGCGATCGCGCGAACGCCGTAGACCCGCTTGGCGGCCTTCTCGGCCGCGAGCTTCGCTGCATACGACCGGGCGAATCCGGCCAGCGTCGCGACGCCTTCCGAGACCGACACGGCGATGTTCGCCTCCTCGACCTCCGGATCGAATTCGAGCTGTCGCTGAACGCGATCGCGCAGGTCTATGTCTGTTCCCGCCATTGTGAGTGTGGCCATATTGCGCCTCCTTGCAGTCGGCGCCGGATTTCCGGCGCCGGATAGTCGTCGGGCATCTGGCTACCGCTGCAATTCCACCGCCACACCGTTCCTCGCTGCGGCACGTCGCTTGCCTCTCAGACGGTACATCTGCAGGAGAGGCCCATGATCTCCATCACCGGCATCCTCTGTCCGGTTGATTTCTCCGACTTCTCGCGGCACGCGCTCGAACACGCAGCAGCGATCGCCAAGTGGTACGACGCCGAAGTCGTGACGCTGCACGTAGGGCCGACGCCGGCACAGATGTCGCCGCCGCCGGTATGCGGGATCTCGGCGGCCTTGCCAATCGAGGTCGGCGAAGAAGAGCAGCGTCTGATGCGTGAGCTCGACGCCTTCGTGCAGCCCTACGCCATGACGGTGAGGGAACTGAGCCGGCGAGTCGAGATCGGCGGCCCCGTCTGGCAGATCCTCGAGTCCGCCAAAGAGCTGTCGGCGGATCTGATTGTGATGGGCACGCACGGCCACAGCGGCTTCGAGCGGCTCATGCTGGGCTCGACAACGGAACGCGTGCTCAGGAAGGCCTCGTGCCCGGTTCTGACCGTCCCGCGCGCCGTCGTTTCCAGGGATCCGAACCGTCCGCTCGTCTTCAAGAAGATCATCTGTCCCATCGATTTTTCCGAAGCGTCGCTCAAGGGGTTGAACTACGCGCTGTCGCTTGCGCAGGAGAACGACGCCTGCCTCACGCTGGTCCATGTGCTCGAACGGCCCGACAGTGGGCCCATCGATGACGCGCCGCACCCGGCACAGGAGCCAGATTGGTACCTCGAGGGCTATGCCTCGGACCGCCTGACCAGCATCGTCCCGCCGGAGGCGTCAAAGTGGTGCCGCCTCGAGAAGAAGATCCTCGCGGGCAAGCCCTACCGGGAGATCCTGCGTCTCGCCGCGGACCGGCAGGCGGATCTCATCGTCATGGGCGTCCTCGGTCGGAATCCCGTCGATCTCGCGCTCTTCGGCTCGACGACACAGCACGTCGTCAGGGCCGCCGCGTGCCCCGTGCTCACAACGAGAGGGTAGCCGCTATGTTCCGCGCGCTGGCGTACGTCCTGGTCGCTGCAATCGCAGCGTTCACCGCGCCGGTCGCGGGCCTGCCTGCACGGACCGGATATACATATCCGATCGCGCAGGCGCCGGCCGAGCTCCGTCCGGCGATCCAGCAAGCCGACATGGCGATTGTCGAGCTGCAGACGGCCGTCCTGCTGGAGTTGAGGGCGAAGCTGGCTCGGGATGGCCCCACCGTCTTGATGAAGTCCTGCCATCTGTGGGGCGTCGCTGCGGCCTACCGGGTCGAGCGGCAGGAAGGCATTGCTGTGGGCCGGACGTCCAATCGGTTACGGAATCCGAAGAATGCCCCGCGATCGTGGGCCGCGCCCATCGTCGAGCTCTACGACGATCGCCGGCCTCCCGACGTCGGCGGATTCGTCGTGGATGTCGACGATCGCGTCGGCGTCCTGCGTCCGATCTACCTGCAGGCCTCGTGCGGCGCCTGTCACGGCCCGCTGAAGACGCTCGACCGCCGGGTGCGCGCCGAGCTGGACGAGCTCTATCCGGGCGACCGCGCGGTCGGGTATCGCACGGGTGATCTGCGCGGGTGGTTCTGGGTCGAAGTGCCGAAGAAAGGACCGTGACATGTCGGTCAACGCGCCAGGTGCCGAAGCCGCGTCGCGCACGGCCTGCATCATCGCATCCAAAGGCACGCTCGACTGGGCCTACCCGCCGCTCATCCTAGCGGCGACGGCGCGGCGGCGGCCACGGGCCGGCAACACCATCGACGAGCTCTGGTGCCACAACCGTGCGGAAGCGCAGCATCGTCGAACCGCCGTCGGCAGCGACGATCTCCAGGCCCAGCACACCCTGATCGGTCTCGTGTCGAGTCAGCCGCCTGGGCGAACGGACAACATGCGTGAGCAGGCTGCCGCCGGGCTCGCGGAGGGCCATGATGATCGCGTCGGTTGTCGCCTCGAACGTGATCCCGTCGAGCGGCAGCTCGCGCGCTTCGCGCGCGGATCCGTCGGTCGCGGGACCGACGTCCAGTGAGATCAGCCATCCCTCATGCTGGCGGCTGAAGCTCTCCAGGAACGCCGTCCAATCACACCGCGGAACCGTGGCGGCATGGACCATGGCAGGACCCTGTAAATAGGAATGCAAGTTGCGTGCTGCTGCGTAGAATTCCGCGGCACACGTTTGCCAGAAAGGTGATCGCATGACCCTGACGACCACATACTTGGGACTGAAGCTTGCGCATCCATTCATCCTCGGTGCATCCCCGGTGACCGGGCACGTTGACAATGTCCGGCGGGCCGAGGACGGCGGCTGCGCGGCGGTCGTCATGCACTCGCTCTTCGAGGAGACGATCGGCGACACAGCGGTCGGCACGATCCCTGGCTTCCACCGGGCCGCCCGGGAGTTCCTCGCCGCCCTGGTGCATTTTCCCGTCCCGAAAAATTTCCCCTGGGTCCGGGGGAATAGCTCGAGCAGCTCCGCAGGATCAAGGCCGCCGATCGCCACGCGATCGCGTTGAACGGGTCGTTCTTCACCGCGCAGCGCATGCTGCAGGAGTATCAAATCAGGCGTACAGCCAGTAGCCGTGGGCTAGAGATCGACGAGGAGGCGTCCGTGCTACCATCGGGCGCGCTTCCGCAAGACCCAGGAGTTGCCTCATGCCGTTTCGGTCAGGCATCTATATCGTTCCCACGCACCATTGGTACATCGAGCGCACCGTTTGGCTCATTGCCGGCGTAGTCCTCCTTGCGGCCACCATTCTCGCCGCGCTCGTCCATCCTCTCTGGGTGCTGCTCGTGATCGCGACGGGGGTCGCGTCGATCGCTGTGGGTGCGACCGGCTTCTGCCTCGTCGGAAACGTCCTGTATCGATTGGGTTTCACGCCCATGCTGGGCGCTTCGGACCGGGCGGGCTCGAAATGGTATTTCATGCAGACCGATCGCTGGTATCTCGAGCGGCGCATTTACGTCGGCGTCGGCGTCAACATCTCCATCGCGTCGATTCTCTCGCTGGTGCACAGTCCGGGGTGGCTGTCCTTTACAGCGTTTGTCGGCGTGGCGATGCTCTGGTTCGCGGGCACCGGCTTCTGCATCATGGCGAACAGCCTCTACTGGCTCGGCGCCGAGCCGCGGCTGAACCCTGAGGCTGCGAAGGTGCGTACTGCGATGGTCACGGCGCTCGACGTGCGCCGAGCGCGCTGAGGATCGCATCATGCAGTAGACCGTTCGAGGCGACCACGCCCGCGTTCTGCTCGAACCGCCTGCCCGCGCCGAAGTCGAGCGGTCGCCCGGCGAGATCGGTGACTTGTCCACCCGCTTCCTCGATTGCCAGCGTGCCGGCGGCATGATCCCAGACGTATTCGCGATAGTCGGGCGTCGCGGGTATGCGCACGAAGAGATCGGCGCGACCCATGGCAATAGCGGCGTGTTTCGCCTGGCTGTCCATGAGGACCGGCGGACGCTCGATGCCGGCCGCCTGCGCGAATCGGCGCGTCGCGTCGGCGTCGATGTGAGACGCGGCGACGGACTGCAGCATGCGCGCCTCGTGCAGCCCCGCGACGTTCGACACGCGGACCGGCGTGAAATCGGCGGCCTCCAGTGGGCTGATCCAGGTGCCGCGGCCGCGGCGCGCGATCACAAGGGACCCGATCAAGCCGCGGTGGTCCGGCTCCGCCAGCGTGTCGGCCGCCCCGCGTGCATCGAGCGTGGGACAGCCGAGGAACGCAATCGTCGGCCGGCCGCGCTCGACGAGCGCGAGCGCGACGACGAAGTGGCCGCCGCGAAGAAACGCCTCGGTTCCGTCGATCGGATCCACCGCCCAGTACCGCTCGGCCGGCGTCCCGGCGCCGAGGTCGAGCAGCTGCGCCAGTCGCCGCCTCGTGATCTTGCCGAGAAACGGCCGCACGAAATGCAGTACTTCTTCGGCGAGCGCATCCCCCTGTTCCCGCAGCGCCGATGAATCTTCCTCGGCGACGATCGGATCGGTCGGACCGACGCGCTCGAGCGCTGCCGCCAGGACCGTTTGTACGGCCAGGTCGGCAACCGTGAGTGGCGTCCGATCCGATTTCTCTCGCGCCGAAGGTCGCCGTGCCTGGATCCAGCGGGCCAGCTGCGTTGCCTGATCGACCGCTCGAAGCAGTTCGCCCTCGGTGGCGTCGAGCGGTTCAGGAGATGGCATCGAATCGCGTCCAGCTGCCGAGCGTTCGAAGGTAGTTTGCCCGCTCGAACGCGCCCGGGTCCGTACTGCTGACAAGACTGAGTCGGCCGCGGACCTCGTCGAGCTTCGCGAATCGGTGAGATTCCATCCAGCGTGCAAGGCCGTCACGCATGAGGCGGAAGTATACGGGACCGTGCCGGAGAATGGCAGACACCATCTGGGTCGCGTGGGCGCCCGCCAGGATCGCCTTGACGCCGTCGGCCGGGCGGGCCACGCCGCCCGTGGCCACGAGCCCCGCGCGGATGCGTCCGTGCAGGATGGCAATCCACCGGAGGCGCAGCAGCAGCTCCGCGCTCGTCGAGAGCTCGATGTGCGGCACCACCTTGACCTCGCGAATATCGAAGTCCGGTTGGTAGAACCGGTTGAACAGCACCAGAGCGTCGGCGCCGACGCTATCGAGCTGGTGGGCGAGGTAGCCGAAGGCCGTGAAAAACGGCGACAACTTCACGGCGACCGGAATTCGCAGCGAGCGCTTCAGCTCGCGAACCACGTGGATCAGATCCTGTTCCACTGCCGTCCCCGACTGTTTGGGATCGGTGACGACTTCGTACATGTTCAGCTCGAGCGCGTCGGCGCCGGCCTGCTGCATCTGCTCGGCGAACCTGAGCCACGTTTCCGGGCTCGTCCCGTTGAGGGACGCGACGACCGGCACGCGCACGGCGTTCTTGATCGAATGGATCTGTTCAAGATATCCGTCGAGATCGAACGCGTATGCGTCCGGCTCGGAAAAATTGGACCACACCTCGGCGAATTCCCGGTCCCGCGGTCCGACATGATGGATACGGCCGCTTTGCGCGGCGGTGATCTGCTCTTCGAACAGCGAGTGCATCACGATCGCCGCACACCCTGCGTCTTCCAGCCGCCGCACATTATCGAGGTGACCGACGAGCGGCGACGCGCCGAGGATGAACGGGTGGGGCAGGCGTAACCCCAGGTACGTCGTTGTGAGGTCTGGAGATGTGTTCATGGGCACTGGTTCCACTGCAAACGCGTTGCCCCTGAAGTGTACATGTGCGGACGCCGTTTCCAATCAGACTCGGTGGTCCGGATCGGCGGTTCCTGGTGCCGGGAATCCGGCATCGAGCGAACGCCGACGAGTCACAGGCGCGTCTTGGACGTCCCGGGGCCAGCACTGGACTCGGCTGGAACCGGAATTGCGAGAGCGCGAGGGGTCAGCCGTCATGATGCCCATCACGACTGCGAGCGAAATCAGCCGGCTCGTCGAGCGGGATCCTGAGCCAACGGGCTCGTCATCGGTCCCGTGGAGCGAATGGGAAAGGCGGGAGGGCCTTTCCGAAAGAGAGAGCGTCGGGGAGCCGTCCGCGGTGGAGCTCGAGCCGGTCCGCGCATATTTCAAGGACATCACGCGGGTGCCGCTGCTCACGCGCGAGCAGGAAGTTGCTCTCGGCCGGCGCATCGAGGCGGCGCAGCGGGAGCTGCTCGCAACGCTGTCGGCACTCCCGTTTGCGGTCAGACGTCTCGCGGAACTCGCGGATCGCATCCGTCGACACCAGGCGGCTTTCGAGGAGCTGATCGCGTTCCCCGAAGGCCGGGAGATCAATGTCGTTGAAGCGCTGTCGATCCTGCGCGCCGTCGGCCGCGCAGGACGCCTCGAGGACCGCCTGCGTCAGCTGCGCGTCAAACTGCACGAGCCACAGTTGGCGTCGTCGACGCGATCGAGGTATGAGCGTCAGGCAGCCAGCGCCGAACACGTGATCCAGACGCTGCTCCTCGGGCAGCACATCAAGCCTGCGGTACTCGATACGCTCGTCGGCGATCTGCGGCGGCTCGGCGCCGAGTTGGGACGTGCGGAAGCGGAGGCGCCGTCGCCTGCGCGGACCGAACGGATGCGGTCGCTCGAGCATCGGCTTGGACTCCCAAGTCGGCGGTTCACGCCGCTGTTCGCGCGGGTGCTCGAGCATGACGCGGCCGTGCGGCGCGCCAAACAGGATCTGATCGAGGCCAACCTCCGGCTCGTGGTCTCGATCGCGAAGCGCTACGTCGGACGCGGCCTGTCACTGTTGGATCTGATCCAGGAGGGCAATCTCGGGTTGATGAAGGGCGTGGATCGGTTCCAGTACCGGCGCGGATTCAAGTTCTCGACCTACGCCACGTGGTGGATCCGCCAGGCGATCGCGAGTGCGGTCGCGGACCACGGCCGGACGATTCGCCTGCCGGTGCATGCCGTCGAGACCCTGAATCAGATCGAGCGAGCGCGGCGCGCCCTCCGCGAAGAGCTCCGCCGAGAGCCTACGGTCAACGAGCTGGCCGATCGTGTGGACATCCCGACCGACAAAGTGCAGTTTCTGCTGCGCGCGAAGGCGAAGCCCTACTCGCTCGAGACGCCGGTGAGGGAGGAGATGCCGCTCGGCGCCTTCTTGGAGCTCGAGGCGCCTACGCCGGAGGAGCAGACGCTCGCTCGAGATCTCGCGTCGGGCGTCAGACGTCACCTTGCGCAACTGACCCGGCGCGAGCGGGACGTCATCTGCCTCCGTCATGGAATTGGCACGGACCACGAGCACACGCTCGAGGAGATCGGCCGCCGCTACTCGGTCTGCCGCGAGCGCATCCGACAGATCGAGGCAGAAGCGCTGAAGAAACTCCGGCAGCCACCGATCGCGCGCCTGACAGCCGCGGCCGCTACTGCCCCCTGACCGTCAGAACGGGGCAGGGCGCCGCGGCGACGACGCGCTGCGCGACACTTCCGAGAAGGAACTTCGGCAGCCCACGACGCCCATGCGTGCCGACGACAACCAGGTCCGCTTTCGTCGACTGGCAGGCCCTGACGATTTGATCCGCGGGGATTCCTTCGCGCAGCAGGGTCGCGGCTCTGACACCCGCCTTTCTTGCGGTGCCGGTCAGCTTGTCGAGTTGTCGGCTACTCCACTGCCGAGCCTGTTTGGCGAGTTGATCCAGCGTCACGGCATCGATGTATTGCTCGGGGACCGTCGGTACGACTGGCGTGAGCACGTGGACGATCGTCAGCTTCGCGTCGAGCGCCTTGGCGATCGGCAGGGCTGCTGCAAACGCCCGGCGCGACGCCGCCGAGAAATCCGTCGCAAAAAGAACCCGGCGCAATCTCCTCATGGAGTCCTCCGCAGAAACCTGAATGACGCTGGCAAACCTCGCCGGTATGACATGAGCAATCGATGTGCCTGCAACAGTCGACGTGACGGCGAGAGCAGGCCGATCGGAAGCGGGCGACGTCTTTGCAGAATCAGCCCTTACGCCTCACGAGGCCCGATGCATGTGAACGCGGAGCACCAGGGCCTGCCGGATTCTCGTCGGCGGCGCCTGAGGGATGACTCGGGTCGTGCGCCGCCAGCCCGGCAGAGGCAGTTCGACCTGGCAGGATGGAGGATCACCATGCGCGAGAAGACCACCGTTGGCCGCGGGTATGGATTCGAGCGGCGCCTGGAGCATGCGACCGTCAATGAAGCAGTGGAGCGGGTGACGGCCGCCCTCCAGCGCGAGGGGTTCGGGATCCTGACGCAGATAGACGTCAAAGAGACGCTCAAGAAGAAACTGGACGTCGATTTCCGCCGCTACCTGATCCTGGGCGCGTGCAACCCGTCGCTCGCGCACAGAGCCTTGAGCGCCGACCCGCAGATCGGCCTGCTGCTGCCGTGCAACGTCGTCGTTCAGGAAGCGGTGGACGGGGGCGTCATCGTGTCGATCGCCGACCCGCGCGCCATGTTCACGGTCGTGGAGAACCCGGCACTGGCGCCCGTCGTGGACGAGGCGGATGCGCGCCTCCGGCGCGTGATGGCGTCGCTCGAGTCGGCATGATCGCCGCCGGCAGATTCAACCGTGCCGATTGCGAGTCAACCTGATCGTGAGTCATGGCCAATCCTAGGGTCCTGCCGGTCGGAAAACTTCCCCTCGAGCAGTTGCGATCACTCCTCGCCTCGCCTCCCGGGCCCGATCCGCGTCTGCTGATCGGGCCCCGGATCGGCGAGGACGCCGCCGTCATCGACGCGGGCGATCGCTACCTCGTCGTCACCACCGATCCCATCACCTTTGCGACCGATCACATCGGGCGGTATGCCGTGCATGTCAACGGCAACGATGTCGCCGTTCTGGGCGCCCGCCCGCTCTGGTTCTTTGTGGTCATGCTCCTCCCTGAGAGCCGGACGACGCCCGAGCTGGCCGAGGCGATAATGGCCGACGTGCGGATGGCGTGCGAGGAGCTGGGTGTCGCGCTCGGCGGCGGGCACACGGAAATCACCCAGGGCCTCGACCGTCCGATTCTGGTCGGTCAGATGCTCGGCGAAGTTGCCCCTGGTCGTCTCGTGCGCAAGGCTCGCATCGCCATCGGCGACAGGATTCTGCTGACCCGCGGTGTGGCCATCGAAGGCACGGCGATTCTCGCCCGGGAGGCGTCCGAACGGTTGCAGGGACGGGTCGATGCCGATTGTCTGGCGGGTGCCGCGCGATTGCTGATTGACCCTGGCATCAGCGTCGTGGGTGCGGCGCTCGCGGCTGCCGGCGTCGGCGACGCCGTGCACGGGATGCACGATCCAACGGAAGGCGGGCTCGCAACGGGACTCATGGAGCTGGTGACGCCCGCCGGACTCGGTCTTCAGGTCGTTCACGAGCACATTCCCGTGTTTCCGGAGACGGCCGCAATCTGCGAGGCGCTCGGGCTCGATCCCCTCAAACTCATCGCCTCTGGCGCGCTGCTGATTGCCGTCGCGCCCGCGGGAGCCGACGCCGTCCTGGCGGCCATTCAGGCCGCAGGCATTCCGGTTACGCCAATTGGGGAAGTGCGTCGGGCGAGCGACGGCATCTCGATCTCCACGCGCGGCGTCGTCGAGCCCCTCACGCCCCCCGCGCGAGACGAGATCGCGCGAGCGCTTGGAGCCGAGTAAAACGCGACGTGGCGCGGCGGATCCTGGATGTGATGCTCGTCAAGATTCGCTGGTGAGGCCGTCCACGGAATCGGTTCGAGCTACGCCGCGGTGATGCGCCCTGGACGAGGCGCCAGGCGCGCTTTGAGCGGCGTGCCGTGTTCGGTGCGCACGAACGCGCCATCGGGTGTGCGAAACAGGAATCCCGCTTCGATCAGTGCACTCAGGAGGGTCGAACACGTGGCGGTGTCGAGCCCCCAGAGCCGCCGCGCCTGCGCTTCGGTGACGCGCAGCCCCGGCATTTCCAGGAATTCACCCTGCACGCGAAGAAGCAGTTCTTCGATCGGGGGAGTGCTTTTCACGAGCGCGACAGGCGCAGCAGTTGATCGAGTCATGGCTCTTCCACGACAAAAGGTCAAACGGTACTTACCTGACGCCACTCGATGATCCGCGTGAAGACGCGGCCGTCGTCGGTCTGCCAGACATCAACGTGCTGAGAACGCGCGAATCGATCGGCACCAGCGATCGCCTCTTGAAGTGTGGTGCAGGCGATCTGTGCAGCTCCATCAGATGTGCTCAGCGTGTAACGGCGCGAGGCATCATTCATCCGTCTCAGAATGATGTCCCCGGATTTCGGGAGATGACCGGATGATGGATACCCCATCGCATCCTCGTCCGCGAAGGGGGCACGAACCCAAGCGCCGTGTGGCAGGTGAAACGCGCCCGTGCTACCGATTTTCAGCCGTCGAAGATCAACTGTTGATCAGGCGCGAGGTCGAGTCGGTACGAATTCGTACGGGTACGAGGGCTCAGAGAAGCGGGCGGGCAAGATGCCCCTTGACGACGCCGTAACACTCGCAAGACGCGGCCTCCAACCCTGAAGGATCTCGAATGACGACGCGCCTGTGCCTGTGCTCGATCAACCCGGCGCGATGAAGGGCGGCTTCGGCCAGAGTAATCGACGCGCGCCGGACGCCCAGCATCGCCGCCAGCGCATCCTGTGTCAGCGGAAAGTCGCTCCGGCCGAGGCGATCGCTGATCTCCAGCAGACACTTCGCGCAGCGTTTTTCGATCGAGTGTAACGCGTTGCAGAGGACAGACTGCATGAGGCTCTGGATGAACGCATGTATGTAGCGGTGCATGAGATCGGTGAAGGCGCTCCGGCGGTCCATTTCGCGCCGGAACACCTCGACGTCCATGGCCTGGGCGTCCCCTTCCGCGATCTCGAGAACCGCCGACTCACGGGCCTCTGAGTCGCCTCCGATGGCGCTCAGGCCGATGAAGCCTTCATTCCCGATCAGCGCCACTCCTGCCGCCTCGCCGTCAGCGGTCGAAAGGAGGATTGAGCACGCGCCGCCTCCAAGGAAGTAGACCCTTCGCGTGGGCACGTGAGCCTGAAGCAGTACGTCTCTGGGCTGAAGGCTGACGGTCTGCAGGTGCGGAACCAGCCGCTGGTAGTCGTCGGAGGGCAGCCGGGCGAGAAGCCTGTTCGGTGAGTGCAACGAGGGCGAGAGCTGTGTCCCGGCGGTCATGTCGCGTCGTGCCCGTTCCCCTGGGAAAGTACGTGCCGGCGTTGCCGCACCATACTACAAAAATCGTAACGCTTTCGTATCGAACGGCATGTCGAGCAAGGTCTTTGCAGAAAATAGCTGGTTTCAGCGAATGGCGCCGGGAATCCGGCAGCCTGAACGGCGAGAGATCTTCGGCACGAAAGGAACGCGGCGATGAGGCGATTCAAATTGTTGACGACGCGGAAAGGCGAGACGCTCCTGGAAGAGATCGACCAGATGCAGAAGCGCATCACCGAACGGGCCTACGAGCTGTTTCGAGCTCGTGGAGCGGCAATGGGCAAGGCCCTGAACGACTGGCTCGCGGCGGAGCGCCAGACCGTCTGGAAGCCCGCGATCGAAGTCTGTGAGAAAGACGATCGGTTTGTCGTCGAGGCGGCGCTTGCCGGCGTCGAGCCGCAGCAGCTCGATATCCAGGTCACCCGCGACACGCTGCTCATCAAGGCGGATATTCGACACTCGCATCCGAAGGCGAAGGGCATCGTGCACGTCTGCGAGTTTCAGCCCGGCCAGCTGTTTCGCGCGATCACGTTCCCTTCGCCAGTCGATCCGGATGCCGTCAAAGCGGAGTACCGTGACGGTCTGCTGCGTGTCACGGCAGCCATAACGGCGCCGCAGCCGAAGAAGGTCGACGTCCAGGCCGGGCAGCGGGAGACCGTCCCGGCGTGACGGCCGCCGGCCGCCCCGACCTGAGCACACGACGCCTATGTCTGTCGGAAGGGAAATGCCATGAAGACCACAGTGCCACCGCGCTTCGAGCTCGATTTCACGGCGTGGATCATCATCGCGGCTGTGTTGCTTGTCGTAGTCGCGTGGATGGTGATCTACTTCAGCTGATGCTCTCATCGAGATCGCACTACACGTGCGATCAACTGCGTGCGGCGGCCGAAGACTGGGCCCTGCGGCTGGCTCAGGCCGGATTACAGGCCGGCGATCGCCTGTTGATCTGGAGCGACAACCGGGCTGAGTGGATCTCTGCTTTCTGGGGCTGCGTGCTGCAGGGCGTCGCGGTCGTGCCGGTCGACGCGTCGGCTTCGCTGGAGCTCGTCACGCGGATCCTGAATGCCGCTCGGCCGCGCGACACCGATTGCGGTTGGAGGCGCGGCAGGCACCTTGGCCGATAAGACCTCGAAGTGGGCCGAACGACTTCATGATGAGCGGGGCGGGAGAGTGGTCTTCCTTGCGCATTGCCCGCTCAACGCAAACACTCGCTACCCGGCGTTTGGTTTCGAGGTTCTCGGAATCATCGGGGTCGACGCCTCTCCTTCTTGTGGCGTGCCGACGACGATGAACGTGGAGCGCGCGTTCGTGCAGGTGGGTCGCTTGGGTCGAACGGCGACAACTCTGGACATCAATGCGATTGTTCGCGGCAACGGGCCCGAAGGTTCCGTTCGCAGCCCACGATCTCATCGCCGAACTCGAGGGTCGCTCAATCGTATCCGCGTTCGAAAAGCTGCGCTGAATTGCGCGCCTTACGACTGTTCGGCGACGAAGCGCAACAGGTCCATGCTGGTGATGATGCCCACCGGCTCCTTGTCCTGTGTCACGACCAACCGGTGAATGTGGTGCTCGACCATGCTCCGGGCCGCCTCCGCCACGGGGGCGGTCGCCGGCACCTGGTACACGACGGGCGTCATGACGTCGCGCACGGTCACCTCCCGTTCCTCGACGTAGCGCTGCCCGAGATCCTCCAGCGTCACGTCATCGGAGGTGTTCCGGTAGAACTCGGACCGCCGCGACGACGCGAAGTCTGACGGCTCCGCGAGTTGGCGGCCGATGTCGGTCATCGACACGACACCGACGAGGTGTCCCTGGCTGTCCACGACCGGCGCGCCCGAGATCTCCCGCTCGGTCAGATACCGCGCCAGATCATCGGTGGTCATGTCTGCGGCCACCGTCATGATGTCGGGGTTCATCACGTCTTTCACGCGTCGCGGTCGATTCATGGCGCAGCTCCGTCCGGATTGCCTACAAGGTTGATGCCGGCCGCGCCGCAAGCGAGATGCCACCAGGAAGGCGACGTGAGTCTCGGTTTCTGAAGCGCGTCGGCACCAAACCCGAGAGGGCGCTCGCCGAAAAATGACCGACGCCTGCGGAATTTCACGCGGCTGGACGAGCTCTATCCGGCCCTCAGACGCGCGGCGGATCTGGACTAGAGGCCTGTTTTCGAGGAGCCGGGCGCGCCGTCGTGGATCTCATCCAGGAAGTGCGACCGCGACTCGACTTCCGTCAGCTTCATGGAGGCGTGAACGGATGCATCTCTCAGCAGGGCCTTCCGTTCTTCCTCCGCCAGATCGGACAAGTTGCGGGGATCGTAACCGCGCGACCGCACGAACTCGTCGATCAATGCCAGCTCCAATTGGCTCAGTGGAGCGCTCATGGTCAACTCCAACCTGCACCGGACGTGCCGCCCGCTGCTCGCGCCGTTCACCGTTTGTCCGGTGGGACCCCGAGTTTCTCCTCAGTTGCGCTCCTAGTGTACCCTCAGACGGCGCCCTTTGCCGGACCCAAAATCCAAACTCCTGACCTCTGCTTGAGGTGAGCAGGTTGTCTCAGCCGAACGACGGTCTCGGCGCGCGCCGCACGGTGTCGGCACTACTGCCGGCCACCTCGGTGGTCCGGCGTTACGGGGTGGCGGCGCTGCTCATGGCGGCAGCCCAGGCGCTCCGTTTCGCGTTGCAGCCGTGGCTCGGGCCGAACGTCCCCTACCTGCAGTTCTTTCCAGCCATCCTGATAGCCGCTTGGTACGGCGGTCTCGGTCCAGGTCTGGCGGCGACAACGGCCGCGTCCGTGCTCGCCGCCATGTACCTCTTTCTGCCGCCCGACGGGATGGCCGTGGGCGGCACCGCGGATCTCATCTCTCTTTCGCTTTTCTCGGCGACCGGTGTCGGCATCTCATGGCTCAGCGCAAGAGTACGCACGGCTGAGGGCGGGCAGCACTTGACTGCGTCGCTTGCGGCCGCCCGGGCGGAGTGGCTCGACGCCATCATCAATACGACCGTCGACGGGATCATCGTCATCGACGCCAGAGGGCGGATCGAAGCCTTCAATCGTGGCGCCGTGCGGCTGTTCGGGTATCCCGAGTCGGAGGTGATCGGGCGCAACGTCAGCATGCTCATGCCGTCGCCATATCACGAGGAACACGATCGGTACCTGGACCGGTACATGACGACAGGGCAGCCCAGGATCATCGGCAGCGGTCGTGAAGTGATCGGACGGCGCCGCGACGGTACTCAGTTTCCGGTCCACCTCTCGGTCGGCGAAATGGCGATCGGCGGGGAGCGCAAGTTCACCGGGATGCTCCACGATCTGAGCCAGCGCGTGCGATTGGAGGAGCAGCTGCGCGCCAGCGAAGCGCGATGGCGGGCCGTGATCGATTCGGCGGTGGACGGGATCATTGCGATCGACGAGCACGGTCGCATCGAGGCGTTCAACCCGGCGGCCCGGCGGCTGTTCGGGTACAAGGAGGAGGAGGTCCTGGGCCGCAACGTCGACATGCTAATGCCGTCGCCGTATCGCGAAGAACACGATGGCTATCTCTCGCGGTACCTCGCCACGGGTCGGGCGAAGATCATCGGAATCGGCCGCGAGGTTACGGGCCGTCGCAAGGATGGCACCACGTTCCCGCTGCATCTCTCGGTAGGTGAAATCATCACGCTCGGCGGCAAGCGGAGGTTTACGGGGATCCTGCACGATCTCAGCGCGCGCGTCCGGATGGAGGAACAGCTGCGCGAACAGACGGCGCTCGCCCGAATCGGCGAGATGGCGGCGGTCATCGCCCACGAGGTGAAGAACCCGCTCGCCGGCATTCGCGGCGCCATCCAGGTGCTCGGCGGGCGCATGGCGGACGACAGCCGCGAGGCGCTTCTGATGAAGGACATCGTCGGTCGCATCGACGCCCTCGACGAGATGATGAAGGACCTGTTGCTGTTCGCGCGCCCGCCGAAGCCCCGGCGATCGCCGACCGACATCGTGCCGCTCGTCGAGACGACGGCCAGTCTGTTGAGCCGGGATCCGTCCTTGCAAGGTGTCGGCATAGATGTCGAGGGATCGGCACCGCCGGTTCCTGCGGATGCCGAGATGCTGCGGATCGTGTTTCAGAACGTACTGGTCAACGGGGCGCACGCGATGGAGGGCCGCGGGAGAATTCGCGTGGCCGTGAATGCCGCCGATGCGACCTGCCATATCGCCTTCACCGACCAGGGTCCGGGCATTCCGCCCGACATCCGTGACAAGATCTTCACACCGTTCTTCACGACCAAGTCGCGCGGGTCCGGTCTCGGCCTCCCGACGGCGAAGCGGTTGATCGAAGCGCACGACGGTGAGATCTCGATCGACTGCCCGACGACCGGCGGCACGACCGTCCTCGTTCGGCTTCCCCTTCAACTAGGCTAGAGCATGGCGAAGAGACGCGACATTGGTGACACATCATCTGCGGGCTTCAAGCGGATTCTCGTACCGACCGACCTGACCGATCGCGCCGCGAGGGCGCTCGAGCTGGCCATCGCGCTCGCGGCCGGGCGTGGCTCCCGCATCACGCTCCTTCACGTCGTCGAGACCGTTCGTGGGCTCGAGTTCGATGAACTGCGGCGGTTCTACAAGCAGCTCGAAGAACGGGGCCGCGCGAAGATGGCCGCCCTGGTGCGGCGCGCCGGCGACGGGCCAATCAACCAGGCGGTGGTGTACGGCGCACGCGCGGAGGAAATCGTCAGGTTCGCGACCCGGAACCGAACGGACTTGATCGTTCTCGCGTCACACCGGGTGAAGCCGAACATGATTGGACGGGACTGGGGCACGATCAGCTACAAGATCGGCATCCTCGCGCAGTGTCCCGTCCTATTGGTTAAGTAGGCCCAACCTTCTAGCTGCCGGAATCCCGGCAACCCGGCAGTCGGCGACGAGATCGCAAACCAGGATCTGCCCGGTAGCCCGATCGGATGCCGGTGGAACCGATTGTGCCTTCCATACAGCGAGGTCGGATCTCTGGCGACCGAGCTGCTGCACGTATCGATTAACGGCCAATCGCACGCCGTTCGGCGCGGTGGGTCGATCCTCGACGCTCTTCGCGCTTTCGAGATTCGCATTCCCACGCTCTGTCATGACGAGCGCCTCGTGCCGACCGGCGCCTGCCGGCTATGTCTGGTTCAGGTGAAGGGGTTGGCTCGTCCCGTCGCCGCGTGCGCGACGCCGCTGACTGATGGGATGGTCATAGAGACCGACACGCCGGATCTCCGAGACACGCGGCGCGGCCTTCTCAGCCTCCTGTCGGCGCGCTACCCGGCGACCGCCGTCGCGCGATGGCCCGAGAAGCCGTTCCATCGACTGCTCTCCGAGTTCAGGGTCGCACCGGTCGTCGATGGTCGCCCGGATGCGGCGGCGGGGCAGGACCGATCCCACCCGTACGTCGCCGTCGATATGGCGCGATGCATCGATTGCTACCGGTGCGTGCGAATCTGCGACGAGCTGCAGGGGCAGCGCGTCTGGCACGTCAGAGACCGTGGTCTGGAGACGCGCATTCTGCCTGACGGTCCGACTTTGCGCGACAGCTCCTGCGTCGCCTGCGGGGCGTGCGTGGACACGTGTCCGACTGGCGCGTTGGAAGATGCCGTCGCGTCGCCACTTGCCATCGCCTCTCAGTGGACGCGGACGATTTGTCCGTACTGCGGCGTCGGATGCGAGCTGGACGTCGGCACATGTGACGGGCGCATCGTCTCGATGCGGCCGATCCTCGACGCGCCCGTGAGCAAAGGGCACCTGTGCGTCAAGGGCCGGTACGCGTTCGGCTTCGTGGCCGCCGACGACCGCGTGACCGAGCCGATGATCCGGGACGGCGCCAGCTGGCGGCCGACTTCGTGGAACGAGGCGCGCGCGTTCGTCTCCCGACGCTTGCGGGAGCTGATCGATCGCTACGGTCCCGACAGTATCGGGCTGCTGGGGTCTGCGCGTGCGACGAACGAGGACAATTACCTCACACAGAAATTTGCCCGCGTGGTCATCGGTACGAACAACGTCGACTGCTGCGCCCGCGTCTGCCACGCCCCAAGCGCCGCCGGGCTGAGATCCGTGCTCGGCGCCGGTCTGGCGACCAACTCGTTCGACGACATCGAGGTGGCGCGGACGATTCTCGTCTGCGGCGCGAATCCGACCGAAGACCATCCGATCGTCGGCGCCCGGATCAGGCAGGCCGCGCGCAAGGGGGCGAGGCTCATCCTCATCGACCCGCGCCGCATCGAGCTGACCGGCGACGCCGCGCATCATCTGGCCATCCGCCCGGGCACGAACGTCGCGCTGCTCAACGCGTTCGCGCACGTGGTGATCGCCGGCGGGCTGCACGATCGGGAGTTCGTGCAGCGCCGGGTCTCCGGCTTCGAGGACTTCAGAGCGTTTATCGAGGCGTGGCCGCCGGAGCGCGCGGCGGCTGTCTGCGGCGTTGAGGCGGGGGCGATCCGAGAAGCCGCACGAGCCTACGCGATGGGCCCGCCGGCGATGAGCATTCACGGCCTCGGGCTTACCGAGCATGTCCAGGGCACTGACGGCGTGAAGGCGCTGGTGAACCTCGCGCTGTTGACCGGGAACGTCGGGAAGCGCGGCACGGGCATCAATCCGCTCAGGGGTCAGAACAACGTTCAAGGCGCGGCACACATGGGGTGCGATCCCGGCATGCTGGCCGGATCGATCCCGATCGACGAGGGACGCGATGCCTGCGAGCGACTCTGGGGAGTTTCTCTTCCTCGTACGCGCGGCCTGAACCTGCTCGAGATGATGGACGCGGCGGCTGACGGTCGGCTCAAGGGGCTCTGGGTGATCGGCTATGACATCTTGCTGACGAATCCGAACGCGACCGAAACAGCCCGCGCGCTTCGGTCGCTCGAGCTCGTCGTCGTTCAGGATCTCTTTCTCACCGAAACGGCGCGCGCGGTCGGCTCGGTCTTTCTGCCCGCGTGCTCGTCGTTCGAGAAGGAGGGGACGTTCATGAACGCCGAGCGCCGGATTCAGCGAGTCCGCGCGGCGTTGCGGCCCGCCGGCCTGTCGAAACCCGACTGGCGGATCATCGCCGAGATCGCCCGCGGGATGGGAGCGCGGGGCTTCGCGCACGAGACGCCGGAGCAGATTTGGGACGAAGTCCGGGCGTTCTCTCCAGGCGCCCGCGGGATGACCTATGCCCGGCTGGATGCCTGCGGTCTGCAGTGGCCGTGCCCGAACGAGGAGCATCCCGGCACGGCGATTCTCCACCAGGAGACGTTCGCTGTCGGCCCCCGTGCAATGCTGCAGCGTCTGGAGCATCGCCCGACGCCGGAGCGCACCACGACGGCGTATCCATTCCTGTTGAACACCGGGCGGTCGCTCTACCAGTTCAACGCCGGCACCATGACGGGCCGCACGCCGAATGTCGAGCTGCGGCGCGAAGACCTCTTGGACATCTCGCCGGCCGATGCACTTGCGCTCGGTCTTCAGGACGGGGAGCCGGTGCGCGTTGTCAGTCAGTACGGCTCAGCCGTGTTGCGACTGACGTTCAGCGCGGCGGTTGGCGCAGGGGAGCTCTTCGCGACATTCCACACCGCCAAGGCGTTCGTCAACGCGCTCACCGGTCCGAATCGCGACAGCGTCGTCGGCACGCCCGAGTACAAGGTCACCGCGGTGCGAGTAGAGCCGCTGTCCGGACACAAGCACGGTATGCCCGTTGCAGTTCGCCAGGTGTAGGGAATCGGCTGCCGGATTTCCGGCAGCGTGAGGCACTCTTCCTAGTCGACATCTGCCGAGGGATTCCAAATGCGCTTTGCCAACCGCTCGGATGCAGGACGGCAGCTGGCCGACCGCCTGCTGGAGTACGCCAACCGATCGGACGTCATCGTTCTGGCCCTGCCGCGGGGCGGCGTTCCGGTCGCGCATGAAGTGGCGGCGCGCCTGAAAGCGCCGCTCGACATCTTTCTCGTCCGGAAGCTCGGCGTGCCCGGTCACGCGGAGCTGGCCATGGGCGCCATCGCCGCCGGCGGCATCGCCGTCCTGAGCGAGAGTCTCATCAGACAGCTGGGCATCCCGCGCGCGCTCGTCGACCAGGTCGCCGCCCGCGAACGGCTGGAGCTCGAGCGGCGTGACGTGGCGTATCGCGGCGGCCGTCGTCCGGCAGCCGTCCGGGATCGCACCGTCATTCTCATCGACGATGGTCTCGCGACCGGATCGACCATGGAGGCGGCGATTCTCGCGCTCCGACAGCAGGCCCCGGCGCGGATCGTGGTGGCTGCGCCCGTCGGCGCCCGTGAAACCTGCGAGCGGCTCGGTCGGCTCGCCGATCGCGTCGTATGCGTCTCGACACCGGAACCCTTCGACGCCGTCGGGCTCTGGTACCAGGATTTCTCGCAGACGACCGACGATGAGGTCAGGCAACTGCTCGCGCTGAGTCCAACGACGAATCCGGAGCGAAGCGCGCCCGGGCAGAACGATGCCGGCGCCCTCGTTCGCGATCGGGCGGTACGACTGAAAGGCGACCCGTCGCAGTACGACGCTCTTCTGGAAGGCATCGGGGATGCCCGTGTCGTGCTGCTCGGCGAAGCCACGCACGGCACGCACGAGTTCTACCGCGAGCGCGCGTTCATCACCCGGCGACTGATCGTGGAGAAAAACTTCAGCGCGGTCGCCGTCGAAGCGGATTGGCCCGACGCGTATCGCATCAACCGTTACGTGCGCGGCGCCAGCGCCGACGAGGAGGCGGTGGACGCGCTGAGCGGCTTCGGTCGGTTCCCGACGTGGATGTGGCGCAACGCTGACGTGCTCGATTTCGTCGGCTGGATGCGTGCGCACAACGAGAAGCTGGCGCCCGAGGCACGCGCCGGGTTTTACGGCCTCGACCTGTACAGTCTCCGGGCGTCGATGGACGCCGTCCTTGCCTACCTCGACAAGATCGATCCGGACGGCGCGCGCCGCGCCCGCCGGCGCTACGCGTGCTTCGACCAGTTCGGTCAGAACGGCCAGGAGTACGGCTACGCCACGAGCCTGGGTCTGCGCGCGTCGTGCGAACAGGACGCCGTCGCCCAACTGCTCGAGCTGCACCGGCGCCGCGCGGAGTACGCGAGCCGCGACGGCAGGGTAGCGGCCGACGAATTCTTCTACGCCGAGCAGAATGCGCGTCTGGTGCGCAATGCGGAAGAGTACTACCGCTCGATGTTCGGCGGACGGGTCGAGTCGTGGAACCTGCGCGATCGGCACATGGCCGAGACCCTGCGCGAGCTGATTGCCTTTCTGGACCGGACTGGGCCGGGAACGCGCGTCGTCGTGTGGGCGCACAACTCGCATCTGGGCGATGCCCGCGCGACGGAGATGGGCGCGCTCGGCGAGCTGAACGTGGGTCAGCTCGCGCGCGAAGAGTACGGCAGCAGCGCGGTCCTCGTCGGCTTCACGACGTACACGGGAACGGTGACGGCCGCCACGGAATGGGACGGCCCGGTGCATCGCCGGCACGTGCGGCCCGCCTTGCCGGGGAGCTACGAACGTCTGTTCCACGAGGCGCAGATTCCGCGGTTCCTGCTGCCGCTCAGGACCGATCTCGATCTGGCCTCCACTCTCGCCACGCCCCGGCTCGAACGGGCCATCGGCGTGATCTACGTTCCGGAAACCGAGCGTGCCAGCCACTATTTCCACGCGCGGCTGCCGGAACAGTTCGACTACGTGCTCCATTTCGACGAGACGCGCGCGGTCGAGCCGCTGGAACGAACCGCGCTCTGGACGACGGGAGAGGTCGCGGAGACGTTTCCCTCGGGACTCTAGCAGGTTGATGGAAGGCCGAAGGCCGAATGCCGAATGCCGAAATTGGGTAACTTCGGCATTCGGCATTCGGCCTTCGGCATTCGGCCTTCGGCGTTGCCACTATGCGGTGAAGCGCCCGACGTGCAGGACTCGTGCGGCCAGGAAGGCGAGCCCGATCCCGGCGACGCTCACGAGCGCCCCCATCTTGGTTTCGCTCAGGACTTGTCCAGGCGCCAGCACCGACGTCGCGAAGAAGAGCGCCATCGTGAAGCCGATCCCGGCGACGAGACCGATCACGAGCAGATCGCGCCAGCCGACGTGGGCCGGCAGGTGCATGCCCGCTCTGAGCGCAATCAGCGTGGCCGCGGCGATGCCCAATGGCCTGCCGGCGAGTGTCGCCAGCGGCAGCGCCCACAGCCCGGTCTCGAGTCCGCGCAGCACGACGCCGCCGTTCACGAGCCCGAAAAGAAACAGGGCGATCTGCGCCGGATGGCGGCACCAGAGCTCGAGGCGGCTGAGCGTATCGGTGGCGTCGGGGGTTGCGTCGACGAAGAACCCGCGATCGCGGGCGGCATGCGGGAGGAAGGGGACGATCGGCGCGAGCGCAAGCGCGGGATGGTACCCGCCCCAGTAGAGCGCGCTCCAGGAGAGTCCGCCTCCTGCGATGACGTACGGCCACAAGCTCTTGAGGCGCGCGCGCCGCAGCGCGGCGACGACGGCGAACGCTGCCGCCATCAGGCCGATCGCGATGACGAAGGCGACGGTGCGTCCTGGGTCATCTGGCGGGAGGACGAGGAATCCGACGCCGTTCGCGGCGATTGCAAGCAGCAGATAGAACGGTACCGCGGGATGGCGTCCGTAGATCGCGCGCATGACGAAGTAGCCGAGCGCGAGGTCGCATCCGAGCGTCACCGTCCAGCCCCGAACGAACATCGGCGCGTCGACCGTTTGGATGTACGCCAGGTAGATAAGTGGCGGCACGAGCGTCGCGCCCGCGGCCGCAACCGCCGGGAGCACGACCCGCTGCCACGGGTGAAGCACGCCACCCGGCGCGGCCGCTTCGACGATCTCTTTCGTGACGAGCGCGAAGAAGAACACCATCGCGACGTCGTTGACGACAAACGAGAGCGAATGCGCGAACCGAAAGTAGCTTTCGCCCGCCACGTTGGCCCACACCAAGGCGATGAGGGCGCCTGCCGGCAGCGCCAGTAGGTATTCGAGCGCAAAGTGGGTCAGGCGCGGGAGGCGTTCCCGCCTGGTCTGAGCGTGAGGCGTCAGCACGCTCGCGTCAATCGTGCGATGCGTCAGCGTGTGATGTCGCATGGCGTGCCTCCTCCCCCGGCGCGAACCACGTCAGGCTTGGACCGCGGCGCAGCTGTCCCGAATCGACTCTGGTTCCCGTACGCGAGATCGCTTCGAAGAACATCTCCGCGCCGTCGATTTCCACGAGGAGGAAAGCCTGGTCCTCATCGAATGCGGCGGCGGTCGAGTCCGACGGCTCGAGATCGCCCCGCCGCAGCTGGCCACTCGAGCCGGTGACGAAGTGCTGAATGCCTTTTTGAAACTTCAAGCGCTCGTACACGTGATCGTGGCCGGCAAAGACGACCTGAACGCCATATCTGGTCAGGATCGGCTCGAGCAGCACGCGCAGCTCGACGTTGCCGCCGTGACGACCGGCGTTGCCGTAGATCGGATGATGGAAATAGCAGATCTTCCACTCTTCCTGCGCCGCCTTCAGTGTCTGGTCGAACCAGCCGAGCTGCGTTGCATCGACAAAGTTCGTGTCCAGCACGACGAAGCGGACGTTGGCCTTCGCGAACGTGTAGTACCTCTGGCCGTTCATCCCCAGCGGCTTGTAGTGCACGGTCACCGGCTCGTCATGGTTGCCGAGCGCAGCCCTGAACTCGACGCCCGCGTCGAGCAGCGGCCGATACGGCTCGTCGAACTTGGCGATCAGATCGCCCGGTTTCTGACTTCCGTAGAAGTTGTCGCCGACCATGAGGACGAGTTCGAACGGGAAGGCCTGGCGTGCGAGCGCCATCTGACGGGCGACGTCGTACTGCGGCCGCCTGCCGGTCCCGTTGTCGCCGATCACGGCGAACTTGAGCGAATCCGGCTGCGCTGGAAGCGACGTCGACGGCGTCGTCCAACCGCTCGCAACGGCCGCTGCGCTGAACGCCACGAGCGGCAGGATCTTGATGCTGCGAGCGGTGCCGGAAAATCGGCGCATGCGCGCCCTCCGGGCGCTGTGATGCAAGACCTTCACCCGACAATGCGGCTGTGATCCGACGGGAATCCGCCATCGCCACATCCGCTGTGATGGGCCCGCGCGGTCGTGCGCGGCGTGATGATTGCAGCACTACGTGCCGGCCGCGCGCGCCAGATCCATGGGTGGGCCGACGTGACACACGCCATGCAGGACGAGGTCGTTGCCTTTCTTTCCGAGCCTTCGACTTACGGTCTGCGGGGCGGGACGGTCGAGCGCATCGACACCCACATCAGCATCGTCTTCCTCGCGGGCCCGCGCGCGTACAAGCTCAAACGCGCCGTCGCATTCCCGTATCTCGACTACGCGACGCTCGAGAAGCGGCGCGACGCGTGCGAGCGCGAGCTGCGGTTGAACCGGCGCACGGCCCGGGACCTGTACCTCGCCGTCATCGCCGTGACACGTGAGGCCGACGGGCGCCTCGTCCTTGGAGGGACGGGCGAGCCCATCGAATGGCTCGTTGAAATGCGGCGCTTCGAGCAGGAGGCGCTCCTCGACGGGCTGGCGGAGCGCGGCGGTCTGAGTCTCGACCTCTCGCGCCGGCTCGCCTTCGCGGTGGCCGCGCTGCACGAACACGCGCAACCGAGACGCGACCACGGCGGATCGACCGGCATGCGCTGGGTCGTCGACGGCAATCATCGGGAGATGACGGCCGATCCCGCGGGCGGCCTCGATCGTCTCCGTTGCGACGCGGTTCATCGGCGGTCCGTCGCCGCGCTCGACCGTCGGGGGCTCCTCCTGGACGCGCGCCGGGTCCACGGACTCGTCCGGCAATGCCACGGCGATCTGCATCTGCACAATGTCTGCCTCGTCGGCGGCGAGCCGACGCTCTTCGACGCGATTGAGTTCAACGATGAAATCTCGTGCGTGGACGTGATCTACGACCTCGCGTTCCTGCTGATGGATCTGCTGCATCGCGGGCTGCCGTCGCACGCCAACGCCGTGCTGAACGGGTACCTCGAGCTGCGATCCGACTTCGGCGGTCTCGCGCTGCTGCCGCTCTTTCTCTCCTGCCGTGCGGCGATCCGGGCCAAGATCTCGATCGCCCAGGCGGCCGTGCAGCCGCACGCCAACATCGCAGCCCGCCTGCGCGCGGAGGCGCACGAGTACCTCGAGATGGCGCTGGCGCTGCTCGCGCCGGCGCCGCCGCCGCGGATCGTCGCCATCGGGGGCTTCTCGGGTTCCGGCAAATCCACGCTCGCCGGCCGCCTCGCGCCCGGATGCGGAGCGCCGCCGGGCGCGGTCGTCCTGCGCAGCGACGTGATCCGCAAGCGTCTGTTCGGCGTCGATCCGCTCGCCCGTCTTCCCGGAAGCGCGTACGACGCCGAGGCGACGGCGCGGGTCTACGCGTGGATGCTGCACGCCGCCGAAGCCGCCGCGCAGGCGGGGCACTCGGTGATCGTTGACGCCGTCTTCGCCGATCCGGTCCACCGGGCCGCGCTGGAGCGAATCGCCGAGTCCATCGGCGTGCTGTTCGCCGGCCTCTGGCTCGACGTCGACGAGCCGGTGGCGGCGAAGCGTCTGCGCACACGCGTGCGCGACGCGTCGGATGCCACGGTTCCGGTATTGCTGGCCCAGATGGCGAAGTCAATCGGTGAGATGACCTGGCGACGCATCAACGGGTCCGTCCCGGTCGAGGACGTTGAAGCGGCCGCGCGGCAGATCCTGAATCTGCCGCGACGCCCGCCGGCTCCCGTGGGTCATCCGATCGGACGGGTGTCGTGAGATGCGCCGCCGCTCGGCGGCCGCTCCTGAATCGACTCGATGTACTTCACCAGCTCGCGGATCCTGACCTTGACCGTTTCCTCGTCGCCACCCTCCGACGATTTCATGAACGCGTCGCCCCAGACCGGCATGTCCGAGCGCCCGTGGGTGCGGGCGACGTTGCGCCCGTCGATGACGCCCGCCAGTCGATCGGCCGGGAAGGTCCCCTTGTTTTGCTGCGTGAACTTCGTCAGATCCGTCGGCCGCACCCGCAGGTGCGGGGCCACCGCACCGTCCCCTTTACCAGAGTCCCCGTGACAGCTCGCGCAATACTGCCGGAAGAGCGTGCTGCCTGGCACGGTCTTCACCACTCCGGCCGGCGGCGTCTCGGCCTGGCCGGATGCTGACGGGGCGATACCCCCTATGATGATTCCGCCAAGCGCGGCGAGCGTCACCGCAGTCGCCAGCACGTCGCTCTTTCCCATGACACGCCTCCTGACCAGGACGATCGAGCAAGGCGTGTGCCCCAAGCCCCAAACGGGGGGGTGTTGTTGCGGAAACCGCAGAAAGCGGGCCTGGTGGCTCATACAGCGCTGGGAATTCCCCAGCAGGCCGGAAAAGTTCCGCGCCTCGCTCAGCGCGCGCGCTCGGCGACCCGTGCCCCGTCGGTCAGCGTGTCCGGCGGGTGGAGTACGATCGCCTGGCCCGCCTCGACGCCACGCAGAATCTGTCCTTCCTCGTTGTTTCGCTGTCCCAGCTCCACCACCTGCAGCCGGGCGTGATTGTCGTTGACGACGAACACCGCCCAGTCGTTGCCGCGGCGGAACAGGCTTCCCACGGGTACTTTCACGACGTCCGCGGCTTCCCAGATGACGATCCGCACCTCGACGCGGTAGCTGTCGCCGAGCGCGCGGATGGCGGCCGCCGGCTCCGCGAAGTCGATGATGACGTTCACGCGCTGCTCTTCGACGCCGAGGGCGGACACCTTTGTGAATCCGGAAGGCTCGACGCGGCGAACGCGGCCGTGGAGCGGTTGCCCGCCACCCCACTGCTCGAGTGAGACCGGGCTCCCCGGTGGCACGCGCACCGCGTCCGTGGACAGGAGATCGGCGACGACTTCGAGCTGGCGCGGATCGCCGATCTCCAGCAACGGCTCGCCCGCAGGCACCACCGTTTCGCTCTCGCGGAGCCGCTTGAGGATGACGCCATTGACCGGCGCGACGACCTCCGCCACGCGCCCGCGGGCGGGCGGCGTCTGGAGCCGCGCCTGCGCCAGGCGCAGTTCCTGCTCGGCCCGCGCCACCGCTGCCTGCGCGGCGCGGAATGCGCCCTCGGCCGTTTTCGCCGCTGTCTGCGCGTCCTCGAGATCCTCCCGTGCGATCGCGCCCGCTTCGACCAGCGACTCCTGACGCTCGAGTGATCGACGCGCCTGCTCGAGCGTCGCGGCAGCGCGATCGTGATCGGCTCTGGCCTGCGCGACGACCGCACGGGCTGCTTCCACCGCCGCCATGAGCTCCGCCCGCGTCCGCGGGTCGAGCAGTGGCGATTCCGTCGGCGCCACCCGTACGACCACGGTCTTGCCTCGGACGACGGCGTCACCCGGCTCGAGCTCGACGCGCAGCAGTCTGCCGGCCACCGGCGCGGCCACGACGAAGCGTTCGTGCACGCGGGTCTGTCCTTCTTCGTCGATGGTCACGCGCAGCGGGCCGCGCACGGCCCGCGCCACGTCGACTTCGATGGCCTCGGGCCACAGCGCGACGGCTGCGATCGCTGCCACGATCAGGCCGATCACCAGGAGCCGCGCGTTTTTCCAGAGCCGCATACTTATTCCCGAACCTTCAGGACGGCGACGAGATCGAGGCGATCGAGACGCCGGCGTACAACGAGCCCCGATCCCAGCGCGGCGGCGATGATGCCAAGGAATGCCCAGGCGATCGACTGGCGGGAGATGTAGAACGGGAAGCGGTAGACCTCGCTCTGCACCGTCTCGAAGATCGCTGCCGCGAGCGCGTAGCCGAACAGCGCGCCGACAGGGAGCGCGAGGAGTGTCAGCAGCGCCAGTTCCCCCAGTAGGATGAGTGAAATCTCCGCACGCGTGAAACCGAGCACGCGGAGGCTGGCCAGCTCGTGGCTCCGCTCGGAGAGCGAGACGCGGGCCGCGTTGTACACGACGCCGAAGGCGATGACGCACGCGAAGAGCAGGTTGATGAAGATCGTCAGGTTCATGTTTGCGGCTATCGTGTCACGGAAGCTTCGAAGGACGGCGCGCTTGAAGGCGGCACCGGCAACGGCGGGCAGGCCCTTGAGGCTCCTTGACAGCTTCGCCTCCTGGGCGGGATCGACGAGCAGGAGCGCGCCCGACGTGACCTCTCCTTCCCGCAGCAGCGTGTGCAGCGCACCGAGGTCCATGTAAACCGACAGTCCCAGCACGTCGTCGACGACGCCAGTGATGTCCACCCGGCGAATCGGCCGCCGGCCCTCGAGCACCTCGATCGTCACGTCGCCGCCCGGGGCGACGAGCAACACGTCGGCGAGCGTTTTGGACAGGACCACGCCCGAGGGGGGGACGCGAATGGCGCGGCCGTCCCGATCCACGATGCGCCGGAGGCGAGGACTCGGGGGCACGCCAGTCACCGCCACATAGCGTTCGCGGTGACCGGCCCGAATGCGAGCGCCTACGGTGCGCAAGGGCTCCACCGCGACGACGCCAGGCAGGCGCGCGAGCGCATATCTCGCGTCGGGCGATCGCGGCTCGACGAAGGTGACTGTCACGTCCTGCCGCTCCGCGACCCAGAACTGCATGACGATCAGCCGCTCGATCGCATCCACGAACACGAAGGCGACCATGAGGATAGCCACGGCGAACGCGATCCCAAAGATGGATGCCCCGACACGGAAGGGATGACGCGCGACGTTCCGGATCACCATGCGTCCGACGGTCCCGAGGCGCCGTGCGATAACCGGGGTCTCGAAGATCGTCCGTCGATACCGGACGGGAGCCTCGGGGCGCATCGCTTCGGCCGGCGGCACGCGGACCGCGCGCCGGACCGCGGAGAACGCGCCCGCGGCGGCGGCCGCGAGCGTCAGAGTGGTCGCGCCGAGCACGACCTCCAGCGGAATCCTGAAGAGGAGCTCGGGGAAGCGGAAGTACTGGTTGTAGAGATCGCCGATCGCGCTTCCGAGCCAGGCGCCAGCTGCCAGCCCGATGACGACACCCGCGGCGCCGATGAGAAGCGCGAATTTCATGTAATGCCAGCCCAGCGACCGATTGTCGTAGCCGAGCGCCTTGAGTGCGGCGATCTGCGGGCGCTGCAGCGCCAGCGCGCGCGTGAGCGCCACGTTGAGAATGAAGGCTGCGACCATCAGGAAGATCAGCGGCAGGAGCACGCCGAAACTCTGCAGCTGCGCGAGCTCGTTCTCGAGGGTCCAGTGCGAGAGCTGGAGCGCGCGTGGAATCGCGCCGAGGCCGCCATACGGTTCCAGGATGCGATCGAGACGCGCGATGACCGCCTCGGCCGACGCGCCCGGGGCGAGCGCCAGGGCGACGTCGTTGAAGCCGCCCTCCATGTCAAAAGCGGCCGCGAGCGCCTGCTGATCCATCCAGAACACGCCGAAACGCTTGTCGTCCGGCACCAGCTCGCCCGGTCGGATGCTGTAGATGTACTCGGGCGACAGCGCCACGCCGACAATAGCCAGCCGGCGCAGCCGGCCGTTGAGGATCGCCGATACCGTGTCGCCCGGCACCAGACCGTGGGCGGTCACGAACCCCTCGCTCGCCAGCACTTCATCGGGGCGTCCCCGATCGATCCAGCGCCCCCGCCGGAGGAAGACGTCGTTGACGGTCGGCCGTCGATCGGCCGGGATCGAGACGAGCCGTCCGCTCGCGGGCTCGTCGAGCTGTTCGAGGTCCAGCGTCACGTTCGCGACGACGCGCGCTTCGAGCGCAGACACGCCGGGGATAGCAGCGATCTCCGCAGCCACTGCCAGCGGCGCGCGTTTCAGCGACGCGAACACGTCGGCGAATCGCTGACGCGCGTAATACGCCCGCTGCGTCTCCTGGAGCGACGCGAAGTTCGCGAGATACATCACATACATCGCGACGCCGGCTGCGACGACCATCGCAATCGCAAACGCCTGACCCTTCATCGCCAGAAGGTCGCGCAGCAGCTTGCGGTTCAGCGCGGAGATCGTCATGGGCTCACCAAACCAGCTCGCGCGGGGAGAGCTTCGCGCCGGTTCGTTTCTCGACCGTCGTCACGCGGCCGTCGGCCAGCCGGATGACGCGGTCGGCCATCGCGGCGATAGCGGCGTTGTGCGTGATGATGACCGTGGTGGTGCGGAGCTCGACGTTCACGCGGGCGAGCGCCTCGAGCACGACCACCCCGGTCGAGATGTCGAGCGCGCCCGTCGGCTCGTCGCACAACAAGACCGCCGGGCGCTTGGCGATCGCGCGCGCGATCGCGACCCGCTGCTGCTCGCCGCCGGACAGCTGCGCCGGAAAGTGATCCCGTCGCGCGTCGAGGTTAACCAGGCCCAACGCCTCCTCCGGTGCCATCGGCTCGCTCGAAATTTCAGTGACGAGGGCTACGTTCTCGAGCGCCGTGAGGCTGGGAATCAGGTTGTAGAACTGAAAGACAAATCCGACGTGGCGGCGGCGATACGCGGTCAGCTCCGCTTCGTCCGCCTGCGTGAGATCCGCGCCGCGATAGAGGACTTGTCCGCTCGTCGGAACGTCGAGACCGCCGATGATGTTCAGCAGCGTCGATTTGCCCGATCCGGACGGACCGAGCAGCACGACGAACTCGGCCTCGGGCAGCGTCAGCGAAACCTCCCGGAGCGCCTGCACCTCGACCTCACCCATGCGGTAGATCTTCGTGAGCTCCCGGATGTCGAAGACGATCGCATCCGGCGGCGCGTCGGGGCGATCGGCGGCCGTCATGTTCGAGGCGCCACTCCCCCGGGCACCAGGACCGCGGCGCCCGAGAGACGTCCCGCTCGCAGGTCGTCGAGCGCGCGGTTGGCTTCGCTCAACGGATAGATCTGAACGCGCGCTCGAAGTGGAACGTCCGCTGCGAGCGCCAGGAATTCCCTCGCGTCGGCGCGGGTCAGATTGGCGACCGATCGGACGATCCGCTCTTCCCACAGGAGTCGATACGGGAAGGCCGGAATGTCGCTCATGTGGATGCCTGCGCAGACCACGACGCCCCCGGGTCTCGTGCGTGAGAGCGCCTCGGGCACGAGGCTGCCCACGGGAGCGAATATCACCGCGCTGTCGAGCGGGACGGGTGGCGGCGCGTTCGAGGGTCCCGCCCACGTCGCGCCCACTTCGCGCGCGAAGCGCAACGCCTGATCGTCCCCAGGCGCCACCAACGCATACACCTCACGCCCCTGATGGATGGCGACCTGCGTGATCAGGTGGGCGGCGGCGCCGAACCCGTAGATACCCATTCGCGTCCCGGGCCCCGCCATCCGATAGGCGCGGTATCCAATCAGACCGGCACAGAGCAGCGGCGCGGCATGCTGATCGTCGTACGCCGCCGGGAGCGGAAAGCAGAATCTGGCGTCCGCGACGGCATACTCGGCGTACCCGCCGTTGATCTGGTAACCCGTAAATCGAGCATCCTGGCACAGGTTCTCCTGCGCGGCGCGGCAGTACTCGCACGTCCCGCAGGATCGACCGAGCCAGGGGATGCCGACGCGGTCGCCCGGAGCAAACGTCCGGACCTCCGAGCCGACGCGTTCCACACGGCCCACGATTTCATGCCCGGGGATCACCGGAATCAACGGGTCCGGCAGGTCGCCGTCGACGACGTGCAGATCGGTGCGACAGACGCCGCAGGCGAGGACGCGGACGAGGACCTCACCCGGGCCCGGCACCGGCGTCTCGACGTCAACGGCCTCGACGCCTCGAAGGCCGGGCCGGGTAAATGCCATGGCATGCATCGAACGATCGTGCCTCGACAGGACGAGTGGAGTGCAACCTGGAGTCCGTCGCTCGGGACGGACGTCGCGCGGAAAATCTCGCACCGCCGCGGGAAAATCGGGACGCGGCTGACGCCGCGGACGCAATTGGGGGTGGCTGGGGATTGGCGGCCGGCGTGGGAGTTCGGCGTCAAACGCCGACGTTCCGGTGAAGAACCCCTGCGGCCGTCTCGTGGTAGAAGCCCATACGGTTTCTGGAGCACGAACGACGCGCCGCCGAGTCCCGCACGCGCGGAGCGATTCGGTTCAATCACCGACCGCCGCTCGTTCCATAAGCAAGCGCCGCGCCGGACCGGTCGGCACACGGCGGCGAGCAGGCCGATTGCATAACGAACGCGTGAAGGAGGTGCTCCATGCGCGACCGAGGCATTCTCGCCGCGGCTCTTGTGGTCGTCTTTCTAGCGGCCGGCGCGTGTGGCGGCCGCAAGTCGGCGATCGGCCTGCGTCTGCCCGATGGAAGTCCGGCGGCCGGTCGGCAGGCGTTCGTGGATCTGAAGTGCAACAGCTGCCATCGCGTGGCCGGTGTCGCGCTGCCCGATCCTGTCGCCGATCCCATAGTTCCCGTGACGCTTGGCGGTGCCTGGCCGTACGAGCGCACCGATGGCGAATTGCTGACGGCGATCGTCAATCCGTCGCACACGATCGCGGCGGGGTTTCCGCCCGAGTTGTTGACGGCCGGCACCCGCTCACGCATGGGCGAGTACGGCGATGTCATGACCGTCAAGCAGCTCATCGACATCGTGGCCTTCCTGCACACGCGGTACGAAGTCGTCCGAACCGAGCCACCCATGTAGTCGACGGCCGTGCGTGTCGCGCACACGCCTTCGAAAGGAGATTCCCATGAAAGTAAAAGACATCATGACCCGTGAGGTCGAGACCTGCCTCGAGATCACGAGCCTGCCGAAGGTCGCGACCGAGATGCTGGATGCCGGCTGTGGAGCGGTTCCGGTCGTCACGCCGGCGGGTGCCGTCGTCGGGATCATCACCGACCGTGACATCAGCATGGCGCTCGTCCGGACGGGCCGGAAGCCCGCCAACGTGGCGGCGCGCGAGGCGATGACCCGCACTGTCTATAGCTGCGGGCCCGACGACGATATCAAGAAAGCGCTCGCGACGATGCAGGCGCATCACGTGCGACGGCTTCCAGTCCTGTCCGAGACGGGCCGGCTGCTGGGGATCCTGTCGCTCGACGACATCATCGTGCGGGCGCTGGCGCCGGATGCCCCCACATCGGAGGCGATCCTCCAGGCGCTCCGGTCGATCCTGATCTACCGGAACGCGCGGCCCGAGCCGGAGCTCGTTGAGTAGATCATTCCGATCACTGCAGTTCGCAGCGGATCGAGCGCGTCGCCAGCGTATCTTCGGCGGCGCGCTCGAGGAATTGCGCGAGCGGTCCGCCGGTCGCCGCACGCGTTTTCACACGGCATTCTCCGGTCGGCTTGTCGTACTCGTCACAGATGATCGCCGTCGTCTGGCCTTCGAGGTCGGTGACCCGCATCACCGTTCCACCGAGCACGGGGCATCTGAGCGCTTTGACGGCCATGGCTGTCCTCCCTCGACAGATCCGGAGGAGCAACGTTGGTGCCGTCTTCGTTGCCGGGCCCTCGGCGGCGGACGCCGAAAACCCGTGGGTAGAGTGCGGCGGGCCGACGCTAACTCACGCATGCAGCGGCAAAACGGCGGCACGGCTTTCGCTCTCGGGTAAGGCATGAAGATCCGTCCGACCGGGCCGCTCACGACCGCACTGCTGCTCGGTATCTGCCTCCTCACTGCTCTCGCGCTCGCGCCCGGCCGCTCTGCCGCCCAGCCGGCGCAGGCCGACGATCCGTCGGCGATGTGCACGGACTGCCACAACGATCGCGATCTCGCGATGACGCTCGCGGGCGGCGAGACGCTGGCGCTCTTCGTGGATCCGGCGGCGCATGCGGCGTCGGTCCACGGCGGGCGTGTGAAGTGCGCCGAGTGCCATCCCGCGCAGGCCGAGGTGCCGCATCCCGAGCTCAAGGTCAAGACCGTGCGCGACCTCCGCCTCGCGACGTCGGAGCAGTGCCGCCGCTGCCACTTCACCAATTACAGCCAGACCCTCGGCGGCATCCATCAGCCGGCGCTCGCGCGCGGCGACGCGACGGCGCCGGTCTGCATCGACTGCCACGGTTCGCACGAGATCAAAACGACGCAGACGCCGAGCGCGGACGTCCGGGCGGCGTGCGAGCGCTGCCATGGCGGAGTCGGCCGCACCTTCGCCCACAGCGTGCACGGCACCAACGGCAAGCCCCCGAACCCGGATCTGCCGACCTGCGTGTCGTGCCATCGCGCGCACGACATCGGCGGCCCGCGCGATCCGGCGTGGAACCCCCGGACGCCGGACCTCTGCGCGCAGTGTCATGCGAACCCTGCGCTGGCGGCCAAGTACGGCATGTCGCCGCGAGTGGTTCAGACCTATCTGACCGACTTCCACGGGATGACGGCGTCGCTCAGTCGGACGGCTCCCGGCATGGGGGAGGGGCGATTCGTGGCGCGCTGCACCGACTGTCACGGCGTGCATGACATCACGAAGACCGATGCGCCCGGATCCCGGGTCATGAAAGCGAACCTCGTGAAAACATGCCAGCAGTGCCATGCCGATGCGACGGAGAACTTCCCCGACGCCTGGCTCTCGCACTACGAGCCGAGCCTGGCGGCGTTTCCCCTGGTGTGGCTCGTCCAGATCGGTTACGCGATCCTGATTCCGTTCATGGTCGGGGGGCTGGGCCTGCAGATTCTGCTGCACCTCTGGAGAGTGGTGGTCAACCGATGAGCGACGAAGCCATCGTCCGATTCTCGCCGTGGCGGCGCGCCGAGCACCTCGCGATCATGCTGGTGTTCCTCCTTCTCTGCGTGACCGGGCTGCCGCAGAAGTTCTTCGAGCAGGGCTGGGCGCGCTGGACGATCGACATGGTGGGCGGCGTCGAGCGAGCGCGCTGGCTGCACCGCGCGTCCGGGCTGCTGTTTGCCGCGCTGACCATCCTGCACCTCGCCGGCGCGGCCTGGCTGGTCGCCACGCGGCGAGCCCGGCTTTCGCTCGTACCGGACCGTAAGGACTTCGCTGATGCCGTCATGTCGGTCAAGTACTACCTCGGCCTGGTGCAGACGCATCCCAGGTTCGATCGTTACGACTATCGCCAGAAGTTCGAGTACTGGGGCATGCTGCTCGGCTCGCTCGTCGTAATCGGCACCGGGATCGTGTTGCTGTGGCCCGCGACGTTCGCACAATACCTGCCCGGGCAGCTCATCCCGGTGTCGAAGGTCGCGCACAGCAACGAGGGGCTGATGGCGTTCCTGGTGATCATCACTTGGCACATCTACAACGCGCACCTCAGCCCTGACGTCTTTCCGTTCGACGGCAGTATCTTCACCGGCCGGATCAGCGAAGAGCGGATGCGGCACGAACACCCGCTCGAGTACGAGCGGATGACGGCCGCGCGAGACGCCAAGCGGGACACTCCCCTGGTGAAGACTGGCTGAGCGTGGTGTATGCAGGAGCGCACGACGCGCGCGGGCTGGCGCCACGGACTTCAGGGGCGGCTGCTGGTCCTGACCGCGGCCGGCATGGTCGCGTCCTATCTGGCGGCGGGAGTGGTGAGCGAGGTGGCGATCGCGCGCAGCGAGATGCGCGTCGTCGAAGAGCGGCGGCTGGCCGCGGCGGCGCTCGCGGCCCATCTGGACGCAGGGATCGTCGCGGCGTTCGCGGCGCTGCAGCAGGTGACGCTCGAGCCGCGGATCGAGATGACCCAGGAGAACGGCGAACTGCGCGCCGCGCTGCGCGCTGCGCATCGACGGATTGGCTGGGTTGACACGGTCTTTATCACCGACCACGAAGGGCGCGTCCTGCTCGCCGAGCCCGCAATGCCCGCCGAAGGTGTCCTCGCGTCGCTGGCCGCCCGCGTGGCCGAGACCCTGGAGTCGACGCGGCCGACCGTCACCGATCTGGTGCCGAACCCGACGGGTCCCGGCG
>DATAEE010000045.1:0-40374 GCA_036258175.1 Vicinamibacterales bacterium
GCCGGTTGTCCATCTTCTGCTTGGAGCGTATTGGAAGGGATCCGGCGTGAGCGATCGCGATTTCGAATCCGGACGCTTTGCTCTCCAGGTAGGGGGCGGCGTCGACCTTAGGCGGACGGGTTCGGTTCATGCCGTGAGACTGTCTGTTGATTACCGCCAGGTGTTCGAGACCGATGCGGGCAGGAACCAACTTCGGTTTCTGACCGCGTACGTGCTTGGTCCGCCGGAAACCGAAACTCCTCATCCTGCGCCAGGCCGCTGAAATCGGAAGAGTGTAGGGTCAACCCGTCGAATTGCGTGCTCCGCACGACGTGCTGCATCATGGACCCGTGGAAATATGGCACCAGAAGCGTCGGTACTGATCGGCACCCGAACTGAGCGCGCCTTCTACACCGGGGCGTCGTTAGCCATCGTCGTGGCGGTTTTTGTCGGCTTCGCCCCCACCTACTTCCTCAAGGGATATTTTCACGCGCCGCCGCTGCCGCTTCTTTACCATGTCCACGGCCTTGTCTTTTCAGGCTGGGTCCTGCTGTTCGTGGCACAGACCGCTCTCATCGCTGGACACCGCGTCGACCTCCATCGTCGGCTCGGAGCCGGCGGCGCAGGGCTTGCGGGCGCGGTCATCGTGATTGGCCTCGCAATCGCGATCGTGTCGGCACGGCGTAACTTTGCAGGCGGCAACGTGGGGGCACTCCAGTTCCTGGCGATTCCGTTCGGTGACATGTTCGTGTTCGGCATGTTGGCCGCCGCTGGTCTGTACTATCGCCGGCGTCGCGATGTTCACAAACGACTCATGTTTCTGGCCACGATTTCCATCCTTGGCGCCGCCTTCGCCCGGTGGCCGTTCGCCATCATGGCGAATGGGCCGACCGCATTTTTCGCCACGACCGACGTCTTCATCGTGGCTGGCGTTGTCCACGATTTCGTATCGCAAGGCCGAGTACATCCAGCCAACATCTGGGGTGGAATGCTCGTGGTTGCTTCGCAGCCCCTGCGCTTGGCGATCGCTGGCACTGACACGTGGCTCGCATTCGCCCGCGCGGTGGTCAGCTAGAGGGTCTGATCTAGTTGCGAGATGTTCATGGTCAGCAACCCAACAGCGAACGGCGATCTGTCGGTGCAAGGGTCGATCTTCATCGCTGCCGTCGTCGTCCTGGCCGGCACAATGACAGGAGGCGCGCAGCAGAAGCCCGATTTTTCGGGCGAATGGCGGCTGAACCGGGAAGCCTCGGTGCTGAGCCCTGCCGTCGCTCCTGTCGCGCAAAGTGGGACGCTGCGGATCGAGCACCACGAGCCCAACTTCAAGTGTCAAATGACGATCGTGCTCGACGGCAAGCCGTTCGAAACGAAATACGAGCTACAGACCGATGGTCGCGAAATTGTCAGCACGGAAGGAGGACGCCGCACCGTGTCGACGCTGCGCTGGGACGGAGATGCGCTCGTGGCCACGTGGCGAATCGAGAGCCAGAATGGCGAGATGACAATCGCCTTTCGTTATGAGCTGCAGGACGGCGGGCGCCGCGTTCGAGCGTCGGAACAGCTTCGTGGTCGCGGCCGAGACCAGGACAATGTTTGGGTATTCGAGCGATCGTAATGGGGCATGCCATGCGAATACGACGAACTGAAGATACGGATCTGAAACACGTGCTCGCGATCATCAACGAGGCAGCGCAGGCCTACCGCGGAGTCATCCCCGCCGATCGGTGGCACGAGCCGTACATGCCGGAACAGGAACTGGTCAGTGAGATTGCGAACGGCATCACCTTCTGGGTGGCGGAGGAAGAGGGGCAGGTGCTGGGAGTGATAGGGCTTCAGGACAAAGGCGCGGTCGCGTTGATACGCCATGCGTATGTCGCGCCGACGACGCAGCGGAAGGGAGTCGGAACGAAGCTCCTGCGGCACGTCGAGACGCTGACCGCAAAGCCTGTATTGATTGGCACCTGGGCGGATGCGTCGTGGGCGATCGATTTCTACCGGCGGAATGGCTTCACGCTCGTGCCGCCCGCCGACAAGGATCGCTTGCTCCGTACCTACTGGTCGATTCCTGAGCGGCAGATCGAAACGTCGGTTGTTCTGGCCGATCGGCGATGGAGCGCGGTCCACTGACCGCACATCGCTCCCTATGATCGCGCCCCGCCAGCTCGTCCTCTTCGGCTGCATGGTCGTCGTCGCCGGCGCATCGTATTGGCTGGTGGCCGCCCGGTCGGCGTGTCGCGCCATCGACGCGGGGTTCTGGTTCGAAGACGTCGCTTTCAGCTCACACAAACTCGGTGGGGCGCTCACGACGCAGGAAATGGAGACGATTGCCTCCGTCTCCCGCTCTGAGCTGGCCGATGCCTTTCGTGAGCTGGGTATCACGTTCTCGGACCGCCGCGATGCCAAACACCAGGTCCGGGTCGTGCAGGAGCTTCGCGATTTGAGGTTCCGCCGCCCGGTGTCGATCCCGGCCGAATCGCGATCGGCGTTCGGACTCGGCGGCCAGGGCGCGGTCAGTTTTTCCTGGCTGGCAAGCAGCGCTGTCGGCTACGCACCTGAGGATGCCGCGCGCTCCGTTTTGGTCGAGGCGATCGGTCGAGGAGTCGGCCGCGCGGCGGTGCACGAGTTCGTGCACCTGCTTCTGCCGAATGCACCGATTCATGACAGCAGCGACATCGGAAGCTACGAGTACGCGTCAGCGGCAAGACGCGAGCAGTACTTCGGTGAGATGCACTGGGATTTCGCGCGCCCATTGCTGCAGGAACGGGTTGGGGGCTGCGCGGGGCTAGTTGGCGGAGGTTGACGCGTGCCATCTCCGACGATTCGAACCGTAGCGCCGGCTGACGAGGCGCGCGCCATTGATACCGTGGTCCTGGCGTTCGCCGCGGATCCGATCGCCAGATGGAACTGGCCGGAGTCGCATCAATACCTCTCCAACATGCCGAGCCTGGTGCGGGCATTCGGGGGCAGTGCCTTCACGCACGACAGTGCTTACTGCTCGGACGACTATGCCGGCGCGGCCCTGTGGCTTCGTCCCGGGGTGCATCCGGACGAGGCGACGCTGGGCGAGATCGTCGAGCGCACGGTTCCGGCGTCGATCCGCGACGCCTCGCTGGCGATCTTCGAGCAGATGGCGAAGTACCATCCGGCGGGGCCGCACTGGTATCTGCCGCTGATTGGTGTGGATCCGGCGCACCAGGGCAAGGGGTACGGCGCTGCGCTCATGACCTTCGCGCTGCAGGAGTGCGATCGCGAGCACCTGCCGGCGTACCTGGAGTCGACGAACCCGCGAAACATCTCGCTCTACCTGCGCCACGGCTTCAAAGCGCTCGGCACGATTCAAGTGGGCACGTCGCCGCCGCTTGTCCCAATGCTGCGGGCGCCGCGCTGACGAGTCCACGATAGATCGTTAATGGAAAACGCGATCCTCATTCTCCTCCTGGGCGCTGGCGCGTTTTTCGTCGGTCTGCTCGTCTACAAAGTTGTCGGCGGAGCGCGGGCGGCGTCACGCGCGAGTGCCCGGGCCAGGGACGATCTGGCGCAGAAGGTCGCCGGCTTTTCGACGGAGTACCTCCGCCAACGTCTTCTTCTGCATCCGTATCTTGTCGCGCTGGGGAGGGATACCACGGTCAAAGTTTTTCTCAGCCGCGTGGCCCAGGGCGACGAAGTGGCGCTGGCTCGGGACTATCCGAGAGCGAAGCTGTACCGGATGCTCGCCAGCGCCGAAGCGAACGCTGGCCGTCAGGGAAGGCCCGAGGCGGTCGATGCAATCTCCGAAGTATCGGATCTTCTGCAGGAGCTCGCGCGGCGAAACCGCTGACGGTGCGTGCGCGGCTGGCACCAAGTACAATTGCCAGCCTCATGCCTCGACTCATCGACGCGCCTACCGTCGTCGCCGCCGCCGGTACACCACCAAAACGGATTGAGGAGTATGCAGGCCGCGTCAATTCGGGGCACACCTCCGTGAGCGTCGCACGTATGGTGTCGCCGGCCGGCTGGCGGGAGCCGGGACAACGGCCTCAGTTCGAGGAAATCACCATCGTCCTGCGTGGGACGATGCGCGTGGAGTTCGAAGGCGGCGTGCTGGACGTGCGTGCGGGTCAGGCGGTCGTCACGGCGCCGGGCGAGTGGATTCGCTACAGCACACCTGAAGCGGGTGGCGCCGAATATGTCGCCGTGTGCGTGCCTGCCTTTTCCATCGACACCGTAAATCGCGATCCCGCGTAGACCCGTGCCGGATTACGTTCGACGGCTTCGTGTGCTGGTCGGCGGCGAGGAGCTGCTCCAGTTGCCGTCGGTGTCGATCGCGCTGCGTGACGCCGACGGTCGAATCCTTCTGGCACGTCACGCGGAAGGCAACGTCTGGCTTCTCCCCGGTGGCGGCATCGAGCCGGGTGAGACTCCCGCCGATGCGGCAGTGCGCGAGATGTTCGAAGAAACCGGTCTCATCGTTCGACTGACCCGCCTCGTCGGCGTGTTTGGAGGGCCCGAGTTCATCGTTCGCTACCGAAAATGGGGATCGGGCGTCATATGTGACGGCGACCTTCGAAGCGACCCTCACCGGCGGCACCTCGCGCCCGGACTCCACCGAACTGTTGGAGCTGCGATTCGTGAACGAGGATGAGGCCAGGGAGTTGCCCAAGGCGACCTGGGTCGGCGAGGTGCTCGACTCCGTCTTTCACGGAGAGCGGGGCCGGGGATTTCGACCGCAAGAATGGCAGCCACGAGGAGGGACCGAATGACGCGCTCGATTCGCCGCCAGCTGCGCCTCCTGCACGCCTACGTCGTCACGAGCCTGATCGTCTTCACGGTCCTTACGGCGTCCGCGTTTCGCCAGCCCGCGAAGCCGCAGAACCTCGGCGAGATAACGGCGGAGCGCATCAACATAGTGGATGCCGACGGCACGCTCAGGCTGGTCATCTCGAACAAGGACCGGATGCATCCCGGCATCATCGGAGGCAAGGTCATCCAGCGGCAGCGGCCGGTTGCCGGTTTCATCTTCTTCAACGACCAGGGGGACGAAGCGGGCGGGCTGACGCTCCGGGGCCGCGAGAAAGACGGTCAGCGTGTCGCGAACGCGGGAATCATGTTCGATCAGCTTGGACAGGACCAGACGATCGGCTTCGACTACGCGGAGGAAAACGGTCAACGAAGCGCCGGCTTCAAGGTGTGGGATCGGCCCGACGCCCCGCTGAGCGATCTCGTCGAGCAGCTGAACGCCGCGAACGCGATTTCGGACAAGGAGAAGCGCGACGCGGCGATCGCCAAGGCGCGCGCCGCCGCGCCCAAGCCGGCGCAGCGCGTGCTCGTGGGCAAGACGCGCGAACGGGCCGCGACGGTGGTCCTGTCGGACGCCGAAGGTCGCAACCGGCTGGCGTTGAAAGTGGAAGCTGACGGCGCGGCGAGCATCGAGTTCCTCGACCCGGACGGCAAGGTCGTGCAGCGACTCGGCCCGGTGCGCACGCCGTGACGGCCGATCCCGCCAATCCAAAGGCGACCCGCGTCTACCTCGTTCGTCACGGCGCGACGGAGCTCACCGCCGAAGATCGGTACTCAGGCGCGGCCGCGGAGCTGTCTGATGAAGGACGGTGGCAGGCAGAACGGCTCGGCGAACGGCTGCGGCACGAAGGCATGGCAGCGGTGTACTGCAGTCCGTTTTCACGAACCGTCGAGACCGCACGCATCATTGCCGGGGCCTGCGAAGTGGACATAGAACCACGCGATGGCCTTCGCGAGATCGGCCACGGCCATTGGGAGGGACTCTCGCGCAAGGAGGTCGAGGCCCGCTATCCTGGCGAGTATGCGGCGTGGGAGGAAGATCCTTTCACGTTCGCTCCCGAAGGCGGTGAGTCAGGCGTTGAGGTCCTCGCGCGCGCGCTGCCCGTAGTTCGCGAGATCGTCACTCGCCACCAGGGTCAGCGCGTGGTCGTCGTCTCTCACAAAGCCACGATTCGGCTGGTGCTCAGCAGCCTGCTCGGGTTCGACCCACGCGGGTACCGCGACCGGCTCGATCAGGCGCCCGCGAGTATGAATGTGCTCGATTTTCGCGACGCTGTTCGCGCGCGGCTGATGCTGTTCAACGACACCTCGCACTACGCCGATCATCCACGGCCCGTCGGTGAGGGTCTGTCCAGGTGGTGGGACAAGTGACCCTGAACTACGATTCGATCGCCGCGAGCTACGACCGCCGATATCTCGTCAACGATTACTCAGGTGTCGGTGACGCGTTGCGTGGCTTCGTTGGCCGGAACCTACCCGGCCCAGTGCTGGAGGTCGGCTGCGGGACGGGCCACTGGCTCCGCCTGCTGGCAGAAGGTGGCCATCGCGTCGCCGGCGTGGATGCCTCGTGGAACATGCTCGACTATGCGCGGGTCCAGGCTCCAGGAGCGGCGCTCGCGCACGCGAGAGCCGAAAAGCTTCCGTGGAGCGACGGGAGCTTCGAGCGCCTTTTTTGCATCAACGCTCTGCATCATTTCGACGACAAGGCCGGGTTCTTCGCCGAGGCGCGCCGTGTGCTTTGCCCGGTCGGACAGCTGATGACCATCGGGCTGGATCCGCACACCGGCGTCGATCGCTGGTATATCTACGAGTATTTCGAGCCCGTTGTCGACATCGACACACGCCGTTATCCGGCGGCCCGCCAGATTCGAGCGTGGATGACGGACGTTGGCTTCGTCGATGTCCGCACGCGCGTTGTGCAGCACTCGCCGGCTCGTCTCTCGGCGCGGGCGGCGCTCGAAGAGGGACGGCTCGCCAGGCACATGACCTCGCAGCTCGCCGTTCTCACCGACGAGCAGTATCAACGAGGCATCGACCGGATTCGCCGTGCGCTCGATGCAGCCGAGGCGCAAGGCAACGAGCTGTACCTGTTTGCCGATTTGCGGTTGTATGGAACGTATGGCACGGTGCCTGATTCGAATCGCTGAGGAGTCGGACGCTGAGGGCATCCGGCGTCTGACAGCGGAACTTGGGTATGGTGTCGAATCTGGAGTGCTGAGAGAAAGGCTCCATCGAATCCTGCCGCGTCCGGATCGACGGTTCCTCATAGCTGAAATCGACGACCAACCGGTCGGGTGGCTGCACGTCGCGATCGCCGAGTTCGTCGAGGCGGCCCGCTTTGCGTGGATAGCCGGTCTGGTGGTTGCGGCGAATCACCGGCGGCGGGGAGTCGGCCGTCTGCTCATGGCGCGCGCCGAGGACTGGGCGCGTGAGCAGGGCTGTCGAATCGTCCGCCTCTGGTCGAGCTCCTCGCGGGCAGACGCGCATCGCTTCTACGAGCGATTGGGCTACACGAACATCAAAACGCAGTATTCGTTCGCGAAGTCGCTTGATGCGGCCGGGCCGGACGCCCTGGAACAGTTCGTCCCGCACGTCGAGCGCGACCAGCGCTGAAGCCACTCATGTCGACGACGTCGGCGGCTTGCGACCGACCAGGAGCAGGTGCGCGCTGACGCCAAGCACCGACGGCTCCGACTCGAACATGCGGGCAATCCTCAGCAAATCGGCTCGCCGGCGCGCATCCTCGAGTCGCGCGCTCACGTCCGGGAGCAGCCAGCCGGGGCCTTCTACGCCGAACAGCCCATCAATCAGCAGGCCGGCGTTGAGCGCTTCCTCGCGGAGGCCGTCAGGACGATGGAAGTACGCTGTGGTGAAGTAGTCGAGCCGGCTTGTAGGATTCCGGTGCTGTCCGTCGCGGACATCGTCCTCCACGATCGCGGCAAACGCAGGATCCCGGAACAGATCCCGCGACAGGCCATCCAGCGCCGAGGCAAAGCGGGAGATGCCAGCGGCGAACAGGCGACCGCCGGGCTTGAGCACGCGCGTTGCTTCAGAGAACGCGCGGGCGCGATCCGCAGGAGTGGTGAGATGGTACAGCGGCCCCAGCAGAAGGACTATGTCCGCCATGCCATCGGCGAATTGCAGCGCCCTGGCGTCTCCGACGTCGCAGGACTCGAGCGGCCGCGCCTGAGCGGCGCTCCGCAGGCGCGCCTCGGCGACGAGTCGCGGCGTCGCATCGATGAGGTAAACCGTGTAACCGGCCTCCGCCAGCCAGAGCGCATATGCGCCGGCGCCACCGCCGATGTCGACGGCCGTGGCCGGCGCCGCCGGCGCATATCGCAGGATCAGTGCCCGCGTGCGCAGCGCTTCGAGAAGAAACGGGCCCTGTTCGAGACGAGTCTCTTCGGAAACTCGATCGTAGAAGTCCGCAATCGTCGAATCGAAGTCGGGTGGGGGAATCTCCACGGCGCTCACCTTCCTGGTTAACTATAAGCTTGTGGTGAGAGGCGAGAATGATTGATCTCTATAACGCATCTACGAACCAGCTGCTTGGCAGCATCACGGAAGCCGATCTCAAGGTCCTTCAGGACGGTCTCGAAGAAGAATCCACCCAAGACCAGGACTATTACATCGACGCGTCCACGGTCGACCTCCTGGGCGACGGGCGGGCCACGGAGCATCTCCTGAACCTGCTTCGCACCGCGCTCGGGTCCAGTGAGGGCGTCGACATCCGGTGGCAGCGGCGCTAGGCGATGTCGAAGCTCCGCTTCAGGAGCTCGATGTCGCTCGACGGGTTCGTCGCCGGGCCGATTCAGAGCGTGGACAACCCGCTCGGCGTCGGAGGCATGTGACGCACCTCAAGTTCGCGCGGCGGTGAAAGCTCCGATGCTTCCTGAGTCGAATCGCACAATGGACCTCTCGATCGTCAGCGAGCACGGCATCAGCTTTGTAGAGGGTGTACAGGGTCAGTCGTTCATGTCGCGTGTCGACGACGCGAACCGGCTCATCGAGGCGTGCTTCTCAAACGACGTCCGGTTGGCGCTTCTTTACGGCGAAAACCTCACCAAGAAGTTCTTCGACCTGAGTTCTGGTGAGGCTGGCGCAGTACTCCAGAAGTTGCGCAATTATGGAGTGCGGCTCGCGGTAGTGTGCCCCGGTGGGTCCGTGCCATTCAGCAGCCGGTTCAGCGAGATGGTCGCCGAGGAGCGCCTTCGCCAGCATTTCGGAGTGTTCGACACCCGTGATGCGGCGCGTGACTGGCTCGCTCGACTTGGTGCGCGGTAAAGACTCGCGCTCTGTGCGATCATCAGTTACTGCGATCCTCGTGCTAAGTCGCGCTCAACGGTTCAAAGCCGCGTCCATTGCGACATTCGGCTATCCGATCGTGGCGTTCCTCGGCCGGACGCTTCGCTGGACGGTCGAAGGCCGCGAACATCTCGACGCCGTCGCCGCGTCGGGCCGCCAGCCGATCTTCGCCTTCTGGCACGGTCGCATCCTCCCCGCCACCTACTTCTTCCGCCGCCGCGGCATCGTCGTCATCACGAGCGAGAACTTCGATGGCGAGTGGATCGCGCAAATCATCGAGCGGTTCGGGTATGGAACGGCGCGTGGCTCGACGTCGCGCGGCGCGAAGCGCGCCCTTCTGCAGCTCGTGCGGGACATGCAGGCAGGGAAGCCTGCCGCATTCACGCTGGATGGACCCCGCGGCCCGGCCAAGGTCGCCCAGCCTGGCGCCGTGTGGCTCGCAGGAGCGACCGGGAACCCGATCGTGCCGTTCCACGTCGAGGCGTCGCGTCACTGGACCGCGAGGAGCTGGGACCAGACGCAGGTGCCGAAGCCGTTCGCAGATGCCGCGATGGTCATCGGCGCGCCGATAGAGGTCCCGAAGGATGCGGACGAGGGGACGATCGAGCGGATGCGTGGAACGCTCGAGTCGGCGCTCGCGGCGCTGGAAGACCGGGCCCGGGCGGTGGTGGAGAAGAAGCCGCATGACGCGTGTTGAACTTCGAGTCGATGACTAGGAGGGGCGTTCACGCGTCATTCACCGTGCGCCACGCCAGCGTGGACGACATTCCCGTCCTTGCGCACCACCGCGTGGCAATGTTCCGGGACATGGGGCAGTTAGCTCCTGAGCTGAAGGACGCGCTCCAACGGGCGACTGCCTCGTACCTGGACGATGCGCTGCCACGTGGCGAGTACCTCGCCTGGATCGCTGAAGACAGTGGCAAGCCGCCGACGGCCATCGGAGGGGCCGGTGTCCAGCTCAGACCGATCCTCCCGCGTCCGCGCACCGCCGCCGACCTGGAGCTCGGCCCCGAAGCGATCGTCCTCAACGTCTACGTGGAGCCGGCCTGGCGCCGGCGCGGTGTCGCCGAAACACTGATGAGGACTGTCCTGGATGCCCTCGCGTCGCGCGGCATCCAGCGCATTGTCCTTCACGCATCGGACGCTGGCCGGCGGCTCTACGAGCGCCTCGGCTTTGTGCTGACGAATGAGATGCGGCTCGGGAGGTGATGTGCGAAGTCGTCGTAAGTTCCTTCGCGAAACGGTAGCGGGCGCCGCGGGCGCATATGTGATGACCCGATGTGGCGGCGAGACAGCGATCGCCGCGCTTCAGGGGAAGCCGGCACGGCGCGAGGTGCGGGTGGGCGGCCGGCGGGTTCGCGTGATCGACGTGCACGCGCATTGCGTCGTCCCCGTGCAGGACATCGTGCAGGGCACCGCGCTGGAGAGGAATGGCGGTGCCACGGGGAACAGCATCCTCGGGCCGCAGCGTCTCCAAGTCATGGATCAGCAAGGCGTCGACATCCAGGCGCTGAGCATCAACGGGTATTGGTGGTACGCGGCGAATCCCGATCTTGCACGCCGGATCGTTCGGGCGCAGAACGAGGGACTGGCGAAATGGGTCGCAGCGCACCCCGATCGCTTCGTGGCGCTGGCATCGGTCGCCCTGCAGCATCCCGAGCTCGCCGCCGAGCAGCTCGAGGATGGCGTCCAGCGACTCGGACTCCCCGGCGCGTCGATTGGCGGGCACGTGAATGGCGAGGATCTTTCACTTCCGAAGTACGACCCGTTCTGGGCCAAAGCCGCGGAGCTCGGCGTGCTGGTCTTCATGCACCCGGGCGGCGCGGAAAACCTCATCAAGAAAGGCGCGCTCGACGGCCGAGGCGATCTCGGCAACATCATCGGCAATCCGCTCGAGACGACCTACTTCCTGTCGCGATTGATTTTTGACGGGACGCTCGACAAATTTCCCGGGCTTCGCATCTGCGCGGCGCACGCCGGCGGCTACCTGCCTTCCTACCTGGGTCGCACGGAAGTCGCGTGCGCGGTGCGCCGCAACGCGAACTGCGCGAACAAGCGGAAACCGAGCGAGTACCTGAGATCGCAGATCATCATCGACACGATGGCGTTCTCGACGGAGGCACTGCGGCACCTCGTCGCGGAGGTGGGCGTGAGCCAGATTGTCTACGGCACGGACGTGCCCTTCGACTGGCCGGCGACGGTCGACCTCGTGCTCGAGGCGCCGTTTCTCCGCGATGCGGACAAGGAAGCGATCCTCGGCGGGAACCTCACGAAGCTGCTGGGCATCGGCCGCTCGACGGATGTTCAGCCGACACGGCCACGGTCTATGCGATGAACAGCCGGCCGAGTGGCACCGATGTTGTGTCAACATTCAACTCGGTCCGGTCCGGACCGAGTTGATCTTGCGGACACGGCCATATTGCCGCGTCGTTCGTCGGAGCACGTGGGAGCCCATGAAGTCCCACACCACGTGGTTTCTCATTCTTGCGGCGCTGTGTATCGCCGGACCGTATGTGTTGGGAGTGCGGCCAAAAGCGCGGCGAGAGTGGTTGCTGGTCGCGGTGACCCTCGCGTTCCTGGCGTGGTTGCTCGCGCTCATGGTGCCATTACGGTCGCGATAGAACCGTGTGGAGCATCGTGATTCAGCTGGGAGGGAACGTGACGTTCCATTGGAAGGGGTTTCTGGCATTCGCCGCCTTCGCAATCGCCCTGATGGTGGCAACCGTGCCACGTTTCGGGATCCTGGCGCTTGCAGCCTGGCTCGTGGTCGAGGCGCTTCTCTGGAGCGGTGTCGCCGGATTCGGCCGCGGGCCGAAGTCAAATCACCGGTAACGATGGCGAGCCCCCGGCGGCAGGTTGCCGTGATTCCCGTTCGCCGCGGTCTCAAGGGACCGGAAGTGTGTCTGACCCGCCGTGTGGACTCGAAGAAGTGGGGAATCCCCAAGGGTTACATCGATCGAGGCGACACGCCGGAAGAGGCCGCTCTCACTGAAGCCTTCGAAGAGGCGGGGATACGCGGACCACTCATCGGCGATCCCATCGGCACCTACGACTACAAGAAATGGAACTCTCGGTTGACCGTCCTCGTGTTTGTCATGGAGGTTCGCGAGGAACAAGAGAGCTGGCTGGAGATGAGGATTCGCACCCGGAGCTGGCACGCGGTGGAAGAGGCAGAAGAGATGCTCGAGAACCATCCTGTTCATCCTTTGTGGCACGGCGCGAGAAAATGTATCGTCGGCTGGTACGGGAAAGGACGCGCGTAAATCCGCTCAACCTCGCGTGAGGACGGCTCTTTAGAACTGGTCTGGCCTGCCGCTCGGTACCTGCCTGGGTACATTCATGCGCTTGAGAGCGGCTGGTCGCCGGACAACCTCCGGCCGGAGGCGGCGATGGAGCATCTTGCACGCATCGCGGAGAACGAGGAACGGTTTCTGGCCGAGCAGGTTGACCGCGAGGCGAAGGGGCCGCCCGTGGTTCTGCCCGACGGTTCCACGGTCCAGCGGCTGCCGGGGTACTCGCGATGGATGTGGGACGGCGAGTTCTGCGGCACGATCAATTTTCGGTGGCAGCCAGGGACGGAGGAGCTTCCGCCGTACTGCCTGGGCCACATCGGGTACTCGGTGGTGCCCTGGAAGCGTCGGCGTGGATACGCGAGTCGTGCGTTGCGGCTCCTTCTCCCCGATGTGAAAAGCGAGGGGCTCGCGTATGTCGAGGTCACGACGGAGGCCACGAACACAGCGTCGAGACGTGTTATCGAAGCAAACGGCGGCGAGCTCGTCGAGCGGTTTCGCAAGTCATCCGCCCACGGCGGCGCCGAGAGTCTCCGGTTCCGCATCTGGCTGACGCAGTCGCGGTGATCGAAGATATTCACTTCCGAACGGCCACTGCCTCCGACGTTCCGGCGATGGCCGATTGCCGGTTGACCGACCCGGCCGCGGGTTCCGCCGACTCGCGAATGGCCGCCTACTTCGATGGACGGCATCATCCGCAGGAGGCGCTTCCTCCACGCACCGGCTTCATTGCGCTCGCCGAAGATGCCGTCGTCGGCTACATTGCCGGGCATCTGACGACACGCCACGGGTGCGCGGGTGAGGTTCAGTACCTGTTTGTGGCTCCTGCCTATCGGCGACGAGGGATCGCGACCGCACTGCTTCGCCACCTTGCGGAGTGGTTTCAGCAGAACGCGGCCCGCAAGGTTTGCGTCTGCGTCGATGGCGACAGCCCCGCGGCCGAGCCCTTCTACGACAGCGTGGGCGCGGTCCCTTTCAGGAGATACTGGCGGGAGTGGGAAGACATCGACGTTGTGCTCGGCTGAAAACAACATGATTGGTGTGATTGCGGGCGATGTCATCGGTTCCGTCCACGAACACAGTCGAACGAAATCCACTGAATTTCCGCTCTTCGATCCGCGGTGCTGCTTCACAGATGACACGGTGCTCACGGTGGCGACCGCGTACGCAATTCTGAGCGGAACCTCCTGCGTCGAAGGAGGAGATCCGAAGCGAACTGATACAGCGCTTTGGCTACAATCTCCGCCGGACTGTCGTTGTAGCTGTTCGGGAGCGGCTGCCTCCGGAGTTTGTCGATGTGATCGACGCGTTCGATCGAGCGTCCCCGCTGCGCGCGGGCAGTACTTGAGAGGAACCATGACCTCCGCAACGAAGACTGAAGCCAACGTCAAGCAGGCGGTTCCATTCTTCTGGGTCCACGACATGGACGCGTCCCTGCGCTTCTACGTCGAGGGCCTGGGATTCACAGTGACAACGCGGTGGGTGGATGACGGGAAGCTCCGATGGTGCTGGCTCGAGCTGGGCGACGCGGCGATCATGCTGCAGGAGTTCTGGAAAGGTGGGCAGCACGCGAATCTGCCGGAGGGTGAGGTCGGTCAGGGCGTCACGATCTGTTTCATTTGCAAGGATGCCGTTGCGATCTGGCGCGAGCTCGTCGCGCGCGGCGTTGCCGCGAAACGTCCCTTCGTCGGGAATCGCATGTGGGTGACGCAGGTCACGGATCCGAACGGCTATGACCTGTTGTTCGAAAGTCCGACGAATGCGCCTGAAGAGTCCGTTCTTCCGGACGACCGGTAGGAGCCGACCATGAAATCCGCATCGTCAAAGCCCGAAGGGAAAAACGTCCCGCAACAGGTGCGAACCTATCTGGCGGCGCAGCCGCCGAAAACGCGGGCGGAGCTCCGGAAGTTGCGCGCGGCGATTCGCGCCGCGGCGCCCGGCGCCGTCGAGGCGTTCAGTTACGGAATTCCCGGTTTTAGGTTCGAGGGCCAGCCGCTCGTGTGGTACGCCGGCTGGAAAGAGCACACGAGTCTGTATCCGATCGGAGAGGCGATTCGCCGCGCGCACTCTGCCGAGGTCGAGGGCTACAAGTTTTCAAAGGGCACCATCCGTTTTCCGCTCGACGACCCGCCGTCCGCGGCGCTCGTGAAGCGCCTCGTGAAATCGCGCATCAGCCAAATCCGACACAGGGAACGCGTCTAGTGACCGGGCTGTCTCACGAACCGCCAGTAGATCTGCAGCGCGCCCTGACGAAAGCGCTCGACGCTCACAAGGAAGCCATCCTGGCTTTCAGCCAGGATCTGATCCGGATTCCGACCGAGAACCCGCCCGGCAACTACTACACGGAATGCGCCGGTCGCATCCGCCAGGAGCTTGATCGCCTGGGGATCGTTTACCAGGTTGTCGAAGCGCCGGGGCCTTCCGATCGCCCCCGACACAACGTGATCGCGTTTCACGGCGATGGTCCGCGGACGGTGTACTTCCACGGCCACTACGACGTCGTGCCCGCGCAAGGCCGCGAGCAGTTTGTGCCTTCCGTGCACAACGGTCGGCTCGACGGGCGAGGTTCGACTGACATGAAGGCGGCGCTGGCGGCGATGATTTACGCGGCGTATCTGCTCAAGGAAGAGTCGGTGCCGCTCGGAGGGCGTGTCGGTCTGTGCGTGGTTGCGGATGAAGAAACCGGCGGCCGGGGAGGCTCGCGATATCTCGATGAGATCGGAATGTTGGGGCAGGGTGCCATCGCGATGTTCACTCCCGAACCAACAAGCGGCGTGATCTGGAACGCCAACCGCGGCGCGATCACCTTGCAAATCACCGTCAGGGGCAAGCCGGCGCACGTTGGGCTGCAGCACCAGGGCATCAACGCGTTCGAACGCATGCTGCACGTCGCATCGGCGTTGCAGATTCTGAAAGCCGATGTCGAAGAGCGACGGACCAGCTACCGCATCGCTCCGGCGGCCGCTTCGCGATCGATTCTGATGCTCGGCGGCCGCGTCGAGGGCGGGACGAACTTCAACGTGGTGCCGGACTCCTGCACGTTCACCGTGGAAAGACGCTTCAACCCCGAAGAGGATCTGGAGGCCGAAAAGGCGAAGCTCCTGGCGCTGTTCGACGACGTTCGCCGGGAGGGTATTCTTCTGGACGTCGAGATCATTCAGGAGGGGAGATCGTGCGGCGTTTCGGAGGATCATCCGGTCGCGCGAGCGTTGGCGGAGTGTGCCGAAGCGGTCACCGGCAAGCGTCCGGACTTCGAGATGTGTCCCGGCCTCTTGGAAACGAGATGGTATGCGCGTCACGGGATCCCCGCGCTCGCCTACGGACCGGGCCTCCTGGAAGTTGCGCACGGCCCGCACGAGACGATCGAGATCGACCGCATCTATCAGTACACGATCATCTATGCGCTGACCGCGGCCCGTCTTCTCGAGCAGCCCCGGGAACCCGTGTGTTAGGATGCGGCGCCTATGGCATCCCTGTTCGACACACGCACTCGCGCAGCGATCATCGAACGCGTCTCGCGCCTCACGCCGGATCGCGCGCCGCAATGGGGTCGCTTCACCGCGCCGGAGATGGTCTGTCACGTGAGCGCCGGCCTTCGTCAGGGCCTCGGTGAGCTCCAGACCGCGCCGGCGTCGGGCCCGATGTCGCACGCGCCGATCAACTGGCTCGTCATCCACGTTCTGCCCTGGCCGAAGGGGAAGGCGCAGAGCCCACCGGAATTCCTGACCACACGCCCGACCACCTGGCAGGACGACGTGAGCCGGTTGCAGGATCTGATTCGGCGCTTCGCCGAGCGCGGACCGGCCGCCGAGTGGCCACCGAGTCGTGCGTTCGGCCGGATTTCGGGACACTCCTGGGGCGTGCTCCAGCACCGGCATCTCGATCACCATCTCCGCCAGTTCGGGCTGTGATGGTCACGACAGTCACCTCTTTGCGGGATATCTTGTCGGGAGTGGAACATCGATGGCTGAGATCATCAAGACCAAACCAACAGGCCGGGCGGTGAACGAGTTCCTCGGCACGATCAAGGACGAGAGGGTCCGCAAGGATTGCGAGGCGCTCGTTGGCATCATGCGGAAAGCTACGAAAGCTCCGCCCAAAATGTGGGGCTCGAACATCGTCGGGTTCGGAAGTATTCACTACAAGTACGCGAGCGGCCGCGAACTGGACTGGATGCTGACGGCCTTCTCGCCGCGCAAGCGGAACATCACGCTTTACATCATGTCGGGATTCGAGGCGTACGACGCAATGCTCGAGAAGCTGGGCAAGATCTCGTGTGGCAAGTCGTGCCTCTACATCAGGCGGCTTTCCGACATTCACGTGCCCACGCTTCAAAAGCTCGTGACCGCATCGGTCAAGCGCCTGACCGCTGAGGCAAAGGAGTCGTGAAGGGTGCTCAGTTGAAGTTCATCGCCCGCGCTGTCACCGTCGTCGCTCTGGCGTCAATTGGCATCGCCTCGACACAGGATTCGAGGCCGGCGGCAACGCGCCAGCGGTTCCTCGACGCGTTCGCCCGATCCTATTTTCCGGGGCGAACCGGTCAGCTGATGATCGTGCCGCGGGAGGGCGACATCATCACGCGCCCGGAGCCGGAAGTCGACTTCATGCACGGCACGCCGTGGCCGTACGACGTCGCAATTCCGGTGATGTTAGCCGGACCGGCGGTGAAGGCCGGCGTGTACGCCACGCCCGCCGTCCAGCAGGACGTTGCGCCAACGCTTGCGGCAGCACTCGGCGTCGCGATGCCGCCGACGGCGACGGGGCGCCCATTGCCTGTGCTGCGTGCCGGGTTCGACCGTCCGCGCGCTGTGTTTCTCCTCGTGCTCGACGGCATGCGCCGGGATTATTTCGACCGGCACGCCGACCTGATGCCGACGCTCGCCGCGCTGCGCCGTGGTGGAGCGTGGTTCAGCCAGGCTGAGGTGAATGTGATTCCCTCCAACACGGCTGTTGGCCACGCCACGATTTCGACGGGCACCGACCCGCGGATTCATGGCGTCACTGGCAACAACTTCTACGACCGAGTCCGCCGCAAGCGGCAGGATCTGTTCGCCGGGATGGCGCCGCAGGTGCTGATGGCGCTGACGCTTTCAGACGTCTGGCAGCTGTCCACGACGGGCCGGGCGATCGTACTGGCGCAGGGAAGCGCCTATCGCGCGTCGACTGCGCTGGCCGGTCATGGCGCGTGTCAGCCGAATGGCGTGCCGGTCGTGCTCGTCAGCTACGATGAGACGAGCGGCGCCTGGGTGTCGAACCCCGACTGTTACCGGCTGCCGGAGTATCTCCGCGACCGCAAGGCGAGCGAGCTCTGGTCGGACAAAGGCGAGTGGCTGAACCACAAGATCGATTCTCCCTCGCTGGTCCGCCGATCCGCGCTCTTTCCAGCCTTCGAAGCCGACGCGATGACGGCGATGATCGAACACGAGCCGATTGGTGCCGACGATGTGCCGGATCTTCTGCTGATGAATTTCAAGGGCGCGGATTACGTGGGTCATCAATACGGACCGGATTCGAACGAGCTGCGCGTGACGCTCGGTGAGATGGACAAGAACCTGGCGCGCATGCTCAAGGCGCTGGAAGCCAAAGTCGGAAAGAACTACCTGCTGGCCGTTACCGCCGACCACGGGATGCCGTCCGGGCCGCCGGCGCGTCGGCACTTTGCGCCGGCGCTCATCGAGGACCTGCACCGGAAGTTCGATCCGGCAGAGAAGAAGCTCGTCACGAGCTACGAACCGGAGAACTCGCAGCTGTTCATCGACGCAGGACGGCTCGCCCAGCTGAACGTGACGCTCCGCGATCTGGCGCGGTTTCTCGAAGCGCAGCCGTTCGTGTTTGCGGTCTTCACCGAAGACGACGTGCGGCGCGCGTACGGTGCCGCGGGCCCGCCGAGGACGCAGCCGTGAAGGTGAAAGTCTTCGATCGCCAGGGTCGACTGGTGGGGCCGGTCGAATCGGCCCGCGTCGAGAAGACGGACGCAGAATGGCGGGCGCAGCTCACGCCGGAGCAGTTCCAGGTCGCGCGCGGGAAGGGGACCGAACGACCGTTCTGCGGGACGCTTCTCGACAATAAGCGCGAAGGTGTCTATAGCTGCGTCTGCTGCGGCCTGCCGCTCTTCACGTCCGACGCCAAGTTCAACTCGGGTACCGGCTGGCCGAGCTTTTTTGCGCCCGTGGCCGTCGAGAACATCGGGTCGCACGAAGACCGGGCGTTCGGTATGTTGCGGGAGGAGATCCTCTGTGCACGGTGCGACGCGCACCTGGGCCACGTGTTCGAGGATGGCCCGCCGCCGTCGAGGCTCCGCTTCTGCGTGAACTCGGAATCGCTGGCGTTTACAGACGCCCACCGTCTGGCCGATCTCGCCGATCCGGCTGCCGGAGAGGCCTCGGTGGACGGCAGTGCCCCTTGAAGCCCGCCTCGTCGACATCACGACGCTGGACGTCGACGCGATCGTTAACGCAGCCAATACAGAGCTGACCCCGGGTGGCGGCGTCTGCGGCGCGATTCATCGGGCGGCGGGGCCTGAGCTTGCCGCCGCCTGCGCTCGGCTGCGTCCCTGTCCGACGGGGGATGCGCGCATCACGCCCGGCTTCCGACTTCCGGCGCGGTTCGTCATTCACGCGGTCGGGCCCGTCTGGCGCGGCGGAGGGGACGATGAACCTGCTTTGCTCGCTTCAGCCTATAGAGCATCGCTCGAGCTCGCCGAGCGTGGAGCGCTTTCCAGCATCGCGTTTCCGGCCATCAGCACCGGCATCTACGGCTATCCGCTGAAGGCTGCCACACGCGTCGCGGTCGAAACGGTTCGCGCCGCGGGGTCACAACTAAGATCGATCGAGCGCGTGGTGTTTGCCTGCTTCAACCAGGAAGCCCTGGATGCGTATGCAGCGGAAGGAATCGCGAGTCAGTGAGGTAATGTAGCCTCTTCGACACCGGCGGGAGGCAGACGATGATCGAGAAGCACTACATCGAAGACACGATCCTCCAGCTCAGGAAGTTGAAAGACCTGGCGGACAAGGCCATCGCTCAAATCGAGGGTGAGCAGGTGTTCGCCGTCCTGGATCCCGAGGCGAACAGCATCGCCATCATCATGAAGCACGTTGCGGGGAACATGCGGTCGCGCTGGACGGAATTTCTGACCTCGGACGGCGAGAAGCAGACGCGCGACCGCGACGGAGAGTTCATGGTGGGCCCCGACGACACCCTCGGTAACATCATGTCGGATTGGGAGGATGGGTGGAACCTCGTGCTCGGCGCGATTGGGTCGCTCACGCCGGAGGATCTGCAGAAAACCGTCAGGATTCGGGGCGAGGCCCACACGGTCGTCGAGGCCATCAACCGCCAGGTCACGCACTACGCCGCGCACGTCGGCCAGATCGTGCTCCTCGCCAAGCACTATGCCGGGCCGAGATGGCGATCCCTGAGCATTCCGAAAGGAAAGTCCAAGGAGTTCGACGTCGCGAAAAGCGGAGGAGCGTACCATCTCGATCGGCCCGCGAAAAAGAGCTCGCCTCGATGACCCGCGCGACCGATACGTGCCGGACGTTCCGTCGACTTCACGAGTCCGGCTGCTTCGTGATCCCGAATCCGTGGGACGTCGGCAGCGCCCGCGCGCTCGAGCAGCTCGGCTTTCCGGCGCTCGCCACGACCAGTTCCGGGATCGCCTGGTCCCTCGGCAAGGCGGACAACAACGTCTCGCTCGAGGACGCGCTCGCTCACGTCCGTTCGATCGCGCAAAGCGTGGAGGTGCCGGTCAACGCGGATTTCGAGGGCGGGTTTGCGATCGAGCCGTCCGACGTCGGCAGGAACGTCACCGCCGCGACCCGGACTGGCGCGGCCGGCCTCTCCATCGAGGACTCCACCGGAGATGCGTCGAATCCGCTCTTCGAGTTTCCCCTCGCGGTCGAGCGCATCCGGGCCGCCCGGCGCGCCATCGACGAGAGCGGAACAGGCGTGCTCCTCACCGGGCGCTCCGAAGGCTTCATCGTCGGCCGTCCAGACCTGAAAGAGACGATCCGCCGGCTCACCGCCTATGCGGAAGCGGGCGCCGATTGTCTGTACGCGCCGGGTCTGCGCACCAAGGCGGACATCGCCGCCGTGGTGAGCGCGGTTGCTCCGAAACCGGTGAACGTCCTCGTCGGTGGTGATTTCACGACCGTGGCAGATCTCGCCGCGATGGGTGTCCGGCGGATCAGCGTCGGCGGCGCGCTGGCCCGCACGGCGTGGACGGGGTTTCTGCAGGCGGCGTCCGAAATCGCGGAACGGGGGACCTTCACCGGTCTCGCGCGCGCGATTCCCTTCGCAGAGATCAATCAGCGCTTCACTGGGTCCGGCTAAAGCCGGACCCTACGTACGACCTGGAGAAGACTGGAAACACCATGCCGACCGAAAAAGGCTTCCGCCGCATCGCGCTCGGGATGAAGGACGCGATTGAGGGCGCCCACATGGGCCATCCAGATTTTCGCGTCAACCGCCGGATCTTTGCGACGCTTCATCACGACCGTCTGTGGGGAATGGTCAAGTTGTCGCCCGAGCAGCAGGAAACGTTCGTGCGGCAATATCCTGCGATGTTCGTACCCGAGAGCGGCGCATGGGGACGGCAGGGATGTACCGCCGTGCGCCTGAAGTTGGTCGACGAGGAAACGCTCGGCGAGGCGCTGACGCTGGCCTGGCAGAACACCGTCAGAGAGCTCGCGGCAAAGCGCTCGAAGCCAAAGAGTTCATCAGGGCGGGTTCGGTCATCGCGCAAGCGATGAGGGGACGAACGATGAGCGATATCTTTCCAGTCCTTGGTCTTATTGTGTTCGGCGGCGCGGTGCTCGTGGTCGCGCAGTCGGGCCTTGGGGCGCTGCATCGGCGCCTGGACCGCCTGTCGCGGATTGAAGGAAAGCTGGACGCCCTCTTGAAGCATTCGGGCATCCGTTTCGACCCGTTCGACGGATTTCCCGCGGAGGCGCTCACGGCGTTGAAGCAGGGCCGGAAGATCGAAGCCATCAAGCACTATCGCCAGGCAACGGGCGCCGGTCTTGCCGAAGCGAAAGACGCGGTCGAGGAGGCCCAGCGCCGAGTCGTGTGAGGTTCGAGGATGGACCGCCGGGAGTTCGTGCGTCTGATCGGAAGCGGCATGACGGCCGACGCCGTTGCGGAGCGCCTGGTGTCGGCCGAAGTCGCGGCGCAGCCAGCCGTCACGCGGAGCGCTCCGGGGACGGCGCGGATGAAAGCGGGGACCCAGCATGGCGACTCGGACGCCATTCTTCGCGTGCTCGCCGGCTTCGGCGTGACGCACATCTGCAGCCGGCTGCCGTCGGCGAAGATGGATGGGGCGTGGTCGGTTGACGGGCTCAGACGTCTCCGGGAACGCGTCGAGTCGTTCGGCGTCACGCTCTCCATGGTGCCGCTGCCGCTCAGCTCGAGCGAGATCTCACGGAGCGAGAATCCTGCCATCCTGCTCGCGCAGGATCCGGCGCGCGACCGGCAGATCGAGGACATCTGCCAGATGATCAGGAACGCCGCCCGCGCCGGCATTCCATCGGTCAAGTACAACCTGACCATCATCGGCATCCCGCGGACCGGTACGACGCCGGGCCGCGGCGGGGCCCGGTATAGTACCTTCGTGTACGCCGACGCCAGGCAGGAACCGCCGCCGACCCTGGCGGGCCGTGTCGACGCCGACACGTATTGGGAGCGGATCACGTACTTCCTCGAGCGCGTGGTTCCGGTCGCGAGCGAATACAAGGTACGGCTGGCGTGCCACCCGCAGGACCCCGGAATGCCGCGCGGGCGCGGCTGGCGTGGCGTCGAAACAGTCCTCGGATCGGTCGACAGGCTGAAGCGCTTCGTCTCGATCGCCGAGAGTCCGTATCACGGTCTGAACTTTTGTCAGGGCACGGTGGCGGAGATGCTCGAACGGCCGGGCGAGCAGATCTTCGACGTCATCCGGTACTTCGGAGAGCGCGGCAAAATCTTCACCGTCCATTTCCGCAACATCTCGGGGGGCTTCCTGAACTTCCGCGAGACGTTCATAGACGATGGCGACGTCGACATGCTGAGGGCGATGCGGGTGTACAAGGAAGTGGGCTACGACGGCATGATGATGCCGGATCACGTCCCGTTGATTGAGGGCGACGCCGACCGACTTCAGGGGTTCGCGTTCGCGTTCGGGTACATCAAGGCGCTCATCGCAGCCGTCGCCGCGGAATCCTAGAACCGGACGACGAAACAGGAATCGGTCTGGTCTTAGTCTAGAGACCTGTTAGCTGCGTGCCCTGGCACAAATGTATCCGGTACTCTTCCGAATCGGTTCGTTCGAGGTCACCAGCTTCGGCGTGATGGTCGCCGTCGCCGCTCTTGGCGGTTTGTGGCTGTTTCGCCACGAGTTGCAGCGGTCCGGGTCTCCCCCTGCCGTCGCTGACGCCGGAATCATTGGAGTGATCGGTGGCCTTGTTGGTGCAAAGCTGCTCTGGACCGTGGAGCACGCGGGTGAAGCGCGTCTGACCGACCTGCTGTTCTCGCGCGGCGGACTGAGCTGGTATGGCGGCCTCATTGGAGGTGTCGGTGCCGGACTCGCGTACATCTCTCTGCGAGGGTGGCCTGTCGTGGCAACACTTGCTGCCGCCACTCCCGCGCTCGTATACGGTCACCTGATTGGGCGAATTGGCTGCTTCCTCGTCGGCGATGACTATGGAAGGCCGACGGACCTTCCATGGGGCGTTGCTTTCCCCGAAGGATTGCCGCCGACGACGGTGCCGGTTCATCCGACGCAGTTATACGAAGCGCTTGGCCTCGGTGTTTTCGGATGGCTGCTGATTCGGTGGCGTCGGGAGGCCGTGTCCCATACCGTCGTCCTCGCGCGTTATCTCGTGGGGGCTGGTACTCTTCGGTTCGTTATCGAGTTCATTCGAGTCAACGAACGCGTCGCCTTTGGGCTCAGTGTGGCGCATCTCATGTCGATCGCAGTCGTCACTTTGGGCATCTGGCTCATGCTCGTAAATCCATCCGCGCGGCGCACGACCTGACGTCCCCGCCTCTCTCAGCGTCCTCTTTCCCTCAGCGACCTCTCTCTAATTCCGGATGACTCTCAGATTGCCCGGTGCGGTAGGGACCGGGGCGCCCGCGGGCACGACGAACAGCGTGATGCTCTGCGGCGAGAGCGTGGCGGCGAAGCTGTTGCCGCTGAACCCGACGTCCGGCAGACGGTTGATCGCGTTCGCCGCCGTCAGCTGCCAGACCTGCGCCGATCCGCGGTGAACGACGTTGACGAGGTTGATCGTCGCAGCGGTCGCGGAAACATCCTTGTTGATGACTATCAGCGTCATCGCGCGATCGGATGACCGCTCGGCGGCGAAGGCCGAAACGACGTCCGGGTTTGGCAGCGTCGCCGCAACGCTGATGTCGCCGAACGTGGACTTGTTGCCGTCGTAGTTCCGGCACATCTTCATCGCCCTGTAGGTCGGCGTGTTCGTCGCGGGCGTCGTCCACCGCGCGCCCATGCCGAGCCCTTCTCGGCCGAAGATCCCGTAGATGTCCGCCTGCGTTGTCGCGCCGTTGATGTGGTTCTCGGCGCTCCAGTTGTACTCCGTGATGCCGATCGCGGTGCCCGGATAGAACGAACTCACCCAGTTCTTCAGCCGCGGAATCAACTGCACGCGATCGTTGATCCAGGATTGATCGACGTACGTCGGATCCCACAGAGACCGCGTCGAGCGGTTCCTGCGCTGCTGCATCGCGGTCGACACGTCTTCGCTGAACTCACCGCTCTGCGGGTAATAGTGGACGGTGAAGATGTCCAGCACGCGGCGGCCCGTAGCCGCATCATTCTGGCGGAGCTGATCGAGCAGCCAGGGAAGATAGTCCGCGCCGCCGTGGTTGGCGCGGTCGGGAAGGAAGCCCCAGCCATTGATGCTGCCGTATTGCTGGTCGTATCCGCTGAACAGGTACCCGCTCCAGCCCCATTCCTCCGGACCTGCCACGAGCGCTGAGGGATCAACCGCCTTGATCATGGTGCCGAACTCGATCATCCGGCCCCGGATTTCGTCCATCGTTGCGCCCGTCGGCCGGACGTCGCGGTGCGTCGCGTGTCACAGACTGGGTTCGTTATCGAGGATGTAGTAGCGCAGGCCGCCGTTTGCGTTCGTGCCCCACCGGTTGACCAGGTGCTCGATCCATCCGCGCTGGAACGCGGCGGTCGACGGAACGCTGGCGTCGTTCGGATCGTTGCCGGTGACGAACTGGCCGTTCGTCCGGATTCCGTTTCCGGCATCCGGAAACCACTGCCAGTCGTTGCCGGTCTGCGGGCCGTACTTGGCGATTGAAAAACTCGCGAGCTTCGTGCGGCCGGGACCGACCTTGGCCACCCATTCGATCAGAGGTACCGTCAACATGGCTCCTGCACCGGCGGCACGCGAATTGGTGATGAACGAATCGCCGCGCTCACCCGCGGTCGCGCTGTTGTCCGGAATGCTCTGATAGTACCAATCGTTGCCGCGATTATCGGCGTTCAGCTGCCAGTTGTGGCGTGTTGTGTTGTTTCCGCCGTTGCGATGCAGCGGTGCGTTCAGCTCGTTGTGCTGAGCCGTCGTGGCGTGCGCCACTCCGGAGATATTGGGGTTGATCGGACGGCGGTTTGCGGCGGCGTCGACGCGGATCGTGACCGTCGATTGCGCGCTGGCTGTACTCTGACCGAAGAAAAAAAATGAGTGACGAAGCCAGGAAACCCGCGATAGCCTCGCGCATGGGTGGGCAACCGAGGCACGATTCGTGCCGCGCGGCCCGACAGGCGATTCAGAGCGTCTGTCGCGTCCAGGGCGACAGAATTGTGCGGGTGATCACAACGGAGCGGACGACATAAACAGGTGTCACAGGACTGGTTCGTCAGCGTGGCGATCTCAGGAAGCCAGGCGGCGGCCGAAAATGCAGCCGCGCGCCTGAAAGCTGCCGGCATCGACGCGCATCTTCGCCAGGCCGACTCCGCCGGCGAACCGGGCGGCACCCGGGATGTCGTCGTCATGGTGCCTTCGAGCCAGCAGGCAGCGGCTCACGAGCTGCTGCGGCAGGCGGTCGTACCCGAGGGTTCGACGGAAGACAGCCTCGCGTTCAGCGAATCGATCGCGGCGGCCGACGTGTCCGCCGAAGGTCTGGCCGCCGGCCTGAGCCAGATCCGCCGGCGCAGATACATGATGTGGTTCTGGTTTTTCAGCTATATTCCCGCGGCGCTCCTCGTGACGATGAAGGGGCCCGAAACGAGCGTCCCGTTCGTGGCGCTGCTCTGGCTGACGTCATACCTCGTCGCCGGCGCGCTGGCGGCAACCACCCGCTGCCCCAGGTGTCACAGGCGGTTTTGCAGCGACGGACGCCGGTGGAGCTTTTACACGCAGCGCTGCCTGAACTGTCAGCTGCCGCTGCAGGGTCCCGCAGTTGCGGGATGATATCCGGAGAATCAGATGGCCGATGCACGCGCGAGCGTTACACGAAAGAAAAGCCTCGAGGCCCCGCTTCGTGATCTGGTGGGCCGCCTGCTCGCGTGGGAAGACGCGCACGTCGGGTTCGACGCGGCCGTCGCGGACATTCCGCCCGAGGTGCGCGGCACGCAGCCCGAAGGGCTGCCGCATTCGCCATGGCAGCTGCTCGAGCACTTGAAGCGGACGCAGCGGGACATTCTGGAATTCTGCCGCAACCCGAATTATCAGGAGCTGAAGTGGCCGGACGACTACTGGCCGCCCGCGCCGGCTCCGCCGACGCCGACCGCGTGGGACGAGAGCATCAAGCAATTCAAGAAGGACCGTAAAGCGCTCCAGCAGCTCGCCGCTGATTCGCGGACCGATCTCGCCGCGCGGATCCCTCACGGCACCGGTCAGACGTATCTGCGCGAGCTATTGCTGGTGGCCGATCACAACTCGTATCACGTGGGCCAGCTGGTTCTGGTGCGCCGGCTGCTCGGGATCTGGAAGCCGAAGTCGCCCAAGTAGACTGCGCCGAGGAGGCATCATGGCTACGTCCACCACTCCCACACCGAAGCAGCAATTTCTTGCGAGCTACGAACGCGAGCATGCGACGACGATGCGCGTGCTCCGTGCCTATCCGACAGACAAGCTGGACCTGCGTCCGCATCCGAAGTGCAAGACCGCGCGCGAGCTGGCGTGGATGTTCGTGCTCGAGCGCGGGCTCGGCACGCGCGTCATGAACAACGAGTTCGCGAAGGGCGTGCCCTCCGGCGCACCGTCGTCTCCGCCCGAGTCGTGGCAGGACATTCTCGGAGCGCTGGAAAAAGCGCACAAGGATTTCGCTGACCTCGTTGCATCGATACCGGACGACAAGATGTTCGATCCGGTCAAGTTCTTCACGGCGCCCAAGACACTGGACGATATTCCGGGACTCGACTTCCTTTGGTTTCTCCTGGGAGATCAGATTCATCACCGGGGCCAATTCTCGATCTATCTGCGCATGGCCGACGCCAGAGTTCCGTCGATCTACGGTCCGTCGGCCGACGAGAAGTGGTTCTGATCGCGAATGAACGATCGGCTGCGTCCGCTTGTAGAGAGAATCTGGAAGTACCATCAACTGAATCACGAGCTCACGAAATCGGACGTCATACTCGTGCTGTGCAGCCACGATACCGTCGTGGCGGAGCGGGGCGCGCAATTGTTTCTTGACGGATGGGCGCCGCTTCTCGTGTTCTCGGGTGGCCTCGGATCGATCACGGGCCGTGTGTGGACGGAGCCCGAGGCCGACCGGTTCGCGAACATCGCAGTGGCGCTCGGCGTGCCTCGAGACAGCATTCTCATCGAGAACAAATCGACGAACACCGGCGAGAATATCCGCTTCACCAGGCAGCTGCTTGCACAACGTCAGTTCGATCCGGGAAAGTTCATCGTCGTTCAGAAGCCATACATGGAGCGGCGGAGCTACGCGACGTTCAAGAAGGTCTGGCCTGAGAAGGACCTGATTGTGACGTCACCGAAGATCTCGCTGGACGGTTACCTGAGCCGGTATTCGCACGAGACACTGTCGGCCGACGACGTCGTCAGCATCATGGTCGGAGATCTGCAACGGATCCGGCTGTATCCGGCGAAAGGTTTTCAGATCCTGCAGGACATTCCGGACGATGTCTGGGATGCATATGAACAACTCGTCGAGGCCGGCTACGACAAACATCTGGTCGCTGAAGGGAGATTGAGATGAGACGGTTTTACGTTGCTCTCCTGGTCGCCGCGCTCGTCCTGGGCTACGCGCTGGGCGCGGCGCTTCACCCGGTGTCGAGCGCCAGTGCGCAGGCCGGACCGCGCATCTTCGAGATCCGGACCTACTACGCCCACGAAGGCAAGCTCGACGCCCTGAACGCGCGGTTTCGCAACCATACGGTGCGACTCTTCACGAAGCACGGCATGACGAACGTGGGCTACTGGACGCCGCAGGACGGGCCGATGGCCGGGAACACGCTCATCTACATCCTTGCCCATGCGGACCGGGACGCGGCCAAGAAGAGCTGGGACGCCTTCCGCGCGGACCCGGACTGGCTGAAGGTCAAGGCCGAATCCGAGGCAGCCGGCCCGATTGTCAGCAAGATCGATTCGGTGTTCCTGCAGGCGACCGACTACTCGCCGCTCAAGTAACGCGGCCGATGAAGGTCCTGGTCACGCTCGCGGTTGCCTCGAGCGTCGTGATGTACGAAGCCGCAGCGCCGCAGGATGCGTCGCGTCCGGCGCCAGTCCCGTTGTGGCCGGGCGGTGCGCCCGGCGCGCTCGGCTCCAGTCCGGAGGACACTCCGACCATTTCCCTTTATCGCCCCACAGGAACCTCGACCGGCGCGGCGTTCGTCGTCTGCCCGGGCGGCGGCTACGCTCGTCTGGCCGACCATGAGGGTCACGATGTTGCCGTCTGGTTGAACGGCATCGGCGTCACTGCGGTCGTCCTCAAATACCGGCTTGGACCGCGCTACAGGCACCCTGCGCCGCTCCAGGACGTCGCGCGCGCGATCCGTACCGTCCGCGCCCGCGCGAAAGAGTGGAGCATCGATCCGGGTCGAATCGGCGTCATCGGCTTTTCCGCCGGCGGCCATCTCGCATCCACGATCGCCACACGGTTCGACGCCGGAAACCAGGGGGCAGCGGATCCGATCGAGCGGCTCAGCAACCGGCCGGACGTCGCCGTGCTCGCATATCCGGTGATTTCAATGGACGAAGGCGTCACGCATGCCGGCTCGCGCAGCAACCTGCTGGGACCGACTCCGTCGGCTGAGCTGGTCCAGGCGATGTCGACGGACCGACGCGTAACGGCTCGAACGCCGCCCTCGTTTCTGTTCCATACGGCGGACGATGCGGGCGTGCCGGTCGAGAACAGTCTGCGGTTTGCTGCGGCGCTGCGGTCGGCGAACGTTCCGTACGAGCTGCACGTCTTCGAGACGGGACGGCATGGCGTCGGGCTCGCCCCGGACAATCCCGTACTCAGCGCGTGGCCGCGCCTGCTCGAGAGCTGGCTCCGTACGAGGAAATTCATTAAGTGAACATGCATTCGAGTCAGGCGACCATCATCGGCTTTATCGGTGTTGCGCTACTGCTAGTGGCATTTCTGCTGAACCTGTCTCGAGTCGTTCGAGCCGACGGATTCTCGTACTCGCTGCTCAATTTCGTCGGGGTGGCGCTTGCCGGTTACTCTCGTACCTGATTGCATTCATGCCGTTCGTCATCCTTGAAGGTGTGTGGGCGGCAGTCGCGGGTGCGGGCCTCGTCAGGCTCGCGCTGAAAGGACCAGCGGCGGCAGATCCTCATTAACAGGAGGGAAGGAACATGCGGCGCGTACGCTACGGAGTGGCGGTGAGCCTGGACGGTTTCATCGCCGGCCCTCGTGGTGAAGCGGACTGGATCGTCTCGGATCCAGACATCGACTTCAGCGAGATGTTCGCGGAGTTCGACACGTTCCTCATCGGCCGGCGGACGTTCGAAACGATGGGCAAGGCGGGCCAGGGTTCGACGCCAGGGATCAAGACGTTCGTCTTCTCGAGCTCGCTGCGGCAGCAGGATTATCCAAAGGTGACGATTGTCCCGCCCGACCAGGCGGCCGAAACAGTGAGCGCGCTGCGCGCGGCGCCGGGAAAGGACATCTGGCTCTTCGGCGGCGGCGAGCTGTTCCGAAGCCTCGCGGAAGCTGGGCTGGTCGACACCGTGGAGGTCGGCGTGATGCCGGTCCTCCTCGGCGGCGGCATTCCGCTCTTTCCGCCGCCCGCCCCCCAGCTGACGCTGACGTTGACGAAGCACAGGCTGTACGAGAAGACAGGGATCATCTCGCTGCAATACGCGATCGTTCCGCCATCAGCAAAGGGCCGCTCGAAGAAACGACGAGCGAGCTAGTCCTTCAGTAACAGTTCTATGCGGCGATCGGGGATGAGCCACAGTAGCGCGACGGAGACGTAAATCGCGTCGGAGATCCACTGGTTCACGAACGCGAGGAGGATCGCAGCCACATACGATGCCGCCGAGACTTTTCCCTTGAAATCACGTCCGACCGCCACTGCGAGCTTCGACTGCCGGCCATGGTGCGCGATGATGGCCTTCTGGAGAATCAGGTACGCGACGCCGTCCATCAGCATGACCACCCCGTACATGGCGGTGGGCAGCGGAGCGAAGTGGTTCTCTCCCATCCAGCCGGTCACGAACGGCACCAGCGACAGCCAGAACAGCAGATGCGTGTTCGCCCACAGGATCCTGCCGTTGATCCGCTCGACCGTGTGCATCATGTGGTGATGGTTGTTCCAGTAGATGGCGACGAACACGAAACTCATGACGTAGGTCAGGAAGACAGGCAGAAGCGGGCGCAGCGCCGCCAAATCGGCGCCGTGCGGCACCTTCAGCTCCAGCACCATGATGGTGATGATGATGGCGATGACGCCGTCGCTGAACGCCTCCAGGCGCCCTTTGCTCATCGGGGTTCTCCGTGGGAGGATGGAGCCCCAAGATTCATGATGAAGAAGCTCCTCGTCCTGTTCGTTTCGCTGATGCTTGCCTCTGTTGCGCCCCGCGCTGCAGAGTATCCCACGCCCGTCCAGGGCGACTTCATCGTCAAAACCTTCCGGTTCGCCTCGGGTGAGACCCTGCCCGAACTGCGCCTGCACTACCGGACGATCGGCACGCTCTCGCGCGATGCGCAGGGCGTTGCGCGGAACGCCGTTCTCATCATGCACGGGACCGGAGGGACCGGGAACCAGTTCCTGCGGGCGGACTTCGCCGATGAACTGTTCGCGGCCGGGGCGCTCCTGGATGCCACGCGGTACTTCATCGTCCTGCCCGACGGCATCGGGCACGGGCAGTCGAGCAAGCCAAGCGACGGCTTGCGCGCGCGCTTCCCGCGGTACGGCTATGCCGACATGGTCGAGGCGCAGTACCGATTGCTCACCGAAGGACTCGGCGTCAATCACCTGCGGCTCGTGATGGGGACGTCGATGGGCGGCATGCACACGTGGGTATGGGGTGGCCGCTATCCGGATTTCATGGACGCGCTCATGCCGCTCGCGAGCCTGCCCACGCAGATCTCGGGCCGGAACCGCGTGTGGCGGCGCATCGTCATCGACGCGATCCGCAACGATCCGGAATGGCGGAACGGCGACTACACGGCGCAGCCGCAGAGCCTTCGGACGGCGCAGGGCCTGCTGTATCTCATGAGCAGCAATCCGGTGCTCCGGCAACAGGAGATGCAGACGCTGGCGGCCAGCGACGCGGCGTTCGACAAGTCCGTTGCGGCTTCGGTGAAGACGGGCGACGCGAACGACTTGCTGTACCAGGTCGAGGCGTCGCGCGACTACGATCCGGGGCCGCACCTCGAAAAGATTCGCGCGCCGCTCATTGCGGTCAATTCGGCGGACGATCTGATCAATCCGCCCGAGCTCGGCATCCTGGAGCGTGAGATCAAGCGTGTCCGGAACGGGAAGGCAGTCGTTCTCCCGATGAGCCCCGAGACGCGCGGCCACGGGTCGCACACGATCGCAAAATTATGGAAACAGTATCTCGAGGAACTGCTCGCGTCGTCGGAGGGCAAATCCACACAGATGAACGCAGAGAAACGTCGATAGACACCGATGAGGCTGAAACAGGAGGCACTGATGAAGAAGCAGCTTTTGGCGTATGCAGCCGCAACCGCTGTGGCGAGCGGCGCGGTGGCCGTTCTCGCCCAGGCACCGCCGGCGCCAAAGCCCGGAGCGGAACAGAAAGTCCTCGAGTATTACATCGGAAAGTGGACGGGACAGGCGGAGCTGAAGCCGGGTCCCTTCGGGCCTGGCGGCAAGATGACGTCGACCGACACGTGTGAGTGGTTCGTCGGCGGTTTTCACGTGATCTGTCGGGGCGAAGGCTCGGGCGTGATGGGCAACATGAAAACGCTCGGGATCATCAGCTACAACGGTGGAAACAAGACCTACAATTTCTACGCCGTCGATAGCATGGGGTCAGCCGAGCTCTCGACCGGCACCAGGAGTGGCGATACCTGGACGTTCAACGCGGAATCGAACTACCAGGGCATGGCGTTCAAGTCGCGGTACACAATCGTGGAAGTCTCGCCGACGTCGTATACGTTCAAGTGGGAAATGTCACAGGACGGGACGAAGTGGGCGACCGTGATTGAAGGGACGTCCAAAAAATCCGGTACGTAGGCCGTCGAGTCTCGCCGGGCGAATGATCTCGCCCCCTCCTGCGTCTAACGGTCATGCCGGGCCCGGCCCGGTATGACCACTTCCGTGGACGACAAAACCCTCACGCGACGACTCCTGGCCGGCGACGAGCCGGCGTTCGAAGATTCTTCACGGCTTACTTTCCGCGCCTGTTTCGTTTTGCGCTCCCACGCGTCGGAGGTGACGAGGACGCGGCCGAAGAAGCGACGCAGGCGGCGCTCGTCAAGGCGATCGAAAAACTCCACACCTATCGCGGAGAGGCGGCGCTCTTCACCTGGTTGTGTTCGATCTGCCGGAACGAAATCGCCGGGGTCCAGCGGCGCGTCCGGCGCGAGCCCGTGACGCTCGTCGACGATGCGCCGGAGATTCGCGCGGCGCTGGAGGCGCTCGCCAGCGACAAGCCCGGCCCGGATGCCGCGCTCCGTAGCGCGGAGGTCGCGCGGCTGGTCCAGGCGACGCTCGATTGCCTGCCCAGACACTACGCCGCAGCGCTCGAGTGGAAGTACGTCCACGACTTCGCCGTGCGCGAGATCGGCGAGCGTCTTGGTCTCGAGCCGAAGGCGGCCGAATCGCTGCTTGCGCGCGCCCGCGCGGCTTTCAGAGAGGGCTTCGCGGCGCTGACCGGTGAGTTGCCGCCGGCGGTCGCTGCGGACGGCCCGAATTCCGACGTGCAGCCATGATTCGAGACAAAGACGACAACGCGCTCGCGGAACTGTTGCGCCGGGTGGGGCCGCCTCCGCCTATTGCCGCCGACCGGACGGCGCGCGTGCGGCGCACGGTCCGTGGCGCGTGGGACGCGCAGCTCGGGGCACGCGCCAGGCGGCGCCGGATCTTCGCGGCAATCACAGTCCCGGCACTGGCCGCGGGCCTCCTGGTCGTTTTCGGCGTTCCGAAACGCGGACCAGTGAAGCCTGCGGAACCGGTGGCCAGGGTATTGTCGACCGATGCGCCGATCTACGCCGGGGACGTGTTCGATACAGGCTCCAGCGGTCCCGCGACGCTGCAGCTCGACACGGGAACGTCCCTGCGCGCCGACCGGCACACCAGCATCCGTGTTCACGCGAGCCGGCGCGTCGAGCTCCTTCACGGCGCCGTGTATGTGGACAATCGCGGCCAGGCTGGACGAGCCATCGAGATTCAGACGCCGTTCGGGACCGTCCACGATGTCGGGACGCAGTTCGAGACGCGCCTGATCGCCACCCGGCTCCGCGTGCGCGTGCGCTCCGGGTTCGTCTCCGTGCACGACGGCCCCGAGACCGCATCGGGAGGAGCCGGCACCGAGTTCACCGCGGGCGCAGGTCCGATCCAGCGCAGCCGAACGCCCGTCTATGGACCCGACTGGGACTGGGTGGCGGAGGCGGCGCCGACGTTCGAGATCGAGGGACGTACGCTCGCGGCGTTTCTCGAGCACGTGAGCCGGGAACGCGGCTGGACGCTGCGCTTCTCCTCCGCTTCCGTGGAGCGCACCGCCGCCGAAACGATTCTGCACGGATCGATTGAGGGCCTCTCCGTCGAGGATTCGCTCGCGACGGTCGTGCCGGCCTCTGGTCTCCTTCATGCGTTGCGTGACGGCGTTCTGACGCTGTCGCCAGTGGGTACGAAGTGATGGAACGGATAGCCCGCGCGGCGGCGCTGATGCTGACGCTGACGCTCGCTGACACCGCGGCGGCCGCGCCCCAGGAAGCTGGCGGTCCGTACGCAGGCCGACTCCTGACGGATGTTCTCAAGGATCTGCAGGGGCGCTGGCTCAGGATCGTCTACACCTCCACCGTCGTCCGGCCCGACATGCGTGTCAAAGCGGAGCCGTCAGGGCGCAACGCGAAGCAGATTCTCGACCAGCTGCTCGCTCAACACGGGTTGACGACCGACAAGGGACCGGCGGGCGCTCTGATCATCGTGCGTGCGCCGGTTCCGGACAATCGTGGGCGGCCAGACGATCCTGACAGCGGCGCACCCGCGGCTACCGGCACGATCAAGGGCCGCGTCGTGGATGCGGCTACGGGCGCACCGCTTGCGGGCGTAGTCGTCCAGGTGGTGGGGACACCACTTGAGACTCGCTCGGACGACCAGGGGCGCTTCGAACTTGGCGGCGTCGCCGCGGGTTCCAGAACGCTGTTCGTATCGACCGTCGGCTACGCGCTGGTCCGGCGTGACCTCCAGGTCGGTGCAGGTGCCACGCTCGAGATCACGATTCCCCTTTCTCCCGGCACCTGCGCGGGGTGTCGAGGTGATGGTGCAACGCCAAAGCGCGGACGGGCTATCGGGATGGTTCGCGTACTCGTACGGCAGAACGCGCTACGAGGATCGGGCAACCGGCGAGCGATTCTGGGGAGATTTCGACCAGCGCCATGCGATCAACCTCTACGCGCAGTACAGGCTGACCGACCGCACGGCGTTTCTCGCGAAGCTTCGAACGGGCTCGAACTTGCCGATTCCGGGATATCTCGAACAGCGGGGAGAGGCGTATTTCGTCACGGATACCCGCAACTTGACCCGGTTACCTTCCTACACGCGGCTCGACCTCCGCGCCAATCGCATCTTCAACTACGACAAACGCCGGCTCACGCTTTTCATCGAAGTGTTGAATGTATTGAACCGGACGAATGTCCGGCCCTCCGGTTACGCGGTGCGTCCCAACGGTGAGGCGCTTGGCGTCACCGAAACCCTCTTCCCGCTGTTGCCTTCAGCCGGGATCCTGATCGAGTTCTAGCCTCGTCGGTCCGCGCATATAATCCTCTCGCCGCCCAGGCGGCGGAGTCGCCCGACCATCGAAATGCGCTGGAGGTGTGTATGTCACGCGGACGCGTGAGAGCTGCCGTCCTCGTCGCCCTTGTCGTTCCGATCGTCCTCGTCGCCCAGCCAGCCTCTACGCCGTTCGATGGGTTCGACGTGTTCGTGGCTGACGTGATGCGTGAATGGAAGGTGCCGGGCGTCGCGGTCGCCGCCATCAAGGACGGGAATGTCGTGCTCTCCAAGGGCTACGGATATCGCGACGTCGAGAAGCAGCTTCCCGTCACGCCGCAGACGCTGATGGCGATCGGGTCCAACTCCAAAAGCTTCACCGTCACGCTGATGGGGATGCTGTCGGACGACGGGAAGCTGGATTGGGAGAAGCCGGTTCGAACGTATCTGCCCGACTTCGAGCTCTACGACGAGGTGTCGGCGCGGTTGATGACGCCGACGGACCTCGTGACACACCGCTCCGGCCTGCCGCGCCATGACTCGATGTGGTACGGGCGCGCGTTCACCCGCAAGGACCTGTATCAGCGCCTCAAGTATCTGGAGCCCAATGCCACCTTTCGGCAGCGCTATCAGTACAACAACCTGATGTTCATGACCGCGGGTGTTCTGCTCGAGCAGAACACGGGCAAGTCCTGGGATGAGCTGATCGATCAGCGCATCTTCGAGCCGCTGGGGATGTCCCGGTCGAACACGTCCGTACGCGATCTTCCGGCGTCCGGCGACTTCGCGCTGCCGTACATGGAGCGCAACGGGAAGGTCGTAGCGGTTCCGTTCCGCAACATCGACGCCGTCGCCCCCGCGGGATCGATCAATTCGAGCGTCGACGAGATGCTGCGCTACATCAGGATGCACATCGACCAGGGGGTCTACAACGGGAAAACGCTGGTGTCGAAGCGCTTCGCGCTTCGCATGCAGTCGGCTTCTTCCGCGCCCGCCGCCAATCTCGATCCAGATGCGCCCCGCTCTCCCGAGATCGTGCCGGGCGGCTACGGCCTGGGCGTCGCGATCTCGAGCTATCGCGGACACAAACTCGTCGAGCACGGCGGTGGCATCGACGGCTTCATTTCGTCGATGTCCTGGATGCCGGACGACCGAATCGGCGTGATGGTCCTGACGAACTTTTCGGGCGTCAACCCGGTGACGACGATCGTCATGCGCAACGTCTACGACCGTCTGCTGGGCCTCGATCGGCTCGACTGGGTCGCGCGTCAGAGGACGGCGGTGGCCTACGCCGACAAGAGGCAGAAGGAACGCGAGAAAGAAAAAGAAGCCGAGCGCGTCGCAGGGACGTCCCCGTCGCACCCGCTGGCCGACTACGCGGGAACGTTCGAGCATCCGGGCTACGGCGTGATCCGGATCGCGCAGGAGAACGGCGGCCTGGCCTTCGCGATGGATGAGTTCTCGGTGCCGCTCGAGCATTTCCACTATGACGTCTTTCGCCGCGTCAAGAAGAGCCAGTCGCCGATCGACGACGCGCGGTTGACGTTCACGAACGGCCCCAACGGGAAAGTGGCGAACGTCTCGATCCTCCTCGAGCCGGCGGCGCCCGAGATTGTTTTCAACCGGAAGGTGACGCCGGTCAAGCCGACGTCGAACCAATAGCGCCGGCGGGCGTTGCGCCGCGGACGGACCGATGTCGCTGCTCCTGATTGCGTCCGAGCGGTTCGCCGAGCATTCGACGCCCCCGGGACATCCGGAACGGCCCGAGCGCGCGGAGGTCATGGACGCCGTCGTGCTGGACTGGCAGCGCCGGGGCGGCGCGACGGTTGAGCCTCGACCGGCCACGCGCGAGGAGGCGGCGCGCGTTCACGACGCCGCCTATCTCGACCTGCTCAAATCCACTCGCGGACGTGCCGCGAAGCTGGATCCCGACACCTACACCTCGCCGGAGTCGCTCGAGATCGCGGCACTGGCTGCCGGCGCGGCCGTGCAGGCGGCGCGCCGGACGCTGGAGGGCGCGGGGCCCACCTTCGCGCTCGTGCGGCCGCCAGGCCACCACGCAGAGCGAAACCGCGCGATGGGGTTTTGTCTCTACAACAACGTTGCTATAGCCGCGGCGGATGCGCTCGCGGCGGGCGCGTCGAAAGTCGCCGTCGTGGACATCGACGTCCATCACGGCAACGGCACGCAGTGGATGTTTTACGCCGACCCGCGGGTCTTGTACGTCTCGACGCACCAGTATCCGTTCTACCCCGGCACCGGGGCGGCGAATGAAGTCGGCGACGGGCCGGGCCGCGGCTTTACGGTCAACGTGCCGCTCGAGGGGGGTGCGACGGATGCGGACTACCGGCTTGTATACGACGGCATCGTCGGTCCCGTCGTGGAGTCTTTCAGACCCGATTTGCTGCTCGTGTCCGCCGGCTTCGACGCCCACGAGCGGGACCCGCTCGCCAGCATGCGCATGTCCAGCGACGGTTACGCTGCCGTCGTCAGCCGGCTTCGATCAGCCGCGGATCGCGTCTGCGGTGGCCGCATCGCCATGGTCACCGAGGGGGGATACGATCTGCGCGCGCTGGCCGAGTGCTTGACGGCGAGCATCGCGATTCTCGACGGGACCTCGAAGGGGCCGGAGTCATCCCAGTCGGCCGATATGGGCGATACACGCGGTCGCGCAGCGCTCGACGCCGTTCGCGCTGTGCAGAAGAGCTTCTGGCCAGTGATCTAACTTCCCGACCCTCCTGGCGGAGACGCCTGACGCGGGACTTGGCACAGTTTGCCTGGGGGCCGTCATTTCGAGCAAAGTGAACCGCGCACCGGCCATGTGGGCGACTTCTATGCCTTCGCACGTCAGCGGACGCAGGGCTGCCCCCGCAGCGCTCTTTGCTGTTGTTTCGTCGCTCGTTCTCGCGACGCGCGTGTTCGTTGCATTCGACGCCGTCAGAATCAGAGTGGTTACGGATTCCAGGCAGGTCAGCACGGGCATCGTGCGAATGAACGTCACTGACGAGCGAGCCGATGCGCTGCGCCCTCCCGCAGCCGTGATTGCGAGGATCGCCAACGATTCGACCTCTGCGCAACAAATCTCCGTTCGCGTGAACGGTCGAACGATCTGTCGTGTCAACGTTCCCGCTCGGGTGTCGCGCCGCGTCGACTGCGTTGTGTTCGACAGCTGGGCCCGCGGCGTTGACCCCGAGATCGTTCTCGAAAGCACAGAGGCGGCATCCTGGAAACTGGAGTACCTCGAGCTAGCCACGCATCACGGTCGCACCACAGGAGTCGTCCATGCGTTCGTGCTGCCCGCCGCCTCCACTGGCTATTCTCGACCTCACTCTGCGTGGGCCGTTGTCACGGGACTGGTCCTCATCAGTCTGTTCCTACTTCCGCCTCCCATTTTTTCGATCCGCCCAGTCAGGATCCTGTACTCCGTGGTGAGCGCGATTGTCTTCCTGTTCTTCGTGCTGGTGCAGTTGTCGCCGGTGCTGTCGCCGTATCGACTCGTCCTTTCGATGTGGACCTTCTCCGGCTTGGTGTCACTGCCGGTGGCGCCTAGGGTCTGGCTCGTCCTCACGAGAATAGACGCACGAGCGCGCGCGAACCCCAGAGTTGAAAAGCTCCGGGAGCACATAGTGAATATCGCCGCTCAGCTGTGGAGGATGGTCCGCCTCCGCGATGCCTGGGTGGCAGTCGCGATGGGAGTAACCGTTTCTGGGATCGGTCTGGCGTACGGATCCCGCGCCATTGGAGGCGCCGACCAGTATGGCTACGTGAGCCAGGCCGAGCTCTGGCTCCGCCACGATCTCCGGACGGAGCAGTCTTTCGTTAGTGAACTGCCGTGGCCGCGCGCCGCGTGGGCATTCTCGCCGCTCGGCTACCGTCCGTACTATCAGGATGAACGATTCATCGTGCCGGTCTACCCGCCAGGGCTCCCGATGGCATTGGCCGGCGTGAAACGGTTTGCCGGCCACACGGCGATGTTCGGCGTCGTCCCGCTGACTGCCGGCCTGCTGGTTCTGGCAACTTACGGTGTCGGCCGCCGTTTGAGATCGAGCGGCGTCGGCCTCATCGGCGCGTGGTTGATCGCGAATAGTCCGACCGTGTTGTTCATGATGATGCAGACCATGACGGATGTGCCCGTCGCGGCCGCGTGGACGTGGGCGTTCTTTTTGTTGTTGGGTCCGACCACGGCAAATGCCGCCGCGGCCGGTCTCATATCGAGCGCGGCCGTTTTGATTCGACCCAACCTGGCTCCGCTAGTGGCGATTCTGAGCCTGCACTATCTCTTCAAGATCCGCCACTCGAGTAGACGTGGCAAGGCGCTCGCACAGCTCGCTATGTTCCTCTCCGGCGCGCTCCCCGGTATTACGGCAGTTGCGCTGATCAACCGCCATCTCTTCGGCTCTCCATTGATGTCGGGATATGGAAGCGCGACGGAGTTGTACGATCTTTCGAATGTCCCGGCCAACCTCAGAAACTATCTCGCATGGCTCATTGAGTCTCATACCCCCGTGGCTCTCGGCGGCTTGGTTGCGATCTTCGTGCCCGCTCGTCGTCTGTGGCCGGGCCTGCGCGATAGATCCGTGTTCATCGTCATCGGTGCGTTCGTGGCCTTCGTGTGGATCAGCTACTGTGCCTGGCATATCTTTGATGATCGCTGGTGGTTCACGCGTCTTCTCCTCGCCACGTGGCCGTTGATCATGATTGGAGCCGGCGCGATCTTCGCGGCGGCGTACCACGCTACGCCGACGCGGATAAGACCAGTCGTGGTCGTCTTCGTGATCGCTGTTGGAGTCGTACAGATCCGGTTTGCCGCAGAACATACGGCGTTCGTGATCGGGGCGGGCGACCGTCGTTACGTCGGCGGGTCGCGGTTGGTGGGACGGATGACTGAACCGAACAGCGTGATTGTAAGTCACACCTTCGTGGGGGCCATTCGCTACTATGGCGGACGGATGACACTCAACTACGAAAATCTTCCCAAAGAGATGCTCGACGAGGCTGTCGATTCGTTGAGGAGCCACGGGGTGCGTACCTACGCGGCGCTGGAAGATTGGGAGGTTACGCCCTTCCGACAGCGTTTCGCCGGTGCCAGATGCTTGACCTCTCTCGATCGGAAACCGATCGCCATTTATCAGGAGCCGGGGAGGCTGCTGCTGTTTGACTTGTCCGAGCTTCGCCCGCGCTCGGAGCCCGTGGTCCAGACTGACATAGAGTTGGGCTGGCGCGCCGCTCAGCCGGTGTCTCCGCCTGAACTGGTCATTACGCGCTAGATTCTGGATTTCAGTCGTGGGCGCTGCATCTCACCTCGGCATCAGGCTGCGGGAGTACGACGCGCGAATTCGGACCTTCATCCCGCGCTACGAGGAAATGCTGGACGCGGCTGCGGCCGCCCTGCAGGCGCTCCCCGAGCGGCGCCCGCTGGTCGTGGATCTCGGCATTGGATCCGGCGCCTTGTCAGCGCGGTCGCTCGTCGTGCGGTCCGCGGCCCGGATCGTCGGCATCGACAGCGACGCGGGAATGCTACGGCTGGCGCAAGAGCGGCTCGGCCGCCGGTTGACGACCCGGTGCGAGAACTTCCTCGAGGCGGCTCTGCCGCGATGCGACGCGATCACCGCGTCGTTCGCACTCCATCACGTGGCGAAGCCGACGACGAAGGCACGGCTCTATCGGCGCTGCTTCACGGCGCTGAAGGCGCGCGGG
>DATAEE010000046.1:0-13416 GCA_036258175.1 Vicinamibacterales bacterium
AGCGGGTATACAGCCGGGGTTTCGCATGGCGGATCCATCTGGCCAGACGTATCAAATCGAGGTGGATCCCCCCTCGAATCCTGAGCTGGCGAGCGGCGTCGAGATCATCGGCACGGCTTTCTACCATGCGATCGGATACCACGTCGTCGAGGTCCATCCGGCGGAGATCGATCGCGCGGCGCTCGTCATCTCGGAGCAGGCGATGATTCGCGACCCGCTGAACGGCCGGCGGCGCCGGCTGAAGAAGTACGACCTGGACAACGTCTTCGAGCAGGCCGCGCGCCTTTCAAACGGCCGCTACCGCGTCCTCGTCAGCCGCTTCGCGCCCGGAACACCTCTGGGCAACTTCCGCTACTACCGCACGCGGCCGGACGACCCGAACGACATCGTGCCGCACGAGCACCGCCGAGAGCTGCGCGGGGCGCGCGTGTTCGGCGCCTGGCTGAACCACGACGACTCGCGCGGCATCAACAGCCTCGACATGCTGGAGACGGCTGACGGGCGCGGATGGATCAAGCATTACATGTTCGACTTCGGTTCTATCCTCGGCAGCAGCACGATCGCGGCGCAGGTTCATCGCGCCGGCAACGAGTACATCTTCGAGGAGCGCCCCGGCTGGCTCGCGCTCATCACCTTCGGTCTGTACACGCGGCCGTGGATGCACATCAACTATCCCGATGTGCCGTCGTCGGTGGGCCGGCTCGAGTCCGAGGCGTTCGACCCGCTGAAATGGAAGCCCGAGTATCCCAACTCGGCCTTCGTCAACATGCGGGCCGATGACGCCTTCTGGGCCGCACGAATTGTGGCGCGGTTCACAGACGACATGATCCACGGCATCGTAGAGAAGGCGCAGTATTCCGATCCGAAGGCGACGGAGTACATCACGAAGGTCCTGATCGCGCGCCGTGACAAGGTGACGGCTGCCTGGCTCAACCAGGTCTGCCCGGTCGTGGATCCCGTTCTCGCGGCCGACGGCGGGCTCACGTTCACGAACGCCGCGGTCGCCGCCAAAGCGGCGACCGAAGGCGAGGGATACCAGCTCCAGTGGTTCCGCTTCGACAACGCGTCCAATACACGGACGCCGGCGGGTGAGCCTCAGACAATCTCCACGCCGGCGTCGCGCGCGCCGGACGGACTCCTTGGGTCCGGCGAGTACATCGGCGTCTCGGTGACAGGCCGGCACGCCAAGCAGCCTGGCTGGTCCCGGCCGACCTCATTCTTTTTCCGCCGCGGCGGCACCGGCTGGACACTCGTCGGGGTTGAGCGGGGGTGAGCGTCGTCCTCGTCCGCGACGAAGCCTTTGAAGCGCGGCGTCGCACCGCCGATCGCATCTTTCGCGGCGCGCTCATCTTCAACATCGCCCTGACGGCGTTCTGGCTCTTCGTCCTTCTCGTCAACCGCGACGCGGTGTTCTTCAAAACCCATGAGATCGATCGCGCCGCGTTGGGGCGCATCGCGGGCGGAATCATCTTCTTCTACGTCGTCTGGGGCTTCATCTGGTACGGCGTCAAGACCCTCCTGCTGAAGTACGTCGTCGGGTTCACGAAGGAGGAACGCCGGCAGTCCTTCTCATCCCGCATGGACGAGCCGTACGACGTCTCCGCGCTCGTCGCTAAGTACTCCGAGCGGCGGATCCGCATCGTCGACATGATCGGGCGGCGCGGCCGGTTCATCACGCTGGCGCTGGGGGGATTCTTTTACCTGTACGGCCGCGTCGTCGCCGAACCGACTCCGGAATTCGCCACGCTGTTCCTGAACGACAACCTGTTCGACGCTGTCGTCGGGAGCTGGATCTTCCTGGGGTTGTACTACGTCAACGGCTTCATCGCGGGTGCCTTCTACGGCCCGCAGTCGCGCGTCATGGACGGCGTCCTCGCGCGCGCGAACTGCCTCCTCATCACGACGCTGTGGACCGCGTTCAAGTTCGTCATGCTGCCGATCGGCATCCAGCTCGCGAAGTACTTCACGCCGGGCCAGTTCGCGACGGTCTTCGCGCTCATCTGGGGCTCGTACATCGTCTGCGACGCGCTCACGGAAGTCGGCGGAGCGCTCTACGGCCGGCAGACCATACGCGTTCGAGGCGTCGGCGACGTCAACCGCAAGTCGATTGGCGGAACGCTCACCGGCTTCGTTGGCGGTCTCGTCTTCTGCTTGTGGGTGGTGCTTGCTCAGGGCCTGCCGACGCCGTGGATCGTCCTGGCGGTCGTGATCTCGGCATCGAATACGCTCGTCGAGCTCTACTCGCCCCGCGCCACGGACGACTTCTTCATGGCGGTGATCAACGCGCTGATCTGCTGGGCGTTCGGCGCACTTATCGTCTAGATTGGCGTGCGGGACCTCTTGCTAACTGGGCTCAGTGGCCAGCGACCGAAACACCCGGCGCTCCAGGATGCGCTGGTGAAGTACTGGGGCTACCGGAGCTTCAGGCCGCTCCAGCGCGAAGCGATGGAAGCCATCCTCGACCGCCGGGACTCGATCATGGTCCTCCCGACCGGCGGTGGAAAGTCGCTCTGCTTTCAGGCGCCGGCCGTCGTGCAGAACGGTCTCGCGCTCGTCGTCTCTCCCCTGATTTCGCTCATGAAAGATCAGGTGGACACGCTCGTTGGCAACGGCGTGGGCGCCGCGCTCTACAACAGCTCGCTCGCGGCCGACGAGAAGGCGGCGGTCGCCGCCGGGCTGCGCGAGGGACGATATCGCCTGCTGTACGTCTCGCCGGAGCGGTTGGTCGGAGAGGGCAACGAGCGTTTTCTCACCCTCCTTTCCTCCTGTTCGATCGGTTTCGTCGCCGTGGACGAAGCGCACTGCATCAGCCAGTGGGGACACGACTTCAGGCCGGAGTACCGCCAGCTCGGACGGCTCCGTCAGTTGCTGCCGGGCGCCAGCCTGCATGCGTTCACCGCGACCGCTACCGCGCGCGTCAGGCGCGACATAGCAACCGAGCTCGGCCTGAGCGATCCGCTCGAGTTCGTCGGATCGTTCGATCGACCGAATCTCGTCTACCGCGTGCAGCCGAGGGCCACGCTCAAGCGTCAGCTTCTCGACATCCTCGCACGGCATCGCGGTCACGCCGGCATCATCTATTGCACGTCGCGTCGCGAGGTCGACGCGCTCGCGGGCTGGCTGGCAGGCTCGGGAGTGTCCGCCCTGCCCTACCACGCCGGGCTCGCCGACGCGGAGCGGCGCCGCCACCAGGACGCCTTTCTCAGCGAGCGCGCCGACATCATCGTCGCCACCGTCGCGTTCGGCATGGGAATCGACCGATCCGACGTGCGCTTCGTCGTGCACGCGGGTGCGCCTCGATCTCTCGAGCACTATCAGCAGGAGTCGGGACGAGCAGGCCGCGATGGCCTCGAGGCGGAGTGCATTCTCATCTACTCCATCGCCGACTTCATGAAGTGGCGCGTCATGCTCGAGCGCAACGGCGAGCTCAACGAGGGATCGCGCGCGCTTCTCCGTCAGATGGAGGAATATGCGGCGCGCGTCGGCTGCCGCCATCGACACCTCACCGAGTACTTCGGCGACCGCTATCCGGGCTCTTCGTGCGGAGCCTGCGACTATTGTCTTGGCGAGCTCGAGCCCGCTGCGTCGCCTGCCGTACTCGCGCGCAAGATCCTGTCCTGCGTCGCGCGCGTCGGCCAGAGATTTGGAGCGACGCACGTGGCCAACGTGCTGCGCGGCCACGCCAGCGACCAGGTCGTCGCCCGCGGGCACGAGGGGCTCAGCACGTTCGGTCTGCTGGCGGAGGCGCCGGTCGCGGAGGTTCGAGGCTACATCGAACAGCTCGTGGGGCTGGGGTTGCTACGGCAGACCGACGACGCCTATCCGGTCCTCGTTCTGACACAAAGGGGGCTCGGACTGCTGAAGGACGAAGCGAGCTGCCGTGGCTTGACGCTGTCCCGCCAGCCGAGGCCGAAGAAGGATGCGCCTCGCACGCGCTCGCGCGTCGAGGCCGAATCGTGGCAGGACGTGGACCGCGATCTGTTCGAGCGGCTCCGCGCGCTCCGGCTGGAGATCGCCCGCGCGCGCGGCGTCCCGTCGTACGTGATCTTCCACGACGCCACGCTACGCGAGATGGCGCGTCTCCAGCCGACGTCAATCGACGCGCTGTTAAGGGTGAAGGGCGTCGGCGCGCGCAAGGCGGACGACCTCGGCGAGGTGTTCCTGGCCGCCATTCGCGGACAACCCTCCTAGATGCCTCTCGTTTCGCTCGAGCACGTCTCGATCGCCTACGGTCACCTTCCGCTTCTCGACGATGCCAGCCTGCAGATCGAGCCGCGGGAACGGGTGTGTGTGATCGGCCGCAACGGCACGGGCAAGTCGACGCTGCTCCAGATCATCAGTGGGGATCAACTGCCCGATGCGGGAAATGTCTGGCGCCCGCCGGGCCTGCGGATTGCGCGGCTGGTGCAGGACGTGCCGCTCTCGGCCGACCGTCCAGTGTTCGACGTGGTGGCGGAGGGGCTGGGGGACCTCGGCGACCTGGCGGCGGCGTATCACCACGCAGCCGTTGAAGTCGCCGCCTCCGGTACGGACGTTTCGCTCGAGAAGCTCGGCCGGCTGCAGCACGCGCTCGAACAACAAGACGGGTGGCGGCTCGAGCAGCGGGTCGAGCTCGTGCTCGAGCGGCTCGACCTCCCTGCCGACGCGATCGTGGACACGTTGTCGGGAGGCTGGCGGCGCCGCACGCTCCTGGCGCGCGCGCTGGTCGCGCAACCCGATGTGCTGTTGCTCGACGAGCCGACCAACCACCTGGACATCGAGGCCATGACCTGGCTCGAAACCTTTCTCGCCGACTATCCGGGGACGGTGGTGTTCGTCACGCACGACCGAGTCTTCCTCCAGCGCGTCGCGACGCGCATCGTGGAGCTCGATCGCGGCCGGCTGACGTCGTGGCCGGGCGACTACGCGACGTTCCTTCGGAAGAAGGAAGAATGGCTCGCGAACGAAGCCGTCCAGAATCAAAAATTCGACAAGCGGCTGGCCGAGGAGGAAGCCTGGCTGCGCCAGGGCGTGAAGGCCCGGCGCACGCGCAACGAAGGCCGCGTCAGAGCGCTCATTGCGATGCGCAAGGAGCGGGCGGCACGCCGCGCGGGCGCCGGCACCGTGCGGTTGCCCCTCGAGATGACCGACCGGTCGGGTGAACTGGTCTTCGAGGCCGAGCGCGTCACGAAGTCGTTCGGCGCCAGTCCGATCGTGCGCGATCTGTCGCTGCGCGTCATGCGGGGCGATCGCGTCGGCCTCATTGGCCCCAACGGGTCGGGAAAGACGACGCTGCTCCGGCTGATCATGGGTGAGCTCGAACCGGATGCGGGCGAGGTGCGACAGGGATCCAACGTGCAGATCGCGTACTACGATCAACAGCGCGAGCAGCTCGATCCGGACCGGACCGTTTTCGACACCGTCGGCGATGGACGGGACACGGTTACCGTCAACGGCCGCACGCAGCACGTGCATGGGTACCTGCGGAATTTTCTCTTCGGTCCCGAGCGGGCCGCGTCACCTGTCAGGGCGCTCTCGGGCGGCGAGCGGAACCGCCTGCTGTTGGCCCGATTGTTCACTCGGCCGGCGAATGTCCTCGTCCTCGACGAGCCGACGAACGATCTCGACATCGAGACCCTCGAGCTGCTCGAGGCGCTCCTCGTCGAGTGGCCCGGCACGCTCCTGCTCGTCAGCCACGATCGGGCCTTCATCGACCACGTCGTTACGAGCACGCTCGTCTTCGAAGGGGCGGGCCGCGTGCAGGAGTACGTCGGAGGATATGCGGACTGGCTGCGGCAGCGCCCCGCAGCGGAGCCCGAACCCGCGCCGGGGACGGTTCAGCCCCGTTCGGGGTCGGTCTCGCCCGCGGTGGCAGGTACAAGAAAGCTCTCGTATCGCGAGCAGCAGGAGCTCCAGCAGTTGCCCGAGCGGATCGAAGAGCTGGAAGGCGAGCAGCAACGCCTGACCACCGCGGTCGGGAGCGCCGACTTCTACAAGGAGTCCGGCGAGACGATCCGGCAGACGCTCGCCCGACTGGAGGCGCTACAGGGCGAGGTGCTCGACGCCTACGCACGCTGGAACGAGCTCGACTCCCGAACGAAGCGCTGACCTTTCCCGCGCTACCCCTTGACGATGAAGCCCCGTTCGACGAGGAGCGGACGGACACGATCGCGGAGATCGCCCTGAAGTTCCACCGAACCCTCGCCGGCGGCGCCGCCCGTTCCGCACAGCCGCTTCAGATCCTGACAGAGCTCCTTCAGGAAATCGGCGTTGTGCGGAAGGCCATCGACGACTGTGACCGTCTTTCCGCCTCGGCCCTTCTTCTCGACGCGCAGCTTCGCCACGATCCGGGTCGGGAGCGCCACATCCGTCCGCTTCGTGCTGCATCGACAGTTGTCCGCCGGCCAGCCGCAGCCCGGGCAGATTCTCCCGGAGCCGGTTGAATAGACAAGCCTGCTGCCTCCGCGGTCCTTCATGATCGACCCATGCTACTTGAGGCCGGGGGATCGCCGCTGCGCGCGCCGGGTGTCATTACCCGCGAGCATCGACGTCTCCGCGGCGCGACAGCTCATCCGCATCGGCCTGCAGAAACCGCGGAATCCGGCCCGGACGACATCCGTAACTCCTGGCGTCTCTCTTGCCGTGACGCCTTCCGCGAACTCCGCGCTCAACCTGCCGCCATGTGGTACGAGGCTTCAGCCTCGTCGGACACAGGGTGCCCCGTGCTTCCCCGTACCGCGCGTGCGCTACCGTTGTCGCTGCTGCTTTTCTCGGACAGTTTGCAAGCTTCCGACGCCGTCGACTTCGCGGCGAGCCTGGTCGGACGCCCCTACGTCTGGGGCGCTGAAGGCCCGGACTCGTTCGACTGCTCGGGCCTGACGCAGTACGTCTTTCGCGAGTTCGGCGTCGATCTTCCGCGGCGCGCCATCAGCCAGTCGAAGGGCGGCGACCCGGCTGGAAAGAGGCTGCGCCGGGGCGATCTGGTGTTCTTCTCGTCCGATACCAGACGATCCGAGGTGACGCACGTCGGCATCTACGAGGGCGGCGGGATCATGATCGACGCCAGCAAGCGACACGGCCGGGTCCGCAGGGACAACCTCGACGAAGACTACTGGACCGATCGGTTCATGTTCGCGCGGCGGTTCGACGACTGGGATGTCGCGCGCGACACGTCGAGGGATCGAGAGGACGACCGCGTGAGACAGCCGCGCGAGCGATCGACCGACCGGCGCAGAGTCGCTGCGCGCATATTCGGCCGGATCGCCGAGGAGTTGCTGCGGCGGCCGAGACGGTGAGGGACGAGGCTAAAGCCTCGTACCACAACCAGGCTAAAACCTGGTTCCACATCTGTGGTCGTGCCACAACCCACGACTTAGCGGGCAGCGCTGCGAAGACCCTTCAGGGCCGTGTCATCGAGCCGGACGACGACGGTCGTGTAGCTCTCGATGCACGCGAGGACGGCGTCGCGCGGGCCGTTCTTCCACTCGTCGCTGCCGTAGAACGCGTCCTCGCTCCGTTGCCGGTCTTCAATGCTGGCGAACGATCGGATCAGGAAGTATGAATTGGCGTCGTGAAGCGACGGACCATATGCGACGACGTCGATCTTCCAGCGCTTGAGCATCGGCACCGCGTCGCGCTCGGCCAGTTGATGGAACTTGTCGCGGGTGCCCGGCTTGAGGTTGTACGAGCGGATCTCGACGATCCGCCCGTTCTGAGCGTTTGATCCTTGTGCCGCAAGGAGCGGAGACACGGCCAGGGCGACAAGAGCGATGACGAAACTCCGAATTGCGAGGGCGCGCATGGTACCGTTCAGCGGAGTTTCGCCGTCATGCCTTTGAGTGTCGACGCCAGCGATCGCAGGCGCGCGGCGTCGCGGCCGCTCGCAGCGCCCGCGTCCCCCTCGAGCTGGGTCGCCAGCGATCCCAGTTTGTCCAGCGTCGCGGCCGCACCCTTTTCTTTCCCCGTGCGAACGTCACCCGTCGCGTCGAGCGCGGTCTTCACGGCGGCGGCGCGATCCGGCTTGATCGCGTTGCTGCGCGTGAGCTGATCGAGGTAGGCGCGCGCCACGACCGCGTTCGCCGGCCATTCGATCTCCATCTGCTGCTGCGCGTTCAGCTCGTTGACGCGCACCATCATCGCCGCGTCGATCTCGTTCTGGGTCAGGTACTCGCTCGGCTTGAGCCTGAACACGTCGACGCCGCGCGCGATCTCGGTGCCGTAGATGTGCCCGTTGTACCAGTAAGTGGACCAGTAGCCGCCGGTGATCAGCTGCTTCGCGTCAATCGGACCGCGGTCGAAGAACGCGATCTCGACCGGCTTCGCCGACTCGGTGAAGTCGAAGACAGAGAGGCCGCCCTGATACCAGCCCTGGACCATGATGTCGCGCCCCGGCACCGGGATGAGCGAGCCGTTGTGCGCGACGCAGTTCTCCTGCTCGGTCTGGGGCGCCGGCATCTTGTAGTAGCTGGCGAATTTCAGCTTGCGATCAACGATGTCGAAGATCGCGTCGCCGCCCCAGGTCGGCGGATCCGTCGCGCGGCAGCGGGGCCGCGTGCCGCCGCCCCACTCGTCGGTGAAGACGACCTTCGTGCCGTCGATGTTGAACGTCGCCGAGTGCCAGTACGCGAATGCCTTGTCGACGACGTGATCGAGCCGGACGGGATTCACGGGGTCGGAGATGTCCATCAGGATGCCGTTGCCCGAGCACGCGCCGGCGGCCAGGCCGACCGCCGGGAAGACCGTAATGTCATGGCACTGATTGGTCATGCGCGACCGCTGCGTGCCAGGACCGTGGTCGCCGCCCTGCCAGAGCCCTGAAATGGCGCCGCTCTTCGGGTCGGCGAAAATGCGCGGCCGGTTGACGATCTTCGCGGTCGCAGGAGCAGCGAGCGGCACCTTGATGACGTCGATGCTGAAGAGCGCGGTGTTCGGATCTTCCTTCGGGTCGAGACCGGAACAGCCGGCGAGCTCGTCGCCGGGCCGGACCGAGCCGGTGCCGGATCCGTACACGTAGATGTTTTCCTTGTCGTCCGGATCGATCACCAGCGTGTGCGTGTGGGAGCCGCGGCAGGTCTGGATGGCGGCGATCTGCTTCGGCTTCTTCACGTCGGTGATGTCGAAGATCCGGATGCCGCGGAAGCGCTCGGAGCTGACCTTCTCCGGCACGCCCTCCGTGCCGCAGTCGATCCGTCCACGTGTCTGCTCGACCGACATGAACAGCAGGCTGCCGTGGAGCGAAACGTCCCCCTGACCGCCGGGGCAGACGACGGACCCGATCAGCCGCGGCCGTCTCGCGTTCTCGATGTCGTAGGTGTTGAAGCCGTGGAAACTGCCCATGACGAGCTGATTGCCGCGGAACGCGAGGTCCGAGTTGGCGAAGCTCAATCGGTTCTGACGGCGCGGATCGTTCTGAGGCGAATTCGGATCTTTCTCCGCTGCCTCTTCTTTCGCCGCGGTTGCGGCGGCGTCCTTCTCGGCTGCTGCCGGGTTGGCGGCGGCGGCCGCCGGCGCGTTCGCATCCCGGTTCCGCTCTGGCGGCGTAGGCTCGCCCGCCGGCAACTTGGGATCATAGAAGCCCTGCGGCTTCGGCAGGCTCGAGAGCCGTTCCATGTTCATGGCCGCTTCTCCGGCATCCCGGAAGCCCGCCTTCAGGCCGACACGGGGATCCTTATTGTTGGCGTTTCCCGGCTGCTCCTGCGCGCCTCCACTCAGCGTGGCGAAGAGCACGACGACCGAGAGACACAGAAACCTGGCTGTCATTTCTGAAGCTCCTTGAGCATCGCGTACATGCGATCGATTTCCATCTGCTGATCGGCCTCGACATCGGAGACAAACGCGAAGACCTCCGACTCCTGGCCCGCGCCGTTGTTGTCGAACAGATCTTTCACCATGATCAGCGCGCCCTCATGGTGCTTGATCATGCCCTCCAGGAAGAGCCGGTCGAACTCGACCCCGTTGGCGTCGGAGAGGCGCTCCATTTCTTCCGGCGTCAGCATCCCCGGCATCAGCTTCGCGCCGTGCGCGTGGTGCGCGTGGACGTCGGGCGCCGGCTGGCCCCGATCCTTCAGCCAGGTCTGCATCATCTTGATCTCGTCCTCCTGCGAGATCTCGATTCGCTTCCCGAGCTGCTTCATCTCCTCCCGGCTGGTCCGAGACGGGATGAGCGCCGTCATCTCGAGCGCCTGCGCGTGATGGCCGATCATCTCCTGCATGAACCGGACATCGGCGGGCGTGTGGCCGACGCGGGACAGGTCGACCGCCTTCTCGACCGAGATGACACGCGTCTCCTGGCCGGGGGCGCCGGGCTGGACGATCGGCGTAGCGGATCCGACTGCGGCGCTGCGGCACGCGGTAGCGAGGAAGCCTGTCACGAGGACACCGATCACGACCGGCGCCGGGGTCTTCGACATTTGCATAAGGATACACGGTTGGACCGGACCGGAGCCTCAACCCGTCCACCCCCCAAGGCGGCCGCTCCCGATCCCGGTCAAGACGTGACTGACGTCTGGACAGTTCGGAGGTAAACCTCGCTTTCGACGACTTCCTTCTGCCTGGACCGCGAGAATTGTAGGTCTCCCGACGAAATCTCTGACAAATCGGGCCGGACATTCGGCTCAGCGCTTGCAGTCGCGCGCGCGGGATCCCAGCTCCCAAGCACGAGAAGAACCTTGCCCGCATTCCTTAATAGTCGACCGCCAGCTACGGGGTTGCTGGCCGGCGGAGCGATCCTGCTCGCGCTTGCGGCGGGGTTGCAGCCGCCGGCGCTCCTCGCGCAGCCAAGTGTCCAGGGGCAATGGCGCACGCTTTCTTATCTGATGCCCATCAACCCGATTCATCTGGCGCTCACGCACGACGGCAAGGTGCTGGTGGTGGCTGGTTCGGGCAACCTAGAGACCGAGACGATCTTCCGGGCGGTCGTCTGGGACCCGGCGGCGGACGACTCATTCGTGCAGCACACGTTTGCGTGGGACATGTTCTGCAACGGCATGTCCGTGCTGCCGGACGGCCGCGTGTTCATCAACGGCGGCAACCTCCAGTACGACCCGTTCTTCGGCGAACCGCGCAACGCCGCGTACGACCCGGTCAGTGGAACGTTCAGCGACCTGCAGAACATGGCCGACGGGCGCTGGTATCCCACGGTCACGACGCTCGGCAACGGCAGCGTCATGACATTTTCAGGGTTGAAGGCAACGGGCGGCACGAACACGACGGTCGAGATCTACACACCTGGTGCGGGGTGGAGCCAGCCATCCGCGGCCGGTTGGACGCCGCCGCTCTACCCGCGGATGCACCTGAGCACGGACGGACGCGTGTTCTACTCAGGCTCGGGGAGAAGCACGAGGTTCTTCACCCCGGGAACCATGACGTGGTCTACAACCGTGTACACGACGAAGTACAGCGGTTCCCGCAGCTACGGCACGTCGGTGCTGCTTCCGCTCACGCCGGCAAACGGTTACCGGCCGCGGGTCATGATTCTCGGCGGTGGCAACCCCTCGACCGCGACAACGGAAATCATCGACCTCTCCGCGGCTCCTCCTGTTTGGCAGTTCGGGCCGTCGATGTCCCAGCCGCGGATTCAGATGAACGCAACGATCCTGCCGAACGGCAAGGTGCTGGTCGTTGGCGGGTCGTACAACGACGAGGATGCGGCCACGGCGAGCCTGAACGCCGATCTCTACGACCCAGGCACCAATACGTTCAGCTCGGCGGGCGCCAACGTGTATCCGCGCTTGTATCACTCCGGTTCGCTGCTCCTTCCAGACGGCACGGTCATGCTGGTCGGCGGAAACCCGACGCGCGGCAGCTACGAGCAGCACATCGAAATCTACTCCCCCTCGTACCTCTTCGACACCGACGGCACACCGGCTACGCGGCCCACGATCTCCGGCGTGACGCCGGGCGCGTTCGGATACGGCCAGGTCTTTCAGGTGCAGACACCTGACCCATCGAGTATCGCGTCTGTCGTCCTAGTCCGTCCCGGCGCGCAAACGCACGCGTTCGACATGGAACAGCGGCTCGTCGGCTTGTCTTTCTCGGTGGGCGCGGGGTTACTGAATGTGACCGCGCCGCCCCACGGCAACATCGCGCCTCCCGGCTACTACATGCTCTTCGTGGTGAACGCCGCGGGAATACCGTCGGTCGCGAGCTTCGTTCATGTAGGCGGGGCGCAGGATAGCACTCCGCCCAGCACGGTCACCGGGCTGACCGCGACGGCAGTGAGCACGACCCAGATTAACCTGAGCTGGGCGGCGGCCACCGACAACGTGGGCGTGACCGGGTACCGCGTCGAGCGCTGTCAGGGCGCGGGGTGCTCCAACTTCGTGCAGATTGCGACGCCGGCGACGACGAGCTACAGCGATCCGGGCCGGGCCGCCGCCACCAGCTACAGCTACCGGGTGAAGGCGGTGGATGGCGCGGGTAACGTGAGCGTCAGTTACTCCAATGTCGCCAGCGCGACGACGCCGGCTGCCCCGGACACGACGCCGCCGGGGGCGCCGGGCACGCTGACGGCGACCGCCACCGGGACGCAGATGGCGCTGAGTTGGGGCGCCGCGACCGACAACGTCGGCGTGACCGGCTATCGCGTGGAACGCTGCCAGGGCGCCGGCTGCAGCATCTTTACGCAGGTCGCGACCCCCACCGGCCTCACCTATACCGACATCGGCCTGACGCCCAGCACGAGCTATTCCTATCGCGTGCGCGCCACCGATGCCGCCACGCTGCTCGGACCGTATTCCAACATCGCGTCCGCCACGACCGGCTCGGCGCCCGCCACCCCGCCCGGCCTGGTCGCGGGCTACGCCTTCGAGGAAGGCACGGGCACCAGCGTGAGCGACGCCTCCGGCAACAACAATGGCGGCACACTGGCGGCGGGGACAACCTGGACGGCACAGGGGCGCTTCGGGAGCGCGTTGCAGTTCAGCGGCACGACGTCCGGGGTCACCGTCGCCGATGCGAACTCGCTCGACCTCACCACGGGGATGACGGTCGAGGCCTGGGTCTTTCCGACGATCATTTCGACGAGTTGGCGAGCTGTTGTCGGCAAGGATGTCGACCGCTACTACCTGATGGCCACCTCCGACAAAGATCCCCCGATAATCGGCGGCACCTGGACCGTCGGGGGCAATGCGAACACCTACGCGCCCAGCGCGCTCACGGTCAACACCTGGACCCATCTGGCCGCGACCTTCGACGGCACCACCGTGCGGCTCTTCGTCAACGGCGTCCAGGTCGCGACGCGGGCCCAGAGTGGCGCGCTCACTACATCGACCAGTCCCCTAACGATCGGCCACAACTTCTACGGCGAGCGCTTCACTGGTCGCATTGACGAAGTCCGCGTCTACAATCGCGCCCTCTCCGCCGCCGAAATCCAGGCCGACATGGGCACGCCCATCCAGCCATGATTCTCTGGCTGATGCGACGGCCGATCGGCGTGTC
>DATAEE010000047.1:0-15236 GCA_036258175.1 Vicinamibacterales bacterium
CTCCCGCACAGCCCTCCTTCAGTACTCTGCACCGCCACGCCCAGAGGCGTGCCTGCTCCGTTTTCGTCATCGCGTCTCCACTCTAGGGTTATAGCCTTGAGAGGAGACCGGGATCTGTTACCGGTGTCTTGGGATTTCACAGAGCCTTTCGTGCGGTTTCGCCTTCGCTCAGACGCGACACTGTCCCTCGCTGTCCCTTTTCTGTCCCAGTCAGCCCGCGCAGCTGCTCGGCGGCGGTGCGCAGATCGCCGTCGCTGACGATGTTGTAGCGCTCGAACACAGAGCGGGTCTTGTGACCCGCGAGTGCCATCGCGACCCGTTCGGGCACGCCGCGGCGGACCATGTTTCGGATCGCTGTCCGGCGGAAGTCGTGCGGAATGCGTCCGGGACAGCCCGCAGCCACGCAGGCGTTCTGCCACGCCTTCGTGAATGCGCGGATCGGTGTCGGCTGCTTCTGGCCGCCGCGTCCCTTGGCGACCATCCGGAAGAACACCCACGGTTCGATCTGCCCGGACTGCTTCAGCCGCAGGTGCTCGGCGTGTTGTGCCTCCAACAACGCGCGGAGATCGTCGGTCATTGGAAACACTCGGCCCTCGCGGTTTTTCGTCGTGCCTGCATCGAGCCGAATTTCGCCAACCTTCAGGTCGATCTGGCGCCACTGGAGCGGCACGATCTCGGACGCAATCCGCCAGCCCGTGATATACGCGAACTCGACGACGGGACGGAGCGGCCGACAGAACAACGCCCCCGCCTATCCGGCGCAGAGCGGTTCGCCCTCGCCCAACCTCAACAGTAGATCGCGGCACGGGCGGCAGGTATCGATCGTCGCCCCAACGCGCCTGATGAACGATTTGCAGCAGCGGGGCACTGCGCGGACGCGCCGCGCTCCCACGGCCCGCCGTGGCTCCTCTAGTTTTCCGCGATCGAAACGACGAGCCGAGTCAGAGCGAAAAACACGAGGTCACTGTTTTCTTTGATGGATCTAAGCGGCGACTCCGTCGAGCGCTGGCAGCCATTGTGCTTTGCGATGGCGGGGCTCGGCGTTCAGTGACCTGATCTGCCGGGCTCACTTCAACAGCCCAAGGCGCCATCACGCCGGCGCGATGACGGATGGGCCAACATGGAGTCACGCCCGTGCTCAAGCTGCATCAGCCCTTGTTAGTCTCCCTTGCGTCCTTAGCCCTTTCAGCCACCCTCGCGAGTGCACAGCCCCAGGATGTAGCCCGCGGCGAGATCACCCTGCGTGGTACGGTTGAGGCCGTCGACCACGCCGCGCGAACGGTCAGTATCCGTGGAGAGCAGGGAAACCTCGTCACGCTCCACATCCCGCAGTCGGTCGCGCGGTTCGACCAGGTCCAGGTCGGCGACGTCATCACCGTGACCTACGTCACGCGGACCGAAGTGACTCGCATGTCGGTTCAGTGGGGCACCCCGGCTGTGGGCACAACGGTCACGGCTGTCGGCACGCCGGGCCCGGCCGTCGCGGCGGAAGCGCAGATCGATCCCGACGATTTTCGGCATCGCTTGACGGTCTCGGTCTTGTGGGGCGTGGACAACCAGTTCAGCGGGAAGATGATCCAGCAGGCCACAGGGCAAACGACCGGAGGCGAGCCGATCAACCTGAACGAGACGAGTTTCGACGACGTGTACGGCCGGATGGGGTTCTTCAAGGTTGGCGTGGGCTACCGCTTGAACCCACGCAGTGAAGCAGTGGTCAACTTCGTCTACTCCTCGAGCGCGGCGAACGAGGTGAACGTCGGCACGGTAGGGACGCCCGGCGCAGATCTCTTTGTCCAATTCGACGACTTCAGCTACTGGGGTTTCGAAGGCGGCCAGCGGTTCTTCTTCACCCGCGTCCGCTTCACGCCCTACGCGGGGTACCTGCTCGGCATCAACCGATACGGCGACATCAGAGGCCTCTTCGTCAATACCGGAGGGGTTCAGCCTCCCGGCCTTGTTGCACAGGACGGGAAGTTCTTCGAGAAGTCCTGGGCGTTCAGCTTAGGCCCCACCGGCGGTGTCCTCGTCGGCGTTGGCCCCGTCGAAGTGATGGGTGAGGTGCAGCTGCGCTTCATGGGGGGACTGTCGGATGTCGATTGGCTCGTCGAGCAGGGCTTGCGCGACATAAACAGCGAGAGCTCGCGTTGGTCGTTCCCGTTCCTGTTCGGCGCGAGGGTTCGGTTCTAAGGCACGAGCGGTCAGTTGCTGGAAGGATCGCGTCGCCAGCTCGACTGCATGACTGTTCGTCCACGCTCGGGCGCTGATCAAAGATCCACGGCCCCCGTCTTGTCGGTGATGTGAGCCGAAGGGCTACGGACCCGACAGGTGCGCCTGGCGCAGCCGCAGAATCTCGTCGCTGGCGTCAAACCGCGAATCGACGAGCGGGCGAGGCGCGAGACCGAGCCCGATCAGTGCGGTGACGAGTGCTACGAAGGTCCATGCTTCGCGCGGCGTCAACCCGAGCCGCAGGCTAGGGTGCGCCCGCACCTCCGAGCGGCCGCAGAAAAGCGAAAAGTACATCCGGAGCACGGCCAGGCCGGTCAGCGCAGACGCAATGACGACGGCGAATCCCATGACCGGGAACACGTCGACGGCGCCGTCGACCAGAAGCTCCTGACCGATGAACCCGAGCGTTCCCGGAAAGCCGGTGCACGCGAGCCCCAGAGCGAGGAAGCTCGTCGCGAGCACCGGCATACGCTCGTATCCGCCGTGGTACGTGGTCAGATCGAGCCGCCCGCGGCGCGCCTCGAGGACCAGGACGCAGCGGGCGAGTCCTGCAAATCCCAGCCCTGCCGACAGCCACACCAACAGGCCACCAGCGAGCGCCGTCGCGCTCGTGCAGTCAAGGCCAGCCATCACCAGCGCCGACTGACTCATGAAAAGGTAGCCGCAGGCCCGACGGCCGCTGCGCTGAACCAGCGCGAGCGCCGCACCGTACACGGCCGTCCCGAGCGCCAGGAGGGCGATCGTCCGCAGCATCTCGGGCGAGGCCCGTGGCACGATCAGCACCACGGTCATGTACGCGCCCACCTGCGGGGCGTTGAACAGGATGGCGGGGCCCAGTCGTCCGTGATCGAACACCTCAGGCACCCATGCGTGAAACGGTACGATCCCTTTCCGCACGAGCGCGGCGATCGCGATCAGCCACATGGCCGTCGTTTCGAACGCGGTGTTCTGCACGCCAGGGCTGACGAGCAGCGCGACGCCGATCGCAAACAGCAGCGTCGAGACACCGAGATACACCGCCACGACGCGGCGCTGATGCCGATGCGTGGGATCTGCGAGGGCCGACAGGAACGTCCACACGGAGGCCACCGACAAGATGAGCAGTGCGACAGCGCTTTCCGTAAGAAAGGACACCAGCGTGAGCAGCGTTGCGAGGGCGGTTCGCCGTAAGCCCTGCCGATCGAGCGCGGCGCGGGGCGTGACCGCGACCGTGAGCAGCCACAACGCTGCAGCGAATGGCAGGAGGGCGGCCGAGAGCGCGTCGATACGAACGATGTCTTCTCCCCCGGGAATCCAACTGAGCGCGGCGGTGCGGATCGAGAAGTCGTGCAGAGATGGTGACAGAGGGATGACGAGAGCTGTCAGCACCATGACGATCGCCGAAACGACCGCGAGCCGGCGCAGCCGTTCGACATCGAAGGGCAGAAAGGAGATGCCGATCACGAGCGCTGGCAGCGCGACAAGCGCGCCAAGCCACAGCCGGGCGTCACTCATCGTGATCACTTCCGTCGGCATTGGCCGATACTCGTGCGGGAAGAACGGCGTGGCACAGCCATTCGTCGAGACGAGTAAGCAGGCGTGCGAGTCGAGTAAAAGGCTCGACTACGGCGCGGTCGAGGATGCTGTCAAGGAATCCACGTTCGAGCGCAATCAGGAACAGCCGCCGACGTGCCCGCTCCGATCTCACCACTCCGAAGTGGCCGCCATGAGGAGAGGCGTGGCCGCCGATGGCGTCTTGGATTCCGTGCAGATCGTGGAGGACGTTCGGCGCGCTCAGGAATTGCAGCAGCCGGAAGCAGGCGTGCCCCGCCAGATGGACGAACGCGATCGTGTACCAGCCGATGGCGATTTCGACGACGATGAGGCCAACCTGGGTTAGGGAGGCGTACGCCAGCGACGATTTCACGTCGCTTTGCACGCGCGTCGTGATTCCTGCGAACAAGGCCGTGACCGCGCCGAGGCCGCCAGCCAGGAGCCGCGCCGCCGGTGCCTGTTCGAGCAGCGGCGCCGCACGCAGCAATAGAAAGCAGCCGGCGTGAATCGAGAGCGATCCGTAGTAGACGGCGCTCGACGGTGTCGGCCCCTCCATCGCCCGGGGCAGCCAGCTCGAAAAGGGGAGTAACGCGCTCTTGCCCGCGACGGCGACAATGAGGAGGACAGCGATGATTGTCGCGTTGGCGGCCGTCAGCGCGGGGGGCGAGGCCGCGTCCGTGCCAAACAGGAGCGAGAGGCTGTCGGTGCCGGCCACATGCCGCAGCAGGACCGCGGCCGACAACATGGCGGCGTCGCTGATACGGTAGACCGAGACGACGCGAAACGCATTCGACACCGCGGCGGGCCGCTCGTGGAAGAACGCGACGAGCAGCGCCGAGCTGAGGCCGACGAGCTCCCACCCGATAAAAAGGACCGCCACGTTCCCGGCAAGCGCCACCAGCAACATCCCCGTGACGAACATCGCCAGCAGCACGAAGTAGCGGTTGTAACCTGGCTCCCGGTGCAGGTATCGATACGAGAACGCCGACACGACCCCGGCGATGGCGGTGGAGAGCGCCGCGAACGCAAGCGAGAGTCGATCGACGAGGAATTCGATCGCGATGCCGCCCTCGTGAGAGGCAGACCAGGCGCCGTACGAGAGCAGTTGAGCAGCGGTTCCTGTCATCCCGTACGCGACGAACGCCGCGAGCAACGCGGCGCACGCCACCGCCATCGAACTGCCGGCGAGCAGGCCTGTCCAGCGCTCGGGCAGAGGGCGATTGACGAGGGACGCACAGCCGAGCAGCGCGAGCAGGAGAGCTGGCGATCCGACGCCGACCAGCACCAAGACTGTCAGAGGAACAGTCGTCGTCACGCTGAGGCTTGCGAGATGGTCACGGGCCCCGGCACGATCGCCACCGGAGGAAGAAAGCCGCGCTTGCCCTGGTACCACGCCGCCGACTCGCCCGCGACCACCGTGAGGGCGTGTTCGGGCGTATATGCGACGAAGCCGTTCGCGTGGAGCTCCCACAATTCGCCGGATTCGGCGTCGAGGCAGGCGAGCCAGATCCAGCGGTTCCGGACGAGCCGTTCGATGCTTGGGTTTGCCTCGACCACGCGCCGCAGGCGATCCCCGGTGCCCTCCACCACAATCGCCAGCCGCGTAGGCTCGTGGATCTCCACCATCTGCCATGGAAGGCCGGTGCGCAAATCGCTCTGCGCACCATCCATGACGCCCAGGAGCGACGTCACGTTGTGCGGCAGCTTGGTGCCGGAGCCGTATCCCGCCGGATCGACGTAGCTGAAGTAGTACTCGAGGCTGATCCCGGCGACGACGGGCACGACGGCCGCCATGATGCGCGCGAGGATCGCGCCGTCGTCGTCGCGCGACGGATCGTACGAGACGAGGAACGCGCGACGGTCGAGAAACAATCCTCGTGTTCGGGTCCGCCGGCCGATGATGCAGAACGCGTTCGTGGCATGGCCGTACTCCGGACGCGGCTGCGCCAGATCGTCGGCGCGCCCCTGCACGTGCGCGAGCGCCGCCGCCGGCGGATACCAACGCGGAACGCCGTCGAACCGGCGGCACCGTTCGTGCGCCTCGCGACGCCTCGTCGTCTCAATCACGCCCACGGCTCGCTCGAACAGCGGCCGGCTGGCCGGCGGGAGGCGATCCTCGTCGAAGAACGTCACCTCGTTATTGCACGTGTTGCGCTGGGCTCCGATGAACCACGTGGTCGCGTCGATCGCCAGGCCCTCGGCGGCAAGCAGCCCGCGCACGCGTGGATCGTTGGCCATCTGGGCGAAGGCGCGGGCGTTGGGCCCACCGCGTCCGCCACCGCACGCCCCACAGTCATGAGCCGACTCGTGGGGGTTGTTGAGGCTGATCGACCCGTGTCCGATCACGAGTACAAGCGGAGAGAGGCGATCGCGAATGCCGATGTCTTCGATGACGCGACGCACGATATCCGCCATCTCCCGCACTGTGAACCCGAAATGCGTCCCGATGGGCGGTGCCTCGTCCTGGCGATCCAGCTGCAGGCGGGTTCGCCCGGCGGTGAGGGTGGTCTGGCGCATCCGGCGCCATCGCGACGAGAGCCATGGGAAGACCACGCGCAGGACCAGCGGCACGAGCGCCAGCCAGCCGAACGCCGTCATCAGCACTGCGCCGCGCATCGGCAAGCGGCTCCCCAGATGCACGTTGTAGCCGAGGAAGCCGGCGGCGCGCCGGTGCAGACGCCGCGTGGTCTGCATCAGCAGATGCCCGTCCGCCTCGATCTCGGCGACGTAGTGGTCGGGACGAATCACCACCGGGCAGAGCGGCCGCGGGTGAGCATCTGTCACGCCCTCGTGATACATCGCCACGTTGAAGAATCCCGCCGTGCTGAAGGTCTCGCAGGCTGGCTCGACCTCCTCCAGGTGTCGGCGAAATGATTCCTCCCGCTCGTCGATGCAGAAAATCGCCTGGAACGCCGGCGGCCCTGGAAGCGCTTGCGGCGTGTGGTGCATGAGCGCGTCGTTCAGGCGATGGCGAATCGCTCGTTCGAACGCCTGGTGCAGAACACGCCGTCGTCGCGCACCATCGAGCTGGCGTAGCTCGGATTCGAGCTCCCTGACGTGCCGCGGCGTCCACTGCTCGACGATCGAGGGATCGAGACCGCAGAGCTGCGCGAGGTGAAAGAGCGGCCACGTACGTTCGATCGCCGTCGGGGGGGATGCGACAGGGCGCTCGTCCCGAAGCCAGGCGCGAAGCTCCGACAATGGGCCGCCGAAGGAGAGTTGTCGCGCAGCCTCGTCGAGCGCCGCCCGTTCGAACAGCAGGCGCACCGCGAGGTATCCACGCAGCGTGACCGTGAGATCCCGAGCCGGGACTCGGTCGGGCCGCTCTTCGATCTGACGCACGATGCCGGCCCACCCCCGCAGGGCGAGCAATTCGGCACCGAGAAAGGCGACGCACTCGTCATCGACGACACCGAGCTGAGCGAGGGAGTGGGCGATCGAGCTGAGCGCGGTCCGCCCGGCGGCGTGGTCGTCAGCGACGAGGCGCGGCAGCGTTCGAGCCCACCGGCCGCACTGCGCCGCCAGCGACGTACGGTAGATCTCCAGAAAGCAACCATGGATCCCACGATCCCTCTCGGGCATGGACCAGTGCGCGAGACCCTGATCGAGATAACCAGCCAGGAATCGAATGAGCGGCGGATGGATCCAGGCATCGATGTCGAAATCGTGTGCCTCGAGCAGCCAGTCCCGATGGCGAACGGGAGTCTCCACCGCTGGAACCGGTGACGTGTCGTCGGCGCGTCGCACCGCCGCGAGGCATGCGGTCCACAATCGGTGCACGGCCTCCCGTTCATCGTCAACGCGATCGTTCAGTTCGCGCAGCGCGACCCACGCCGATCGGGCGCTCGCCGGCACATCGGTGCGGAATCGGGACAAGGCCTCGGTTTCTTCGAGGATCCACGAGAGCTCCCGCCCCGTCGCGTCTGGAATGCCGTGCAGCACCACGGACCGCCAGATCTCGAGCCGCGATCCGACGCCCGCGACATCCTCCGACGCGCTGGCGCCCAGTTGTTCGCGGAGCAAAGCTTCGACGTCTCTCGGGCGAATGCGGCCGGACGCCAACTTATCCCGATAACGCGACTCGGCGAGGAACGGCTCGCGTCCGAGCCGCATCGCCGCGTGCTCGACCGCCTCTTCGAACGGCAGGTGCTCGAATGCGTGCAGCGTGTTGTGGTGGATGAAGATGCTGATGGGTCCCTGCGCCGGCAGCAGGTGCGCGAGCTGATCGATCACGCGCGTCAGCAGATGGGCCGGTGAGCCGGCGTCGGTGAGCATCGACAGCCTTGATGATATATTAATATTACTATATTGTACTTCACTAATGCGGCAGAAACGAGACGCGAGGCGCAGCGAACCGGTCGTCGCCGGCGAGCTCCAGACGTTCAAAGCGCAGTTCTTTCGCGCGCTCGCCCATCCCACCAGGATCCGATTGCTGGAGATCCTCGTGCGAAGTGAACGCACGGTCCAGGAGCTACAAGAGGAATTAGCGCTAGACCAGCCAATCGTCTCGCAGCAGCTGGCCGTGCTCCGCAACCAGGGCATCGTGTCGGCACGGAAGGAAGGATTGTCGGTACGATACGCCCTGCGCGACCCGCTCATCGGCGCACTGCTCGATCTCGCCCGCCGGATTTTTGACAATCGTCTGGGCAACTCGCGGGGACTGCTGCGTGAGCTGCGACGAGAGCGGCATCGAGGATGATGGCGAGTTCTTGGAATCAGTTATGAGCACTCGCATCCCGCGTCGATGGATGAGAAAGAATGCCCATAGCAGCGACGGGGAAGGGACAGGTCCAGCGGATCGCGTCGACGAATCGAGCCGGACCGCTGACTGGCCGCTCCCCGAGACCCCGCAAGAGCGGCGACGCATCAGGAACCGCTTGATCGCACTCGCCGCTGCTATACCGATCGTGCAGTTTCTTCGATTGCTGTTTCGCTGAGCCAACATCCGCAGCGAACACCGGTCATCTAGAACCCACCACCCACCACCCACCGCCGACCGCACGACGCCTGGTTGCGCACGAAATAGCAGCTCGAAACGTGGGAACAATGTGGGAACAGAAGCGCCCAGACATGGGATAAATCGCAGGTTCGGGCGGACACTGGCTGCGTTACGCTTCCGGACGCGGCCACAGCGCGATAGAGCGACCCTCTCCGCCCCCTTACTCGCACGAGTGCGTTTGGCGATACTATTCGCGCGGTGCGCCGTGAGCCATCCGCGCAACTGGAACCACGGACGTTGGGTGAGCGTGGACGGTTGTGCGCCCGGTGGCTGACAGCTGCCGCGCTTGTCGTAAGTTGTAGCTTCCCAGTGACTGCTCTCGCGCAGAATTTCTTCTACACCGAGGTCGCGAAGGACGGTCGAATCTACGTTTTTGCGCTGTGGTCGAGATATGACGCGTTCGTCGCGAGCGGCGGTACGCAGAGTGGGCCCGTGATCGAGCGACACGGTTACGGCCCAAACGGCGAAACCGTCGTCTTCGATAGCGTGGACGCGATCAATCTGTACAACTACAAGCACGGGCTTCCCGGAGAGCACTTCCCTCAGCCCGAAGAGCCCCCGGCGTCCAAATTCCCTTCCCACAAGATCAGCGGGCTGATGTTTGGGGACTATTACTGGTACTACGAGCGACACCAGGATGATGTCAGCAGCATCAACCCGACGGCGGTCAAAGGACAGCACGGGCTGTGGTTTCGACGCCTCTATTTCACCTACGACTTCGCCTATAGCGAAAAGCTCAGCACACGGTTCCGGCTCGAGGCAAACAGCAACGGCGACTTCGGAGGCGGAGACATCGTCCCGTACGTCAAAGATGCCTATCTCAAGTGGGCCTACAAAGGTCAGCAACAGTTGACGCTCGGCATCCATCCCACGTTGACCTTTGACTGGCTGGAGGGCTTCTGGGGGCTGCGTCATATCGAAAAGACGCCGGCCGACCTCTATCGACTGGACTCCTCACGCGATTTCGGCGTCACGTTCGACGGGTCGGCGCGGATACGGGGCCTCCGCTACGCTGTGCAGTTCGGGAACGACTCGGGCACCGGGTCCGAAGACCGCGAGGGCAAGATCCTCCGTTTCGAGACGCGCTATGAGCCGAATTCCACGACCGGCTTCGAAGGCTTCTATAGTTTCGGGACGGGGCCGTCCGGCGAGGATCGTCAGACAGGGCAGGGCTTCGCGGGATATAAGAGCAACACCGCGCGTGTCGGCCTGCAGTATTTGTGGCAACGGCGCGAGTCCGGTCAGGACACTCTTCCTGACCAGACGATCGCCATATGGTCGGGATTCCTTGTATGGGACGTCGTCCCCAAGAAAGCCGACCTGTTCATCCGGGTGGACTCGGTCAAGGGCCATCTCGGCGGCGTCGACACTGGGCTGCCGGGGGCGGAAGACATCGACTACTGGCTCCTGAGCAGTCAATCACCGTTCCTCATGTGGATCGTTGGCGGCGAGTGGTACCTGCACCCGGCGGTTCGTTTGAGTCCGAATCTCGAGCTCGTGAGGTATACGAACGACCCTGACCCGACGCAGTTTCCGGGGAGACGCCAGGACTCAATCCTGCGGTTCACGTTTTTTTGGACGTTCTGAAGTTGCTGGCCAGTGAAACGATCGATGTCGTTCGCAACCTCGTATGCCACGCCGCGCATTGCGACGCACAACGTCGATGAGTGAATCGGTTGCCTCCCCCGATCCTGAGGGCGGCCGTGTCGCCCAGTTGGGGGTGCAGACGAATCGGACCGGCTGGGCGCGGTGGGTCCCTGGGTTGCACACGCTCAGGCAGTACGAGGCATCCTGGCTGCGACGCGACATCGTGGCCGGCCTCGTCATGACGACGATGCTCGTGCCGGTCGGCATCGCGTATGCGGAAGCGTCAGGGCTGCCCGGTATCAATGGTCTCTACGCGACTATCGTGCCGCTGCTCGCGTACGCCTTGTTCGGTCCCAGCCGCATTCTCGTCCTCGGACCGGACTCGGCGCTTGCGGCCGTGATCCTGGCAACCGTCCTGCCCATATCCGCAGGCGAGCCGCATCGTGCCCTCGCCGCAGGCGGGATGATGGCCATCGTGTCCGGCATCGTATGTATTGCGGCAGGCCTGGCGCGCCTCGGATTCATCACGGAGCTGCTGTCAAAGCCGATCCGGTATGGCTACATGAACGGCATCGCGCTGACCGTGATACTGAGCCAGATCCCGAAGCTTTTCGGGTTTTCCGTCAGCGCGGATGGACCGCTGCGGCAGGCGTGGGCGATCGGCGAGAACGTGTGGGCCGGCAGCACCAACGTCACGGCGCTGGCGATCGGCAGCGTCGCGCTCGCGCTGATTCTCGTGCTGAAGCGGCGGCCGCGAATTCCGGGCATGCTGGTCGCCGTCGCCGCCGCGACGATAGTGGTCGCCGTGTTCGATCTCGCCAGGCGCACAGGCGTCTCCGTACTCGGTCCACTGCCGCAGGGCCTGCCGCTGCCGCGTCTTCCGCTGGTGTCCATCGACAGCCTCGTACCCATCGTCATGGGTGGAGTCGCAGTCGCGCTCGTATCGTTCGCCGATACGAGCGTACTCTCGCGAACCTATGCGGCGCGCCTGCGAACACCAGTCGACCCGAACCAGGAGATGGTCGGCCTTGGCGTTGCGAACGTCGCGGCAGGCTTCTTTCAAGGCTTCCCGATCAGCAGCAGCTCTTCGCGTACACCGGTCGCGGAGGCCGCAGGCGCCAGGACCCAGCTGACCGGTGTCGTGGGCGCGGTCGCGATCGCGTTGTTGCTGGTGCTCGCGCCCGCGCTGCTTCAAGATCTGCCGAACACCGCGCTCGCGGCAATCGTCATCGCATCGGCCATCGGCCTGATCGAGGTCTCGGACTTGCGTCGGATCTATCGCATCCAACGCTGGGAGTTCTGGCTTTCGATGACCTGTTTCGCGGGCGTGGCCGTCTTCGGCGCCATTCCGGGCATCGTGCTCGCAATCGTGATCGCCGTCATCGAGTTCCTCTGGGACGGCTGGCGCCCACACTCGGCCGTGCTGGGTCAAGTCGACGACTTGAACGGGTATCACGACATCGCGAGATATCCGAGGGCACGTCTCATTCCCGGCCTCGTGTTGTTCCGATGGGATGCCCCGCTCTTCTTCGCCAACGCCGAGTTCTTCCACGACCGCGTGCTCGCCGCCATTGCGAGCTCGCCCACGCCCGTTCGCTGGCTGGTCGTGGCGGCTGAGCCCGTCACCAGCATCGACGTGACGTCAGCCGACGCCGTCCGTGAGCTCGATGACACGCTGCGCGCTGCCGGCATCCAGATGTGTTTTGCCGAGATGAAGGACCCAGTCAAGGAGAAGCTGAAGCGGTTCGGACTCATGACACACTTTGGCGAACGGCCTTTCTTCGCCACCATCGAGGAAGCAGTCGGCGCTTTTCTCGCGATCCCACCCGACTGACAACGTCGTGCCTGGCGGGTAAGTTTTAATCAGCTCAGCAGGCTGTCGGGGCTTTCGACGCCGGTAAGCAATTCCAGCCAGTCGTCAACGCTACGGCGGGCAACCCTTGTCCATGAATCAGATTCATCAGTTCTAGCAAAAGAATGAGCTGTGCTTGCGAGCCGCCCGTTCGTATGCTCGCAGGCCATGACCCTCATCGACCTCCGTCACGCCCTGCGTCCATGGCGGCGTCAGCCGGCGTTTGCCGCGTGCGTGATCGGCGTGCTGGCGCTGGCGGTCGGCGCCAACACCGCGATGTACACGCTGGTGCAGACGATCGTGCTCCGTCCGCTGCCACTCAGCGAGCCGGATCGGCTCCTCACCTTCAGCATCGTCCGTCCGGGCACCGACCGTCAGCCACTCTCCCTGCCCGATCTCGCCGACTTTGCCCAATCCAACCGGACGCTGGAGGGGATCGCCTCGTTGTTCGGATGGAGCGCCAACCTCACCGGCAGCGGCGACGCCGAGCGGCTCACGGCCATGCGCGTGTCCGCCAACTACTTCGACCTCACCGGCGCTCGTGTGCACCTCGGACGGGCGATACAGCCCGACGACGATCAGCGGGCGGTGGCGCTGCTGAGCCACGGCATGTGGCAGCGGCGGTTCGGCGGGAGAACGGATGCGGTCGGGACGTCGATCGTTCTCAATGGCGAGTCCTTCACCGTTATCGGCGTCCTGCGGCCGGACTTCGTTTCGCTGATCCGCGACGTCGATCTCGTCGTGCCCTATTCGCCGGTTGCCGATGTGCGGCGCGGCAACCGCGCGCAAGGATTCCTGCGGGTGATCGCGCGGTTGAAGCCTGGTACCACGGACGCGCAGGCGGCCGACGATCTCACTGCGATCGGGACACGGCTGCGTGACGAGTACCCGGACTCGCACGGCACCGACACCGCGGTGCGCGTGGTTCGGCTGCACGACGAGATCAGCGGCAGGTCGGCGCCCATGCTCTGGATGCTCCTCGGCGCCGTTGTCGTCGTCATGCTGGTCGCATGCGCCAACCTGGCCAACCTCTTTCTCGTCCGCGCCACAACGCGACAGCGGGAACTGGCGGTGCGCACCGCGCTCGGTGCATCGCGCTCGCGCATCGTCGGGCACGTGCTGGCCGAAGCGGCGGTTCTCGGCGTCCTTAGCGGTGCAGCCGGCCTTCTCGTCGCGCGACTGCTGGTTGCGGCGCTCCTCGCAATCGGGCCAGCCGACCTGCCGCGCGTCGCGGAGATCGGGATCGGGTGGTCGGCCGCCAGTTTCACGCTGCTGGCGGCGCTTGGCGCCAGCGTCCTCATCGGACTCGCGCCGGCGGTGCAAGCCTGGCGGGGAGACCTTCGCGGCGCGCTCCAGGGTGGCGAACGTGGGTCGAGCCTCGGCGGGCGTCGTGTGCGCACCGTCCTGGTGTTCGCGGAAGTCGCGCTCTCGACGGTGTTGCTGATGACGGCCGCTGTCCTGGCGCGCAGTTTCCAGCAGGTGCAGGCCGTCGATCCAGGCTTCCGTCCGGCGCAGGTTCTGACCGTCCGGCTCTCGCTGTCACGCGCGCGGTACAACGGGCGGGCCGCGATCGAGAGCTTCTACAACCAGGTCCAGCCGCGCCTCGCGTCGATCGCAGGCGTTCGCAGCGCGGCGGCCGCCAACGTCGTGCCCATGAACGGCTATCTCGCGACGACCGTATTCTTCGTGGACGGCGTGATCGCCAAAGATGCGCCCGAAGCGCACTACCGGATGATCAGCTCCGACTACTTCCGCGTGCTCGGCATTCCGCTGCGCGAGGGGCGCAGCTTCACCTCCGCGGATCGCCACGGCGCGGCGCCGGTGGCGATCATCAACGCGACGTTCGCGCGGCGGTACTTCGCGGGCCGCAGTCCAGTCGGCCGCCGCATGCGCCTGGACGATGGCGAAGAGGTTCCTCGGGAAGTGGAGATCGTCGGCGTGGTCGGCGACGTGAGGCACTTCGGTCTCGAAAAGGAAGTCACCATCGAAGCGTACGTGCCGATAGCCCAGGTGCCCGATCAGACCACCATCTGGCTCGCCAACAACATGTACTGGGTGGTGCACACCGACGGCGAGCCGCTCGCGGCTGCCAGCACCGTGCGGCGCGAGATCGCCGCGGTCGATCCGAGCGTCCCCGCGTCATTCGTGCGCAGCATGGATCAATGGATGGCAGGCACGCTGGCGCCGAGGCGCTTCAACCTGCAGCTGGTTGCGGCATTTGCCGCCGCGGCGCTGCTGCTCGCGATGGTAGGCGTCTATGCGGTCGCGGCGGCGGCGGTGGCGGCACGGCGGAGGGAGATCGGCATTCGCGCCGCGCTGGGGGCTTCGCGCCGCGAGGTGATCGCACTGGTGCTGCGAAGCGGCCTGGCGCCGGTGCTCGCCGGGTTCGCCTCAGGGGCTGCCGTCGCCGTTCTCGCCGGCGACGCACTCGGGGGGATGCTGTTCGGCGTGAGGCCCGGCGATCCGTTCTCGCTTGCCGCCGGCGCGGCGACGCTGGCCGCCGCGGCCGTACTCGCGAACCTCGTTCCTGCGCTTCGAGCCGCCAGCGTCGATCCGATTGCCGCCCTGCGCGTGGACTGAAGCGCCGGTACTACGTCGGCCATCACTGATCGGCTGGGGTGACCTCGCGGTAACACTCCAAACGTTGGATTGTCCTTGCGTTGATCCAACTCTCGGAGGCCGAAGAAGTTAATCTTGCCCCCCGCCGCAAAGAGTACGACGTGAAAGGACTGGACGCCTTCGGCAGTCGCCAACTCGGCGATGAAAATGCCGAGCGTTGAGACCCCGCGTCGATCGATGCCGCGGTGCAGATGATTCTGCCAAAAGACCGTCATCACTTTGGGCTTGCCGCCTGCGGCCCGATAATGGGCAAGAAAGAACTCCTTCATCGCGGCCTCGCGTCGAACGGAGGCGGCAAGCCGATCGTTGCCCTGACGGTTGCCTCGTTCGACTTCGATTTCCAACGTCCTAACAACCTGCTTACGTAGCGAAATGCCGCCCGGTGCGCTGTCCTCGACCTCACCCATGCTGCTGGCGAGC
>DATAEE010000048.1:0-20030 GCA_036258175.1 Vicinamibacterales bacterium
CGGCCGCTGCCCTTCGTGAACGGCGCAGGCTCGGTCTCGCTCAGCACGGTGAGAAACCGGCGCGGCACCTCGTCGCCGAGCTTCATCGGGTTGCCGCGGACCGCGATCTTCAGGTTCTCCGGCTTCGCCGCATCCTGCACCCCGTGCACGTAGGTGAACTGCGGCGGCAACGCCTTCTTCATCGCCTTGATGTCCGCGCGCAGATCGTCCACGTGCCGCCGACGTTCGGCGCTCAGGAACCGTTCGAGGCCCCACCCGCGAAACGCGAGCAGACCAGGCTTGACGTACTCCTGGAGAAACGGCTCGACGCCGTCTTCGAGATCGCGCACGAACACATCGGTCCAGAACTGCATCTTCTCGGTCGGCAGGCTCTTCAGCTCGAGGCCGCAGCCGGGACAGAAATCGTCGTTCGTGATGAACTCGTTCGGGAGGTTCGCTTCCTTCTTCTTCTTCGTGCCGGGCAGGGCCTTGGCCCGGATGATCTCGTTCTCCTCCTCGGCATCCTTCTGCTCGAACATGACGTCGAGGAGACGCTTCTGGAACTCGTCGCCGAGCGTCTTTGCTTCGGCGGCGGATCCACCCTCCTTGATCATCGCCTGCCAGTCTTTGAGGTAGGGATAGAACTTCGGCGGCTTCGCGAGGAACTTGATCCAGCGCTCCAACAGTTCGTAGTCCAGCTTGTCTTCATTGGCGACGCGCGCCACGTCCTTCTTCGCCTCGCCCGTGACTTTCCAGGCGGACTGCATGTACTTCGACGCGCTGAACGCCAGCGTCTCGGCCAGCTGCCGGCTCTCGGTCTCCATGAACTTCCGCAGGAGCTTTTCCTTCTGCTCGATCTTCTTTTCCTGCGCCTTGTACTCCTCGACGGCCGACTTCGGCGCGAGCGGATACTCGTGGTAGTCGGAATTCAGGAACACGCCGGCGAGCGCGTAATAGTCGTTCGCGAGAATGGGGTCGTACTTGTGGTCGTGGCAGCGCGCGCATGCGACTGTCAGGCCGAGGAAGCCGCGTGTGACGACGTCCACGCGGTCGTGCCGTTCGTCGGCGTGCGTGATCTCGACCGCCCCGTTGTCGTAGTACCACGGTCCAAGACCGAGGAACCCGAGCGCCGGCAGCGTCCGCGCACGCGTGCGCTCGTCGAGCAGGTCGCCAGCGATCTGCGCCCTGATGAACTGGTCGTACGGCAGATCGTCGTTGAAAGCCTTGATCACCCAGTCGCGATAGAGATACGCGTTCGGGTACGGCGCGTAACCGCGCCCCTTCGGGTCGAGGCTGCGGGGATCGTCTTCCCCGTACCGCGCCACATCGAGCCACAGGCGTCCCCACGTTTCGCCGTAGCCCGGCGACGCCAGTAATCGATCCACGACCTTCGCGAACGCATCTGGCGAGCTGTCCTGCTCGAAAGCCTGGATTTCCTCGAAGGTCGGCGGGAGCCCGGTCAGGTCGAGCGTCGCGCGGCGGATGAGCGTCAGCCGGTCGGCCGCCTTGACCGGCTTCAAGCCCTCTTTCTCGAGTCGCGCGAGGATGAAGCGATCGATGTCGGTCTTCGGCCACCCGGCTGCCGTCACCGACGGAACCGCCGGTTGGCCGAGCGGCTGGAACGACCAGAACGCGCGATGCTCGGCGGTGATCGCGCCGCCCGATGCCGCTTTCGGCGCGGCGCCCGTCATGGCCGGCGCTGATGCTGGCCACGGTGCGCCCGCCTTGATCCAGCCGGCCAGCGCGGCAATCTGGACGTCCGAGAGCTTCGGCTCGCCGCGCGGCATCTTCTCGACGCCGGTCACGTGGCGAACCGCTTTGATGAGCAGGCTCGACTCCGGATCGCCGGGCACGATTGCCGGCCCGGTCTCGCCACCCTTCAGCATCCGCTCACGTGAATCCAGGCGCAACCCACCCTTTTCGTCGTCGGTATGGCAGGAAAAACAGTTGTCGATGAGGAGCGGGCGGATTCGGGATTCGAAAAGCTCGACTTCTCGTGCAGTCGGCTGGGGCGCCGGCGCCTGGGGCCGCGCGGCCCAGATCGTCGCTGTCATGAACAGCAGGCACGCGCCGGCCAGCGTCGGACCCGGGCGGATTCTGGCGGTCATCAGGGTTGCGCTATTATCGCACCGACCTTCCATGCGCACCTTACCTATTGTCGGCATCTTCTTGACGCTGCTCGTTTTAGCAACCGCGGACGGCCAGAGTCCCGGCGCCGCGCCACCCAAGCGCCCAGGAATAAAGGATGCGTCGCGGCGCATCCCGATCGAGCGGCTCAAACCCGATCAGATCTACGACATTCCCGGGGTCCCGGACTGGATCGCCATCGACGACCACGTCTGGGTCTCGAACTACCCGAAGAACACCGTCACGCGGATCGATCCGAAGACGAACAAGATCGTTGCGACCATCGCCGTCGGCAAGGGGCCGTGCTCGGGTCTCGCAGCCGGCTTCGAGAGCCTCTGGGTGCCGAACTGCGGCGACCCGAGCGTCTCGCGGGTCGATCTGAAGAGCGGCAACGTCACCGCTACCCTGCCGTTGACGATCGGCGACAGCGAAGGCGGCCTGGCGGCTGGCGCCGGCAGCGTCTGGATGATGATCGACGCCAAGGGGACACTCGTCCGCATCGACCCCGCGACGAACAAGGTCGTCGCCGAGATCTACGTAGCGCCGGGCTCGTTTGCCGTCGCCTTCGGCGAAGGCGCCGCCTGGGTCACCAGCACCGAGAAAAACCTCGTGACCCGCGTCAATGCTCACACCAACGCCGTCGAGGAAACCATCCCGGTCGGTCCCCAACCTCGCTTCCTCGCAGTTGGAGAAGGTTCGGTCTGGACGATCAATCAGGGCGACGGCACGATCTCGCGGGTCGACGCGAAAACGAACAAGGTCGTCGCAACAATCGAAGCGGGCATTCCGGGTCCCGGCGGCGAGATTTCAGTCGGCGAGGGATCGGTCTGGGTGACGTCGTTCGAATATCCGATCACGCGGATAGACCCATCCACCAACACCGTTGCGCAGCAGTTCTTCGGGCCCGGCGGCGACGCGATCCGCGTCGGCCACGGTTCCATCTGGCTATCGAACCTGCGGCAGAGCAACGTCTGGCGGATCGATCCGAAGCGGATCGAGGCGACTATCGTGCCGTGAACGCCACCTGGCAATCGGGCAAGCCTGGGCCGTCCGGCGCGTTCAACGGGCTCGGCGGTGGCGTGCCGCGGGCTCGATCGACGACTCCGAGCCGCTTGTTGACGAAGAGCACCTGGTACGCCCACCCCGGAAACGGCGACAGCTTCGTCGAGCACGAGAAGTTGTTGAAGTGAAGGTTGACCAGATAGAAGTTCCGCTTCAGCTTGCGAACCACCTTCAGGAATCGCTCATCGTCGACGCCGTGCAGTTCCATCGGGAGCTGATCGATCTGCTCCAGTAGCGGGTCGGGTGTCGCCATCAGCGCATCCCATTCCGCTCCTTCGATGTCGATCTTCACGATCATTCGCTTGCCGGTATCGCCGTTGGCCGCGATTTGATCGGCGAGCGTATCGAAGATCCGCGACTCCACGCGCTCCTTGTGGTCGCCGATGCACTCGTCGTGAAAGACGAACGTGCCCGTGTCGCACGCGGGCCTCGCCGGGTCGAAGCAGTCGTACTGGTGCACCGGGACTCCGTATCGCGTCGAGACGTGGCATCCCCAGTCGTCGTTCTTGCCGACCCCGTATGAATACGCCGTTTGCAGCCCCGTGATCAGGTTCTCGCACATCAGATACCCACCGTCGTCTTCGCTTCCGAACCGGACGAGCGTGCAGTTCCTGAGCGCGACCGGCCTCAGCTCGTCGAGGAGTTGCTGCCGCTGATGACGCTGGCGGGCGTCACGATCGGGGATGTCAGGCTGGCAGTCGGGCAGCGCGGGATTGTCCGGAGCGTTCAGCGGACTCGGCAGCTGATGACCAGTGGCGGCAGGATCCAGCAGGCCGATCCGCCTGTTGACGAAGAGCACCTGGTACGCCCAGGCCGGAAGGGGCTCGACATCGGATGAACAGGCGTTGTTGTTGAAGTAGACGTTGACGATATAGAAAGTCTGCTTGAGCCGCCGAATGACGTCGAGAAACCGCCGCTCGTTGACACCGTGAAACTCCACTGCGAGTTGATCGATCTGAGCGAGCACCTCGCGGGGCGCCTCCATGAGCGGTTTCCATTCCTTACCCTCGACGTCGATCCTGACGGCGAGGCGCCTGCCGCGATCGCCGCTCGACGCGACGTGATTGGTGAGTGAATCCAGGGAGTCGTACTGGTGGACCGGCAGACTGTAGCGCGCCGAAATCTCGGGGGCCCACTCGTCCTCCCCGAGACTGACAAAGGAATACGCTGCATCGGCATCTTCCAGCAGGTTCTTGCAGACGAGCAGCCCGCTATCGTTCGAGCCGCCGAAGCGCCCGAGCGTGCAGTTCTGCAGCACCACCGGCTGGAGCTCGGCGAGAAGCGCCTCGCGCACATCGCGCTCGGATGCGACACCGTTCGTATCTTCGGAGCTGCATCCGCCGCCGGCGATCGAGATCGCGCACACGACGGCCGACCCGATCGACATCCACCTTCTGTGGTTGGGCACACCACAGGATACACAGTCCGCGATGTCGATCGGGCCGCGATCCGGCTTGAGCTGCTGCGTCCATCTGCGTTTTATCTGCGTTTATCTGCGGCTGATAGTCGCGCCACCGCCGCGGCCGCATTGAACCGCACCACCGATTCTTCATCGTCGAGGCGAGCTTCAACGGCCGGGAGGAGAGATTTATCGCCTCGCCTGGCTATCGCGCTGATGGCGGACGCGCGGACGACCCACTTTTCATCCGCGGCGGCGGCGGCCAATGCCTTACCGCTGTTCGGATCGGGATCGGTCGCGAGCCGCTGCGCGGCGGCCGCGCGCACGGGCGAGACGTTGTCCTGACGAAATGCCTTGAACGCCTTGTAGCTGATCCCGCCGAACGGGATGAAACCGATACCGGTCTCGAATCCGATTCTCGCCAGCGTATCCGGATCCTTGAGCATGTCCAGCTGCGACTCGAGCAGCGGCTCACCGGTCTTGCGCTGCCCGGTGAGGACCGCGTAGTAGACCTGGTACGCGCTCGGGTCGCCGATACGGAAGAGGGCGCTCGTCGCCGCGAACACGACTTCCGACTCTTTGTCCGTCTTCACCGCTGCCTTGAGCGCCGGCACGGATGCGGGAAGCGCGATCTGCCCGAGCGCATCCGCGGCTGCGGAGCGCACCTCTGACTCCGAATCGCCGAGCTTTGATTCGGCGATCTTCCGGGCACGATCGTTCTTCACGAGGATCCCGAGCGCATGCAGCGCCGCGAGCCGCGTGTCCTTGTCGTGGTTCGCGGCGCCGTCTTGAAGGATCCTCCACGCGCGGTCGGCAGGATTACCCTGCGCATGCGGACCCGCGACGAGAATCGCCGCGGTGAGCGCGATGCCGACGGCGCTCGTTCTTCCAACCATAACGCCTCCTGGCTCCAGCGAATCATCAGAGGAACAGGGCCGCGGCTGCGTGCGGTCTGGCAGCCGCAACCCTGTCTTGACTGATCTACCGGAAGGCTACCTGGAACCTCCGGCAGAGGACATCTGCGTCATCACCTGATCCAGCGAGAAGCTCGCCGGCTTCATCCGCGGGGGGAACTCCTTGAAGCTCGTCAGCCAGTTGGCGACGAAGGCCTGCGCCGGCACCAACAGGAAGATGCGGTCGATCCAGAACCGCTTGTACCCGACGCCCTCGTGTTGGGCGCGCTCGAATGGATCGGAACGTATGTTGATAATCTTGGGCAACCTGGTCGTCACGAGGGGTTCAGCCCAGACTTCAAGACCCTCGGCCCGCTGCTCCATGAACACCATCTTCCACTGGTCGTATCGCATGCACGCGATCTGCCCGCCATCGGTCCAGTAGATGAACTCCCGGCGCGGTGCCGTCGTCGTTTTCCCACTCAGGTAGGGTCCCCAGTCATAGCCATCGAGGTGGACCTTGAACGTCTTGCCGGCGGTGGTGAGTCCGGCTCTCAGCTTCGCCGCGACATCGGTCGTGCCGGTCGCCGCCGCGTAGAAGGTGGGCAGCATGTCTTCGTGGGAGCCGATGTCGTTGATGACCGTGCCGGGTTTGATGACATCCGGCCACCGCATCATCATCGGGACCCGGTAGCCGCCCTCCCAGTTCGTGTTCTTCTCGCCATGGAAAGGCGTCGTGCCGCCGTCGGGCCAGCTCATCGCCTCGGCACCGTTGTCAGTCGAATACACGACGATGGTGTTGTTCGCGATGCCGAGGTCGTCGAGCGTTTTCAGGAGCTGGCCGACATGCCCGTCGTGCTCGGTCATTCCGTCAGGGTAGATCCCGAGGCCCGTTTTGCCGTCCGCTTCTGGCCGCAGGTGGGTCCAGATGTGCATCCGCGTCGAGTTCCACCAGACGAAGAACGGCTTGTTCGCGCCGTGCGCCCGTTTGATGAAGTCGATGGCTGTGTCGGTGACGTCGTAGTCGACCGTCTCCATCCGCTTCTTGGTGAGCGGCCCGGTGTCTTTGCAGTTCTGCCTGCCCCAGGCGCCGAAGCGCGGATCGTCGGGCTGAGTGCTCGCGGTTGTCGTTGCCGTGCATTTCATGACGCCGCGCGGACCGAACTTCGCCTTGAACTCCGGGTTCTTCGGGTAGTCGGGGTTCTCCGGCTCCTCCTCGGCATTGAGGTGGTAGAAGTTGCCGTAGAACTCGTCGAAGCCGTGCACGGTCGGGATGTGCTCGTTACGGTCCCCGAGGTGGTTCTTCCCGAACTGCCCAGTCGTGTAGCCCTGTGCCTTCAGGAGATCGGCGATGGTGGGATCGGCGGCGGTGAGGCCTTCAGGCGCGCCCGGCAGGCCGACCTTCGTGAGACCGGTTCGGATCGGAGACTGTCCAGTGATGAAGGCGGCGCGGCCGGCGGTGCAGCTTTGCTGCCCGTACCAGTCGGTGAAGAGCGCCCCTTCCTTCGCGATACGGTCGATGTTGGGCGTCTTGTAGCCCATCACCCCGAGGTTGTAGGCGCTGATGTTGTACCAGCCGATGTCATCACCCCAGATGACGAGGATGTTCGGCTTTTTCGCCCCCGCCGCCGGTTGCGCCCCCGCCACCAGGGCTGAACCCAGGAAACATCCTGTGGCCACTGCCAGGATGGCGGATGCCCTGCGTCGTCCGACCATAGATCCTCCTCATTCAAGCGACGTTGATTGTACGGGAGCTTACTGGATAGGATCGTGGCCGTCTCGTTGGACCTTGTGCTTAGACCCGCGTGGCGTCGCCGACGGCATTGTGGAGTGCTGAATGAATTCAGCACTCAGCATTCCACAATCAACAATGGGCGGTTCAGGTCTTGACCTTTACCTTGACTTCGTTCAGGCGCACGGGCTCGCTCGAATAGTTCTCGAGCTCGATCACCTTCTTCTTCTTGTCGAAACTGATCTTGGTCGCGACGGCCATCTTGCCCTGGCCTTTGCCCTCCTTGTCGACCCTGATTTCCATGAGGGTGAATGGGTAGTCGATGGTGCGCGGCTGGTTGCGCGCCTCCTGGAAGCCGATGTAGCGATCGGTCGCGATCACGATTCGGCGTCCACCTTCTGGCAGCGGCGTCTGCATCGCGTAGTGCAGGTCGAGCCCGAGCGCGAGATGGTGCGGGTCGGGTTGCCGTGCCGCGGGAATGCGAAACCGGCCTTTCACGGGCGCCTTTTGCAGCTCCCGCAACAGGGCGTCCGAGCCTTTTTCGAGCATCGTCGTAATGAGGCGCTCCCGTTCGGCCTCCGTCGACCACTGGTTGATCTTGATGTCCACGACGGCGTTCGAGCCGGTGGCGATGTTGCTCATGTTCACGGCGAAGGCCGTGATCTCGAGCGGCTCTCCCGATGTCTGCGAGCTCGCAGCGCCCGCGATCGCGAGCGCGGCGATGGCCGTGGCCGCGATTGTCAACAGGCATCTCTTCATCGACTTGATCTCCTTCCAGGTAGCATAGTCTGTTGCGATGTCATTTTCGCGAAAGATCCTGATCGCGCTCGCGGCGGGCATTCTGCTCGGGATCTTCCTCGGGGAGCGCGCCACGTACCTCAAATGGGCGGCCGACGGCTTCGTCAAACTGTTGCAGATGACCGTCCTGCCGTACGTGGTGGTCTCGATTATCGGCAGCCTGGCGACGCTCAACGCGGCGGACGCCAAACGGCTGGCGGTCAAGGCGGGCGCGGTCCTCCTGCTTCTCTGGGCCATCGCGCTCGTCTTTGCCTTTCTGATCCCTCTGACGTTCCCTTCGATCGAGAGCGCGTCGTTCTTCAGCACGACGCTGGTCGAGCGGCGCCAGGCATTCAACTTTGTCGATCTCTATATCCCGTCGAATCCGTTCTACTCCCTGGCCAACAACATCGTGCCCGCCGTCGTGCTGTTCGCGATTGTCGTCGGCGTCGCGCTCATCGGGGTCGAGCGAAAGACCACGCTCGTCGAAGTGCTTCGGACCGCGAGCGAAGCGCTCGCGCGGGCGACGCGGTTCATCGTGCGGCTGACACCGTACGGGTTGTTCGCGATTGCGGCGGTCGCCGCGGGCACGCTGAACCTGGAGCAGATCGGCCGCCTGCAGGTGTACCTCATCGCCTACGTCGCGGTTGCGCTCCTGGTCAGCCTGTGGGTGCTTCCGGGCCTGATCGCGGCCGTGACGCCAATCCGGATTCGCGAGATCGTCGAGCTCACCCGCAACGCGCTCATTGTCGGTGTCGTCGCCGGCGATCTGTTCATCATCCTGCCGGTGCTGACAGAAGCGAGCAAGACGCTGATCGCGCGGCACGGCCTCGCCGAAGGCCCATCCGGCCAGCTCCCGGACGTCGTCGTGCCAGCCTCGTTCAACTTCCCGCACACCGGCAAGCTTCTGTCGCTCAGCTTCATCCTGTTCGCAGCCTGGTTCACCGATATCGCCCTGACCGTCGCCGACCGCGCCCGGCTCGCGTTCACCGGCCTGGTCACGTTCTTCGGCAGTCTGAATTCGGCGGTGCCATTCCTCCTCGATCTGTTCCGCATTCCCGCGGACACGTTTCAGTTGTTTCTGGCGACCGGCGTAATCAACTCACGGGTGGGTACGCTCGTGGCTGCCGTACATACGCTCACCGTTGCGCTCCTCGGAAGCTGCGCGGTCGTTGGCGCCGTCAACTGGCGGAGCCCGCGGCTCCCGAGATACCTCGCCGTGACGCTGGCGCTGACGGTCGTGGTCATCGGCGGCACGCGGCTGCTGTTCGAGCGGGTGCTCCGCCACGAGTACACGCGGGACGAGGTGCTGGCAGGGATGCATCTGCTGCTGCAACCGTCGGGCGATGCGCGCGTCTACCGTACCGAGCTCCCATCCAATCGCGTCGAGGCGGCCGTCAATCAGCTCTCTGTGATCCGCTCGCGCGGCGCTCTGCGGGTGGGCTACGCGCCCAACTCGCTCCCGTACGCCTTCTTCAACAGCCGGGGCGATCTCGTCGGGTTCGACGTAGAAATGGCACACCGCCTGGCCGAAGAACTGCGGGTCGGCATCGAGTTCGTTCCGGTCGATCGGCCACGAATCTTCGGACAGCTCTCAGGAGACTACTGCGACATCGTCATGTCCGGCGTCCCGGTGACGACGGACAATGCGAGCCGGCTGCTGCTGTCAGCGTCCTACCTCGATGAAACGCTGGCCTTCGTGGTCCCCGATCATGCGCGCGAGGCGTTCGCGAGCTGGGATCAGATCCGCAGGATGGGGCCGATCGTGATCGGAGCGCCCGACGTGCCGTACTACATTGACAAGGTGCGGCAGCAGGCGCCGGAGGCCCGCATCGAAGTGCTTCGATCGCCGGAAGAAGCGTTTGCGCTTGGATCGGGACTGCATGCCATGCTTCTGCCGGCGGAGCGAGGGTCGGCGTGGACGCTGCTCCATCCTGAGTTCTCGGTCGTCGTCCCGGAACCGGGGCTGGTGAAGGTGCCGCTCGCGTATGCGATTGCGCGCCACGATCAGGCGTTCGCGAGCTTCGTCAACACGTGGATCGATCTGAAGCGCAAGGACGGCACCATCGACCGGCTGTATCGTTACTGGATTCTCGGCCAGAACGCCGCGGCGGCGCGGCCGCGCTGGTCGATTATCCGCGACGTGCTGCACTGGGTTGACTAGCCCTTGGCTCCCTTGTGTGTCCCCTCTGCAGCGGCCCTGGGGTTTAATCCGAGCACCGGTGTGGCCATGACGGGCCCGCTGCAGAGGGGACACACAAGTGAGCATCGGGGCTAGAAGCCGCGTTTCTTGCGCGCTCGCTGTTACGGTTGTCGTCTGCGCCCCGGCGGACGTCGGAACGCAAACGGACGACCGTGCCTGGTCCTGCTCTGCGCTGGCGTACACGTACATCGTGCCGGACGACGCGAACTACGTGCAGCCGACTTTCAGCGCTGATCGCGATCGACTGCATCTCGAGGCGCGTTACAGCTATGAAGACCGGAAGACCGGCTCCGCCTGGATTGGCTACAACATCAGCCTTGGCGACGAGGTTACGTTCGAGCTGACGCCCATGATCGGCGGCGTGTTCGGCCGTACGGCCGGCATCGCGCCCGGCTACAAGGCATCGCTCAGCTACAAGAAGCTCGCCTTCTCGACCGAGGGCGAGTACGTGATCGATTTCGGAGAATCGTCCGACAGTTTCTTCTATACCTGGTCGGAGCTTTCGTTCTCGCCGATCGATCACTTCCGCGCCGGAATCGCAATCCAGCGGACGAAGGTCTACCAGACCAACTTCGACATCCAGCGCGGGTTCCTCGTCGGCGTGTCCTTCAGGCGCGTGGACTTCACGACGTATGTGTTCAATCCGGACGACGAGCCCACCGTCGTCCTCGGGCAGGCGGTCCAGTTCTAGGCGGCCTCACGGGGCATTGACCACGGCCTGCTGCCGCAGCCAGTAGGCCTTCGGGTGCAGCTCAGCGGCGAACCGGATGGCGGAGCGGCCGACGTCGCTGTCCCTGAATTGCTCGAAGGCTTCCCGGTCGCGCCACTCCATCAGGGTCACGAGACTCGCCCCGTCCTCCGATACGAGAATTCGCCCTCCGCGAAAACCCGGAAGGGTACGGACACGCTCCGCGGAGAGGCGGATGAGTTTTTCCATGTGGTCCGCCTGCGCATCCGGGCGTGTCGGGTAGATCACGAGGGCAACGAAGGACTCTGTGGGGTTCATAGCGGTCACGTGTGCTCCTTATCAGACGCCTGCCGGCGACCCGCGATGCCAGTTGCCCGGCGGCACGAGCTTTGGCGCGCTCGGATCGCTCTCGTAGTGAGGTGACATGATCTGGACGCCGGCCTCGTTGAACGCGTCCTGGATGTTGGCGTGCAGCGCCGACAGCACCACCGCGCGCATCTCGACGCGCTCCACTACGGCGTTGATCTGATACTCCACGTAAAAGTCCGAGAGCGCCCGCTGCAGCACGAACGGCGGAGGACTCTTAGCCAGACCCTCCGTGCGATCGGCGGCCGCCCGCAGCAGTTTGTCGACCACGCGCCACGGTGCGTCGTACCCGATGGTCACCGACGTGTACAGCAGGAGCTCGCCGTCGCGCGCATATCGCGAGTAATTCACGATGGTGTCGCCGATCGCCACAGCATTCGGGACGATGACTTCCTCGCCTTTGATTGTCCGAATCTTGGTCGACAGCAATCCGACCATCGTTACCCTGCCCTCGGTGCCGCCGGCGCGGATGATGTCCCCTGGCTTGATCGCGCGGCTGAACGTGAGCAGGAATCCGCTCATCATCTGGTTGACGATCCCGCTCGAACCCAGCGTCAGGACGAGACCCACAAAGACGCTGACGCCCTTGAACGCGTCGGTATCGGCTCCCGGCAGATTGGGATAGGCCACGATGATCGCGAACAGCCAGAGCAGCGCACCGAGGAGCCGCTTCATCGGGACCGCGGTCTCCGGGTGAATACCCGGAAGCGACAGGCGGCCTTCCGCGACGCCGTCGAGCGTCGCCTGCATCACGCGGATCAGGAACCGCGTGAAGATGAAAACAAGGGCGACATAGAACAGCCCGGGCATCGCGGCGACGATCCCGGCGCCGAGCCGCCGGACGCTCTCGAGAAGGAACGCGCCAAGCGCCTCGCCCCACGGCCGTGTGTAGGGAAACAGCACCAGGACCGAGGTAAGCCACACGTAGCCGGCAAAGAGGACGAGCGCCGCCGCCATCGCGCGCACACCACGATCCAGCCAGTAGGCGAGACGATTCGTGTCGACGGCGACGCGCGACTTGAGCTGGGCGCGATCGAACTGGCGCTCCGCGACTCGCAGCATGCGCGCGCTGATCGCTCGAGTGACGCGAAGCAGGATCCAGACCGCGGCGGCAAACAGGAGCGTGAAGCCGGTAGCCAGCGCGGCCGACCGGGCGAGGCGCCCGGGATCTTTCAGCTCCGTCGTTTCCCGGAGCGCCTGCTCGAGGTGCCGGCTTGCAGATTCGATGACGTGCAGCTGCGTCTCGCCGGCGAGCTCGTCGGCGTCCGCCGGCGTCACGCCGAATACGTCTTTCCCGCCGACCGTGATGATGACCACGTCCAGGACGGCGCGCTGAGCGACCGCACCGGCGCGTTCCTCCGGCGACAACGCGGCGATCCGCCGCAGCGCCGCGTCCGCGCGCTCGGCGGGAGATCGGCTGAGCACTTCGGCGCGGAATGTGATGACCGGGCGGTTCCCGACTTTGAGCACCGCCGCGTCACGCGCCGGCAATTGCCGGTACGAGACGGGCTGCGGCGCGGACGATGGCGCCTGCGCCGCCATGGCCACGCCGGCAAGCACGAACGCCGCGAACGCGGCAGCTACGGGTCGCATGGTCATGAATGGGCGCGATTATACGCGCGTAACAACGATCGCTTTCGCCGCGCCGGACTCAGCTCGACTTCGGTTTCTTGAACGCCTGCTGTACTTGTTTCTTGATGTCCTTGAAGTTCTTCGACAGCAGCTTCTCCTCGTCCTTGGTCAGAATCCTGAACGGCACGCGGACCAGGCTGTCCTTGAACTTCACGTCCAGCCAGTGCTGGCCGTACTGGATGCCGCCCGGCACGTTGAAGTAGAGCCGGCCGACGCATCCGCGCGTGTTGCTGAGCTCGACCTGGTCGAACGCCATCGTGCGGCTCTCCACGCTGGAGAAGAAGCCAATGCGGCAGCCGCGCGTCGCGCTCGGCGGAAAATAGTTGATGGAATCGCGAATCACGCTCGCCCGCTGCTCGAGCGCGCGCAGATCGACTTTCATGTAGTCGCTGTTGGACGGCATCGGGATGCTCTTGCCGTCCGGCGTCGTGAGCGATATCGCTTCACGTTTCAGTTCGTAGTCCGGCGTGCCGTCGCGCACCGTCGTGCCGACCTCGAGGAGCATCCACTCTTCGCCGACCGACTGGTTGGCGGCCCGGTAGCCAAGGATGACGTATCCCTCGTTGTTATATGCCGCGCGGACGAAGTTCCCCTCGAGCGTCATGATTTGCGGCACACCCGGCTCGGGGATCTTCACCTGAGGGGGTTGCTGAGACGGTGCGGCCAACAGGGCCAGCGATGCCAACGGGACGACCATGAGTGATACGAGCTGCCTGTGCTTCATAAAGTGTCCTGTCAATAGCTCCATCCGATCGACACCACGATGCCGATATCGTTCGTGTTGGCGTCGGGGTTGGGCGGACGGCTGTCGAACGTGTTGTACAAACTCACCGCTACGAAGAGATCTGTCAAGAGCTCCCGTTTGACGCCGGCGTCGAGCTGCAGGCGTTGCCGGCCCCAGTTGTTCAGGCTGGGATAGTACTGGAAGTCCACGTCGAGATTGGTTTTGGGCCGATCGTACGTGTAGTAGGACCAGCGAAAGAGGCCGAGCGCCTCGATGTTCTGCGTCGCCTCGACATCCACGCCGCGTTCGTCGTTGAAGGACAGTCCGCCGCCGATCACCATCTGCGCCCGGTTGCTGTTCACCAGGCGCGGCCCGCCCGCGACCCAGATCTGCGACCGCAGCTCGAGACCCAGGCTCTCGTTGGTTTCGAAGCGGGTGGCCGACGTGATGAACCAGCGGTGCCACGGGTACCGCAGATACGACGCCTCCACGTACCCGCGGTCGTCGCGGCCTTCTTCATCGTCTGTTTTCGTCAGGGTCAGCGCCCCGGTGAGACGCGCTGAGAACGCCGGCTTCCTGTATACGGTCTCGGAATTGACATTGAGCTGCGCGACCCCGCTCGATTGCGTGGAGCTGAACCCGACGTCGATCGACCCGTCGAGTTTCCGCCAGAAGCTCGTGCCGATTGGCGTGATCAACGTCACCTCCGCCATCTGAAGCGTGACTGCGCCCTCCGACGTGCCCACCGAGATCGCGCGATCGGTCGCCGGCAGCAGCGGGCCGAGAAAGCGTGTGCCGGTCGTCGTCAGGACCTCCACGAATCGATTCGCCGCGACGACGCTCAACAGCTTGTCCCACTCGAGATAGAGCGTTCCCGCATCGTCGGTCTTGAACTCGAGCCGGCCGCGTTCGAGCTTTGCGATTTCCCCCGTGATCCGATCGCCGTTCGCGAGAATGACGACGTCGGTCTTTCCCTGTGCGTAGGCGGCCGCCTCGACACACGCGACGAGCGCGATCGTCATGAGCGTCCGCATCAATACTTGTCGAAAAGCTCCTGAACCTTCTTCCGGTCCGAGGACTGCGTCAACGCGAGCTTCAGGAGTACGCGCGCCTTTGCAGGGTTGAGCTCCTTCGACACCACCGTGCCAATCCCGTCGTCAAACACCTCGATGTTGCGGCGGGCGATCCCCTCCCCCACCCGCCGGACTGGTAGCCCGCGGCGGTCGTGGATTCCGTGGTGCCGGCGATAGTGCCGCCGGTTGCAACGATCACGATGCGGGGCCTGGCCGCCTCGGGCATGGGCGGACCATCTTACCCCCGCGATCGCGTGCCTAGCTGCCGCTCTTCTTCGCTGCGGCGTACGGATTTCCCCCAAGCGCGTTCGAGATGTCGGCAATCGCACGCTGCGCCCGTACGCTGTTGCCCGCATCATCGAGCGGCGGCGAGACGACGGCGATCCCGAACTTGCCCGGCGATACGGCGATGATGCCGCCGCCGACGCCGCTCTTAGCCGGAAGCCCGGTCTGGTACAGCCACTTCCCGGAGTCGTCGTACAGCCCCGCCGTAGCCATGACGGCCAGCACGCCCGGCACCTTGGCGGCATCCATCACCTGCTTCCCCGTAACCGGGTTCCTGCCGCCGAAGGCGAGCGTCGCGGCCATCGTGGCGAGGTCATTCGCGTTTACGCCGATCGAACATTGGCGCGTGTACAGGTCGACCGCCTGCTGCCAGTTGCTCTTGATGTAGCCGTAGGCCAACATCAGCGCGCCGATCGCCTGGTTCCGCTGGTTCGTGTCGGACTCGGACTTATAGACATCCTGCAGCACGCTCAACTGCCGGCCGGCGGCGTCGTTGTGGAAGCCGATGATTTTCTTCCACACCTCGTCAGAGCTGCTGCCGGTGACCATGCTGGTTGCCGAGATCGCGCCGGGGTTCACGAGCGGGTTCATTTCCGGCGCGCCGGTGCCGACGACGGTCCGTACGCCCTCGATCGCGATGATGGAGTTGAACCGGGCGCCCGTCGCGTCGACGCCGATGCGCTTCGCGACGGAATCGAGCCCCTGTTCCTGGATGACCTGCGCCATCGTGAAGACCTTCGAGATCGACTGGATCGATACCTCGGTCTTCACGTCGCCCGCGGTATAGACCTTTCCGTCCGCGGTAACCACGGCGATCCCGAACAGGTCTGGATCGACCTTCGCCAGCGCCGGAATGTAGTCCGCGTTCTTGCCTTCCTTGAGCGTCCTGAACTTCCCATAGGCCGCGTCAACGGACGGCTGTACCTGGGGGAGCGGGGGTTGAGGGGGCGGAGGTTGGGTGGGCGACTGCGCGCCGAGTGACGGCAGGCCCAGGGCCAGCGCGGCCACGCTGAGCAGGCCCGCTCCGATAGAGATACGCCGTTGACGTCGATTCATGGTCACCCTCCAAGCTTCCACGAGAAGTTGTACTTGAACGAAAACTGCACCTTGAAGCCGTCGCTCTCGAAGCCGTCCAGGAAGTTCTCGCGCCGGCCCCACTGGAACTCGCCGCCGACCATCACGTTCGGCGCCGGGTAGTAGAGCAGGTTGCCAAGGGCGTAGTGCCCGGTCCGGAACGCGCTGGCGTTCTGGCCCTCGGTGTTGTCGTTTTCCTGCCACGAGTAGCCGACCGTGCTGCTGTAGTGCTCATTCCACGTGTGGTCGACGAACGCGACGATGCCGAGGAGGGGAATCGTTTCGCCGACAACCGGCGTCACCGCGTTCCCGGGGTTGGCCACGATGCCGACGTCCACGGGAGAGTCGTTCATGTAGTTCTGGATGCCTTCGCCGAATACGAACTGCAGACGGATCGTGTCGTTTTCGCTCGCCTTGAGGTTCGAGCTGAGATTGATGCCCCAGCCGGTCGCGTCGCCAGAGAGATCGAAGTCGTCGTCGAGCGTATCGTCCCACTTGATGAGCCGAAGCATCCCGGCCACCCGCACGTAGCCCCAGTCCTGCGACAGCTTGTAGGAGCCTGAGAAATCAGGCAACGGGAAGCGTCCCCGGATGTTCTGCAGCTCGATACGGTTCGCCAGGACGCCAGGGTCACCGCTCGCGCCCGGGCGCTCGAGGGCAAGCGTCAGGCCCGGCGTCGGCATCCACCGGAACTGGACGTTTCGGAAGAACACCATGCCGGTCGGGCCCCAGTACTCGAGCGAGTTCGGGAACACGTCGGGATCCATGAACGGGCTCCACCACTGGCCCGCCCCGAACTGGCCCAGCTCGCCATACGCATGCCGGAGCCGGAACGTGGTCTGTCCCTCGTCGGGACCGGTGCCGAACAGCTCGAACTCGAACGTCGTCTTCAGATCACCAAGCGACGTCGGGGTCGACGATCGCACGCCGAGGCGGCTCTGTCGCACCCCGGCGAACGTCCTGTGATCCTCCCCGAACTGATTTTCGAACGACGGCAGCTTCGTGATGCGCATCGTGTCGGACCAGTTTGGGTCGATCTGCTTGAAGTCGTGGCCGATGTCGAGCATCGCGAACCCGTAGATCTCGAAACTCGGTTTCGACTCAGGCTTTGGCTGCGTTCCGCTGTCCTGAGCGCTTGCGAGCCCTGGGCTGAACATCAGGAACGCCGTCAGGAGCCAAACCCCAGAGACGCTCCAGCCCGGCTGTCTTCGTCGCATTTGCACTTCTCCTTGTTTGATGACTACCGTCATTTCACGTTTGCCTTTTCCCACGCACGCACTCGCCGCCGTCCTTCGTCGAAGATCCGCTCGTAGTTGCCCCGGCGAACCTTGAGGCTCGTCTCGGGGGTCAGCTGACGCCACACCGGCGCCCAGATCTCGTAGACCGCGAAATACGGCTCCGGCCCCGACGGCGCGACCGTGTCCGTGCCGAACAGGAACCGGTCGGGATATTTGTTGAGCATCGTCGACACGCGCGCGATCGCCTCCGGGGAGGCGACCGCGTACTTCGCGACTTCGTCCCAGGAGATGTCGAAGCTGACGTGGCTCAGCGCCTGGTCGCTCAGCATCGCCTCGACGATGTCGACATGCGCGGGGCTGCGCTCGGCTGTCTCCGCTGACACCCGGACCGGATGGACGATGCGGCCGAGCCCGACGTGCGCCCAGATGATCGTCGTCTTCGGATGGCGCTTGAGCACCGCCTTCATCTGCGAGAGGTACACCGGCTCGGCATCTGTCTTCGCGAACGGCATGTCGATGTCGTTGTGCAGAATGACGACCAGGCCGGTTTCGGCCGCGAAGTCGAGGATGCGATCGAGCGCCGGGTTCGTGAGGCTGGCGGTTTCGCCGGCGACCTTGGCCGAGACGAACTCCTTGTGGATGCTGAACTCGCCGATGCCGGTGAACACGCCGGGGAACGTCGTCAACACGCGGCGGATGTGGTCGACGCCGTACATGTCGGCCGGGTTGAAGCCGGTGATCATCGGGTCGAAATGCGCCTGCTCCTCTTTCGACAACGCGCGATACGCGCTGGCGATGTACGCGTCGGTGAACGAGTAGTAGTAGAGCGGCGCGTCGCTCTGAAGGTAGTAGGTCGGGGCGAAATCACCCGAGTTCGCGTACGACCACTGCTGCTGCAGCGGGATCCCGAAGAGCGTCGACCGGCTCACGCGGTTCCCCATGATCTGCAGGAACTGCTTCACCTCGATGCCCTGCTGGATGTAGTTCGTCAGGTGGAAGTGCGAGTCGTTGAACTCGCCGGCCGCCTGGCTTTGCGCACCGATAGGACGCGCACAGAAAACCGCCAGCATGGTCAGACTCGCCATGCCACCGAGGAAAGCCGCCGAGCGGTACGAAAGCGTGCGAATCATCTTGATGCGCCGATCAGAAATTCATCTCGAGGTTGACGTGGAACACCGGCCCTTTTGCGCCGACCGCATAGGGATAGGCCGTGTACCCGACCGGAGCACCGTCCACGTACATCAATTCGCCGTTGAGTCGCAGGCCGCGCTCCTTCATGAAGTACCAGTTCGCGCCGCCGCGCACTTCCCACGGATCGCCGAAGTCGCCGTATACCTTCGAGGTACCGCCGTATACCTGAAGGATCCTGGGAACGGCCATCGCCGACGCCTGCAGCTGATAGCCGGTGTCGTCGATATTCGGGATGCCGCCGGTGTTGATTCCGGTGAAGTTCCTCAACCATCGCCAGTACAGTTCGCCCTCGACCGAAATGCCCTTGTACTTGACGCCGGCGTCGATGCTCACCATGTGGTAGTCCACCTCGTTGACGGTGATCCCCTGGCCGAAGAGGTCGGGCGTGAAGATGATGCTGCCGTCAGACAGACGGATCTGGCTGTTCTCGATCGACTCGGTGCCCGGCTGGCTCTGTCGCTCCTCGAGGCTGTGGGTGTAGTGAAGGCTGATCCGCGTCGCGACCTTCTGGTGGTCGTCGTAGTCGCCGAACGTGCCCCAGAGGCCGAACTCGCCGGTCGTGGGCAGCCACTGCAGGGAGTACGATTGCGTATCGAACTTGTTGTCGAGTTGCGCGGCGCTCACGCCGAGGGTGCTCAGATTGTTCGCGAACATCACGTGGTACTTGAGCTCCGTGTTGAACTCTCCCTTGAGCCAGACGCCCGTGGTGTAGGAGCCCCGGAAGAACTCGTCGGCGATCAGGCGATCGTCGACGCCCAGCCAGTACGGGAACTGGCCCTCCGTACTCCGTACCGACGGCAGTGACGTGATACCCGCACCGACGGCGATGTGCCTGTTGAAGCTGAACGTGAGGTTTCCCGCGCCGACGACCTGTGCCGGATCGCCCTGCGATGTATTCGCGGACCAGACATAGAGGTAGTAGCGGAACTTCGGCGTGAGAAACCATCCGGAGAATGGCGCGAAGAACTTCTGCAACTGCATGTCCTGGCGCCGTTGCACCGTTTTCGTGTTGCCGAACGCGTCGACGTAGGTCTCGTCCAGGTTTCTCTGGTTCAAGTACCTCGCGTAGCTGAAGAGCCGGAAATAGATCTGGCCCTTCTCGCCGTCGACGAGCAGAAAGCCGACGTTGGGAACGTGCTGGAACGGCTTCGGCTTCGTGACCTCCGCTTCCACCGTTTTCCCCGTGACGAACTCGGCGCTGCAGCCGTCCGAGACCCAGATGTTGGCCTGGTCGTAGCCCCACGTTCGTCCAAGCAGACACGGTGCCTCGCCGGTCGAGCGCGCCAGCGCGACGCCCGCCGACGTGTCGGCCGCGCAGTTCGTGCGTTGACCGGTCTTCGATTCGCACGTCACCAACGCCGGCTGGTTCGCCTGAGTCGTCGGCGCTGCGGCCTGCGGCTCGGGAGCGCTCTGCGCGTAGGCCAAGGCGGGGACTGGAAGAACGAGAACGACGAAGAGCGCGGATGCAACCAGGCGCGGGTAGCCACGATTCAAGATTCTGCGTATACGCATCGTCATGCGCTCAGCACGGCGGATGCCACGCGGAGCGCGCGGGATCTCAGTGCGTGCAAGTTGTTGATCGCGAAG
>DATAEE010000049.1:0-17588 GCA_036258175.1 Vicinamibacterales bacterium
GCCGCCGCCGACGCGGTGATCACGTGGAATGAGAACGCCGCGAAGGCCGCGACCGCGGCGTGTATACACATAAGCGGGAACGGCCTCGCCGAGTCCCGCATGTATGCCATGGTGCACGTCGCAGTTCACGACGCGGTGAATGCCATCGATCGCCGATCGCGTCCCTACGCCTTCGACGCGAACGTGAACGGACCCGTGTCGGTGGATGCGGCCGTGGCCGCGGCGGCACGTGACGTGCTCGTGTCGGTAATCCCGAAATTACCCGAATCGCCGGCGTGTGTGGCGAGCGGAATTTTGGAGGCCAACGCCCTGTATGCTGCCGCGCTTATGGCCATACCCAACGGACCGGCCAAGACAGCGGGCGTCGCCGTGGGGCAAGCCGCGGCGGCGGCCATTGTCGCGCTGCGAGCCGGCGATGGATCCGAGACGACGACGTGGCTCGATTTCGACTATCCCCAGGGGACCGAACCCGGTGAGTGGCGCTTCACGCCCGATGGTCCGCCCCTGGCGTTCGCGTCCAACTATGGCCAGGTGACGCCGTTCGTCCTGAGGCACAGCGGGCAGTTCTGGTCCGGGCCGCCGTACCCGCTCAGCAGCAAGAGGTACGCAGACGATTACAACGAGATCAAGCTGATTGGCGGCGACGACATCACCACGCCGAGTACACGAACCCCGGACCAGACACAAATCGGGGTGTTCTGGATCGAGAGTTCGCCGTTGGCGTGGAATCGCCTCGCGCGCGCGGTTTCGGTCGACCGAGGTTTCGATCTGTGGGAGAACGCACGATTGTTCGGGTTGTTGAACATGGCCATGGCGGACGGGTACATCGCGTCATGGGAAGTCAAGTATCACTACAGCTTCTGGCGCCCGATCACGGCGATCCGGGAGGGCGATAACGACGGCAATCGAGCTACCCAGGGCGACTCGACCTGGACACCCCTGCAACCAACTTACCCGATACCCGATCATGATTCGGGGCACGCGGTGCAGGGCGGCGTGGCAGCAGAGATCCTGAAACAAGTGTTCGGCACCGACAATGTGTCGTTCACGGCGTGCAGCACGACGGTCGGTCCTGGCGGGACGTGCACGGACGCGACGCCGGTGATCCGCTCGTACTCGAGCTTCTCGCAGGCCGCGGACGAGAACGCGGTGTCGCGGATCTACATCGGCATTCACTTCCGGAAAGCAGTCGAGAGAGGCGTTCACCACGGACGAAGGATCGCCGCGTATGCCGTTCACCAATTCATGAAGCCGGTGCAGTAAGTATTCAGGTTGGGGGTCTTCTCTGGCCTGAGCTGGAGTTCAGCCGATTCTCAGGGGCATCTGTTCCACTTTGTGGCGGGGCCCACTCGCTACGGCCCGGACTCGTTCTACGAGCTGCACGTGTGGGCATGGAAGAACAACCCGCGCGGCACGTTCGCGGAGTGGAACCCGAACGTGTCATGCGCGGAGTTCGACGGCTCGCCGTTCTAACTATCCTTGTGTTGCGCTCCCGGCCTCGCCTTGGGTGGGTGATGCCGGGGCTCCATGGCGCCGTCTTCGATTTGCAGGCGCAGATCCATCAGGGTCCCGAGCTCTCGAGCGAGCCTCTGCCGCTGTTTGATCGCCACCACACCGAGCGCCAGAGTGATCGCCCACACCCACGCGAACTCGCTGCCCGTCAGAAACGCGATGACAGGACGCCCGGCGGCCGGCCCACGAGCGAAGTAGATCCACGTCAGGTTGAAGCCGAGGATCATGAAGTAGAGCAACGCCTGAGCGACGATCGACTCGCGCCTTCGGCGGCATCTCAGAATCGACAGCTCGACGAACGCCATCGTTGTGGCCGTCAGCGGTGTCCACGCGCCTCGTCGCAGCAGAAACGAGATCGTCCAGGCGATGGCGATGAACGCCCAGACCCCCAGGGCCAGGACAAAGACGTCCGTCCGGAGCGAGAGCGCGGCCCACGCGAGGCTGCCCCCGCCGAAGATGATCGTGACGATGATCTCGCCGACCACGAATCGTCGCATCCCCCGTGTCTCGCGCTCCACTCGCTGTTTCAGAGACGACGGCACGCCCGAGTCCGCCTGCCACTGGCGACGCCACGTGATCAGTTCGAGATCAGCTTCCATCCGAATCCCTCAACAGTCTGCGCAGCATCGTCCGCGCGCGGGTGAGCCGCGCGCCGACGTTGCTTTCACTGATGCCGAGCACATCGGCGATCTCCTCGTAGCTCAAGCCCTCCAGCGTCAGCGTCACAACTTGCGCGTAGGCGAGCGGAAGACGCTGAATCGCCGTCAGGAGACGCCTGCCCTGCTGTTCGCTCGAAAGCGCCCGCTCGGGATCGGGCGTGGCGTCCTCAACCTGCGGGCTCGTCTCGGCGTCGACGACCGGCAACCGGCGCCGGGACACGTGCGCAATGGCCCGGTTGTGGGCGATGCGAAACAGGAACGTGCGCTCGGAGCACTCGCCGCGGAAGCGGGGCAGCGCCGTCCAGATCGCGAGCGCGATCTCCTGCAGCAGGTCCTCGCGCTCGCCCGTGGTCCGGGTGTAGCTCGAAGCCAGGCGACCGAGCGCCGGCCCGTGCGCCGCCAGAACTGTGTCGAACCACTGCTCGAGCTCCGCTCGCGACAGGCGAGACGCGTCCCGCCTTTCAGTCACCGGACGAGCGCTCACGCAGACAGGATGTCATCCCGATTCAGCACCCGGCTTGCGGCGACGAGCGGGAGGACCGACGCCACCAGCGTGACGAGCGCGAGAATCGCGCCCTGCACGACGGGCGCCGACGGCTCCCGCACTGCGATGAGCGTCTGTTGTCCGACGATCGGAAGCAGGAACCACGCGCGGCCGGTCCATGAAGGGAAAAACACGAGGAACATGCCCACCAGCATCGGCAGAAACGCGAGGAACCGGAGCGCGGTATGCGCCTCCTTGGTCGTGCGGCACAGCACTGCGACGAAGAGGTTTACGGCCGCGCCCAGCGCCGCGAGCGGCACGAGGCCCAGCACGACCCACACCACGATCTGCTGTGCCCGCGTCACTAGCAGGAACGGCGCCGCCCACGCGAGCACGGCGACGACGCCGAGGCTGTTGAGGGCGAGAGCAACCAGCGCGAAGGCGGTCACCGCGATCCACTTGCCGACGATGACGTCGGATCGGGGAATCGGATTCAGCAGCAGCGGCAGCAGAGACCGACGTTCCCGCTCGCCCGCGGTCGAGTCCATCGCGATGTCGATCGCGCCCGCGAAGGCTGATACGAGCGCAAACACGGACAGCATCCCGAGCAGCACGCGGGCGCCGTCCTGGCCGGGCGCTCGATCCGACAGCGAGACCAGCAGGACGACGCCGGGCCCCATCAACGCCATCATGGCCGAGGACACCAACGATCGCAGATCGCGCGCATGGTCGCGGATCTCTTTCCGGGCGACGACAAAGGTACGGCTCATGAAGGGATGACCTCCCGGCCCGTCAACGCCAGAAACGCGTCGTCGAGCGTTGGACAGTGTGCCTGACGGCAGATGTCCGCCGTGTTGCCGCAGGCCACGACACGGCCGTGCGAAATGATCACGACGTTGTCACACAGCGCGCGGACCTCGTCGAGCACGTGGCTCGAGAAGAGGATGCAGGCGCCCTGGTCGCGCATTCGACGCAGGATTTCGCGGAGGGCGTGGACGCTCGGGATGTCGAGGCCGTTGGTCGGCTCGTCCAGCAGCACGTGCCCAGGCGCGTGGACGATGGCGCGTCCCAGCGCCACCTTCATCCGTTCTCCCTGCGAGAACCCGGCCACACGGCGCTCGGCAATCCGTTCCAGACCCAGCTGGCTTACGACATTCTGCACGCGAGTCTGGAGAGAGGGCGGCGGGATGCCGTGCAGCCGGCCGAAGTACGCGATGTTCTCGCGCGCCGTGAGCCGGTCGTAGAGGCCTTTGTGATCGAGGAGTGCGCCTACCCGCCGGCGGCGCTCAATCGGCGTGCTCTCACCGGGACCGACCTGGATCGAACCCTCGTCGGCTCGGAGAAGTCCACAGATCAAGGCGAGCGTCGTCGTCTTGCCGGCGCCGTTCTCGCCGAGGATGCCGGTGATCCCGCCGTTCGGCGCGGTGAACGAGACGTCGCTGACCGCGGGGACCGAGCCAAAGCGCTTCCGTAACTGCCGGACTTCGATCATGGGAACCGTGTCTCCCTAGCAAGGTAGTCCGGGGAGCGCAGGATTCCTTACAGGATCCCCCGCGATTGGCTACCATCGGTCCCCACAGATGGAGGTATGTCGCATGTCCCCCACACGCAGCGCGGTCGTGGCCGCCTCTCTGATGACCCTCACCGGCCTGGCGTGGACGTCGATGTCGGCGCAGCCGTCTCGCGATCGGCCCTTCAACGGAATCACCACGGGTGTAGGCGATCTCCATCGTCTGTCGAAGGCTCGCACGCGTTCGATCAGCCCGGAGAATTTCACCGGCGAAAAAGGGCGCGGCGGCATGGCGACCGACGGGACGGGCATCAAGGCCGCGAGAGATCTCGGTCAGGGCTGGAAGGTGTCGCCGTCGGTCCGCATCAAACCCCAGCAGGTCTTCACGCTGGCCGACATCAAGGGCGGCGGCGCGATTCAGCACATCTGGATGACGCCGACCGGCAACTGGCGATTCTCGATCCTGCGGATGTACTGGGACGGCGAGGCGACGCCTTCGGTGGAGGTGCCGGTCGGTGATTTCTTTGCGTCAGGGTGGGGCCGCTACGCGCAACTGAGCTCCCTCGCCGTAGCTGTGAACCCCGGCAGCGCTTTCAACAGCTACTGGACGATGCCCTTCCGCGCCTCTGCGCGCATCACCATGGAGAACATCGGCGAAGAAGAGATGACGCTCTACTACCAGGTAACCTACGCGCTCACCGACATCGGCGCCGATGCGGGCTATTTCCACGCGCAGTTCCGGCGGACGAATCCTGTTCCGTACAAGCAGGTCTACACCCTCGTCGACGGGATCCGCGGCGAAGGGCACTACGCCGGCACCCATATGAGTTGGGGTGTAAACAACAGCGGCTGGTGGGGTGAGGGCGAGATCAAGTTCTACATGGACGGCGACACCGACTTCGCCACCATCGTCGGGACGGGCACGGAAGACTACTTCTGCGGGTCGTATAACTTCGAGAATCGGGAGACGCGCCGGTACCAAGAGTTCACGACGCCGTACTCCGGGATGCCGCTCGTCATCCGCCCTGACGGTCTCTATCAATCGCAGCAGCGCTTCAGTCTGTATCGATGGCACATCACCGATCCCATTCGCTTCGAGCGCGATCTTCGCGTGACGATCCAGGCGCTCGGGTGGCAGAGCGGCGGACGCTACCTGCCGCTGCAGGATGACATCGCGTCGGTGGCCTATTGGTACCAGGCCGAGCCGCACGGCGCATTCCCGAAGCTGCCGGGCAAGGACTACCTGGAGATCCAGTGACGCCTGGCGCTACTGCGCGCGCCATCGCGCGGTCACGCGCGCGATCTCGCCGCCAGGCGCCCAGATCACGAGCGCTTTTGCGCCCGCGGGCCCGGTCTTGTGGCGGACGTCAGCCGGCGGCCGAACGCTGCCGACCATTCCCGGCGTGAGCTTCATGCTCTGCCCGTTCACGACGTGCTCGAGCTCGCCTTCGAGAACGTAGAAGGTCTCCGTCACGCCGTGCTTGTGATCGCCCGAATCGCTGTTCGGCGCGAAGGTCAGCTCGGCGATCTCGACTTCTGTCCCTTTCAGACTGCTCTCATCAACGAGCACGCGCAGCTTCGTGCCGCCGGGACTCTGATACACGCGTGCCGCAGATTCGGCCTGACGGTAATCCGCGGCCACGTGCGCGATCGCGGCGCCTGCCAGGAAAGCCACCAACAATGTCAGTGATGTTTTCACGGATGCGGTTCTCCTTCCGGTCATTAGGATAGTGTGAGTTCGCGATGCCTCGTTCGCCGACAGATCAGATTTCGCGCCTTCGCACGTGGTGGCTGCACCGGCAGGGACTGACGCCGCCGACCGCGCCGAAGACGATTGAACAGTGCGTCCGCCAGGCCGGCTGGCTTCCGACGTTCACTGGCATCTATCTGTCGATCCGCGCCCGGATGCCGGGTGTATCGCGCGAAGCCATCGATCGCGCCGCCATGGATCGCGTGTCGCTCGTCGAGGTGCCTGGAGCTCATGGCCGGCCGGCGGTTCTCGTCCCGCGCGACGAGATGGGACTGGCGCTCCGCCTGCATTCGGCGACGTTTCAAAAGCATCTCGCGCCGCACTTTGCAAAAGGTGACCTCAGTCAGGCCGCGCTGCGGGGCGTCGAGACCCAGGTTTGCCGTGTGCTCGATGAAGGACCGCTGGCGACCGCGGACATCCGCGCATCCCTGAGGCATCCGGATGCGGAGGAACTTCTCGTCACCGCGCTCATCAATCTCTCCGTTCGAGGGATCATCCAGCGATTCCCGGTCGACGGCCGGCTCGATTCGGCGAAATACATGTACGAGCTGCGGCATCCGGACGATCGCTCGGATCTCGACGGCGAGGGGGACAAGGCCGCGGTCGTCGCGAAAGCGGCGCAGCACTTTCTCCAGCGCCATGGTCCTGCGACGATGGACGAGATCGCGTGGTGGGGCAATCTGACGAAGGGAGCGGTGCGGAAGGCGCTTGGCGCGCTCGGTGCCGAGCCGTTGGCCGTGCCCGGTTGGACGAAGGAAGCGTGGCTCCTGCCTCGTGACATGCAGGCGTGGCGATCGTTCGGGGGATCGCGCGACGATCGCATAGCGCTTCTGCCATACCGCGATCCGTTCGTCCACATGCGCCACGGGCCAGCGGTCCTCTGTCGGAAGCCGACGTTTCCGGCCCTGGACGGCATGTTGAAACGGACGCGGATCGGCGATGTCGACAATCTCTATCACCACGCGATCCTGTCCGGCGGAGACGTCGTGGGCGTGTGGGAATACGATCCAAACGCCGAGGCTGTCGTGACTCGCCTGTGGCAACCGGACGCGAGACTCCGGCGCCGTGTTGCGGACGAGGCGGCCGGAACGGCCGACTTCATTCGCGAGCAGCTCGGCGACACGAAGCTCTCGGCGGTCGATCCGCCCGACAAACGCGCGAAGCGTGTCGCGTTCTGCCGGGCGGGTTAACATTCAGGCGAGGCGACGCCGTGATCATCGAAATGCGGACGTACAAGATCCAACCGGGCAAACGAGCGGAGTTCCTCGAGATTTTTGAATCGAAGAGCGTGCCGGCCCATCAGGAGATCGGGATGAAGATTCTCGGGCCGTTTCTTTCAATCGAGGATCCCGACACGTTCTTCTTCATGCGTGGTTTTCCGGATCTTCAGAGCCGCGACCCGATGAAAGAGCAGTTCTACGAGGGCGCGCTCTGGAAGCGTGAGCTCGCGCAGAGACTGATGCCCATGATCGAGAAGTTCGACGTCGTCCTCGTCGACGCGGAACACGGCCTCGGCGACTGGCGCTAGTGTCCAGCGCGATAGCTCCAGCCAGGTCGCCAGACCCACGGCGACGTCACGGCCTGGCCGAGCGGAACTCTTCGAAGCAGGTGTTCCAGCGCATAGAACGTCGCGCGATGACCGATGACGAGGACCGTCCGGCCTCGAAACATGGCCATCGTCTCAGCCAGCCACGCCGAGACGCGATCGACGACCTGCTGATAGCTCTCGCCGTCGGGAAAAGGCGTGCCGATCGAAGCGACGCGTCGCGCGTCGATTTCCACGGTCGGCCGTCTGGTCATCGTGCCGTAGTTGCATTCGCGGAGGCGGGCATCGCGCACGATTGACACATCACGATCAGAGAAGGCAATTTCAGCCGTGCGAAACGATCGCGAAAGATCGGAGCAGAACACGACTGTGAGGTCGTCGTCTCGATGACGTGCGCCGAGGGCGCGCGCCTGTTCCTCGCCGGCTGGCGATAACGCCGCGTCGAACCAGCCGGACGCAACGCCCGCCTGGTTATCGAGGCTGGTTGCGTGGGTTTCGAACAATACGACGAGATCGGCGCCGACCGTCACGCCCGCCGTCCGGGTTTCTTCGCCCGCACTAGTTTCTTTGGTCGTTTCGCGGTGTTCCGCTGACGCTTCACGGTCGTTTTGGCGCTTCGCGCCGCGGCTGACGGCTGGTTGTCCTGCAGCTCGTACGCCTCCTGCAGCCAGTCGGTGATCGGCGGTTCCACTTCATCGCGGTGCCGGACGTGAATGAAGTGCACGGCCTTGGCCTTCGAGGCCCGATCGACGCGCCGGATCTGCGGCGCCCTGATGGCGCGGCCGAGGAAGACGCAGACCTCGAGGTGGTGTTTCTTCGGGCGGACGAAGAAGTAGCAGGACTTCCGCGAGAACATGATCGATCTGTGCGACGCGTAGATCCGCTGATCGCCAAACGACGCGGCGGTATCGCGGAGCCGCTCCCACGCGTCCTTCAGTTGCTCCGAAAGGTCCTGCGTAAGGGCCGTCTCGGTCGTCGTCCAGCAGTCGTGTGCCTCTCCCTCTTCGACCCACTGCTTGCAGTGATAGCACTCGTGACCGGCCATGCCTCATTCTAGGAGCATAATGGCGGTTTCACTGGAGGTCTCGTGTCCACTGTCACGCCCGCATTCATCTCGCCTCGCGCGCTGCTGTCGCACTGGCAGGGTCATCGCCGCGTGACCCGCCGCGTCATCGACGCGTTTCCTGACGACAAGCTGTTTACGTTCTCGATCGGCGGCATGCGGCCGTTCGGCGAGCTCGCCATGGAAATGATCACGATGGCCGTGCCGATGGTGAAGGGTGTGATCTCCGGCGACTGGCACGCGCCGACGGACCGCGCTCCGCGGCCCAAGCGTGAGGTGCTCCGCCTTTGGGACGAGAGCACCGGAGAACTGGACACGCTGTGGCCGCAGATCGACCCGAACCGATTCAGTGAAAGGTTGACAGCGTTCGGCCAGTTCGAGGACGTACTGCACAACCTGATCCTCTACGTCATCGACAACGAGATTCATCATCGCGGTCAGGGCTACGTGTACCTGCGCGCGCTGGGGATCGATCCGCCGCCGTTCTACGATCGGAGCTGAACTGTCATTACGGCAATCCGCGCTCGATCGCGAGCTACGCACGCGCAGCCGATCGACGCGTAAGTCGTCGATGGCAAGCTTTGACACCCGTCCTCGCTTCAGCGCAAGCGATCCAACGACGAGGCGGCCGATTGCCACCGCCCCGAGAGCGGTCGCACCGAGCGCGAGTGCGCCAAGAGCAATGGCGCCCGTTGCCGCCGCGCGCGGCGGCCGCGAGCCCTTGAGAGTTGTGACCGGAGCGTTCTGTATCTGATCCATAGCCCACCTCGCGTGACGTGGCAGGAAACGTCGCACGGTACTTTATCGTGATCGTGAGGCGTGTGCGCCCGCCGTCAGATTCTTCCGACTCGGCGGACGGGTTCTTGAAACTTGCCGTGCGGCTGATCTACGGTGGCGAGTACCTCGAGTGGCTTGAGCGAATCGAGGTTGCGCGTTTGATGCACCAGATGGAGACTCCCGTTCTGCGGCAGGGCGATCGACCGCCTGACGCGGTCGTTCGAGAGGAGCTTGCCCGCATCCTGTCGAGCGACGTCTTCACACGATCCGATCGGCTATCCGCCTTCCTTCGATTCATCGTCGAAAAGACTTTGAACGGTGAGGGAGATTCCCTCAAAGAGCACGTGCTGGCTGTCGAGCTCTATGGCAAGGCGGCCGATTTCAACGCGGCTGCGGATCCCATCGTGCGCGTGGACGCGCGGCGCCTGCGCGACAAGCTCCGCGAGTACTACGCCTCGGCGTCGCACGACGATGTCCTGATCGGGGTGCCGAAGGGAAGCTATACCCCTGTCTTCGAGGTGAATCCGGCCGCCGCGGCGGCCCCCGTGGTCACACTGCCTTGGGTCGCACCCGCCGCGGCGCCGATTGATTCACGACGGCGATCGTTCCGCCGCGTGTGGGTCGCCGCCGCCGGAGTTGTCGTCATCGGCGCGATGGTGTGGGTCTCGATCCGCATGAGCACGCGTTCCGAGCCGCCGCCGATCCGCCTCCTGACGGTGACCTCGTTCCCAGGCTCCGAGGGAGGGCCCGCATTCTCGCCGGACGGGAGCTTCGTGGCTTTCGTCTGGAGCGGCCCGGACTTCACCGCCCCCAACGATCTATGGGTGAAGGCGGTTGACGGAGACGCGCTACGGCGCCTGACCGACACGCCAGGAACCAGTGAGGGTTCGCCTGCCTGGTCGCCAGACGGACGCCAGATCGCGTTTAACCGATTTGAAGGAGAAGACAATCGCGGGGTTTATGTGATTTCGGCACTCGGAGGATCGGAAAGAAAAGTGACCGACTGGGGCGTGAGGCCTACCTGGTTGCCGGATTCGCAGTCGCTCGTTTTCCAGGATCATGTAGGTGGAACCTTCGCACCGGTTCATTACGTCCTCGCGACAGGCGTACGCCGGCAGCTGACGACGCCGCCGGCAGGATTCATTGACGTCGATCCCAGCGTGTCGCCTGCCGGTAAGACCGTCGCCTTCGTTCGATCCACGCGCGGTCAGGCGGCGCCGTTCGGCGGCACCATCATGGCGGCGCTCTTCGTCGTCCCGATGGCTGGAGGTGACCCGGTGCGTGTGGACGATTGGGTGAGGGGTGTGGGTCCTCCAGAGTGGACCCCTGACAGCCGGGAGATTTTCTATCCACGCTGGGAGGCCAGCGGCGTGAGGGTATTTCGTATCGCGGTAACAGGCGGTCCGCCCGTTCCGGCGGCGGGCTTCCCGAATGGTGCAAGCATAGTCTCGATTTCAGGGTTCAGGCCCGACGGGACCTTCCGTGTCGCGATGGTCGAGGCGCGGAACGACGTCGGCCTTCGTATGATCGATGTGCAGGCGCCCCAGTCCAGCGGCCGCATTTCGGCATGGACGGCGTTCTGCGATTCGACGCGTGTCGACTGGCCGGGAAGGTTTTCGCGCGACGGGGCGCACGTGTCGTTTACTTCAGACCGCAGCGGCCTCCAACAGGTACTCGCAGCGAGCCGCGATGGTTCGCAGGTGCGAACCTTGACGGCATTCGAAGGCAGTTCCGTCGGCCTGGCTTCGTGGTCGCCGGACGGGCAGTCCCTGGTGTTCGACGCTGTCGACGACAAGAACCTGAACGATCTATTCGTCGCCGGCGCCGCAGGCGGACTGCTCAGGCGCCTGACCCATGACGACAAACAAGAGATCAACCCGGAATGGTCGAGAGACGGAAAGCGGATCTACTACGCATCTGATATATCGGGTCGCCCGGAGATCTGGAAGATTCCTGCTGCGGGTGGAGAGCCCGTCCAGCTCACGATGCAGGGAGGTCTGGACCCTCGCGAGTCTCCGGATGGGCGGAGCGTCTATTTTCTCGAGCCCACCGGCAGTCCCTGGGCAACCACCAGACTCAAACGTGTAAGCGTTGAAGGAGGAAACGCAAGCACGGTGCTGTCCGGTCTCAGGCGAGGCGCATGGGATGTCGTCGATACCGGCATTGTTTTCCTGACGGGCTCGCCGGCACTGTGGCCCGACCCCGCCACACCAGATGCCCTCGAGTTTTACAGCTTCAAGGACGAGCGCATCCGACGATTAGGCGAGCTTCCGTTCCTGGTCACCGGCCGTGGTTGGAGTCCCCCCCGCGTGCTCACCGTGTCGCCTGATGGACGATGGGTTGTGGTCAGCCACCAGGATCACTGGGAGCGCGACATCGTCGTCGCCGACAATTACCGCTGAACCCAGTGGCGCGTTTGCTCGCATTTCGGCTCGAGATCCGCCAGTAAACCACCGTAAACACCTGCCGCGGCGCGCGGGAGGCGGTCATGGTCTGCCTCGAGAGGCAGTCTCTGACCCCCGCGCTCATACTAGGCGTGTTTGCGGCGTGGTTCGGATCCAGCTTCGCCGACCCGCCACCGACCGCCGATACGGGCGGCGCAAACGGCGACATCATTCGGCTATATGTGTCGGTGTCCCCTGGAATCGACGCCGCGACCGTCAAGCTGGCCAAAGCGATCGCCACCGAGCTCCTGAAATCCGCCGGCATCCAGTCCGAGTGGCAAGATGACGACGCGACGGGCCCCGGCGGGGGCCGCGGGGTCCTCCGGATCGACGTGCGGCTGCTCCCCCATCGAAAGGCCACCCAACCCGACGTGTCTGGCGAAGTCGCTCACGATGCCCGCACCGGCGCTCCGACGGTGCTCGTGTATATGCCGCGCATCGCCGACCTCGTGCGAGCCATGCGGACGAGCACGGCCGGTCGATCCCACCCGGCCCTCGCGACCGTCGAGCTCGGCCACCTCGCCGGTCTCACGATTGCTCACGAGCTCGGACACATTCTCGGCCTCCCGCACGCGCCGTCAGGCGTCATGAAGGCCAGACCGGGGATGGACGAAGTGGTGAAGCTGCGCGCGTCCCAGCTGCGCTTTCTGCCGCCGGACGCGGCGCGGATGCGACAGACGATGGTCGCATTCGCGGCTACGGACTCTGCCCGGCCGTGATGGCGTACGAGGGATGATCGCGTTGTTCAGCTCGGGTTCGGGAATCCGCGCTCGATCACGAGCTCACGCACGCGCAGCCGCTCGACGCGCAACTCGTCGATGGCCAGCTTGGATACGCGTCCCCGCTTCAGCGCGAGCGAACCAACGGCGAGGCGTCCGATGGCCAGCGCACCCAGAGCGGTCGCCCCGAGCGCGAGCGCGCCAAGGGCGACGGCGCCCGTTGCCGCCGCGCGGGACGGCCGCGAGCCGGGCCCAATCGTGACTGCGTCGGTCTTTATCTGATCCATAGGTCAACCTCATCCAACATCACAGGAGACGTCTCACCTACTTTATGGTGATCGTGAGGCCGCGTGCATGAACTGGCGCACGATCGAGTCGACGTCGCGATCAATCCCGAAACCGAGAGCGAGCGCGCGCGTGACGTCGAATGCGCCGGGCCACGTCAGGACGATGCGCATGATGTTCGCGTCCGGTTCGCAGCGGACGCGCGCCCGCGCTTCCGGACCGCCCAGACGTTCGAGGCTGGCCAGCATCTCCGCCGGAGTCACTGACAATCCTGGAAGGTTCAGCGCCCTACGTGTCCCCAACGCGGCCGTGTCGAGACGGCCCGCGTGCACGAGATTGGCGGTCAGCACGTCAGGCGAGCAAATCCACAACCGTGTGTCGAGCGGCACCGGGCAGATGCTGTCGATGCCGGCAAGCGGCTCACGGATGATGCCGCTGACGAACGATGACATCGCCGAGTTGGGCTTCCCCGGCCTGATGGCGACGGTCGGCAGCCGGCACGCGATCCCGTCTACGAATCCTTTCCTCGAGTAATCACTCACGAGAAGATCGGCGACGGCTTTTTCGGTGCCGTAGGACGATTGTGGCCATACCGGTGCTTCTTCAGGCACGACCGCCGGAAGCGGTCCGCCGTACACGGCGACGGAGCTCGTAAAGACGAAGCGGAGCGGCTTCTTTGCCCGCCGACACGCCTCGAGCAGGTAGCGCGTTCCGTCGATGTTGACGCGCATCCCGACGTCGAACTCCGATTCCGACTGACCGCTCAGCGCCGCCGCGAGGTGATAGACGACATCCACATCGTTATCAACGATTGATGTGACGAAGGCTTCGTCCGTGATCGTGCCGATGTGGGACTCGACCCGCGGATCGCTGACCGGGCATGGAACAGTGTCGACGGCCCCCAGGCTCGACACCTCCGGCAGACCTTGGGCGCCACGGAGTAGCGCCCGCGCGAGTCGTGTGCCCAGAAAACCCGCCGCTCCGGTTATCAGTACTTTCATCCCCGGCGTCATGTTACGTTGCCCACGTGACGACAACACACGTAGCGCAGGCCTTCAGGCCTGCTTCAGCAGGGAAAGTTGCGATTGTAACGGGAGCAGGGTCCGGGATCGGAAAAGCCGTCGCGCTCGGCCTGCTCGAGGAGGGCTACTCCGTCGTCCTCGCGGGCCGGCGCGCGGCGATGCTGGAGCAAACGGTTAGACAGGCGGGCTCATGCGCGACCCGCGCGATCGCCATACCGACCGACGTGAGCGATCCGGCCACCGTCGCCGCGCTGTTCACGACAACGCGTGAGCGGTTCGGACGGCTCGATCTCCTGTTCAATAACGCCGGCACGAACACGCGGGGCGTGGCGTTTGAAGATCTGACCGTCGAGCAATGGAAGTCCGTCGTAGACGTCAACCTGACCGGCGCGTTTCTGTGCGCGCAGCAGGCGTTCCGGCTCATGAAGGACCAGCGGCCACAGGGCGGACGCATCATCAATAACGGGTCGATCTCTGCGCAATCGCCTCGCCCGCATTCCGCGCCCTACACCGCGACGAAGCATGCGATCACCGGCCTGACAAAGTCGATCGCTCTCGACGGCCGGCGGTTCGACATCGCCTGCGGGCAGATCGACATCGGCAATGCTGCGACGGACATGACGGCTTCCTTCGCGGCCGGAGTGCCGCAGGCCAACGGCGAGATCAGGGCCGAGCCGCTTCTCGGTGTCGAACACGTCGTGCGCGCAGTGATCTATATGGCGAGCCTTCCGCTGGACGCCAACGTGCAGTTTCTAACGGTGATGGCGACGAAGATGCCGTTTATCGGGAGGGGGTAGGATGCGCGCCACGCTTCTTTGCGTCATTCTCACTGGACTATCGCAGACGGTCGTCGCGCAGCAGCTTTCGCGGCCGAACGTGCTCCTCATCATGGCCGATGATCTCAACAACGACCTGGGAACGTACGGCCACCAACTGGTGAAGAGTCCAAATATCGATCGGCTGGCCGCGCGCGGAGTCCGGTTCGACCGCGCGTACACGCAGTTCCCGCTGTGCAGTCCGAGCCGGGTCTCGCTCCTGACCGGCCTCCGGCCTGATACGACCCGCGTCCATGACCTGCAGACGGACTTTCGAACGATTCTGCCGGACGTCGTGACGCTGCCGCAGATGTTCAGACGCAGCGGTTATCTCGCTGCGCGCGTCGGCAAGATCTATCACTACGGAAACCCGGGCGATATCGGGACGAGCGGGCTGGACGATCCAGCATCGTGGGACGTCGTTGTCAATCCTCGAGGTATCGACAAAGACGAGGAAAACCGGCTCACGATTCTCACGCCGACGCGCCATATCGGCGCCTCGCTCACCTACTACGCGTCGCCCGCGGCTGACGACGAGCACACCGACGGGAGGGTTGCGACAGAGACCATTGCGCTGCTCGAGAAGAACAAAGACCGTCCGTTCTTCATCGCCGCCGGTTTTTACCGGCCGCACTGCCCGTTCATCGCGCCACGAAAGTACTTCGACCTGTATCCGCTCGATCGAATTTCCGCGCCCGCCTCATCGGGGGATTCCGGGGCGCCGGCCGCGGCGTGGTACACCACGCCGCCGCACTGGGACGTGGGCGAGCAGGGCCAGAGAGAGGCCATCAGGGCGTACTACGCGTCGATCAGCTTTCTCGACGCGAATGTCGGCCGGCTGCTCGACGCGCTCGACCGCCTGCGGCTGACCGACAACACGATCGTCGTGTTCATCAGCGATCACGGATATCACCTGGGCGACAAGGGCCAATGGATGAAGCAGACGTTGTTCGAGCGCTCGGCGCGGGCGCCGCTGATGGTTGCCGGCCCGGGAGTGTCGGCGAAGGGCCGGTCGACGTCGCGGGTGGTCGAGTTTCTCGATGTCTACCCGACGCTGGCCGATCTGGCGCAGGTGCCCGCGCCGGCGAATCTCCACGGCCGCTCGTTGAAGCCCCTGTTAAAGGACCCGCAGACGACGTGGGACCATCCGGCCCTGACGCAAGTCCGGAGAGGCGGCGCGACAGGGTACATGGGCTACAGCGTCCGCACCGAGAGGTGGCGGTACACAGAGTGGGCCGGCGGCGAACGCGGCAGCGAGCTTTACGACGAGTCCGACGATCCGGAGGAGGCGAAGAACCTGGTCATGGATCCAGGGCACCGCTCAGTCGTTAACGAACTGCAAGGGCTGCTCAGACGGGTGCGTGGTCAGTAAGTCGCGCAGGCTGCTACGTTTCAGGCTGCTACCGACTTTCCGAGCGGTTGCCTCGTCTACATCAGGTATGAAGACGTTCACAGCGAGACCTCTACCCGTGATGCCGCTGCTGCTCGTCGCAGCAGTGTCTCCAGCGTTCGGACAGGATGCGACCGCTCCCGCTCCCCAAGCGGCAACGTCGCCGGCGGTCGAAGTCACACCGTTTGTCGCGATGGGCTCGAACGGGTCATCCCCGATCGGTGCGGCCGTCAGCTTTCCGGTCGGCTCGAGCTTCCGCATCGAGGCAGAGGTTGGGTACCGTCGCGGCGAAGGCAACATCAACGCGCTCAGTTCGAGCGCGAATCTCCTGTATGCCCTGCCGCGCGTCGGTCGAACCGTCCCGTATCTCGCGGCCGGAGCTGGTCTTGCTGAGTACGGTTCGCCGATTGTTGCACCTGACGGCTACTTGATCGGCACCCAACCCAGGACTGCGTTCGTGGTCAATGCAGGAGGCGGCCTCAAGGTTCCGGTCGATGAGTCGTGGGGCATGCGCACCGATGCGCGCTGGTTCAAGTCGTTCGGCCGGGATGCATCAGAGCACTGGCGTGTTTCACAGGGCGTTTCGTTCGACGTGGGAAAACGCTGACGTGCAGAACGCGACCTCGCTTTACCGCGTGCCCGGTGCCGCGGGCTGAAGGCCCGGCGGCATCTTTCCCTGCGACTCGACGATCCGTCGCGCGAGGTAGTTGACGACTTGCGCGTCGTTTCGCACCGCCGTCAGGTACGCGCCGCGCAGGAGCTGTTCTCTCCGGCCGCGCAGCGTCTGCGTGATGCGCTCGCGTACGGCCGGCAGCGACAGATCGCGCTGCCCAGCCGGCTCGCGGGAGACCACGAGGACGATCGTGTGGACGCCGCCGACGGTCACGACGCTGATCGCTCCGGGCGACGTCTTCAGCACCGCGTCCCGCAGCCGCGGCGGCGCCTGCTTCAGCCTCGAGATCGGCAGGAACCCGAGATCGCCGCCGCGCGGGGCTGACTCTGGATCCTCGGAGTAGTCCATCGCCACTTCTCTGAACGGCGTGCCACCCTTCAGACGCTCCAACAGCCCGTTCACTTTCGCGGCCGCCGCCTGCGGCGACGTGGCATCGTCCCCCGTGCGGTTCGCCACTTGCGCGTCGCGCACCGGGGTGACCGCGATTTGCGCGACGTGAAAGGAGTCCTCCGGGACGTTGAACTGCGCGCGATTGGCGTTGAAGAACTCCGTGACGTCCTGATCCGTCACGTTGACCTTTCCGCCGACCTCCCGATCGATCACTTTCTGCGCGAGCAGTTCCTTGCGAAGGCCTTCCCGCATGTCGGCGGCGGTCAGGTTGCGCTGCTTGAGCTCCCGCTGAAACGCCTCGTCCGGGATGTTCTTCTTCGCTTCGTTGTACGCCTTGTCGAGCTCGCTGTCGGGGAGCTCGATCTTCAGCTCGCGCGCCTTCGCCAGCAGGATGTCCTGGACGATGAGATCGTTGAGCAGGCTGAGCTTCGCTGCGAGTGCCTCGTCATCCGCGAGCGCTTTCGCGCTATCCGGCCGGCGACGATACGCTTTCTCGACGTCGTCGCGCTTGATCTCGCGGCCATCGACGACCGCCCACGCGTCGTCGGA
>DATAEE010000050.1:0-8982 GCA_036258175.1 Vicinamibacterales bacterium
TCACATCGCGACGAGGCGTGTGCCAGGACTTTGCGCATGTGATGCTTGCGGTCTTGCGGCGGCGAGGACTTCCCTGCCGTTATGTGAGCGGCTACATCGCGCCGTCCAGAGAGGACGATGGGGTGAGGCGCGCGATCGCGAGCGCCACGCACGCTTGGGTGGAAGTGCTACTGCCGGACATCGGGTGGCTGGGCCTGGATCCCACGCACAACATGGAAGCAGGCATCCGCCACATTCGTGTCGCCGTCGGTCGAGATTACGCCGACGTCCCGCCCACGCGAGGCACCTTCAAGGGCGGCGCGCCTGGGGAGTTGTCGGTGGCGGTGACGATCGACACGACCGATCGCCCGCCATCGGATGCGGCGATGGAGCTCTGGACGGCGTGGCCGGCCTCCTCGCCCGACGCGGCAGACCGGGCTGACCGTCAGGCGCAGCAACAGCAGCAGTAGTCCTAAGACCGTCACCTTGCTGCTCGTGGTGGGCGGCCGGTATAATCAGAGGCTCCGCACGCCGTTTTGGTTCCTCACTGGGAGGTCGTTCAACGGTAGGACACCGCGCTCTGGACGCGGTTATCGGGGTTCGAATCCCTGCCTCCCAGCCACGAAATTTCGCCTTTGTTTGCAACAACTTACAGCACAGGGTGATTTCCACTATCGAACTCGGGCCGTACTGCTCGTGCTGACGCTACGGACGGCTGAGGCGACGATCTCGAATCGATCGTCGACCATCTGCTCGGCGCGTGCCTCCGTGGTCGGCCCGTCCGAGGAACCGGTCGATGCCGGGCGTCGCGCAACGTCTTCTTCAGACACGCGGGAGCCTTAGCGCAAAACTGGCCGCAGCAACTCAGGCTTAAAGAACCGGCTCGCAAGGGGCGCCAAGATGATTGGCGTGAAACCGACCACCGCGCCATAGACCACCAAGCCCGTATTGCCGATCACCCCGGCCTTGAACATGCCGTAGCCGATAAAAAGAACGGTATGAGTTATGGCCCCGGCGACGATCGCCGCGCCCACGACTTTGCCGCTGTACGGTCCGCGGATCGCGCAAGCGCAAATGACCCAGAGTGACAACGGAATAAACAAGACGGCGGCGGTCCAAAGTCCGGTGTTGTAGGTGCCCGCCGCAATGCCGCCTGCGCTGTGCACAAATCCGTTCGCCATGATCAATCCCCAGGTACTGAGGCCAATGAGGACGTTGCGTCTACAGATGTACGCGGCGAGAGGCGCTCCCAACCACATGAGTGAGATGTTCACCACTGGGTAGAACGACATGGGGATGGGGCATTCGGGATACGGCGCAAAACCGAATGGCCCGCAAACCATGTCGGGGAGTGAGTACGGCAGACCCATCACCGGAGGCTGTATTCCTCAAGTTGATGCACCCAGTAGAGCGGCGCGGCGAGCCACGCCAGCCACACCGCATCACGCCAGCGCGATACCGTGAGATTGCTACGGAATGTGTCGGTCGTCATCATGATGGCGACCATCACGATTGCCGCGCCCGCGCCGATGAACGCCCAAACGTCGTAGAACCAGTGCTGTTGCATCGTTGACCTCTGTGCTGGATATGAGAAGCGTTAGAGCGTCCTTTTCAGTAACGCGGGAAGTTCGGTTCGACGGCGCTTCATGAAGTCTCGAAGCCCCTTGGGCGTGAGACCCAGGGCCTCCGCGATCATCGGCTGCGCCACGAACGGGTACAGGCAATTGCCGACGAGGGTAACGAGGAACTGATCAGCCGGGACAGGCACGATCTCTTTTTGCTTGGCGCGTTCGTTGATCTGCTGTTCCACACGCTCAAGCGACCGTCGTGCGGCCTTCCGTCGCTCCGCCGAGTAGAAGTCATCGACGAAATCAGGATGTCGCGCCGCTTCGCTGATGACGTAGCCGAGCAGATATGGGTGCTTGGCGAGCCTGGTGTGATAGGCATCGACGAATCGTTCGATCTTCTCGTCGAGCGAAATGTCGGACCCCAACATCTGGAAGATGCCGGGAACGAATGACGAGGCGATACGAAGCCAAACGGCGCGAGCGAGGTCGGCTTTGGATCGGAAGTGGTAATGCAGCAACGCCTTGTTGACGCCTGCCTGATCGGCGATGTCCTGCAGCCGCGCACCGTCGATGCCGCGCCGCACAAACACCGCGTCGGCGGCGTCGAGGATGCGGGTCTTGGTGTCCGCTGCGGTTTGTCCAGATGGTTTAACCACGTGGTCAACTAGGCAAGCTCAGTGCCCCTTCTAGGTCACGATTTGTCGGCCGTTTTTGGGTGAATTGACGACTTCCACCTCCGTCTCGCCCGGCCAACGCTGTCGTGGCCACGGTATTTCGGAGGCGAGCCAGGGTTGCGTTGGCGGATACAGATCGCTGAAGAAACTGCCCCGCGATGAGTGGGTACCGGTATTCGAAGTTGCTAATGCGTCGGTTAGGAGCGACCCCTGCGATCAGCAGCGCATTTCGACAGGCGGCACGCCATTACGGAAAGCTTGGCTCGGGATGCTTATCGCTCGACGACGCCACCCAACCCTTTGTACACGGCAGCCACTCCCGTAAAGACTTCGGCCTCGGCGTGTGCAACTGCCTCTTCTGCCTGCAACTGTGTGCGCTCCGCGTCGAGCAGCGACAGGAAGTCGATGATACCCTCGCGATAGCGCACGCGCGCGATGTCGGCGGCGCGGCGGCCCTCACGCGCCTGCTCGAGCAATGACACGAGGCGCCGTTGCTGTTCGCGATATCGCGCCAGCGCGTTTTGAACATCCTCCAGCGCCAGCAACACGGTTTGCTCATAGCGGACCGCGGCTTCGACCGTGAGGGCCTCGGCGCCGCGCAAGCGAGCGCGCGCGCTGCCAAGGTCCAGTCCTGCCCACGACAAGGCGGGCGTGATTGACCAGGCCGCGGAGTCGCCGCCGCCAAAGATATTGCCGCGGCCGGCGAGGAAGCCGAGGAAACCGGTGACGGTCACCCGCGGATACAGATCAGCGGCGGCTACACCCTCGCGTCCAACCGCTGCAGCGAGGCTGCGTTCCGCAGCGCGAACATCCGGACGCCGCCTCAGGATCTCGTCGGGAGGTCCTATCGCAAGCACCTTCGCGAGCACGGGATACGCGCGGGGTGACAGGTCGACCTGCAGGGCGCCGGGGCGAGTGCCGCTGAGGACAGCGAGTCGATGTGCCCGTGCCGCAACCGCCGCGCGGATCGGCGGCAACACCGACTCGATCGCCGAGACGCGGGCGGCGGCGCTGGCCACGTCCTGTTCTTCGCCGATGCCCGCATCACGCCGAACCGTCGTCAACCGCAGCGTCTCACGCTGGTTCTCGAGGCTTCGCGTCGCGACTGCTTCCTGTTGCTGGTATCCACGCAACTCGAAATAGTTGCGCGCGACCTCAGCAGCGACCGTCACCCGCACGTCGTCGAGCGTGGCGTCGAAACTCTCGGCGTTGGCGGCGGCCGCGTTGACGGCGGAGCGCACGCGGCCGAACACGTCAATCTCCCAGAACGCGTCGAAGCCGAGCCGGTAGGTGCTGATCGTCTGAGCCTCGGTGGTGAACCCGGGAATCTGCTGCCGGCGCCGTTCCGCGCTGGCGTTCACCGGCACGCGCGGAAACCGATCGAGGCTGGCCTGGTCGAAGAACGCGCGGGCTTGATCGAGCCTCGCCACGGCGACGCGGATGTCGTGGTTGGCGTTCAGCGCGCCGTCAATCAGCGACTCGAGGATCGGGTCCTCGAACTGATTCCACCAACGCGCATCGAATGACTGCGACGACACCAGTTGCGGATCGGCATTCACGAGCTGAGCCGGCGCCACTTGCGGCGCCTGATACGGCCGCCGCGTCGCACACCCGGCCAGCGCTGCCGCCAACAACAGCAACAATCCGATTCGAGCCATTAGTGACCTCCCGCGTGCGCCGATGAGGGCAGTACGAGTGCGGCCGTCGCGCGCCGCCCGGCCAGGCGGCCGACGACGCTGTAGAACACCGGCGTCAGGAACAAGCCAAACACGGTGACGCCGAGCATGCCCGAGAACACCGCGACGCCCATCGCACTGCGGATTTCCGCGCCCGCGCCGGTGGAGAACACCAGCGGGACGACGCCCATGATGAACGCGATCGAGGTCATCAACACCGGGCGCAACCGCACGCGGCACGCATCGAGAATGGCCTCGAAGCGGCCGCGGCCGGCCTGCTCTTCCTGGCGCGCGAACTCGACGATCAAGATCGCGTTCTTGCAGGCCAGCGCCGCCAACACCAGGAAGCTGATCTGCGTGAAGATGTTGTTGTCACCACCGGTGACCCACACACCCGCCAACGCGCACAGCAACGTCATCGGCACGATCAAGATGACAATGAGCGGCAGCGTCCAGCTCTCATACTGCGCGGCCAGCACGAAGTAAGCGAACAGCACACAGAGCGGAAAGATCAGGATCATTGTGTTACCAGCGAGGATTTCCTGGAACGTCAACTCGGTCCACTCGAACGCCATGCCGTTGGGCAGCTCGCGCTCGAGGACTTCAGTGATGACCCGCTGGGCCTCTCCAGAGCTGAAGCCCGGCGCCGGTCCGCCGTTGATCTCCGCCGCCGGGTAGCCGTTGTAGTGCATTACCTGGTCGGGGCCGTAGCCGCGTTCGACGCGCACCAGCGATCCCAGCGGGATCATTTCGCCATTCGCATTGCGAGTTTCGAGCCGTCGGATTTGCTCGGGCTGAAGCCGAAACGACTGCTCCGCCTGCGCGTTCACCTGGTAGGTACGGCCGAAGCGGTTGAAGTCGTTCACGTAGAGTGAACCGAGGTACACCTGCAACGTCTCGTAAACGTCGCCGAGCGGTACGCCGTAGGTCTTGACGCGCTCGCGATCGACGGTGGCGTTGATCTGCGGCACGCTCACCTGGAAGCTCGAAAACAATCCTGCCAGCTCGGGCCGCTGCCGGCCGGCGTTCAGCGCGCCTTGCAGCTGCGCGTAAAGCTCCTCGAATCCCTGGCCGGCGCGGTCCTCCACATACAGCTTGAATCCGCCCACCGACCCGAGTCCCTGGACCGGCGGCGGCGGGAACACGGCGATGAATGCGTCCTGGATCTCTGAGAAGCGGCGGTTCAAATCGGCAACCACGCTGTTCGCGTCCATGCTGGGGTGCCCCTGCCGTTCTTCAAACGGCTTGAGGATCACGAAGTTGATGCCGGCATTGGGTACGTTGACGAAGTTGTTGACCGACAAGCCGGGGAACGCCACCGAATGCTTGACGGCTGGATGCTCGAGGGCGATCGCCGACATTTTCCTGATCACCGCTTCGGTGCGATCGAGTGACGCGGCATCGGGCAATTGCGCGAAGGCGACGAGGTAGGTCTTGTCCTGCGTCGGCACGAAGCCGGCGGGCGTTCGCTGGAACGCAACGTAAGTCAGTCCGATCATGCCGAGATAGACGGCCACCGCGATGCTCGACACGCGCAGCACGTGGCTGACGCCGGTGGCATACGCGTGCGAGCCGCGCCGAAACGCGCCGTTGAACAGCCGGAAGAACCATCCGAACACGCGATCGATACCGCGCTGCATCGCGTCCTTTGGCGCGCCGTGGGGCCGCAGCAGGAGCGACGCGAGAGCTGGGCTAAGGGTCAGCGAATTGAACGCCGAAATCACGGTCGAGGTCGCAATGGTCACCGCGAACTGGCGATAGAACTGTCCAGACAACCCGCTGATGAAAGCGGTCGGAATGAACACGGCGCACAGCACCAGCGCAATCGCAATGATCGGTCCCGACACTTCCCGCATCGCCAGCTTGGTCGCTTCAAGCGGTGATTGTCCCAACTCGATGTGCCGCTCGACGTTCTCAACCACCACGATCGCGTCGTCAACCACGATGCCGATCGCGAGCACCAGGCCAAACAGCGACAACGTGTTGAGGGAGAAACCGAGTGCCAGCAGAACTGCGAACGTTCCGACGAGCGACACCGGAACCGCGACCAGCGGAATAATCGAGGCGCGCCACGTCTGCAGGAACACCACGACTACGATCACCACGAGCAGGATGGCTTCAAACAGCGTCGTCACCACGGCGCGTATCGACTCGCGCACGAACACGGTCGGGTCGTAGACGATGCTGTAATCGACGCCTTCAGGGAACGATGCCTTGAGCCGCGCCATCGTTGCGTAGACCTCGTCGGCTGCCTCGAGCGCGTTCGAGCCTGGACGTTGCGAAATCCCGATCGCCGCTGCCGGTTTGTTATCGAGCAAGCTGCGAAGCGAGTAGATACTCGCGCCCATCTCGATGCGGGCGACGTCACGCAGCCGAGTGACCTGCCCTTCCGGCGTGGCGCGCACGATGACGTCGCCGAATTGCTCCTCGGTGGCAAGCCGGCCCTGCGTGTTGATCAGCAGCTGGAAGGCGCTGTCACTCGGTGCCGGAGGCGCACCAAGCACGCCGGCGGCCACCTGCACGTTTTGCTCGCGAATTACGCGCACGACGTCGGAGGCGGTCAACCGCCGCGACGCCAGCCGGTCGGGGTCGAGCCACACCCGCATGCTGTATTCGCCGCTGCCGAACACCTGCACGTCGCCGACGCCGTCGATACGCCGGAGCTCGTCGCGCACCTGCAGAAAGGCGTAGTTGGACAGATACAGCATGTCGTAGCGCTCATGCGGCGACACCAGGTGAACCACCATCAGGAAGTCGGGGTTGGCTTTCTCGGTGGTGATGCCGATGCGTTGCACTTCGATGGGCAGCCGCGGCTGCGCCTGTGCGACGCGATTCTGCACTTGGACCTGGGCGATGTCGGGATCGGTGCCGAGCGCAAAGGTGAGCGTCAGCGTCAACGCACCATCGGCCGTCGACTGCGAGAACATGTACAGCATTCCCTCGATGCCGTTGAGTTCCTGTTCCAGCGGCGACGCGACGGTTTCGGCCGTAACCTTTGGATTGGCGCCGGGATACACGGCGCGAACCACGATCGTCGGCGGAACGACTTCGGGATACTCACTGATCGGCAGCCTGACGAGTGAGATCGCGCCGATGATGAAGATCACCAGCGACAGCACCGCTGCGAAGATCGGACGGTCGACGAAGAAGCGCGAGATATTCACTGTGCGCTCGCTTCCGTCACGGGATCAACGGTGACGCCGGGGCGCACGCGCTGCAAGCCGTTAACGACAATCTGTTCGCCTGGCGCCAGACCGTTGCGGATGACGCGCTTGCCGTCGACCAGTGGCCCGAGTGTGACGGGCCGATACTCGATCGTGCGATCGGCTTTGACGACGAACACGAATCGCTTGTCGAGGTCGGTGCCGACGGCACGGTCGTCGATCAGCACGCCGGAGTACTTGCTCGACCCGGGAACGCGCAGGCGAACGAAGAGGCCGGGCGTGAGTTCGCCGGTGGGATTGCGAAACAGTGCGCGGCCGCGGATGGTGCCGGTGCTCGGATCGAGCCGATTGTCCAGGAAGTCGAGCTCCCCCTGCCGTGGATAGCCGGTCTCGCCGGCCAACTCCATGGCGATCGGCTGCCGTGCGGCGCGCGCATGCTGCCGCCTACCCTGACGCGCCAGCTCGACGTACTTCAGGAACACACTTTCATCGGCGTCGAAGTGCGCGTGAATCGGATCGGTCGATACCAGCGTCGTAAGCAAGGTCGCTTCACCAGGACCGCTCGACACGAGGTTGCCCTCTGTGACGATCGCTCGTCCGGCTCGCCCGCTGATGGGCGCTGTGACGCGAGTGAACCCGAGATTCAACTCAGCGGCGGCCAAAGCGGCCGACACAGCCGCGACCTGCGCCTTCGCTTCACGCGCAAACGCGCTCCTGCGATCGAATTCTTCGAGCGACATCGCGTTCTCAGCCCGCAAGCGATCGGCTCTCTGTAACTCTGATGCAGCGCGGTCGACGACAGCCTCTGCGCGGGTGCGCTCGGCGCGCAGCCGATCGACTTCGGCCTGAAATGGCCGCGCATCGATCTGGAACAACATGTCGTCCTTATTGACGACCGCGCCCTCGTGGAGTGTGACTTTCGAGATGTAGCCGGAGACACGCGGCCGAACTTCGACCGTATCGACCGCCTCGAGCCGGCCGGTGAACTCATCCCATTCCGTCACCGGTTGTTCGACGACAGTTGCCACTGTGACCTTGGGCGGAGGCGGTGTCGCAGGCTGGGCCTCAGCTCGGACGCACGCCACTGCCGCCACAAGAACTAGCGTTGGTGCGGCGGCTCGCAGGGGAAGCAGGCGAAGACGAAATGCGTTTGAAGCAGCAATCTGAATATGCATGATGCCTATAAGTCTGGGGTTCGCACGAGCGCAGAACAGCACGACATTCTTGACGGCCCGCGTCTGAGCATTGGCGGAAGCGGCCATACTCGCGATTGCGGCCGTGGTGAGCATCTTTCCAACTGCCGTCATCGTCACCATCCTTTCTGACCCTACTGTGGCAAATCTCATTTCAGACGTCCAAGATATTGATCCTATTGGACCAATCGCGATAAGGTATCGAAATGGAGCTGCGTCATCTCCGCTACTTCGTGGCAGTTGGTGAGGAGGAACACTTCGGCCGCGCCGCGCTACGCCTGCGGGTGGCGCAACCGGCGCTGTCGCGACAGATTCAAGATCTCGAACGTGAAATCGGTTTCGAGCTCTTCGATCGCCTTAGTCGCGGCGTGAAGATCAGTGCGGCGGGCAAGTTGTTTCTCGAGGAGGCGCGTCGAATTCTTCACCAGGTGCACGAGGCGACGGAGCGCGCGCAGCGTGTGGCGCGCGGGCAATCAGGCACGCTGCGGGTCGGGTTCACCGAGAACACCTCATGGCGGGGCGTGGTCCCCGACTCCTTCCGTCTCTTCCGAGATCGCTATCCCGACGCGGAACTGCAGCTGAACCCTCTGCCGAGTCTGCACCAGCTTGAGGCCGTTCGATCGGGCCGCTTGGATGCCGGGTTCATGTTGAACGCGCCGAAACCATGTCGGGAGCTGGATCAATTGCCGGTCGCGCTGCACAGCCTCGCATTGGCGGCTCCTGCCGCG
>DATAEE010000051.1:0-8220 GCA_036258175.1 Vicinamibacterales bacterium
ACGCGAAAACGCCGTGGGCGTTGTCCGGCCGCCCGAGGCGTGGGAGACGGGCCCCAAGGACACCGTGATCTCCTACCCCGGCGAGATCACGCGCGTGAAAGCGACGTTCGATCGTGCGGGGCAATTCGTGTGGCATTGCCACATCTTGGAGCACGAGGACAACGAGATGATGCGTCCGTACTCGGTTGGCCCTATCCAGAATCCGACTCAGTGATACGGTTTGACGATCTGTTGAGACCGTGACGTCGAGCAATCGCGGCTCGTCAGGGAGACAGCGGAGACGGCCTCCGCGAATTGCTGATAACTGCTAATTACCTTGCCTTCGTGTCTCAATGTCATTGACAGCACCGGTGTTCGTAATCGTGAGAGACGCTCGCAGCTCCCGCCGACGTCGATGCTGTTGCTCGCGACCTTTATAAGTGAGACCGGTGATATGAACTGCAAGCACGGACTGGACCGGCGATTTTGCTCACTGTGTAATACCGACTCGGACACGGCTAGACGGCGTGCTGGTGCCTCGGCCTCACGACGAGCGCAGAAGTCAGTCGACAAAAACCTGGGTTCCAGTCTGGACTACCGATTTGAAAACGAGGGCAGGACGATTCTCGTGATCGCCGACGTGGCGAAAGGATGGCGTCGCGAGCGCCACGCCGGAAACGATACCCCGAGGAAGACGTACTGCTTCAGCGAGGTGATTGATGCTGCCTGGCAGGGAGGCACGATTCACGCGCACGTGTCAGATCTGGGCTCGCCAGCATCCCCATCGCGGGAAGGAGCTTCTATCGTGAGCCTTCGCGCAAGTGAGAAATTCGGGTTCCTGAAGACCAGACCGTCGTGAGTGACCCCGGGATCGCGCTCGACGTGCGACTCGCGAAGCTCTTGGACGCATCAGCTGGCGGTTCAGCGGCACCATGATAGTCGTCAGTGAAGATCGCGGTGCTGTTGCGTCAGCGTTTGTCCTACAGATCTGCGCAATACGCGCCGAGGTGAAAAGGAGAAAGTGAGGGGGAGCGATTGGTCTTCGCTTTGCAGTGGCCGCTCGAAGAATCGATCGATCGCCGGGTTTCCGAACCTCTCGGAGCGATCAGCAGACACAAAAGGAGGGCTTATGGCAGTGAGCTCAGAATGACAGAAAAAAAGAACAGGGTCGCAACGCGATTAACGAAATCCCGGCTTAACTGACGGAATCTCGGCAACTCGGCAACAAAGGCGAAGAAAGCATGTTCGCGAAGGTAGGACAGAGCCACTGCCAGCGAGAGAAGCTGACCGTGCCACTTTGTCCAAATGGAAATCCAGGTAACTGTAGAGTTACAGGCTGGGGCTAATTTACGCCGTGGCCGCGTTTAAGAGCCGGCTATCCCTTACGCGCGACACGCGTTTAATTCAGAAGGAGGTCATGATGGAGGAGGTGGAAGTCGGAAACGAAAAAGGTGAAGTCGTCAGTGTCAGCAAGAGACAGAAGGAACAGCTCCTCACCGCGGTCGGACGGAAAACCGCGGAAGGCATGAAGTACATAATGTGCATGGCAGAGGAGGGCGCGGGTCAGGCGGAGCTCGCAGGCATGAAGTACATCATGTGCATGGCCCCTGAGGCCGAACTCGCGCAGCGGGCAGGCATGAAGTACATCATGTGCAAGGCCACCGAGGAGGCCGAACTCGCGCAGCGCGCAGGCATGAAGTACATCATGTGCAAGGCCGAATAGCTCGCGGCCTCGAACCAGAGCTGCCATCGACAGCCAGGTACGACGGGAGCTGCCAGGAGCAGCCATGAGGATCTCGCGATACGTCTTTGCACATCAGGTGGAGCCCGGCTGGTGGGGTCTGTACACGCCATTTGAGCACGGAGTCTGCTTCGTCTCGGATAAGGTCTGGACGAGCATCAAAGATTCCGCCTTCGACGCGTTGAGCGCGCCCGCGCTCGCGGAGCTCACTGCCAAGAAGATCGTTGTCACCGACGGTTTCGACGAGACGTTCCTCGACTACTATCGCGCCAGAACGATGACCAGGATCAACGCCATGTACCTGGTCGTCGTTCAGCGGTGCAATCTCGCCTGCCGCTACTGTGTCGTTGAGAATAACGTGTCGGATCCGGAGCGCCTGAAAGACCGGATGGACGTGGCCACGGCCAATGCGGCCGTCGACTTCTTCGCGAGGCTCCTCGACGGCTCCGGCGCCCGCGAAGCGAGAGTGACGTATTACGGCGGCGAGCCGCAACTTAATCCCTCCGTCATCAAGGCAACGCTGCCGCGCATCCGCAACATCCAGACTCGCGGTCTGACGCACCCCGTCGAGGCGGTCATGATCACGAACGGCACCATCTATCACGAGGAGATTGCGGAGCTGTTTCGGCAGTGGGACTCCGCTGTCTGCATCTCGATAGACGGCATGGCCGAACAGCACGACGCGGCGCGTGTCACGCACTCCGGTAGACCCACGCACTCGCGCATTGTCGAGAACCTGAAGCGGTACCAGGACAAAGGACTGCGCCTGGGTATCTCCTGCACGATCGGGAAACACAACGTCGATTCACTCGCTGAGAACGCGCGCTTTTTCGTTCGCGAGCTGGGAATCACCGACATCGAGTTTCAGATGCCGTACCAGGTGCCCGACGACGGCAATGCCTTCTATGTCCCCATGTCAGTGGCGACCGATCAGCTACTACGGGCCTGCGACGTTATGCTGGACGAGCTGGGGGTCAATGAATATACGACGCTGCGGCGCCTCGAGAGCTTCATCAGCGGTCACTGGCGACATCGCGATTGCGGCGCTGCAGGCGGACAGATTGTCGTCTCGCCGACCGGCCGGCTCGGACCATGCCACAGCCTCGTTGGTTCCGGGACCTGCTTCAGCGGTTCCGTGAACGATCCGGACTACGACTTCTTCGAAGATCCACTATTTGCGGAGTGGAGCTCGCGGATGCCGGTCAATATGTCGCAGTGTGAAGGTTGCCCGTTCATTGCCCTCTGTGGCGGCGGCTGCCCGTATAACGCACTAACCCGTTACGGCACGATCTGGGAAAAAGATCCGCAGGTCTGCCCCTATCTCGAAAAGCTGGTCCCGTGGATTCTAGAACGGCTCTGGTTTGGTGGACGGCTGACTCCGGCCGCCTGACATTCCGCGGGCGGAGCAGACGGAGCGCGAAGTGAAAGTTGCCCTAGTCTCCTGCATGACGGCAGCCGATGCGCTGATCCCCATCGGCCTGCTCACTCTCGCCGAAATCGCCCGGCAAGAGGGCATCCGCGACATCCGCGTGCTCGATCTACCGCGGCGGGACGAGGAAGAGGACTTCATCCGCTCCATCAGCGGCTGCGACGTGGTCGGGCTCAGCTCGATCTGCAGCACCTATGTGCAAACTGTCCGCATCTGCAGGGCGCTGAAATCAGCCAACCCCGAAACACTCACTGTGCTGGGTGGCCCACAGGCTTCACTGACCGCGCAGGAATCATTGAGCGCCTTCCCGTTCATCGACATCGTCTTCGAGGGCGAGGCCGAACATTCCTGGCGCGAGTTTCTGCGTCGACTGAATGAGCCGAACCGCACGTTCGCCGAAGTGTCGGGGATTGTCTGGCGCGAGAACGGCGAGATCCGTCGGAACGCTCGGGCACCGATCGTTGAGGATCTGGGAACACTTCCTTATCCGGCGGTCGATCTGTACGTCATTCCACCCCGAATGACGGTCATTCCGATCGAGATCGGTAGGGGATGTCCGTTCGGCTGTTCGTTCTGCAGCAGCAGCCCTCATTTCCGGCGGAAGTTTCGCCTCAAGCCGGTAGCCCGGATCCTCGAAGAGATGGACCTTCTGTACGATCGCTGCCCAGTGACGAATTTCTATTTCGTTCAGGACTCGTTCTCGGTGAGGCGCGCGTTCGTCGAAGAGCTTTGCGGCGCGTTGCGCCGTCACCATCGACCCTGTACTTGGTACTGCAGCGCGCGAACCGACCAGATGCCGGACGATCTCGTCGCGACGATGAAGGACGCTGGGTGCCGGGGGGTTTATTTCGGACTCGAAACGGGCTCGCAGCGGATGCAGACAGTCATCCGGAAGAACCTCGACGTCCGGAAGGCCGTAGCGGTGATCAATCAGACGGCCGCACAAGGGCTGGAGGTTACGGCCTCGATGATCGTTGGATTCCCCGACGAAACGCCGGCTGATCTGAGCGACACGCTGGACGTTTATCTCGAACTGAAGGCGTCGGGCGACGCGTTCGTGCAACTGCACGTCCTCGCGCCCATGCTCGGATCGCCACTCAGCCGCGAGGGGCACGCCCTCGGCTATGACGCGATGCCGTCCGATTTCTCTGACATCACTTGCGTGCTCGACGCCGGCGATCGGGCGCTCGTACAGCAGCACGAGGATATCTTCGCCAGCTTCTGGCACTATACGAACCCGGCAATCCCCCGGGCGCGTTTTCTCTTTCTGGCCCACTTCCTCAGCCTGGCGAGCCTCTATCTTCCAAAAGAATTACGGCGCGCCGCGCGAGAGCACCGGTCCGCCCTCCGCGATCGACTGCTCCACGGCCAGATGCCGGCGCCCTTCTATTCAGACCCGACGTTTCCTTCCGAGCTCGATCGCTGGGTGACGCTGACGAGAGAAATTCTCGAGGAGGTCCTGGAAATGCGGACGGCATCCGTGGACATGGCGCGCACGATCGATGAGGTCTGCGCTTCCTGCGGCGAATGCTGTTTCGAGTCAGCGGGCATTCTGTGCGGCCGCGACGAGTGGCCCGGCATCCGGAGCTTCCTGACGGACGCCGTGGAGACCCCCATCCAAGGAAGCGACCTCCTCGTCGTCCATGAGCAGACACGGGTGTCGTACGTGGGAAACGACGGCGGATTGCGGACACGATCGGCCTGCCCAGCACTGCGGTGGGAAGAACATCGCTGGCGTTGTGCGATCGAGGGAGTCAAACCGGCCGGCTGCATCGCATATCCACTGAAACTCGTATTGCGGGAGCTCCCGCAGCGCAAGACGAGCTGGCTCGTCTCGCTGGAAGTCGACGCCTCAGCGCTTTCCGACAGATGTCCACTTGAGGAGCAGCTCAGGACCTCGTCTGGCTTGATGGAGCACTATTGCGAATACGTGCGCAAGAGGATCGGCGCGCGCGAAGGAGCGTTTGCCCTCGCGGCATACAACCGCTTGCGCGCAATGCAGGCAGGAGCTGCCGTGTGAACGGCAAGGTGTATGTCGTCTGGCCTCCAGTCTGGAACGCATTTGACCCACACGTCGCCGTGCCCGCCCTCTGCGGCTATCTGGCGGAGCAGGGCGTCGTGGTACGACAGTTCGACCTCAACGTCGATTTTTTCCGCTACCTCGTCGCGCCGAGCACCATCGAGAAGCTGAAGCAGACTACCGCATCTCCGGTGCCGGACAGAATCCGGAACGCGATCGCATTCGTTCGGAGGTATTACGAGATCCTGCGCCAGCCGCTTCAGCCGGGATATCAGCTGCGTTTCTCCGAAGATGCCGAGCAGCATCTGCTCTCGAACGCTCTCGCGGTCTTCAATCACTTTCAGCCCGAGACTACGCTGACCACCCTCGCCATTTATCACAACGGCGACGCCGAGGATTCGGATTTCGTCGCTGCCTTTGCCGCGGGCGAGACCGCGAACCCCTTCGTCGATTTCTATCGGGAGACTTTTTTGCGCGAGCTGGCCACAGAACGGCCCGCCATCGTTGGTATCTCCGTCTGCGGAAGTTTCCAGCTCGGTGCGGCATTGACTTTGGCCCGTCTCGTCAAAGAGGTCGACTCGCGAATCCTCGTGATCGTCGGCGGCGCGTTCTTCTCGACGCTCCCGCGTCTGCTGTTTGCCCCGAAGACCGGCGCGAACCTCTTCCGCGACGTCGACGCGTTCGTATTGAACGAGGGGGAACTTCCGTTTCGACGACTCATTCGGGACGTTCTCTCCGGGTCGTCTCTTCAGGCTGGACCGAACATAGTGCTTCACAAAGACCGCGAGCTGCACTATGACCCTCGCTGTTTCCTGCCGCCGGAGCAGATCGCAACACCTGTCTTCCCCTCCGGTGCCGTCGAGAAGTATTTCCGCGCCGTGGCGCGCGTTCCTGTGGAAGTCTCGCGCGGCTGTTACTGGGGACGCTGTACCTTCTGCAATCTGCCGACAGGATCGAACGAGCGATATCGTCCCATTCCGGTCGACAACATCATCCGGTCGATCAGAACGCTCACCAGCCGCCATCGCGTGTCCTCAGTGTCGTTCTCGACGCTGGCGATGGCTCCCAAGGTCCTTCGGGCTCTGGCGGCGCGACTGATTTCCGAAGACCTGAAGATCTACTGGACCGCATGGATTCGGCCGGAGAAGACGTTGACGCGGAAAGACCTCGAGCTGCTGAGGGAGTCGGGATGCTCGTCGCTAGCGGTGACACCGGAGTCGTTCAACAACCGCACACTGGAGAGGATGGCGAAGGGAGTCGGACGCGAAGACCTGATCCGGATTATGGGCGATCTGATCGACGCCGGACTCTGCGGTGCGATCAATCTGATCCCCGGATTTCCGGGAGAAACCGAGGAGGAGTTCCAGTCCACACTGGAGGTCTGCCGAGAGCTCGGACTGCGTGGCGAGTTCTTTCCCTTCTCTCTCCTCAGGAGCTCGCGCGTATATGAAGAGCCTGAGCGCTTCGGCGCCGTTCTGCACGAGTCCGCGACGAAAGACCTCGCCGTGCGCGTCCCATTCGTGTACGCTGCCGATACTTCGGTGCCGCCGGCTGTGGAGCTCATCCGGCGCGCGGCACACCGCGATCCCGCGCACGTGTTCGCGGATGACCCGCTTGCAGGCTACACGTTCGACTTTTCCGACTCCGTCCGCAGCCACTCTTCGAAATCGGCGGCGGCGGCGTTGTCGATAATCCGCTGAAGCGGAATTCGTTTGACGAGGAAACGGAGTGCGGCGGCATACCGCCCATACGAGCCACGCCCGCCTGTGCGAGTTAATTCCAGCGATTGCTCCACGCTGTCGACTCTGATGTCCTCTCCGAGCGACTGGCCGGATCCCAGCACCGCGAGCGCCTCGAAAAACCACTGAGGCCCCATTGCGTCCTCATTGCCGTTCAGGACGCGAACGTGCAGTCGGTGAATGATTTCATGGGCAAGCGCCCGCACCCAGTCATCAGGGGAGCGAAAGTACTCGGGACGGGCCGCTTCGGCTTCTTCGGGGACTACGGCGAGGAGGACGCCACTCTCCAATGCCGCGGTCAGCGCGTCGGTGGGCCTGGGAGCGTCCTCCAGTTGATTGAGCTGGAGCATCCGCCGCCAGAGCGCGTCCTGCGTTTCAAAGATTTCTACGCCGCGGAAAAACGGCTCCTTCACGTAGGAGGACCAGCCTTGTTCCGCCGCAAAAGCGTAAACAATGTCGAGAGCGGCTGCGACCGCTTCAGCGACTCCCTTACGCCGGCTTTCGTAGATCGACGGGACGCTGACAATGTCGTCGATCGTCACTCAAACAATTTCCTCACATCTGGTGCCATTCGCGTACTGTCCCATCAGTGACCCCTCTCATTATCACATTGGACGTCATTGCTGCATCCGGAGCACTACATTGGGAACGCCGTTCCAGTTCAGCCGCGTGCCGGAGCCGCCCCGATCCCAATGCAGAGCGGGGCGACGCACGATGGTCGCCAGACGGGCAAAGAATTTTCGCGACCGAGACAGTGCGGGCTGGAAGCTTCGATACGTGGAGCGTTGTTCGATGCGCAGTCGCCACATCATCGTGCTCGACGCTGACGAGCGGTCATAAAAGCGATTGCGAGATCCAGCCGGTTTGGCTGCATAACCGTTAAGAGACACTGAAAACTAATGCGGCGTGCCGGGGCCGCAGGTTCTACATCAATAGAGTCAGGCCAGCGAGCAGCACCATCAGCAGTGGAAGGGTGATGAACATCCGCCGGTGCAGGTTGCCGGTGGCCCATGCGAGTAACAGGAGCAAGACCGCCGCGACGATGGGGGTCCAGAGCCACGCCGCCATCCCACGGTCGCGAAATGGGCGCGCCGCTCGGAAACTGATCCACTCGCCGCTCGGAAAGTGATCCACCAGAGGGCCTGATGGCGAGCTTGCGGAGCATGGCAGCTCTGCGGTTCGCTGGAAGGGATGCTCAAGGTGGACCAAGTACATGTCATTCGTCATAAGGTGTTGGTGGAAGGGCGCTCCCAGCGGCAGATCGCCAAAGAATTCGGGGTTTCGCGGGTTACCGTCCGAAAGTACGTGGAGG
>DATAEE010000052.1:0-6651 GCA_036258175.1 Vicinamibacterales bacterium
AAAGAACGCCGCCCATCGTGCTCGTGTCGCGCGCTCACGATGAAACTTGCGGCCAGAGAATTGATTATCGGGGGTGTCGGCGGGATGTCCGTCGTTCGCGTAGTTGCCGTCGGGGCGGATCGCCTCGAATGCACTGGGGGGGACAACCTCAATTTCCGAGATCGTCCCCCAGGTCGTCCTCTGCTGTTGATATCAGGCGACGTCAACCAGGGGGGAGAGATGCAGGTACTGTCGCGAGAGCTCGACGCACTCAACCCGTCCGAGTTCGCGGTCGATGGCGTCGGCCACGATTGGGGAACCGGCCATCCAGAGCGTGTTCCGGGGATCGTCCAACCACTGTTGATAGAGAGCTCGATACCGCGACGTGCGGAAGGCGCTGGAGGTGTTGAGGTAGCGAGCATCAGCAGGCGCGGCACCCGGTTCGGCGAGCCGCTTCCGTTCGGGAAACAGCCACTCCAACGTCTCCACTACCGAAGGGTGTAAGGGTGTCGCGAGCTGCTCTCTGGCGGCGCGCAGATAGGCCAGTCTGGCCTTTACGAGCTTACGCGGAAGAAGCAGCCGGACTGTCCATCGGAACAGCACGCGCAGCAGTGGCACGTGCCGCAGCAGGAACAGCCGGAAGTCCATCGGCGAGGGACGCGTCACGAGGTAGACGAAGACGTGGGTATCTGCGTGCGGCTGTATCCCGATCGGCAACTTGTCGGGGAAGTAGCGCACCGTCTTCTCTGGGCCATCACCGAACAGCAGATGTGGGTAGTCCCGAAGTTCCAAACGATCGCCGAGGTGCCGGATGAAGTGACGGCGCTTGTCCATCGAGGGGCCGAGCCAGGTGAACTCGCGATCATCGAGCACAGCGTCGAGGAGCATGACCCGCTCGATCATGCGTCCCTGTGCGGTGGGCTTCCGGAAGCGGTTATCGGGTTCGCCGATGGTAGCCCAGAGCGGCTTGTAGTGGACGTGAAACAGCCGCCCGCGATGGAGCTTCCCTGTGGTGACTGGGGTCGCGTATCGCCGCTCGACGAGCCCCCTTATGAAGTCCGTGCTCTTCTGCCCGTGGACGATGCCGGCGAAGGCGCAGTACTGGCGCTCGACGAACACGCCGGAGTGCAGGAGCACGTGCAACAGGAACCGCGCCTGGCGCTCCGTGAAGCCAAACGCCGCGATGGCTTCCATCCGCTGGGCATTGGCCAGATCGATTGTCCAGCGGTCCGGTTCAGGCGGCAGCATCATCGGATCAACTCCTCGATGATTCGCGGATGTGCGGTCCGTCGTCCGCCGCCGCCGCGACCGCCGACCGAGCATCCGATCGAGAGATAGCAGGTGAATCCGGACTTGGCGGCGTTACCGGCGTGGGCCCGCGGTAGTGGCCGGTGACGACTTCGAGATCCTCGTGCCGCGAGCGGCCGTCGCGGTCTTCGTACTCGATACGGGCATCCGGGAACCGGACGTGCCCATCGTCGTACGGCAGCTCGTGTTCCCGCGCCCAACGTGCAATCTCTTCCAGCTCACGGTCCGGCCGGCCGTCGCAGTCCTTCTTGCCGCGATTGCGCTCGTGCAGGAACCGCTGATAGTCGCGCTTGAGCTCGTAGTCGAGGACGACCCGTCGAACTCGGCCGCCCTGGTCACGAAGGCGCTCTTCGGCGCGCTGATAGGCGTGATAGACCTTGGTGTCGTGCGTCAGTTCGCGAGGCTTTCTGATGCCGCCGTGGAACGTCTGGCGGGGTTCGTGGGTGCGGTCGTGACGCTCGTACCGATTGGCCTCGAGCAGGTCACGGCCGCGATCCGTCAGCGTCACAGCGCGATCATCTGAACTGAGCGGTGAGGTGCGAATCAGCCCTTCCTTCTCAAGGTGCTTGAGGCTTCGCCGCGAGTTCTGAGAGTCGTCCAGGATGTCGTGCAGATCGCTCTCGGCGATGACCCGGAATGCACCGACCGTCGCCAGCGCGCGGCTCTCGGCTCCGTCGATCTCGTACACACGGTCCCGCTCCTGAACCGGTCGGCGCTCACTTCCACTTGGGAGATCGAGATCCTTCGTGAACACGTCACGCGGGTCGCGTTCCTTGTCCCGATCGCGATCACTCGTGCTGCCGCGGCCACCAAGGTCGCGGTCCCAGGCGCCGCTACGATTCCGATCGTCGTCGCGCGGATCGTACCTGTCCCACATGGTGCCTCTCGCTGCTGATCGGTGGACACGTTCGTGTCCGACGGTCCATCTGACTCATTGCGAGTATGAGCAGGTGGGCGCGAAGACGGCAATTCGCATTCGGGTGCAGTCGGGTGGCGTCCGCCGGTGTCGACGATCGTGTGTCGGCTGCTAGTTGAAACAAGGCGAAGAACAAGGATCAGGCTAAACTCTGTTCGCGAGTTCGAGGCACTCTGGACGTTATGACTGCATCACCACGTCACGGCAACCGCCGGCGACCAGCGCCAATGCGCAGCGCAAAGGTCGCGTTCGATCCCCGGACGCTCATGGAGCGCGCCATCGAAGTCATGGGCAAGTCAGTGGCCGAGGCGCGTGCGGACGGAAAAGCAAGTCCGTCGGTCGGGGTTGTCCTCTGGAAGCCGGATGGAACTGTGGAGACTGCTTGCAGAGGCGAATTGCGCGACGGCGATCATGCGGAGTACACGCTTCTGGAGCGCAAGAACCGTCACGAAAGGCTCGATGGGGCGGTGTTGTTCGCGACGTTGGAGCCATGCGCTCCCGGCGCGCGACAGCATCCAAAGCTCGGTTGTGCTGAGCGGATTGTGCTCGCCCGAATCAAGGAGGTTTGGATCGGCATTGAAGTCCCGACCCGACCGTCGATCGAAAAGGGATCAAGTACCTTCAGGACAAGGGCGTTGCGGTGCACATGTTCGATCGGGAGTTGCAGGAAGCGATCAAAATCGCGAATAAGGAGTTCATCGCGGAAGCGTTCAGGTCTCTCGTTGAAGGCAAACGTAAACCAGGAAGAGTGCCTGTGTACGGAACAAACGGTCCCTGTGGATCGCATAACGAAGGAATCAAACCGGGGCCGGGCGTGATACTCGGACGGAAGGGACAAGGGCCACTCGGAGTGGAATGGTGCGATGGCCCGTTCTGGGTAATTGATACGGCGTATTTCGCCTCAGTCAATCCGGACGTTGACCTGAAGTGGTTCTATTACATCGTCAAGTACGTCGGGCTCAATCACCTCTCGTCGGGAGAGAAACCCGGACTCCAGCGAGACACTTTTCGCGCGCAGCTGTTTCCGTTCCCTAAGAAGGACGTCCAAACGGACATTGCGCTGGTGCTGAGCGCGCTTGATGACAAGATCGCCTCGAACCGCGATGTCAACGCTAGGCTAGAAGCTTTTTCGGCGGCGCTGTTTAACTCTTGGTTCGTGGATTTCGATCCTGCCGTGGCGAAACGCGACGGCAAAGTGCCGGTTGCCCTGCCCACGGAGGCAATCAACTTTTTTCCGAGCCACTTCGAGGAGTCAGAGGTGGACCGATCCCGCAGGGCTGGCGCGTTGTTGCGCTCGATGCGGTAGCTGATTTTCTCAATGGCTTGGCGCTTCAACGGTACCCGCCTCGTGAAGGTGACGAACTGCCGGTTATCAAGATCGCCGAGCTGCGTGCCGGAACCAGTGTTGGCGCCGATCGCTGCGGCGGTGTTCCGCCCGAGTACGTCATCGACGACGGCGACGTCGTGTTCTCTTGGTCAGGCAGTCTCATGGTCGACATTTGGTGTGGTGGCAAGGGTGCCCTGAATCAGCACTTGTTCAAGGTGACGTCAAACAACGTACCCAAATGGTTCTATCTCGGCTGGCTGAACGAACACCTTCAGGAGTTCCAGGCAATCGCGGCGGATAAGGCGACGACGATGGGACACATTCGACGGTTCCATCTGACGGAGGCGAAGGTGCTACTTCCGCCGGATCCGTTGATGAAGGCGATGACCAGCGTCCAGCATCACGGTGTGCCGCAGATCGTGGAACCGCAGCAGTCCCTTTCAGACAGGATGTGCAGCGATCTGTCGCCCCGACCCACTTCCTCGATCGACGTTTGCGGCCATAGTGGTGGGAGCCGATCAGCACGGCCCATTTTCCCGATTCGGCCGGCACAACCGTCGCGCCCAATGACTTGGAAAGAATGTCGCGGACTGCGCGCAGTCCGTGAACATGCTGCCGCAGCCTGGAGCAACAGTCGACCTTCCCCGCATCAGAGGGCAATCGCGAGCTGTCTGTCCCTTTTTCAACACCCTGCTACTCGCGCGTGAGGGGCCGCCGCCACAGCGAACGCGGGCTTACCGGGCCGCCTCAAACCAGTTCGGAGGAAGCTCCAGGCTCCAGACCTCGCTGTCGAGCGTGAACGAAGGCTCAGCAGCGCCGCCGGCCACCCAGATCTTGTCCTGAAACACGAACGCGGAATGCTCGTGGCGCTTGGTCCAGATGACATCCGCCTTGAGCTCGGTCCAGTTGCGCCCGTCCTTCGTAAACCAGACATCGTTCAAGTTGCCGGTCTCGGACCAGCCGCCGAGGACCCACAAGTGGTCCCGGTACACGACCGCCGAGAACCACAGCCTGGGCTTCCAGGGAGCCGAGGCGGTGGCCTGCTTCCAGTTCACGCCATCTTCCGAACTCCAGACGTCGTTGGTGGGAATGGCCCGCGGGTTGCGGGCGCCACCCCCCAGGACCCACAGCTTGTTGTCGAAGGTGATTGCGATTCCATTCGCCCGCTTCGACCAGCCGGCATCGGCGGTTTCCCGCCGCCAGTCCTTACCGTCCGCCGAGGACCAGACGTCGTTGAGCATTGTCGTGTCATCGTTCTGATAAAAGTCCGAGGTGCCACCGAGAACCCACATCCGGCCCCTGAAGACGGCGAAGCCCGGCGCCAGGCGTGCGCTCCAGTCCGCACTGGCCGTGACCAGCATCCACTCGACTCCGTCCGTGGACGACCAGACCTTGTTGCTGCTCGCGGTGCCCGGCAGCTTTCGCCCGCCCATCAGCCACATTCTGTTTTGGAAGACCAGTGAGACCGGCAGGTCGGTATGCACCCAGGGCCCCGCCTCGAGCGTGCGCGTCCAGTTCCTGCCGTCCGGCGATTTCCACACATCAAGCAGGTTTGGCTTGTTGCCGGAGATCCAGCCACCCAGGATCCACAAGTGTCCGTCGTGGACATATTCCGCCTGCGAATCGCGAGGCTGCCAGGGCGCCTTTTCCGTCACGCGGATCCAGTCCGGACCTTTCCTGATGTCCGCGGCGCGGGTGTGCTCCAGGCAGGCTCCCGTGGCGAAGAACAGGCACACCAGCAGCAGTGCGGCGGAAACACTGGACCGCGAGCGAGCACGTGCGGGACTCCAGTTTCTCGGCATGACATCTGTTCCCGTGTGCGGATCCTGATGCCACGCCACAAAAGGCGTGCACCTCGATTCGCTAGAAGTAATACTTCGCGACCAGCTGCACGATGCGCGCGTCGCCTACGGTGCTCGTGATCGTGCCAAAGGCGGTGCTCTGGATGTTGGCCTCCGGCGGGCCGAAGTGCGGGCGGTTGAACGCGTTGAAGACTTCAAAGCGGAACATGATGTATTGCTGACCGAGCGTCTCGAAGCGCTTGCTTACAGACAGATCGACGTTCTGGTAGCCGGGAGCGCGCAAGATGCCGACGCCTGCATCGCCGAACTGCCCCAGAGGCGCGGAGACGAACGCCGCTCGATCGATCCAGCGTTCGAGCGTCGGGTTTTCGACCGTACCGTTGCCGATCCGATTGGGCCGCTCGGGGGACCGCGACGCCTGCAGCGAAGGGTTCGCGCCGTCGGTCACCGTGATCGGGAACCCACTATGGGCCGTCACGGCGAAGCTCACCGACCAGCCGCCCGCGATCGCGTCGAGCGCACGGTGCAAGTCGGCGCCAAACGGCTGTCCTCTGCCGAATGGCACCTCATAACTGCCGGCCATTGAAAAGACGTGCCGCGCGTCATAGTTCGCCGGGCCGTAGTTGGCTTCGATGTCATAGCTGTTCATCGGATACGCGCCCTCGCCCGCCACGCCCACGTTGCCGAAGTACCCTGAGTTGTTCGCCATCGCCTTGCCAAAGGTGTAATTCGCGACGAAATCCAGCCCAGCCCACAGCCGCTGCTTGAACGTCGATTGCAGCCCCTTGTAATCGCTTCGGCCCCGCGACGCCGTCGTGCTGATGGACGTGATCAACGGATTGAACTGGTACAGGGGACGACGCTGCTGCACTGGTAACCAGGTGCTCGGGTCGCCCGTGCCGCGCAGCGGCTGGTTGCCGTCAATCGGCGTCACGAGCTGCGTGGACTTGTTCCCTACGTACCCGACGGTGATCGAGGATCGCGGTCCGATCAGATATTCGGCGAACACGTTCCACTGCTGGGTGAACTGCGGCCGCAACTGGGGATCCCACGCACGGAGCTGGCCCGATATCGCGTCGAGCGCCTGCAGCCCCTCGAAGCCAGTAGCGATGGTGCCGGGCCCGCTCGTCGCGTCGTACCGCACTTCCGACTCGAAGAAGAACGGCGGGTTGAGCGGCAGCCGCAGGTTGGCGCCCGTGCCTTCCATGTACTGCGCGATGCCATACGCGCCGCGGAGGACCCATCGGTCGGTCGTGCGATAGGCCAGGCCGACGCGCGGTTCCCATCCGTTGTAGAACGGCTTGTACAGCGCGCGGCTG
>DATAEE010000053.1:0-1708 GCA_036258175.1 Vicinamibacterales bacterium
CAAGGGGCCGTTGCATTACCCGTGTCCTCAAACACGTTCTGGCCAGCGAGAGGGACCGGAAAGGCGATGATGGCCCCGGTACCGAACCCGACCGCCCCGCCGAGGAGGGTCACTCTCGCGATGGGGCACTTGGGCTTGGGCTGAGCTACGGAAGATTGCGCGGCAGCCGGATTGGCGGTTGCCAGCGCGAGAGCGAGCGCGATGAGCGTTCGGCGCATGACGGTCCTCCCGGTCGTGCCCGACCATTCGGAGCACGTTTACCGTCTAGCAGGCTGCTGAAAAAGTAAGCGAAAGGGGATCGACACGTCGATCCGCTCGTACTACCATGCTCTCACTCACGAAGGGAGCTGACCGATGCGTGGAGCCGACGAGCAGCCGGGATCGATGTTCAGCTACATCTCGCTGGAAGAGCGAGTGCCGCAGGATCACCCGCTGCGGACGATCCGCCGCATCACCGATCGGGCATTTGAGCGGCTTTCGCCGCGCTTCGGGACGCTGTACATCAATTTCGGCCGGCCGTCGATTCCGCCGGAGAAGCTGTTGCGTGCGCTGCTGCTGCAGGCGCTGTACACCATTCGCAGCGAGCGGCAGCTGATGGAGCAACTGGAGTACAACCTGCTGTTTCGCTGGTTTGTCGGGCTGGGGATGGACGACGCGGTGTGGTCGCCCACGACGTTCACGAAGAATCGTGATCGGCTGCTCGATGGTGACATCGCGGCCGCCTTCTTTGAGGCGGTGCTGATCCATGCCGACAGCGAACGCCTGTTGTCCAACGAGCACTTCACGGTGGACGGCACGCTGCTCGAGGCGTGGGCGAGTCAGAAGAGCTTCCGGCCGCGCGACGACGATCCGCCGAGCGAGGCCGGCGGCAATCCCACCGTGAACTTTCATGGCCAGCGGCGCAGCAATGCCACGCACCAGTCGACAACCGATCCGGACGCGCGCCTGTACAAGAAGGCCCGCGGCCGCGAAGCCAGGCTCGGGTACTTGGGTCATGTGCTGATGGAGCATCGATCGGGTCTGATCGTGAAGGCCACCGTCACGCCCGCCGATGGCCACGGTGAACGGGATGCGGCGTTGGTGATGATCGAGGGCGTCCCCGGTCGCCAGCGCATCACGGTCGCGGCGGACAAGGGATATGACGCGCGGGATTTCGTCACCGGTCTGCGCGCGATGCAGGTGACGCCACACCTCGCGCAGAACACGACTGGTCGCCGGAGCGCCATCGACGGTCGCACGATCCGGCACGCGGGCTACGCGATCAGTCAACAGAAGCGGAAGCTGGTCGAGCAAGGCTTCGGCTGGATGAAGACGATCGGTGGCCTCCGCAAGCTGCGACATCGCGGCGGCGCGCTCGTCACCTGGGTCTTCACCTTCACCGCGGCCGCGTACAACATCGTGCGGCTGCGGCGCCTGCTGGAAGCCACCGCGTGACCGGAGGACCGACGACGCACCAGGCAGCTCCGCGGTCGTCGTTGACCGCCGAGCCACTGGATCGGACGAAGAGACTGTGACGATGAAAGTCACTATTTCAGCAGCCTGCTAGACCGACGACATCCTGCATGACACCGGTCAAGCCGTACCGGCGCTCGCGCATAGGGCTTCGCATGTCGCTGCATCTCCAGTGGGCGCCAACACTTCGTCGCGGTGCCTACGTCCTGCCCCGATTCTGACTGCCAGCAGATGACAGGTTTCCGCTCGATCTGGC
>DATAEE010000054.1:0-2942 GCA_036258175.1 Vicinamibacterales bacterium
TGTCCGCGACCGAGCCGTCGTCGTGCAACGGCGTGTCGATCTCGCGGTAGAAATGCGGCATCTGCCTGAGCGCGTCCACGTTCAGCTCGACGCCGATGCCCGGAGCGTCGGGCACGCGGAGGAACCCTCCCTCGAGCTGCAATGGCCGCTTCAGGATCTTGCTCTCCGGCGGCTGGTCGTTCAGCGCGTACTCCTGCAGGACCTGGTTCGGAATGCAGGCGTCGAGCTGGACGCACGCGGCGATGCTCACCGGGCTCATCGTGATGTGCGGCGCCACCCCGGCGAGATGCGCCTCGGCGAGCGCGGCGATCTTCTTCACGTGGGTCAGGCCGCCCGCCAGGCAGAGATCCGGGCGGACGTAGGCGATCCCCCCGCCTTCGAGCAGTTCCCTGAACTCGTAGATGGTGTGGAGGCGCTCGCCGATGCCGACAGGCACCGGCATCTGTGGCGCGAACTGCGCCATCGACTTGATGCTCTCGTAGACGATTGGGTCCTCGCAGAAGAACGGCCGGAACGGTTCGATGCCACGGGTGAATGCCAGCGCCTGGATCGGACTGAGTCGGCGATGGACCTCCACGCAGAGATCGACGCCAGGGCCGACCGCGTCGCGCACCGCCCCGACGCACTGGACCGCCTCGTCGATCAGCGCGTCGTGACGCCTCGTCTCGAAGCCGGGCATGAGCGGATTGAAGCGCACCGCGGTGAAGCCGTCGGCAACACGCCGGCGGGCGTTGGCGACGACGCCCTCGACGGTCGGCGCGTCGGCGTGGACGTAGAGTCGAATGCGATCGCGCGTCTTCCCCCCGAGGAGCTGATAGGCTGGCACACCGAAGTGCTTCCCGGCGATGTCCCACAGCGCGATGTCGATGGCGCTCAGTGCCGCGCCCACCGCGGCGCCGCGGAACTGGGCGTTCCGGTAGAGGAACTGCCAGTGATGCTCGATCTCGAGCGGGTTCTTGCCTCGGAGGTACGGGGTCCACGCCTGGATCATCCGCTCCGCCGTGGTGGGGTAGCCCCACATCCCCGCCTCGCCGAGCCCGGTGAGCCCGTTGTCGGTGTGGATCTGGAGGTACATCCACCGGTCACCGACCAGGTACGTGTCGACCTGCTCGATCTTCAACGAGCGCACTCCTCAGTCAGAGTGTGGTGCCGTACTCAAGACTTACGCTCCGAGCACACGCATCATGGAGCACGCATTCCGACGGGGCGTCAAGCCCGTCGGACGTCGCGGGCCGCTCGCGAATGCCGCGTGCCGCGTGTCGCGCGGCATCCGTCGGTCGCCGGCCTGCCGGAGTTGGCTAAGTATGCTGGCCTGGGCACGCATCGAGCATCACGTCACCCGGACACGCTGAGGAGGATCTCGGGAATGCTTGAGCTTGGACGCAAGGGAAAGATCGCCGTCATCACGAGAGGCAGCGACGGGCTGGGGAGGGCACGATCACACCGGTGATTGCCGGGACGGCCAGCCTGCAACATGTGTGATGTCCCTCGCCGCGACCGATCAATGGGCGCAAGCGTCGCTCGGCGGCCGGAGAGCATCCATTGTGGTCCGGCGCGATGGAAAGACGACGCGCTGCCTACCGTTCGTCGATCCCGCGGTCTTCCCAGCGATAGCGAGACGCCCAGTTGAGCGCGGCCCGGGCACGGTGGCAGCGCACCAGCGCCTGCCTGGGATCGCTCGGTTCGGGGCCGCGCCACGGAACGTCGGGCAGGAGCTTCCGCGCCAACTCCCGGGGCGGCACCGGGGACGTCGAGTCCTCGGCGGCGATCAATGCGGTCAAGTGACCGGGGTCGGGGTGACGCAGCGCCGCCAGCACGGCGAAGGCGACGTCGCGGGCATCGATGTAGGCGCCGTATTCCCAGAACGGGACCCACTCGGCGGCCGGATCGGCAGCGCGCAACGCGGCGTAACGGGCGTGGCGCTCGGGTCCGAGCACCGCGGGCGGCCGAAAGCAGACGGTGGAGATGCCTGTCGTGGCGGTGAAGCAGCGGCACAGCTCCTCGACCAGGCGCTTGGCCATGCCATAGGCGGTCGGCGGACGGATCGGGTGATCGTCGTCGATCGGCAGATAGTCCGGCTTGCCCTCGCCGCGAAAGACGCCGAGGGCGTTGACGCTGCTGAAAGTGACGACGCGCCGGATGCCGGCTTGCTGCGCCGCCGCCAGCACGTTCCAGTTTCCGGTGACGTTGTGGGTGATGACGCCCTGTCCCGGTTCGACGTTGGGTCGCCAGGCCCCCACGGCGTGGACGATCGCCTCGCAGCCAGCGGTCGCCCTGGCGACACCGGCGGCGTCGAGCACGTCGTGGCCGTCGGCGATGTCGAAGCGGACGACGTCATCGCCTTCGCCGAGGAGGCACTTGACCACGGCGCCACCGATCAAGCCGCCGCTTCCTGTCACCAGGACGCGCATCCCTCAACCCTTCACGGCGGCGGCGGTCAGGCCCTTGATGAAATAGCGCTGGAAGAACGCGAACAGGCAGGCGATCGGGATCGTCGCGATCGTCGCGGCTGCCATCGCGGCACCCCACATCGGCGCCTGCGGGTAGGGCTGACTGTAGTTGGTCAGCCCGACCGAGAGCACGTTCAGCTCGCGGTCCTGGACGATCACCAAGGGCCAGAGGAATGCGCCCCACGACCAGATGAGGATGATGATGGCGAGGCTGGTCAAGGCCGGCGCCAGCAGGGGCAGCACGATGCGAACAAAGATGAAGAACTCGCTTGCGCCGTCGATGCGCCCGGCCTCCAGCAGCTCGTCGGGAAGATCGGAGGCGTATTGGCGCATCATGAATACGCCGAAGGCGTTCATCAGCCCGGGGGTTATGAGGCCGGCATAGCTGTTCTCCCAGCCGAACCCCTTCACCTCGATGAACAGCGGCACCACCAGAACCTGGAACGGGATCATCAAGGTGCAGATGACGAAGTAGAAGAGGATGGTCCGGCC
>DATAEE010000055.1:0-2817 GCA_036258175.1 Vicinamibacterales bacterium
TTCCTTGCCAATTCAATCAATAACTTGCGCTATACGCTAAAGGCGAATTCCTGACTGACGTTCTTTCAGGGCTTAGCTACCTTCAGGCCGCGCTGGACGATTTCAGAACCGCGTCGCAGGGAGACGGCGGAAAACTACGCGCGGGGCTATTCGCAGCGCAGCGCGACGTTGGGATCGACCGCCGCGGCGCGCCGGGCGGGGAGGTAGCAGGCGAAGAACGCGGCGCCAATCAACGGAATCGGCGTCACGACCAGGATCCACGGGTCGACGATGGCGACGTCCAGCTCGAGGTATGCGCGCGCGTACGCGCGCCCGATCAGGCCAATCAACAATCCGAAGACGAGGCCGTCGAGCACCGGCCGATAGCCGTCCATCAGCACCATGCGCTTGATCTGGGCCGACGTGGCGCCGAACGACATCCGAACGCCGATCTCGCGCGTCCGGTTCGCGATGATGTGCGACTGGATGCCATAGAGGCCTGCCATCGCGAGCAGCAGCGTGATCGCGCCGAGGGCAATCGCCGTCAGGCCGAGCCCGCGCAGCATTTGGAACGGTCCGGCGAGCACCGAACGTCCCGTTCCGATCGTGTCCACCGCCACGTCCGGATCGGCGCGCCGGACCGCCTCCCGCACCGCGCTCACGGCATTCGCCACCGATCCCGACGCCCGCGCGACGACGGTCACTTGCGGCTGGTAATACTGCGACAACGGCACGTAAGCCAGCGGCCGCGGATCTCCGAAGATACGGCCCACGTCCGTGTTGGCAGCCACGCCGATGACTGTCGCGGCCGCGACCCCGCGCTGCGGCTGCGCGAGGGCGACTTGCCGGCCGACGCCGTCGGCGGTCCCGAAGATCTGCCGAGCCGTGAACTCGCTCAGCACCACGACGCGCGCCGCGCCGGGGCCATCGCGATCGTCGAAGCCGCGCCCGCGAAGGACTTCGATCCCCAGCGTGCGGAAGAGCGCCGGCGCGCCCGCGATTGCGGTCATCGTCAGGGGGTCGATCTGTCGAGCGCCCGCCTGTTCCATCGGCGAGAATGAAAGGCGCAGCGTACTCGGCACGCCGAACGGCAATCCTCCCGCGAGGGACGCCGTGTCGATTGATGGATGCGTCCGCAGCTCGTCGAGCACGCGGTCGGCCATGCGCCGCGCGCGCGGCTCGTTCCACTCCGGCGTGCCAAAGTCCAAAACGGCCACGGCGATCCGATCCATGTCGATGCCCGAATCGTGGCGCGCCTCGGCGATCGAGTACTTCACGAACATCGTCGCGATGATGAAGAACCCGGCCGCGATCGCGACCTGCCACCGCAGCAGAATCCGCTGACGCCGGCGGCGCGGCGGTCCGCCAGACGACCCTGCGGCGAGCGCGCCCCGTACGTCGATCGTGCGGGTCAGCTGGATCGCCGGCTCGAGGCCGAACACGACCAGCGCGACGAGCAGCGACGACACCGCGATCGTCAGCGCCGGCGCGTTCAGAACCGGATGAAACGCCAGCGTGGTGCGGCCGCCGAACGGCAGCGGAAGGGAGAACTCGGCGTCCATCAGGACGCTCAGCAGCTGGAACGCGATATAGGACGCCACCGCGCCGCCGGCCGCGAGGATCACGCTCTCGAGGCACTGCTCGCGCACGAGCCGCCACGTCGACGCGCCGAGCGCGCGCCGCACGGCGAGCTCGCGCACGCGCGTCGTCCCACGGGCGAGGACCAGATTCCCGAGGTTCGTGCAGGCGACGACGAGCACGAGCGCGACAAGGGCCACGAGCAACAGGCCGAATCGCCGTACGGCGTTGTCCTCGTCGCCGACCGCGGCCATCGTCCGCGCGCGCCACGGCCGATCCGTCGCGGCGACGCCTTTTCCGGGAAACCGCGGCGGAAACGAGCGGTCGAGGCGTGCCGCAATCGTCTGCAGTTCGGCGGAGGCGGCCGCGATCGTGCCGGCCGGCGCGAGGCGGCCGAAGACGGTGAGCCGCTGATTCTCACGTTCCGATCGCGCCGGAGGCGTCGTCTGCCGCGGCGCCTCTTTCAATTGCGATTCGGTGCCGAGCGGGATCCAGAACTGCGTGCCCATCAGCCATCCGCGCGGACCACTGAACGAGGACGGCGCCACGCCGATCACCTCGAAGCGCTCGCCGGAGATCGACACGGTCGTGCCGACGACGCGTGGGTCGGACGAGAAGCGCCGCCGCCAGAGCGTGTCGCTCAGCATCACGACGCGTGCATGGGCGTCGTCGTCGGCGGGCTGAATCGGGCGTCCGAGCGCGGCGCCGACGCCGAGCGTGGCGAAATACGATCCGCTCACCGCCTCGCCGATCATCATCTGCGTCACGGACGGCGACGCGAGGCGGCGAACGGACGTGGCGGACGCGGACAGGTGCGTGAACGATGTCTGCGCCGCCTGCAGATCGCGGAAGTCCGGCTCCGACACCACGCCCGTCATCAGCCGTCCGCTGTACGGCGTGACGACGACCGCGAGGCGATCGGGATCGCGGATGCCCTGGCCGCGCAGGAACACGCCGTCGACAATCGAATACATGGCGGTCGTGATCGCGACGCCGGCGGCGAGCGACAGGATCGCGAACGCCGTGAACAGCGGCGTCGCGGCCAGCCGCCTGAGCGCGAGCCGGGTGTCGGTACCCATCGACGCCGAGCGTAGCACGGCGGTTGTGGGGTCGAATAGAAGATCGTCTTTCCCTGTGTCGGCCTGTAGCGCAGCTGGGAGCGTGAGAACATCGCGGCGACAGCCCGATCGTCGACCGCGAGCCGCTCACATTGTCGCTATCGCTTCGTACAATTGTGCCTGCGACTTCCAAGACAAACGA
>DATAEE010000056.1:0-9539 GCA_036258175.1 Vicinamibacterales bacterium
TGCGCATCGCGCATAGCGCAGAAGAAGCGTTGGCCATCATTGGTACGGCGGCGATCCGAGTGCTCATCGTGGACCTCATGCTGCCCGGGATGAGCGGCCTGACGCTGGTGAAGAGACTCAAGGCTGACGAATCGACGTGCCACATTGTGGCAATTGCGGTCACCGGGAGCGACGCGGCCCAGCTCGAGGACGATGCGATGCGCAGCGGCTGCGCCGGATTCGTTCAGAAGCCGATCGATGTCGATAAGCTTTCGCGCATCCTGAATGCCAGCCTGGCCGAACAGGCCACTCGAGGGCCGAATCCGGGCCCTCCGACGACGGACTGGCGACAGGAGGCCGAATGCGGGAGCCATGATTTCACCCGCCACGCGGCGGAGGGGTCGATTCCCGCCGTCAGGCATGCGTGCGGCATCGAAGCCCGGCGACTCGACGCCTATTTCGACGCCGTTCCGGAGCTGCTCGGCGCAATTGTCGACGTGCTCGACGTCCGCACCGCCTTTCCACGGCTATCAGCCATCGTCCAGAAGGTGTTGCCACACGATGCGCTCACGATGGCATCGTTCGCTGCCGATGGACAGCTGATCGAAGCGGTGGCGACAGCCGGTTTTCCCGCCCTGCCGTCGCATGCGTGCATTGCGATGCTCCCTGACGGCCTGATTGTCGGCGACCTGATCACCGAGCCGCTCCCGGTGACTCATGCCGTCAATCCGACCGAGAGGCTGGTCGCCGTCGGCTACCGCTCTGTTCTAAGCCTGTCGACGCGGGCCCGCGATCGGGTCTTGACAATCGGCTTCTGGGCGAAGCAGCCCCACGCGTATAACTGTCACGATCTGCCGATGGCGCACCGGATTGGCGGCCACCTTGCCGTGTCCGTCTCGCACGAACAGCTCGCCAGGGGGGCACGACAGACGGCTGAGAACCGGACGTACGAACGGCTGGAACCGCGCGTGCAGATGTTCTCCGGGGAACTGGCGTCGGGAGGCCACGATCGAATCATCGGCCACTCTCCGGAATGGCTGGACGTCTTGCGGAAAGCCACGCAAGTCGCGGCGACCGAGACGACGGTTCTACTCGCCGGAGAATCGGGGACCGGCAAAGAGGTGATCGCCCGGTTCATCCATCATGTGTCCGCCCGTAAGCGCGGTGGGTTCGTCGCTTTGAACTGCGCCGCGCTGCCCGAGCAGCTGCTCGAGTCGGAGCTGTTCGGCTACGAGCGAGGTGCTTTCACCGGTGCCCAGCAGGCCAAACCGGGCCAGATCGAGCTGGGTGCCGGCGGGGTGTTGTTCCTGGATGAAGTCAGCGAATTGAGCCTGTCCGCGCAAGCGAAGTTCCTGCGAGTTCTGCAGGAACATGAGTTCAGCCGGCTTGGAGGCACGCGGTGCTTGAAAGCGAACGTCCGCGTGATTGCCGCGACCAACCGGAACCTGCGGAAGGCGGTCGAAGGCGGCGCCTTTCGCGAAGACTTGTACTACCGGCTCCGCGTCTTCGACATCGAGATTCCGCCGCTGCGCCAGCGGCGGCTCGACATTCTCCCGCTCAGCGAGGCCTTCCTGGAGGAGATTGGCCGATCGTTCTGTCAACCGACCCGCGGCCTGACAGGCGTGGCGTGCGAGGCCTTGTTGCGGCACCACTGGCCCGGCAATGTGCGGGAGCTTCGCAACGCGCTCGAACGAGCGGCCATTCTTTGCGAAGGCGGGCTGATCGACGCACATCATCTCACGCTGGAGCCAGCTTCCAGGCCGATCGGCGGCGCCGCGACCGACTTGAACTCCCTGGAGCAAGAACTGATGGCCCGAGTGCTTCGCGAGTGCAACTGGAACAAATCCAACTCCGCGCGCCGCCTCGGGTTGTCGCGCACTCAGCTGTACAGCCGCATACGCAAGCACGGACTCAGTCCGGTCCGGAGCTGATTCCATTCCGTCCGACGGCGTGCGGGCGCAGGCTGCCGTCGGTTCGCCGTCGTTTTCCACGGCGTCACGATCGCGCCACCTGCGGCAGCTCGGTCCGCCGGTCCGGCAGTCCCGCGACACAGCTCGTGACGTCATCGTCACCGCAGGTGCCCGCGTCCGGAATGCGGAACCAGGTCCGCGCGACGGGCCGCGTCAAGTATCGGAACCGTATCCGACGTGGTTGTAGACGACGTCCAGCAGCAGCTTGATCCCTCGTTCGTCGCACGTCTGCGCGAGCGCGGCCAGTTCCTGCTCCGAGCCGAACCTCCGGTCCAGACGCGTGAAGTCGTCGGCCCAGTAGCCGTGGTCCGCCGAATCGGGGAACCCGCATCCGTGACGAAGCCGTCGATGTTCTTGACCACCGGCGTGATCCAGAGCGCGGTGACGCCGAGATCGGCGATCTCGCCGAGGTGCGCACGGAGTCCCTTCAGATCGCCACCGTGAAACGCGCCGCGCGCCGTCCGCTCTACCTCCGTCTTCCAGCTTCCGGCGCGACGTGGCGACGTCGAGCATGCGGTCGGCGATGACCCGCCCGACCGGCGGGGACACGCCGTTCACCGTCAACGGCGTCGGCCGGCCTCACTGGCGGTCCACGTACAGCGCCCCCCCGCGCGCGCGGAACTCGACGGACTTCTCCTGCATCCCCTGCTCGTTCTCTTCCAGGCTGCGCACCTGACGAGTAAGCTCCATCGAACAGAACTTCGGGCCGCACATCGAACAGAAGTGGGCCAGCTTCGCGCCCTCGGCGGGCAGCGTCGCGTCGTGGTAGGCGCGTGCCGTCACGGGGTCGAGCGACAGGTTGAACTGATCCTCCCACCGGAACTCGAACCGCGCCTTCGACAGCGCATCGTCCCGGCTCTGCGCCCGCGCGTGGCCCTTTGCGAGATCGGCCGCGTGCGCCGCGATCTTGTAGGCGATGACGCCGGCCTTGACGTCGTTGCGATCGGGAAGCCCGAGGTGTTCCTTCGGGGTGACGTAGCAGAGCATGGCCGTTCCGTACCAGCCGATCTGCGCGGCGCCGATCGCCGACGTGATGTGATCGTAGCCTGGCGCGATGTCGGTCGTGAGCGGCCCGAGCGTGTAGAACGGCGCCTCGTCGCAGAGCTCGAGCTGCGCCGTCATGTTCTGGCGGATCAGGTGCATCGGTACGTGTCCCGGTCCCTCGTTCATGACCTGGACGTCGTACTCCCAGGCGATGCGCGTGAGCTCGCCTTGTGTCTTGAGCTCCGCGAACTGCGCCTCGTCGTTGGCGTCTGCGATGGAGCCTGGGCGCAGGCCGTCACCGAGCGAGAACGACACGTCGTATGTCCGCATGATCTCGCAGATCTCCCGGAAGCGCGTGTAAAGGAAGCTCTCCTGGTGATGTGCGAGGCACCACTTCGCGACGATGGCGCCGCCCCGCGACACGATGCCAGTGACGCGTGGGGCGGTGAGCGGGATGTAGCGCAACAGCACGCCGGCGTGGACGGTGAAGTAATCCACGCCCTGTTCCGCCTGTTCGATCAACGTGTCGCGGTAGATCTCCCAGGTCAGCTCCTCCGGTCGTCCGCCGACTTTTTCGAGCGCCTCGTAGATCGGCACCGTGCCGATTGGCACGGCGGCGTTACGCAGAATCCACTCCCGGGTCAGGTGGATGTCGCGGCCGGTGGAGAGATCCATCACCGTGTCGGCGCCCCACAGCGTCGCCCACCGCAGCTTCTCGACTTCCTCGTCGATCGACGACCTCACGGCGGAGTTGCCGATGTTGGCGTTGATCTTCACCGCGAACTGCCGGCCGATGATCATGGGCTCCAGCTCGGGGTGGTTGATGTTCGCCGGAATGATGGCGCGTCCACGTGCGACCTCGGCGCGCACGAACTCGGGCTCGAGTCCTTCCCGGACGGCGACAAACTCCATCTCCGGCGTGACGATGCCCGTGCGCGCGTAGTGACGCTGCGTAACCGCGCCCGTGCCGCGCAGAGCGGTGGACGTGCGCGCGTGGAAGCGGGGCAGGTCGGCGCCAGCGGTCGGCGACGAATGCATGCGCGGCGATTCGATCACGCCTCCGCGGCCGAGGATCCAGGGACGCCGCAGGGGCGGCAGGCCGTCATAGGCATCGATGCGCTGCGGTCCGCTCGTGTCGTACACACGCAACGGCGGCTCGCCGCCGCCGAGCGCGATCTCGCGCATGGGGACGCGGAGCTCGCCGCGCTGGACGTACACCTTGCGCGAATTGGGAAAAGCCGATTCGAACTCGGTCTGCGGCAGGGGCGTGAAGTCCGTGACGGTATTCATGCGGCCGATCATAACAGTCCCAGGTACGCAGATTCTGCGCCAAGGGGACTGTCCCCCTTTACCGCACGGCGGCAAGGCGGCAGGTGTGACGTGCGATCAGCGCCCCCTCGTTGGTCGGTATCACCCATGCCGACACGCGGCTCGAGGCCGTGCTGAATGCGCGGACCGACGCTCGCATTGGCACCGGCGTCCAGCTCGACACCCAGCCACGCAGCGTCACGGCAGACCCGCTCGCGTATCACGGCAGAGTTCTCGCCGATACCTCCGGTGAACATGATGGCGTCCAGGCCGTGCAGGGCCGCGGCCATGCTCCCGAGCTCCCTTCCGGTCCGATAGACGAACAAGTCCACGGCCTCCGCTGCCCGGCTGTCGCGACTCGCCAGCAGCGCAGCCGCGCCCGCGGTGGATCGTCGTCCACGAACACGGAGAATTTCAGATTGGAGGAGCCACCGTTGAGCACAAGTACTGCGGGTGCCATCATCCCCTGCGCCGCGATAACGCCGATTGCCGCTTACTGCAGTCGATTCGATTCATCAACCGAATGTGCGATTATGCCCTCTGCCAAGATCGCGCGAGCCGGCACCCTGATCTCATCGACACGACGATCGCAAAGTCGGCGCCACCAGAAGAACCTTCGCCGCGCGTCTGCCGCGAGTGCTCCGTCGCACCGTCCGGGCTCCCGACTGTCCCGGCATCGTGGTACGCTCTCGACGGACGTGCGCAGATTTGCGCGCCATGCGCACCGGCGAACATCTGGCCAGCCACTTCCGCGATTATTCGTCGACTTCCGACCGGCACGACGCTTGCCCGTCGCAGACGGCATGCTTGGTGCGTATTTCCTGGCTGGTGTTTCGGCCAGCCGTCCGTGCCGTTCGAATACATCACGTTCATGCACGATACTCGTGGCGAAACACGCACCGAGCGGTTGGCGTCGTACGAATGGCGGTGGACGATTGGCGGGCTCGTGCAACAGCATTCACGTCACGCCGCCTTCGGTGGTGTTCTGCCGCTGGGCATCAGAATTTCCGATGGCCGCCTGTCGCTCGACGGAGGCGTGGTCCTCGCGTCGGCCAGGGTGCCAGGCAATGGCACCGCCGCAAACTTCATGACGCGTGCGCAGTTGCACGTCACCAGCCGGTTTGCCATCACCTACTGGCACCGGTCGAACGCGAGCGTCGGGAACAGCAACCCGGGCGCGGAGCTCGTAGGCGCGAGCGTGCGGCTGCGGTCGCACTGATCCTGACCCTGGGACGAGGTCGGAATCGTCAACCTTCGTCGGCGCCGATTGGACGGCACCCGGGATGCCGAAAGCCATGGCCTCTGATTCACTCGTCATTGCCGATCGCACCTTCACGTCGCGACTGATTGTCGGCACGGGCAAGTACCCGTCCCATCAGATAATGTCCGACGCGCACGAGGCTTCTGCTACCGAGATGGTGACGGTGGCGGTGCGGCGCGTGAACGTCGCCGACCGCTCGACTGAGTCGCTGCTCGACTACATCGATGACAAACGCATCTTCCTGCTCCCGAATACGGCCGGCTGCTATACGGCGGAGGATGCGATTCGCACGGCCCGGCTGAGCCGTGAAGTGGGGCTGTCGCATTGGGTCAAGCTCGAGGTGATCGGCGACGAGCGGACGCTCTTCCCCGATAACGTGGCGCTGCTCGAAGCGACGCGGGTGCTGGTGCGCGAAGGCTTCGTCGTACTCCCGTACACCAATGACGACCCGGTGATCTGCCGCAAGCTGGAGGAGGCCGGGGCGGCGGCCGTGATGCCGCTCGGCGCGCCGATCGGATCAGGCCTCGGGATCCAGAATCCAAACAACATCCGGATCATTCGGGACGGGGCGCGTGTCCCGGTAATCGTGGACGCCGGCGTCGGAACGGCATCTGACGCGGCCATCGCAATGGAGCTTGGCGCGGACGGTGTGCTGATGAATACGGCAATCGCGCTCGCCGGCGATCCCGTCGCGATGGCCACGGCGATGAAGCTGGCCGTCCAGGCTGGACGCCTCGCTTACCTTGCCGGCCGCATCCCGAGGCGCGCGCACGCATCCGCCAGCAGCCCCGTCCAGGGCATGATTGGCGGTGCCGCCGGCGCCGCGGGCGTAAACGCCTGACGATGACCTCTGCCTTCCGTTCATCGCTGACTATTCGCCCGGAGGGGTCTACGCGTTGCTCGCGCCCAGTCGGCCGCGATACATGCGCAGGGCCGATCACTGTGCGCGAATCCACGCACGTTCGCGGCGCAACTTCCGGCCTGAACACGGCAATCCTCGCGGCATCTCCCTTGCCAGGATCCTCGCCAGGAGGGATCTTCCGATGGCACTTGCAGAACCTGTGGTCGACGGCGATTCAGGTCGACCGTGCCGGTCCCGCATCTTGCGCCGCGCGGACGCGGTCGCGGATCCGGCGGGGATCCCCTTCGAGGAACGGCAATGAGCACATCCATCCGCGTCGCACTCATTCTCGCTTTGCTTTCGATTCCGTCGCTCCCGCGCGCCGCCGCAGACGGCCGCGGCAACACGGGCGGGCAGAGCGGTCGCGGCTTCGTACCCGCCAGCGGCCCGGCGCTGCCTTCGGGTCCCGCAGCCGACCCGGCAGCCTGCGCCGGAGCCCCGGAACACCCGTCCGCGCCGCACGTTCACACCGACGGCCGCTGGATCGGACACGATGGGGGGTCCGGCGACCCGCGCTACGTTCTGGCTCACTCGGTCGAGCCTGGCCGCTTCCCGGGCCGGACGGGGGCCGGCCACGTCTATGTCCTGCGTGGACAGCGGGAACGATTCGATGCCGCTGGTGCCTTCTTCAGTGTTGCCCCACTCGAATATGGTTTCTGCGACAACTGGTTGTGGCAGGCCGAATCGATCGCGATCTACGAGGATCCGGTTCACAACGGGTGGTATCTGGCGTATAGCGTGCGGCTGGGCACCTTCGTGCACGTCCAGTACCTAGGACCGGCTACAGGCACCACGGCCGCGAGGCCGAAACAATCGTTCCTGATGCGCATCGTCAGCTCCTGGGCCGGAGCGGCTGCGAACCTGGGCTCCGGACGCTGACGACTGGCGACAACGAATGGGCCAGCGTCCGAGTCCACGGCCCGTAAGTGCGCCTGCATTTACGTGCACTGGAGAACAACAGCCGGTCCGCGTGGCAGCCAGGAGGCGGCACCGGTGTTGCGGTCGAGAATCTTCGAGTGAACAGCTGGAGGAAGCAGGTGGCCAATCTCAGTCGTATCGTTGTCGGCTCGGTCGCGATCGTCCTGGCGGCCACCAACGCCACCGCGCAGTCGAGGGGCAGCACAATCGAAGCACTCGTGACCGTTCAGGACCGGGATTTGAACGGTGCGCAGCGCGCGTCCGAAATGGTGCTGACGCGCACCACTCAAAACAAGGACAGCGAAGAAGTGGTCGTTGAGACCTACTCGCCGTCGATGTATGCCGGACGCCTCGCGCTGAGCGAGCGCGTCCGGCGGGTCACGACCGTGACGAGCGACGGAAGTCGTCGGACCATCGAGGAGATCGAGGAACCGCCCCACGGCTCGCCGCACGAGACAATGCGAGTCGTCCGGCGCAGCATCACGACGGTGCGCAGAAGCGGACCGGACTCGTACGTAACGGAACAGCAGGTATTCGCGCGTGACGTGAATGGCCGGTTCGTGCCTGTCCAGACGCAGATCGAACGCACGTCCCGCAGGTGACGTGCGATTCCGTCAGCGACACACGACCGACGGGCCGCGCACTGTCCGCGGCGCTTGAGACGGGCGGTGACCTGCGCGCGTCCCGAGGAACTCCGCGATCCCCGGGCTGTTACACAATTCGTCACGGCGTGGCGGAACACCAGGAGAGTGATTCGACCGCCGAGGTGATAACCAACCGATCCCCACAGATGAACTGCATGCGAAGGCCGATGTCGATTGTCCATGGTTGGAGCGAACCGCCGTCCGCGATCGAACCGATGAACCGGGCCCGGCAGAAGTCGGGAAACTGCCTGCCGCCCCGTACCAAGACGTCTCCCTGGTCGCCGCGAAGAACGATCAGCTCGTATACGCTCGAGCGGGTATTCACGACTATGGTTTCCCTAGCCGCACATGACTCAATGTGAATCGACATGGCGGTTGGTCTCGTGTGCTGCAAGGCAGTCTCAGTGCTGCCGTTCGGCTCTCACGTCGTCTGCGATGTACCACAGATCGACATCCGTCCTGCACAAGACATCCATCTCGTCGCGGGTGAGATCGGCGCCCCGGAGAAACAGGTCGGCGACCGTTCCAATCGGGTCGAGAGTAAATCGAATGCGCATGGTTCGATCGGTGAATAGCTTTTCGATGACGAATCCAACGCCGGCTCGTGACATGGCGTCGCTCCTTTGGACCTGCACCCGTCTGTGGCAACACCACGCCACTCCGCTAGGCAGCACCGAGGCAGATACCGCGCTGCACCCGCGTCAGCACCGCAAGCGGTCATTCGACAGCCGTTGGCGCGTTTCGCGTCCGTTCGTCACACCGACGTCAGCTGTCCCGCGCCAGCCGGTTGTCAATCAGGGGGCGGAAAGGGGCGCCGGTCGCCACACTGGACATCTGGCGTCCGACCCTCCAGGTTGAGGTCGCACGACAAAAGACAGCGTGACTTCGTACTGTGCGTTAGCGCACGCCATGCGCGCTTTTACGCATTGCCTGCAGATCGGGTAGAGGTGGACGCCACACGCATCGCGCACGGCTGCCGCGCCACCGAGCGCAGGATCCCTCGCAGTTTCCGCTGAAGCGTCGGCGGATACGCTGGCGCCGCGCGACACCTCGAGGCTGGCGAGGGTTTTGCGCTCAAACGCGAAGGTAACCCGCGGTCCGGCGTCGGCCAGGTTCAACGATCCGTGTGGTCGATGGGGGATGCAGGTTCAGAAGGGACACGTCGTCATGTCGGATTGGCGGGAGGCGAGGTTCGTCGTCGGTGCGCCGCTGGAACAGGATGGCATGCGCGTCTTTGCGGGACTGGCCAGCGACTCCTTTTTCGCAACGGGCCGGTTCCGCTCCTGAAGAGCCGGACCGGCCGGCGTATCGCCGCAGGACGTCACTTCGATCGTCGAGGATTCGAAGGGACTGCTGTGGCTCGTCAGCGGGACTCGTCAGCGCTTCGACCCGGCGACCGGGAGCTTCACTGCTTACCAAATCGATCCGGTGGAAACCGGACGGCCGCACCGGGAAAGTTCTGCCGCTCTCGTTCGCACAGGCAAGCGGATCTCTCCGGGTGGCAGCTTCCTGGCCATTGATCATACGGGCCTGCTGTGGCTAGCAACCGCCAATGGGTTGGTGCGGTTCGATCG
>DATAEE010000057.1:0-10803 GCA_036258175.1 Vicinamibacterales bacterium
ATCACGTATGCGAAATCGCGCCCCTGGACCGACGAAAGTGGCGACGCGCCGGCGACCCGGCTCTCGATGCGATACGTGAGCTGGAGCGCCGGGAGACTCATGTCGCGTCCGAACGCGTTCTCCGCGATGATCCGCAAGGCGTAGTCGTACTGCACGAAGCGGCGGCCCGCGGTCACGACGTCCTTCGCGCGCCTGCCGCCCAGCACGTCGAACGGCGGAAGCTGAATGACGGATGGCTCGAGGGGTGATTCATCGGCGATCACGCGCGCCGCTTCGGTTTCGAGAAGCGAGCAGGTGAGCACCACGGGGAAGGACTCGCCGATGCGCACGCCGCCGGTCCCGGTCCGCCACCAGCACGTGATCGGATCGGCCTCCACGTTTTCCGTCTGCGCGGCGGGAAACGCGGTTGCGAAGACGACCGCAGCGGCAACGACGAGTGCGGGCACTCGCGTCATGCCGACACCTTCCGGCGGAGCCGCCTCTCGGCGACGAATTCCATCAACGCGAGATCGAACGTAATCGGATCCGGCCCCGTTCGAATGACATCCAGATCCGCTTCCGCCGCCATTCGCGCCACCTCCGCCTGCCACTGCCCGACGTGCTCGACCATGCGGCGCAACGTTCGGCGCGACATGGTCCGCCTCCGGCCGGTCTCGATGTCGAACGCCTCCACCCAGCCGGCGCCGACCGCCGGCAGGTCGAACGCAAACGCCGCGTCCACCAGCACGATGATGACGTCGTGCGTGGAGTTCAGCCGCGCGAGCTCGCGGACGACTTCGTCAGCGCTGTCGAACAGGAAGTCTGAAACGATCGGAACGAGCGACGTCTTCCGCATGAAACCGGCGATCGTGCCGCTGAGGCCGATCGTCTGCCGGATCTCTTGCAGTCCCTGACCGTATTGATAGGCCTCCAGACATCTGATCACCTGGTTCTTGCCGATGCGCGGCCGCAGTCCCTGCAGCGTGCGGAAACCGCTGTCGAATACGATCAGGCCGACCGAATCCTGAAAGAACACGGCTGACATGCCGAGCGTCGCGACCGCGCGAGCCACGATCGCCGCGATCGGCCGGCCGTTCAGCCCGCACCGTGTCGAGCCCGATGCATCCGCCACGATGACGACGCTCGAGGTCGTCGGCTGCTCGAACTCGCGGACGATGAGCGGGCTGAAGTTGCTCAGCGTGGACTGCGGCCAGTCGATGGACTCGAAGCGATCCCCGCCCTGCCACTCGCGCAGGCCGACGAAGTCGAAACCGGATCCGTGAAAGAGGCTCGAGTGTTCGCCGATCGTGAACTCGCGCATGCGCTTCAGGATGCGCAGCTCGATCTCGGTGACTTCCGACAGGCTCACGAGCGGGTCGCCCGCTGTGGTCGCGTAGCGCAGCCCTTCAGGGCTGCCTCGTTCGGTAGTCATGGGATGGGGGTCCGATCGAGGATGTCGCGGATCACCGCATCCGTCGTGAGGCCGTGGCTGGCGGCATGCGGCCCCAGCCAGATCCGGTGACCGAGCACGTACGGCGCGAGATCCTGCACGTCTTCCGGATAGACCACGTCGCGGCGCCGGACGACCACCGCCCAGACCTTGGCGAGGCGGCTCCATACGATAATCGCGCGGGGCGACGCACCGAGATCGACGCCGCGTTCGACCAGCTCGGACGGGGAGTGGACGTGCCAGTCGATGTCCGCGTTATACGGCCGCGTCGCGGCGACCAGTCGCTGGATGTACTCCGCGAGTCGATCGTGAAGGAAGACATGTTCGCTGACGGCGGCGCGAAGCTGGACGATCCGTTCCTTCGACATCAACGCGGACAGCCGCACTTGCTTGAAATCGAAACTCGCAAGCTTGCGCTCTTCTTCGGCCGGCAGGTAGCCGATGTTGACCATGATGGCGAATCGATCCGTCGCCGCCTCGGACAACGGGAAGGTGCCCTGGCCGAGCTCGACCGGGTTCATCGTCGCGATCGCAAAGCTGAACGCCGGCAGCTCGTACGTCGTCTTGCCAACGGTGACGGTACGATCCTGGAGGCCCTCGAGGAAGGCGCTCTGTGATTTCAGCGGGATGCGGTTGATCTCATCAAGGAGAATGACTTCCGCCTCGGCCAGCGGTCCGAACTGCGTGACGAGCTCGCCGGTCGCGGGATTGATCATCTGAAAGCCGACGACCTCGGTCGGCTGCAGGTCGGCGCGACCCTGCAGGCGCGCGAACTTCGCGTCGCTGATGGCGGCCAGAATGACGCCGAAGAAGGTCTTGCCGACGCCGGGCACGCCGCGCAGAAGCAGATTGCCCGCGTTGACCTGACGCTGTTCTTTCTTGTCGTAGGTCGTCGGGATCTCGGAGAGCAGCACGACGTTCGCGAGCGTCTTCGCCGTCTCGTAGCCGACGAGCGCCTTGCGTCCTTCCGCGAGAATGGACTCGTGGAACTCGATGGTCTCGGCCAGATCGGGATGCAACAGGGTCTCCGCCAGCGCCCATCGTATCCGATCGCTGCGGTTTCCCTGACGGCGGCGGAGGGTTATCATCGCGGCCATGAAGGTCGAGGTGGGGCAACGCGCCAGCCGGCGGCTGACGCTGACGGCAGATCACGTGCAGAAGTTCGCGGAAATCTCGGGCGATCGGAATCCGCTCCACTTCGATGAGGCCTTCGTCGCGAAGACGAAGTTCGGCCGCCTCGTGGTGCAGGGCGGACTGACGACCGGTCTGCTGCACGCGCTGGTCGCGATGGATCTGCCCGGTCCCGGTACCGTGTTCCTGAGTCAGAACTGGAAGTTCGTCGCTCCGGTGTTCATCGGCGACACGATTACGGCCGAGGCGGAGGTCCTCAGCGTGCACCCGGCGAAGCCGGTCACTCAGCTGCGCGTTCGCGTTGCGAGAGACGGCGGCGAGACGGTCCTCGAGGGCGAGGCGTGGTGCTATACATTCGGATAGGGGGGTTCGAGAACCGCCCCTACAGCGACACGCTCACTCGCTGCGTAGCGCCGTCATCGGATCAATCCGCGTGGCGCGGCGTGCGGGGATCGCGCTGGCGGCGATCGTCGCGAGCACGAGTAGAACCGCGACGCCGGCGAACGTCGTCGGATCGGTCGGAGAGATCTCGAACAGCAGATCGCGCATCAGCCGCGTGAGGAGTCCGGCGGCGGCGAGCCCGGCGGCGACGCCGACGACACCCAGCGCGAGCGCCTGCCCGACCACGAGACGCATGACCTGCCGCCTCGTCGCACCGAGCGCGACGCGGACGCCGATCTCGCGCGTGCGCTGAACCACGGTGTAGCCGACCACGCCGTAGATTCCGCTCAGCGTGAGCGCCAGCCCCAGTACGGCGAGCGATCCAATCAACAGGAAGTTCCGCCGCGCCTGAGCGGAGGATTGCTCGAGCAGGTCGTCCATCGGCGCGAAGCCGGACGCAACAAGGCCGGGCCGCGCGTCGTTGACTGCTGCGCCGACTGCACGCACAAGCGCTCGCGGTTCGCCCGTCGCCCGCAGCATCATGTAGCTCCACAGGAACGGCGTTTGCGCGAACGGCGTGTAGATGGCTTCGACGGCCGGCTCCGCGAGGTCTCGATAGTGGATCCCGCCGACGACGCCGACGACGGTGCGCCACTGGTCGGATTGAGAGGGATCGACGAGTCGGATTTGTCGGCCGACGGGATTCTCAGTACCGAAGAGCGTACGCGCCAGCGCAGTATTAATCACCACGACGGGCGCTCCTGCCCGGCGATCGTCCTCGGTGAATTCCCGCCCCGCGAGAGGCCGGGCGCCGAGGGCGGCGAAGTAGCCCGGGCTCGCGGCGATGAAATGGGCGAACAGAGGTTCCGCGAGCGTCACCCCCTGCGCTTCGAGCCTGATCGCCCGTTGCGGTGTCACGAGCGGCAGGCCCGTTGCACCACCGACGGTTTCGACACCCGGCAGACCGCGCAGGCGCTCGAGGACGACCCGCACCGCTTCGGCGCGCGCCGCATCGTCGGGGAGCGAAACGACCTGAACGTTGAACGTGAGCAGTCGATCTGGTGCGAATCCGGGATCCACGTGCGTGAGTCGGATGAGGCTGCGGCCGACGAGCGCCGCGCCAGCCAGCACGATCGCGGCGAGCGCGACTTCGGCAATGACGAGGCTGCCGCGCAGACGGCGGGCGCCGCGCGACTGGCCCGCCCGGCCGTCCTCCTTGAGCGCGGCACTGGCCCGCTCGCTGCTGGCCTGCAGCGCAGGAATTGAGCCGAAGAGCAGCGCGACCAGCAGCGTGATACCCGCGCTGAATGCCAGCACCGAAGGCTCCAGCCGTACACTCGCCGTGCGCGGCAACTCGTTGATCAGGAGCGCCGGCAGCGATTCGACGGTCCACAGCGCGGCAACGAAGCCGAGGCCGCCGCCTATCGTCGCGATCACCGCGCTTTCGACCAGAAACTGACGCAGAATCCGCGCACGCGTCGCGCCCAGCGCCGATCGCGTGGCGATCTCGCGCGCGCGGCTGGCCGTCCGCGCGAGCAGCAGGTTCGCCGCGTTCGCGCACGTGATGAGCAGCAGCAGGCCGACCGCCGCCAAAGCGCCGACGAGCACGGGACGGATGTTTCCGACGACCGTTTCCCGGAGGGGCCTGTATTCGAACTCGATGCCGGTATTCGTCTCCGGATACGTGCGCGCGAGCGTTGCCGCGACGGCATTCGCCTCATGCTGCGCCACGGCGAGCGGCACGCCAGCCCGCAGGCGTGCGTAGTGGCGAAAGATGCGCAGGGTCCGACTGGGTTGGACAGGCCCGAGTCCGACTTCGAGCGACGTCCAGATCTCGAAGCGGCGTCCCGACGGCAGCTGAAACTCTGGCGGCATGACGCCGATGATGGAGTACGTCTTTCCGCTGAGTCGCAGCGATCGTCCCAGCGCATTGGGCGCGCCGCCGAATCGCCGCTGCCAGTAGCCGTACGAGAGCACGACTACCGGCTGCCGCTCTGTCTCCGGCGTAATCGGCGTGCCCAGGAGCGGTGCGACGCCGAGCATCGGGAAGAACGAGCCCGTGACCTGCACGCCGAGGATCTGCTCCGGCTCGCCTTCACCGGTGACGTTCCAGAGATTCGACGCCCACAACGACGAGGCCTCGAAGGATCGCACGCCGGCAGAGATGTCTTCGAAGTCGGGCAGCGACATGTGTCCGACCACGATCCGGTCGGCGCCCGTGTAAGGAAGAGGCTTGAGCAGCACAGCGTGCATGACGCTGAACACCGCCGTATTGGAGCCGATGCCGAGCGCGAGGGTGCCGATGGCGACCAGGGCGAAGGCCGGCTGGCGGCCCAGCAGGCGAAGGGCCAAGCGAAGGTCGTTGAGCATACTGCCTTAGACGGCCGCCGGACCGAAAAGTCGCGCGCCGGCTGCTACAATCCGCGGCGATGTTGCAGCAGGACGTCCGCTACGCGATCCGATCCTTCGGCCGCAGCCCTGGCTTCACGATCGCGGCCGTGCTGTCGCTCGCGATCGGCGTCGGCGCGAACAGCGCGATTTTCAGCGTCGCCAACGCGCTTCTGCTGCGGCCGCTCCCGTATGCCGATCCGGATCGCCTCGCCATTCTGTGGAACCGATCGCCGGGACTCGGCATCACGGAGGACTGGTTCTCGACCGCGCAGTACTTCGACGTCAAGACGGGACATTCCGGCTTCGAACAGCTTGCGATCGCGATCGGCGGAAACTACAACCTGACCGGCGACGGCGGCGATCCGGAGCGAATCGGCACCATCCGCGTGTCGTCGAACCTTCTTCCGATGCTCGGCGTGCGCGCCGCCGCCGGGCGGTTGTTCGTTGCCGAGGATGATATCCCCGGCACCACCGGGAGCGCGGTGCTCAGCCACGGGACGTGGATGCGTCGCTACGGTGGCGATCCGCGAGCGATAGGGAAGACGCTGATGCTCAACGGCCAGCCGTATCAGGTCGTTGGCGTGCTGCCCGTGTCCTTTGATCTGCCGCGCGAAGTGATGCCGACGCTCGGCGTCGCGGAACACGCGGAAATCATGATCCCGCTTCCACTTGGACCGGATGCGCCGACGATCCGCGGGCGCGAAGACTACAACATCCTCGGCACGCTGAAGCGCGGCGTCGTCCTGGCCCAGGCGCAGGCGGAGATGGACGCCCTCACGGCCCGCCTCCGGCGCGAACATCCGGAGGTCTATCCGCCGAACGGCGGGCTGACGTTCAGCATCGTGCCGCTGCAGGAGCAGGTGGTCGGCGACGTCCGCCGCTCGCTCGTGATCCTGGTCGGCGCGGTGGGTCTCGTGCTGCTCATCGCGTGCGCAAACGTCGCGAACCTGCTGTTGTCGCGCGCCCTCGGCCGGCAGCGCGAGATTGCGGTCCGCGCGGCGCTCGGCGCCGAACGCAAGCGGATCGTTCGTCAGCTCCTCACCGAAAGCGTGATGCTCGCGCTGGGCGGCGGTGCGCTCGGCGTCGTCTTCGCGTTCGCGAGCCTGCGCGGCATTCAGGCGCTGGGCACGCGCAGCGTGCCGCGCCTCCACGAGATCGCGATCGACGGCCAGGTGTTGCTCTTCACGTTTGCGATCTCGATCGGGGCGGGCATCGTGTTCGGCCTCGCTCCGGCGCTGCGGCTGTCGCGTCTCGATCTTCATGAGAATCTGAAAGACGCCGGCCGCGGGTCGTCCGGCGTGAGCGCCGTATGGGGACGCGGCCAGAATCTGCGGCGGCTGCTGGTCATCGCGGAGCTTGCCCTGTCTGTGGTGCTCCTCATCGGCGCCGGCCTGCTCATTCGGAGCTTCGCGCGCCTTCAGGACGTGCCGCCAGGATTCAACCCGCAGAACGTTCTCACCCTCGAGCTCACGATGAGCGGGCGGAAGTACAACGACGCGGATATCGCGCTCGAGACGTACCGGCTGTTGTGGGCGCGCCTGGCGCGCTTGCCTGGCGTGACCGCCGCCGGTGGCGTGAGCTCGCTTCCACTGAGCCAGATGATGGCGTGGGGACCGATCACGATCGACGGGCGTGTGCCCGCCGCAGGCGAGAAGTTCATCAACGTGGACATGCGCATGGTCGGCGGCGACTACTTTCGCGCGATGGAGATTCCGCTCCTCGAAGGCCGGGTCTTCACGGAGCAGGACACGCGTACCGGTCAGCGCGTCACGCTGATCGACGCGCACATGGCGGCGCAGTACTGGCCGAACGAGAGCCCGCTCGGCAAACGCCTGCGCCTCGGTCTCGCCGACTCGACGGGTCCGTGGATCACGATCGTCGGCGTCGTGGGGCGCATCAAGCAGGATGCGCTCGATTCAGAGTCGCGAATCGCGCTTTACCTGCCGCAGACGCAATATCCGGTGCGCGGGATGAACGTCGTGCTTCGAGGCGCCACGGATCCGGCAGGGCTGGCGGCCGCTGTCCGGAAGGAAATCCGCGAATTGGATCCCGACTTGCCGGTGTACGGAGTTCGTACGATGTCGCATCGCGTCGACGAATCGCTCGCGCGCCGCCGCTTCGCGATGCTGCTGTTGACGCTCTTCGCAGGCCTCGCCCTGGGCCTCGCCGCGGTCGGCGTCTACGGCGTGATGGCGTATCTCGTCAGCCAGGGGTCGCGCGAGCTGGGGATCAGGATGGCGCTCGGCGCCACGCCCCGCAGAATCCTGATGATGGTGGTTCGCCAGGGCCTGGTGGTCGCCGCGGTTGGCGTCGGCATCGGCCTGATCGGCGCATTCGGATTGACACGCCTGATGCGGCGCCTGCTGTTCGGCACCGAAGCGACCGATCCGCTGACGTTCACGGCGATTGCGCTCCTGCTCGCGGCGATTGCGCTCGTCGCCAGCCTCGTCCCCGCGCTGCGCGCGGCGCGGATCGATCCGATGATCTCGCTGCGCAGCGAGTGAAGCCGCAGAATGCAGATCGAGCGTCGCCGACCTCAACCGTGAGCGCGGTCCGCGCGGCATCCGGATTGCAGCTCGACTCCTTCCGGCCAACTGCCTGAGAGGAGCCGTCGTCATGGCTGACAAGAAAATCACGCGACAGGAACTAATCAAACATCTCAACGAAGATCTCGCACGGGAGTACCAGGCAATCATCGCGTATGTCGTCTACTCGCAGGTGCTCAAGGGCGCCGAGTACATGAGCATCGCGTCGGAGCTCGAGGTCCATGCGAAGGAGGAGCTCGACCACGCGCTGACGATTGCAAAACAGATTGACTACCTGGGAGGCATGCCGACGGCGACCGCCCTGCCTGTCAAGCTCTCCGAGGATGCCGAGGAAATGCTGCGCGCCGATCTCAACAACGAGAACGACACCGTGCGCGCTTATCGCGAGCGCGTCCGGGAGTGTGAATCGCTGGGCGAGTACGCGATGGCGGAAGACATTCGCGAGATCCTGCGTCAGGAGCAGGAACACCAGATCGATCTAGCCACCGCGCTCGGCGAAAACGTTCCGGATGTATCCCCAGTGACCGCGTAGTTGACCCTTCAGGGTCGGCTGAGCACCACTTGCACATCCCGCGCGACCGCGGCGGCGATGTCCGCCTGCACCGTCAGGATGTCGCGCAGCGGACGATCGTAGGTCTTCGCCCACAGATGCTCGTCGGTGTCCGCTTCGATCAGCTGCGCGGTGACGCGCAGCCGATCGCCCTGCGTGACCGTCGAGCCTTCGATGATCATGTGCACATCGAGCTCGCGCGCGATCTGCGGCAGCGGCTTGCGCTGTCCCTTGTAGTGCATCGACGACGTGCGCGACGTCACGCGGAGGCCGTCCACCTGTGCGAGGTTCGCGATCAGCGCTTCGGTGAGGCCGTCGGCGAAATGGTCATGTCGCGAGTCGGCGGAGAAGTTCTGCATCGGCAGAACCGCCAGCGACTTCTCGCTCGAATGCCGACGGAGGCTGACGCGCTCGACCGCCTGGGCACTCGCCGGAACCGCCGGGCGCGCCGACGGTTGAGCTTGGCGGGAAGGATCAGTGACCCGGTCGACGAAATAGAGCGCGAGGAACACCGTTGCGCCGGCGCCGACCAGTTGCGCGACGATGCGGCCGACAAACCCGATCCACGCGGACCGGAACTTGTCCTTCTTCTTTTTCTTGCGGCTTTCCGCCTCCGCGGCCGGCGGCTGGACGATGGCGGGCTCAGGGCCCGAAGGATTGACGTCCGACATGGGATCGACTGCCTAACAGAGAACGGTATCCGCGCGGCAATGCAAAGCGGCGACCAGCGGATGAGGCCCGAAACGACGGTCCAGAACGCCGTTTTGTGTCCGATCCCGGTGACCGCGCGCGTCACCTCGAGGGGTCTCCTCATAGGACGTGGCGTGCGCGGCGATAGTTCGCTTTGGATCGAGATGCGGCTCTGGCCATTCTCTTCTTCCGCCTCCGACAGCGTCGCGAAGCTGCGCGCGCGGAACGCCGCTCGCTGAGACGGAAACATCGCTGCCAGCGTGTCTCACCTCCTCGCCCAACCTGAAGGTCGGGCCTACTACCTCTGGTAGTACAGTTAGCCCTTCCGTACAGTGCCGGCATGCGCCGATTCATGGCGGTTGTCGCGGTCTTCTGTGTCGCGGTTGCCTCGCCTGCATTTGCTGCCGGTATTCACGGATCCGTCAAAGATCCATCTGGCGGTGCGGTCGCTGCGGCTGAGGTCCTCGTGCTGACCCCGGCGCGCGCCGTCGTCGCCACAGTCCGCACAGACGCCAGCGGCCGATTCGAAGTAAAGGACCTCACACCTGGCAGTTATCTCCTGCTCGCTCGCTCGCCGTCGTTCGAGGAACGGTCCGCTGCGGTCGAAGTCACCGGCGACGCCGTCGTCACCGTCGATCTGACGTTGACGGTTGCGGCCCTGGAAGAAGAAGTCACGGTCACCGCCGCGCCGGGCGAAGTGATCGAGACGCGCCACGCGGCCCAGGCGGTCAATCTCGTGTCGGTCGACGAGATCGCCCAGCGTGCGAACACGGTCCTCGCGCAGGCCGTCAACGAAGAGGTCGGCGTCAACCTGCAGCGTACGAGTCCGACGATGGCGGGCGTGTTCGTGCGCGGGCTGACTGGCAACAAGGTCAACGTCTTCGTCGACGGCGTGCGCTACTCGAACAGCGCGCAGCGCGGCGGCGTCAACACGTTCTTCGACCTGGTCGAGCCGAGCAGTCTCGAAGGGATCGAGATTCTGCGCGGACCCAACAGCGCGGAGTACGGCAGTGATGCGCTCGGCGGCAGCATCCAGCTCCTTGGGCGCGTGCCGGCGCTCAGTTCCGACGGGCCGCGCCTCGGCGGCCAGTTTGCCATTCACGGCTCCACCGGGCACGAATCCGGTGGAGGCAACGCCTCTGTCTCGATCGCGCGGCGGCAGTTCGGGTTCTTTGGCAACGTCGCCGGGCAGGGCGTCGGCAAGCTGAGGCCCGGAGGCGGGATCGATTCACACGCGTCGGTGACGCGGTTCTTCGGCATCGCGTCCGACCTGCTGTATCCGGAGCGGTTGCCGAACACCGAGTTTTCGCAGTGGGGGACGCAGCTCAAAGCGAACTGGACGCCCGGCGCAAGCACCCAGATCGTGACCAGTTACATGGCTACGCGCCAGGACGGCGGTGAGCGGTACGATCAGCTCCTCGGCGGCGACGGAAATCTCGTCGCCGAGCTGAACGACCTGACGCTCGACCTGTTCTACGTCCGGCTCGAGCGATTGCTGCCCGGCTGGTTCGATCATGCGAGTGTCACCTATTCCTTCAACTCGCAGCGCGAAGAGCGCGTGAACCAGGGCGGCAACGGAAATCCCACGGCGACGATCGGTCACGAGCCTGAGCGAACGACGGCCAACGGCGTGAAGGGCAGCCTCTTCAGTGAGATCTCGCCCAGGCAGACGCTCCAGGTCGGCG
>DATAEE010000058.1:0-4623 GCA_036258175.1 Vicinamibacterales bacterium
TGGGCGCGACGACCGCAATCTTCAGCGTCGTGGACGCCGTTCTGCTGCGCCCGCTGCCGTATCCGGCCCAGGCGTCGCTGGTAAAGCTGTTCGACACCAATCGCGGACGCGATGCTGCCGTACTCTCGTTTCCAGAGTTCATCGACTGGCGCGATCGCGGAAGCGACGTCTTCGAGTCCGTAGGCGCGTTCGGTGCGAGCGGTGAAGCCCTCAGCGGCGCCGGCGAGGCGGAGCTGCTGCCATCACGCTGACCGACGTGTCGTACCAGGTCATCGGGGTCTTTCCATCAACGGCTGCCGCGATCCCGCCGTCGCCGTTCTACATGGCTCGCGGCAAGCCGGCAGATTTCTGGCAGCCGCTTCAGCGGGACCCGACGATCGCGCGCGGTCTGCATCAGCTGGACACGATCGCGCGGCTCCGGTCCGGCGTGACGCTGGCCCAGGCAGCCGGCCGGGTGGACGCCATCGCGGACACGATCAAGAAGGATCGATCGACGACGCACGGTCTCCGCCTGCGTCCGCTGGCCACGGTCCTCGTCGGGGATCTCGCGGCGCCGCTCGCGTTGCTGCTCACCGCCGTTGCGCTGCTTCTCCTGATCGCGTGCGGAAATGTCGCCAATCTGCTTCTGGCGCGATCCGCGTTGCGCGGGCGCGAGTTCGCGGTCCGGACCGCGCTCGGCGCGGACCGCGAACGGCTCGTGTCACTCGTGATGGTCGAGAGCGTGACCCGCGCCGCGGTCGGAGGTCTCTTCGGCATCGGTCTCGCGGATGCCATCGTGACTCTCGCGCGGACGAACCTCGTGGGAACCATTCCGCGCGTGGCCGCCGCGGCGATCGACGGACGGGTGCTTGCCGTCGCGTGTGGACTGTCTCTGGTCTCGGGCTTCCTGTTCGGCGTGACGCCGGCGCTGCGGGCCTCGCGCCGTGACGTGATCGCCGGCCTGAGCGGCGCGCGAGGCTCGGTGGAGCACGGGTCGCGCGACGGGGTCAGGCGGACATTCATGGTGGGCGAGATCGCGCTGTCGTTCGTGCTGCTCGTCGCGGCGGCGCTGCTCGCTGAAAGCTACCTCCGCCTCGTGAACGTCCCGAAGGGGTTCAATCCCGACGGCCTGATCACCGCGCGCGTGTACCTGCCTCCGTCGCGGTATGCCGCGGAGGCCGCGCAGAACGCGTTCTTCGACCGCCTCACGCAGCGCCTTGCCGGCGACTTCGGGCCGCGGGCCGTGACGCTGGCCAGCGATCTTCCCATTGCAGGCGGGACGTCCGGAGGCGTCGGGCTCACGAATCCGAGATTCCCGGACGTCGCCACCGACGTCGAGCAACGAATTGTCTCGTCGAACTACTTCGACGTCCTGAAGGCGCAACTCGTCCGCGGCCGGTTCTTGCAGCCGTCTGACGTCCGGGGCAACCAGCCAGCCGTCGTAGTGAACGAGACGTTCGCGCGCGTGTGGCTCGAAGGCGATCCGATCGGGCAGAACGTCGCGTTCTCATGGGGCATCGACGGGGCGCAGACCGTCGTCGGCGTCGTCGCGGACGTACGGGAGGGTGGTCTCGACGAGCAGCCCAAAGCGGCTATCTATATAGCAGGCGCGCAACGGCCCCACTTCGACATGCGCGTCATCGTACGGACGTCGCGTCCCATGCGCGAGGCGATGAACCTGATTCGAGCGTCCGTCGCGGGTCTCGATGCGGCGCTCCCCGTCATCGACGTCAGATCGGCCGACGACATCGTCGCGGCCAGCGCGCGCCCGCAGCAACTGACCGGCAGCGTGATTGGTGCGTTTGCCGTGTCCGCTCTCGTTCTGGCGGCGATCGGTCTCTACGGGCTCATCAGCTACTCCGTCGCCCAGCGGCGGCAGGAACTCGGCGTCCGGGCCGCAATCGGCGCGCGGCCGCGCGACCTGATGCAGCTCGTCCTCGGGCAAAGCCTGCGCGTGAGCGTGATCGGGATCGTCTGTGGCGCGGCGGCCGCGCTGGCCGTCAGCCGCCTGCTCTCGGCGCAGCTCTTCGGAGTCGGTGGACGCGATCCGCGCGTGTACGGCGCTGTCGCGCTGCTGATTCTCGTCGTGGCTCTGCTGGCGAGCGCGCTGCCGACGCTGCGCGCAACGCGCGCCAATCCGCTCGACGCCCTGCGCATCGCACCATGAACGGCAACAACCGGGTCAACACGAGCCGTTTTGGCCGCTGGCAAGCAGCCAGCAGGGCGGCGGCCGCCAGACCGACGGCGGTCAAGGCGATAGTTGGCCGATCGTGCGGCTCGACGCCATCGAGCAATCTGCGCATGACGCGACCAACACGTCGAATACGCCTCCGCGAGCACCCCGTGGTGGAGATGACGGCAAGAGCTATCGTCGCGGCTACAATCAATCCGTATGTCCTCCTCAGCGCCGCCGGTGCCCGACCGTATCGGTCGCTACAAGATCGAAAGGAAGATCGGTGAAGGAGGCATGGGGGTCGTGTACGCGGCCCGCGATGAGCGGCTCGACCGCCCCGTCGCGCTGAAGACGATCCGCGGCGAGACCGATGAGACGTCGCGCAAACGCTTGTGGCGTGAAGCCCGGGCCGCCGCCGGCGTCTCGCATCCGAACATCTGTCAGCTTTACGAGGTCGAGGAAACCGACAGCGGGCTGATCCTGGCGATGGAGCTCCTGGCCGGCGAACCGCTCGGCGCGCGCGTGACGCGCGGGCCGCTATCGCCGGCCGATACCTCCACGATCGCGCTGCAGGTTCTGGACGCCCTCGACGCGCTGCACGCGCGCGGGGTCATCCATCGCGATCTGAAGCCCTCGAATCTGTTCCTGACGCCGCACGGCGTGAAGCTGCTCGACTTCGGTCTGGCCAGGCCGATCGCCAGCAGCGTCAGCGCCGACAGCGCGACTCGTCTCACCGTGGCCGGCGCCATCGTCGGGACACCGAACTACATGGCGCCGGAGCAGGTGCGCGGGGAGGCGCTCGACGCGCGGGCCGATCTCTTCGCGCTGGCCGCGATGCTCTTCGAGATGCTGTCGGGCAAGGTGGCGTTCGACGGCGCCACGATGATCGACGTGCTCCACGCCGTCTTGCACGAGCAGCCGCCGGCGCTGTCCGGCGGGAGCACGGTGGCGGGGCTCGACCGCGTGATCCACAAGGCGCTGCAGAAGCAGCCCGCCGATCGCTACGACTCGGCGATGGCGATGGCCGCCGCGATTCGCGAGGCCATCGCGGACCGCGATTCGGGGGAGCTCTCGACGGTGGCGGCGCGCACGATGACCCGATTCATCGCTCTGCCGTTTCGCGTGCTGCGCCCGGACGCCGAAACCGATTTCCTGGCCTTCAGCCTGCCCGACGCGATCACGATGTCGCTGACCGGTACGCGCAACCTGCTGGTGCGCTCCAGCGCTGCGGCGGCCCGCTTCGACCCGCAGGCGCCCGACCTGCGCAAGCTCGCCGCCGAGGCCGACGTGGACGTCGCGCTCATCGGTACCATTCTCCGCGCCGGCAGCCAGCTTCGCGCGACGACGCAGCTGGTCGAAGCACCTGCCGGTACCGTCGTGTGGTCGCACTCGTCGCAGCATTCGTTGGCAGACGTGCTGGCGATGCAGGACGAGCTCGTGGCAGGGATCGTCCGCTCGCTGTCGCAGTCGCTGGGCGAGCCCGAGAGCCGCGTCGTGCGGCCGGACGTGCCACGCAGCGCGGGCGTCTACGAGCTCTATCTGCGCGCCAATGAGCTGGCGCGCGACTGGGATCACATCGCCGAGGCGCGCGACGTCTACCAGCAGTGCGTGACGCGCGACTCACAGTTCGCGCCGGCCTGGGCGGGACTTGGCCGCTGCCAGCGGGTGCTGGGGAAGTATTTCGACGACACGGTCAGTTCCGTCGAGGCCGAGCGCTCGTTTCAGCGCGCCCTCGCGCTCAATCCCGACCTGCCCATCCTGCACAAGTACTACGCCCAACTCGAGTGCGACGCCGGGCGAGCGGTGGATGCGATGCGCCGGCTGTTGCGGCGGGCGCGGCGCGCCGTCGATCCCGAGCACTTCGCCGGGTTGGTCCATGCCTGTCGCTACGCCGGGCTTCTCCACGCCTCGGTGGCAGCGCACGAAGAGGCTCGGCGGCTCGATCCCGGGATTCCGACGAGCGTGATTAATGCCTATCTGATGCTCGGCGACTACGAACGCATCCTCCGCATCGATGACAACGATCCCGATAGCAAGGTGATGGCCCTCTACCGCCTCGGCCGCCACGACGAAGCGTTGGCCGCCTGGAAACGCCCGCCCGCCGACGCTCCGGCCACCTACAAGGCCTGGGACGAGATGATGGTCGCGTGCTTGACCGGCGGGCCCGGCGCGCGCGAGGCTGCCGAGCACGCGGTGGGCAACATGACCTGGGGCGACCCGGAAGGGTTCATGACCGGCGGGATCATGGTGTGCAAACTCGGCAGCTACGATCTGGCGCTGCAGGCCCTGGCCAAGGCGGTTGACGGCGGTTACACCGTCGTGGAACCACTGCTGCACGACCCCTGGTTGGCGCCCCTCCGCGAAGACCCGCGCTTCACCGAGACCCTTCGGCGCGCGCAGGCTCGCCGCGACGAAGCGCTGGCGGTGTTCCGCGCCGAGGGCGGCGAGGCGTTGCTGGGGCTGCGCTCGGC
>DATAEE010000059.1:0-9977 GCA_036258175.1 Vicinamibacterales bacterium
CTCCAGTTCACCGCGTGGAAAGCACATCATCTGGCCTGCTGCCGGGAGGTACCCGCCACCGCTCGCGCGGGTGTCAGCGCGAGCTACGGCGAGGCCTGGCGACACGGACTGCACCTCGGACTCCACTGCAGCTGCTGCTGCGCCGGTCTGATGGCGATCCTCCTGGTCATCGGCGTCATGGACCTTCGCGTGATGGCTCTCGTGGCGGCAGCCATCACGCTCGAACGCCTCGCACCGGCTGCTGACCAGGTCGCGCGAGCCATCGGCGCCGCCGTTATCGGCGCAGGTCTGTTTTTGATCGCGCGCGCCACCGGGCTCGGATGACGAACACGAAGGTGCAGCATGGTCGATTTTGCGCTGGTTCCCAAACGCACGGCACTGGTCAACGTGGACATGCAGAACTGCTTTGTCCAGGGCTACCGGAGTTCGGCCCCAGACGGGCTGGCGGTCCTCGATCGCATCAACCGCCTGGCAGCGGCGTGCCGTGACGCCGGCATTCTCGTGATCCATACCAGCCATGTGTTGCGACCGGACGGTTCGAATATCGGCGTGTTGGGCGAGATCAGCCCGATGGTCAAGGACATCATCACCAAGGGATCGGAGTCGGCAGCGCTCCACCGGAAGCTCGTCGTGGATGCGCGCGACATCCTGCTTGACAAGCCCCGACACGGCGCCTTCCAGAGCACCGACCTCGAGCTGATTCTCCGCTCACGCGGCATCGATACCGTCATCATCACCGGCATCGCCACCAGTGTCTGCTGCGAGACGACCGCGCGCGAAGCGGTGGCGCGCGACTTTCGCGTCTTCTTCCTCAGCGACGGCACGACGACGGCCGACATGCCCGGTGCCTCGGCGGCTGAACTGCAAAAGGCGACCCTCGCGACGCTCGGCTTCTTGTTCGCCCAGGTGCTGACTGTGGACGAGATGGAGCAGAAGATCACGCGAGCCGTGCCGGCTCATCGGGCACCTCGCGATCCACGTCCGCGCAGAACGGCGGCCGCATCTACCAGGCCGTAGCCGAATTCGTCGTCTCGCCCGCGGGAGCCCAGGTCGCGAGCAAAGCTCTTGAGCACGCGCTCGATCTCCGCCGGAGCCGTGATGCCCCGCGAATGGAGCAATGCGGCGACCCCCGAGACGTGCGGAGCGGCCATCGATGTCCCCTGCCCGGCGACCTCGGCGTAGCGATCGAACCGAGGACGGACGATTCGCCAAGGATCGAAGTCCTGCTCGAGGAGCGACGTCTGGTAGACCACCCCCTCGAATCCGCTATCTCGAGTGTCGCCGCCGGGTGCGGCGACCTCGACGTAGGAGCCGGTGCTCGAGTAATACGCGCGACGAGACGAACGCCCCACGGCACCGACCGACACGACGCCGTCGAGCTGTTCGGCGTACTTGGCCGGATAGATGATCGGATTCCCCTGTTCGAACTCGTTTCCGGCGGCAATCGACACGAAGAGGCCGCGGCCGACCGCGTATTCGAGCGCCTGGAGAATCACGGGGGAGGGATCCTCGCCTCCAAGACTCAGATTGATCACGTGGGCGGCGTTGTCTGCGGCAAAACGGATGGCATCTGCGATGTCGGCATCCATGCAGGCGCCCGACTCGTCGGGATGGACGAATCCCGGCACACCCCTGGCGGAGAGCGCAAACTGAATCTCCCAATAACCGAGACAGGCCTTGAGCGGCATCAGACGTGCGCGGTAGGCAATCCCGGCGACACCGAGACCGTTGTTCGTCTCCTGCAGGATCGTTCCGGCGACATGCGTGCCGTGTCCCACCATGTCGAGGACGGGGCCGGTCCAGAACGCGAAATCACGGCCGGTCAGCATTCGAGTGCTGCCCAGGTCGGGATTCACGCGGAACGGCACTGCGACGGTCTCGGTAGCGAGACCCGTCCAGAGCTTGAAGTCCTGCTGTCGCGTAACGGTCGCAATCCCGGTGTCGACGACCGCCACAACGATTCTGTCGCTCGCGCCGTGGTCGATGTCCCAGGCGGCGGGCATCCGCATCAGCTCCAAGTTCCACTGCCTGGCGTACCCAGGATCGTTGGGAATCCACTTGAGACGGCGGAAGTGGTTCGGTTGCGCCCAGAGCACTTCCGGCTGCGATCGAAGCGTCGACGCAAGCCGAAACGCGTTGGGCTCGTCGACGGATTTCAAGAGCAGCGCATCACCAACGCTGCGTGTGCGACTGCTGTCGATTCTGCCGGGCAGCTCCCGCGTCGCCCGCAGCCGCCCGGCGGTCGTGACCTCATCACGAAACCGGACGAGCACCTCGCCGGGAATGTAAGAGAGGCGGTTATTCCAGGCCTGCCGCAGCGCCTCGAGTTGTTCGAGAGACAGCAGGAGCCTATCGGTCGGAGACGCCTGCTGACTCTCGACCGTACCCGTTGTCCACGCGAATAACAGCAGCGCTGCGCCGGCAACTCCGAGCCGTACGGATCGTTGATTCCTGATCGATGAATTCACGAGAGGACCCCGCAACACCGCGTGCGTTCATGCGGTGACGGCAACAGGCAGGCAACTGTGATTGGAGGGTCGCGGGAGTGTGTTCCTCAGAATTCTTCCGGCATCAGCCCTTCGTCACGCCGGATGGGCGGCGCTGGTAACCGCTGCCGGTCCTCGATGCGGAAGTCGGAGGGTACCTCGAACAAGTGTGCGGGCGGTTCCCCACGCACGATATTTGTCAGGTGGAACCGCGTTTCGCCGAAGCGTGGATCGATCCGGCGGGACATCACGACGACTTTCAGCTCCGGCGAATACCATCGCTCGCTGACAAGCTGGATCGGTGACCGGTTCCCTACCGCACCAGCCCGAATGATGACCGTCGTTTCGGTGCCTTCCACCCGGACGCCCTCAATTTCTTTTGTCCCGAGCTTCCTGGTGCGGACTTCCCGCGACGATTCGCCGGTGACGAACCCGGCGTCCCCTGCTCCGATCGCACTACCGACGCCGGTCGAGAGCACTGGAGGCGAGCCGTGGATTGACTGCGACCGCTCCGCGACCTTCGCGTCTTGCTTCAAGTTCAGATGTGTTCCCGTGTTGGGATCGGTAATCGTCACGATGGGGGAATCCCCCCGGGCGACGAGCGCACCGAGCACAATGCCATACTGCTCGCGACGAGTCCTGCCGCGACTGTCACGCGCGACGATGGTGGAGGCGCGCTGTTCGATTCGGTTCCCGTCCGTGAGAATCTGGATGACTTCGGTCACCGCCTCAGCGGAGTACGGAGCGTTGAGGACCGGTTTTCCGACGTCGACGCTGTCGACTTCCAGAGAGATCGTGCCCGCGCTTGGCATCGTCGGGCCCGTCAATCCACCCGGCGGCGGCGACTGGCCTGGCCGCATGATTGGCGCTCCCTGAGTGGAGGGGATCGTGACTGCGGGACGAGAAGGCACTTGAGCCCGGACGGACCCGGCGGTCATGACGACCGCCACGATGACCAGCAGCGTCGAATGTCGAGGCATCTCTGATCGCTCCATCTTCCTGTGCAACTACTGCCGTAACAGCGCGACGCGACGAATGTCTCGTGGAAGTCCGTCTTCTCCAAGCACGACATCCACCTCGACGAGGCCATCTGTGTTGGGTCCACTGACCACGACCCCGACTGCCTGCAGCGCCAGTCGTGGCATGCGGACACGAACGAGTTGGAGAGTCTCTGTCTCGAGAGCCGGATCGACTGCCCACGTCATCACAGCGTGCGCGGCCGGCGTCGATTGACTCATGGGCGTTGCAGCGCCCGGCGCGGGCGCGGCCGGGATGCTCGTCGCGCGTTGGCTGCGGAGCGCGACTGCCAGCAACACTGCGCCTGCAACCGCTCCGACCGCCCAGATGAGACGAGTCGGGCGCGGTTGCTGACTTCGACGCTTGGAAAGCTGCAGCGCCTCCCAGGCCGCGATCACCCGTCGTTCGAGTTCGGGCGAACCTGTGCGCGCGGCATCCTCGTGCGCGAATTGACGCCACGCCTCGCCGAACTCTCCGGCGTCATGGCCGAGGTTTCTAGAGTCGTCTTCGGATGAAACCATCTTCGTCAACCACCGGGTCATACGACAGACCTGGCCGCGGGCCTTCCTGCCGGGCGTGCGCAGGCTCGAGGAGGCGACCGAGCCTGCGGCGGAGCAGTTGCCGCGCACGGTGCAACCGGGCCCGGACGCCGCTCACCGACGATCGGACGAGGTGAGCCGCTTCGGCGTACGCCAACCCGTGCAGATCACACAGCACGATCACCTCGCGGTACCGCACCGGGAGTCCGCGCAGCGCGCAATGTACGTGCGCCGCAGCCTGCGCGCGCTCGAGCAGATTGTGCGGGTCTTCGGATGTTCGACGCTTCTCCAAGCCAAGGGCTTCGAATGCCAGGCGCCGCCGCGTCCGACGCCACTGGTCGCGACTCAAATTGCGGGCGATGCCGTAGAGATAGGTTGTAAACCCCGCGCGGGCAGGATCGTAGCGAGGGAGCTCCTTGATGAGCGCCATGAACACCTCCTGCGTGATGTCCTCGGCGGCATCCGGACAGCCCGTCATTGCCCGCGCAAACCGGTAAACGACCTGCTGATATCGACGATACACCAGCTCGAACGCCTGTCGCTCCCCTTCCGCCGCTCTCCGGAGCAAATCGTAATCAGTCGGCTCCGAATGGCCCGGTTCTTCAGCCATTCACGCGTGATTGGTACGGCGGGACGAAATCGTTCCGCACGAATGCGGCAGGCTGGCTAACAGGTTGGACGGCGACCAAGACCTTCCGGTTCTGGCGCGCGCGTGTGTCGGCGGCGATTCACGAAAATTGAACGCCACTTTCACGGCTGCCGTGGCGTGATCCAGTTAGAGTGAATGCGCGGTCCACGCGGTGATCCATGCGGCCACGCTCCAGAAGTCGCACTAGGCTTTGGCGACTCAGAGTTTCGAAACTTTCCCGCCATTCGAACCAATCACCTGCAGATGGTTACGCGTGGAGCCGCCGCGCCCGTCGATGACGACCTGATCGAGCGCGCCTAACAGACACCGGAGGTGGGTCAGTGCTTGAATTCTCGGAACTCATTGCTGTGTTCGCGTGCACGCTGTTTGCGGGTGCGGCCCTCTACATCAATCTCGTCGAGCATCCCGCGAGGCTGTTTTGCGGAACGGAATTGGCTGCCACCGAATTCGGTCCCAGCTATAAACGCGCCACCGTCATGCAGGTGTCACTAGCCTTGCTCGCAGCTCTCGCCGGCGTGATTCGCGGCTTTCTCGGCGGCGGCGGCATCTGGTTCATCGGCGCATTCGCGATCTTCGCCCCGATTCCCTTCACGCTGCTGTTCATTCTCCCGATCAACAACAGGCTTCTGGATCCGGCTCGCGATCGAGCCTCCGCCGAGACACGCGCGCTGCTCGAGCGCTGGGGCCGGCTGCACGCGGTGCGCACGATGTTCAGTCTCGCCGCGTCACTATTGTTCGTCGTGGCGTGAGGGCGCGATCAGGGCCGGAACGTTCCTGCCGCTCGAGTCAATCACCTTCAGATGGTTCTGGGTGGAGTCCGGTCGTGCCGGTCGTCGTCCGGCAGGAGTAGCGTTATGAGACAGCGGGCAATCATCGGGATGACGGTCGTTGTTGGAATGCTTGGCGGCACCGCCTGGGGGCAGGAGCCGGGGATACCCGCGCCGCCGCCGTTCGTCGACTTCAAGGTTGAGATGCTGGCGGTCGAGCCGTTCGAACTGGGCGAACCGGTCGAGAACGCGCCGTATTCCGCCGAGATCGTCAACGAGGTCACGCAGGAGCTGCCAGACGGCAATCGCATCGAACGGCGTACGACCGGCGCGGTGGCCCGCGACAGCCGCGGCCGCGTGCGCCGCGAACATCAGCTCGCGGCGATTGGCTCTGTCGTGCCGGAAGGGGACGCCCGCATGGTCACGATCAACGACCCGGTGGCGCGGGTTCATTACTCGCTCGATCCCGTGCGGAAGGTCGCGATGCGTTCACGCCCTCCACGGGCGCTGCCCACGATCGGAGGGACGCTGAACGCGGCGATTTCCAGCAAGCTGATTGGTCCTGAAGTCGCTCTGGACGTCCGAGGTGAAGCAGAGCCGTCGGATGTTCAAACAGAGCCGCTCGGCACGAAGGATTACGAGGGCGTCCGCGCCGAGGGCACAAGAACCATCGCGACGCTGCCTGCCGGGGCGATCGGCAACGTGCGTCCGATCGAGATCGTCAGCGAACGCTGGTACTCGCCGGAGCTCCGTGTGGTCGTGTCTTCCCGCCGCGCCGATCCGCGCTTCGGCGAGACGATCTACCGGCTCACGAACATTACGCGCACGGAGCCAGATGCGTCTCTGTTCCAGGTGCCGGCCGACTACAAGCACGAAGAGATCAAGCCGCCGCGGTTCGAGCCGCTGATCGACCGATAGTCGTGGATTCAACACACCGCCGTTACGCGGTCATAGAAGCGCCGTCCGTTCTTGGCCTGAAGCCGACGGGAGTCGATCGTCTGCCGCAGACGTTGCTCGAGAACCGGTTGGCGGAACGCGTCGACGCGAGGCACGCCGGCCGGGTTGAACCACTGCCCTATAACCCCGAGCGTGACGCATCGACCGGTACGCTCAACGCACGCAGCATCGCCGACTGGAGTCCGCGACTCGCCGATGCGATCGGCCGCGTGCTTGACGCCGGTGAGTTTCCGCTGGTTCTGGGCGGCGACTGTTCGATCCTTCTCGGCGCCATGCTCGCGCTCAAACGGCGCGGCCGGTTCGGCCTGCTGTTCCTCGATGGACACGCCGACTTCTACCAGCCGGCGGCAGATCCAAACGGTGAGGCGGCCTCCATGGACCTCGCCTTCGCGACCGGGTACGGTCCTGACCTCCTGATAAACCTCGAACAGCGTGGTCCTCTGGTCCATCCGGCGGACGTCGTGGCGCTCGGATTTCGCGACGCCGATGAACAGCGTCTGTACGGCAGCCAACCGCTGGCCGCCGACATCCTCGCTCTCGACTTGAGGACGGTAAGGCAGATGGGCGTTGAGGAGGCGATGCAAGCGACCCTCGACCGATTGACGCAGCCGGAGATCGAAGGCTTCTTCATTCATCTCGATGCCGATTGCCTCGACGACCGGATCATGCCCGCCGTCGATTACCGCCTGCCGGATGGATTCAGCTGGAGCGACGTCACCTCCATCTTGAGGATGGCGCTGACGAGCGGGCGAGCCGTTGGATTGGAGGTCACGATCTACAACCCTGTGCTCGACGAGGACGGGCGGGCCGGACGCGAGCTCACCAACGTCCTGGTAGCCGCGCTTGGAACATCGGCGCTCTGACTGGATACGCGACGATGAGCAGCAGATTCGCGCCATCGCCATCAGCGGAGCTCAAGCGGCTCGAACCGTTGATCGGCAGATGGAAGACACGAGCGCAGACCCGCCACACCTTTCTCGGGCCAAGCGTCCCGGTCACCAGCGTCGAGGAATTCTACTGGCTCGAAGGGGGCCATTTCCTCGTGCAGACGTACCACACCGCCTTCGGTGACGAGCCGGCTCAAAACGGCATCAATTATTGGTTCTATGACGCTGAAGCGAAGAAGTTTCGCATCATCTTCTTCAGTAACAACGGGCCGTTCACCGAAGACGGCAATCGGTATGATGGCGAGATCGCGGGAAGGACGCTCACCTTCGTTGGACCTGCTCGCTTCCAGTATGACCTGGACGCATCGGGAAAGGTCAAAACGAACGACGATGCCACCGTGACGATCAGGTGGTGGCTGCGCGATGAGCGTGGTGAATTCAAGCCGTGGATGACCAACGTATTCCGCCGTGAGGACGCCGAGGAACCTGTCAGCGCCTAGAGAAGACGACTAAGGTCGACTGGCCACGTCCTGACCGGCAGCAAACTGCGGCCGCACTTCGCACTCGCCCTCGAACGTCGGCCAGTGCTTCAGATGCACCTCCATGAAACGTCGCGCGAAACGCGAGCGCCTCTTCGCGCGACTTTGCGTTCATGATCCGTAGCCACCGACAATCTCCTTGCCGGCGGACGTGGGCTGGAGCCCGGCGCCGGAGACGATATACGCCGCTCTTGGTGGTTTCCTCGATCTGGACAAGATCGCGCAACACTTGCCAGCGGATGGCGGGTCCGAATCGAGCAGCCAATCCATTTCGGTCATCTGCTTAGATCGCAGCATACGCAATGGAGGCAACTTACGTACTGAAAAAGGTACAGGCGATGATCGTGCTGGAAGAGTTAGATGTCATGATTGCTCCTTTGTCATGACATGGACTCACTGATCACTGCTGCAGCGCGTGCCCTCGCGGCGGGAGATCCCCTCGGCGCGTTGAAGCGGGTCGCGCTGCGCGACGATGCGGCTGCGCTGGCGCTTCGAGGCATCGCGATGGCTCAGCTGGGCGATCTCGTTCGAGCGAAGGCGCTCCTTCGGCGTGCCGCGCGTGCCTTCGGTCCGAAAGAGGCCGTGGCCCGCGCGAGGTGCGTTGTCGCCGAGGCCGAGATCGCGCTCGTCTCGCGTGACCTGCGCTGGCCCGCGAAGGCGCTCGACGCGGCGCGGGCGACGCTCGAAGCGCACGGCGATCGGGTGAACGCCGCGCACGCGCGGTATCTCGAGGTCCGGCGCCTCATCCTGATTGGGCGCCTCGACGAAGCCGAGCGGACGCTCACCGAGCTCGACCCCGCGCCCTTGCCGCCCGCGTCGAGAACCGCCCACGAGCTGGTCGTGGCGGGGCTCGCGATGCGGCGCCTCCGCACGAAGACAGCGCGTGCGGCGCTCGCACGAGCCGGTCGCGCCGCGCGCGACGCACGGATCCCCGCGTTGACGGCGGAGGTCGAGAGCGCATCTCTCGTTCTGAACACGCCCGCGGCGCGCCTGATTGCGAACGGCAAGGAGCGGCTCCTTCTGCTCGAGGAGGTCGAGGCGCTGCTGGCTTCGAAAGCGATCGTCGTGGATGCGTGCCGTCATGTCGTGCGTCATGAAAGCACGCTGGTCTCGTTGGCCAAGCGTCCGGTGTTGTTCGGGCTCGCGCGGGCGCTTGGCGAAGCGTGGCCGGGAGACGTACCGAGGGATGCGCTCGTCGCGCGCGTATTTGGGTCGAAGCTTGCCGACGAATCGCATCGCGCGCGATTGCGAGTCGAAATCGGGCGGCTCCGCAGGTTGCTGCAGACGTTTGCCGAGGTGAGCGCCACGAAGCGCGGGTTTGCACTGCTGCCGCGCCGCGCACGCGAGGTCGTCGTGCTGGCGTGGCCCACTGAAATTGATGAAGAGCATGCGACCGTGTTCGCTTTGCTCGCCGACGGTGAAGCGTGGTCGAGCTCGGCCCTTGCGCTTGCGCTTGGAACGAGCCAGCGCACCGTGCAACGGGCGGTCGACTCGCTCGCCGCAACAGGAAAAGTGCAGTCGTTCGGTCGCGGGCGGGCTCGTCGCTGGATGACGCCGCCTGTGCCTGGATTCACGACCACTTTGTTACTTCCTGCGCCTCTGCCGATTGATTAAGCTGAACGCATGACTCGATCAACCGCCGCCATTGCCGAAATCGTCCGTGAGTATGGACCCTTTCCGGGTGTCGACCACGTGCATGGCGTCACGTATGACGGCCGGAACATCTGGTTTGCTGCCGGAAACACGCTGAACGCCGTCGATCCCGCGAGCGGAAGGATGCTGCGCTCGATCGATGTCGACGCGCACGCGGGGACGGCCTTCGACGGCCGGCACCTGTATCAGCTCGCCGAAGATCGCATCCAGAAGATCGATCCGAAGACCGGCCGGGTGATCGCCACGATCCCGGCGCCCGGCGGCGGCGGCGACTCTGGTCTCGCGTGGGCCGAAGGGACGCTCTGGGTCGGTCAGTACCGGGACCGGAAGATCCACCAAATTGATCCCGAGACCGGGGCGATTCTTCGCACGATCGAGTCGAACCGTTTCGTGACCGGAGTCACGTGGGTCGACGGAGAGCTCTGGCATGCCACGTGGGAAGGTGACGAGAGCGAGTTGAGGCGAGTCGATCCCCGAACGGGA
>DATAEE010000060.1:0-2816 GCA_036258175.1 Vicinamibacterales bacterium
GCGAACGGAACGGGTGGCTTCGGCTGGACCGGCAATCGCGGGTTCTTCAGCGCCGGCGTGACGGCGGAGGACAGCCGGTACGGCATTCCCTTCGCGGGCCAGTTCGAGGCCGCGGAAGCGGGGATACCACTCGAGGAAGCCGCGGATATCGACATCGACATGACGCGTCAGGACTATCGCTTCGACGGCGGTGTCCGCAACCTTGATGGCCTGATCCGCGGATTCCGCGCCTCGCTGAACTTCGTCAGCTATCAACACACCGAGATCGAAGTCGAGGATGGCGCGGACCTCCCGGCGACGGTGTTCGACAACGAGTTGTTCATTTATCGCGCCGAAGCGGAGCAAGCGGCTCGTGGCCGGCTCTCGGGACGCTTCGGCATCTGGGGCCAGGCGCGAGATTACGTCACGACCGGCGCCGAGGCGCTCGCCCCTCCGACAACGCAGAACGCGTTTGCGGCGTTCGGGTACGAAGAGCTGAACTTCGGCCGGTGGCGGATGCAGTTCGGCGGGCGCGTCGAGCACAACAGCTACACGCCTGACCCGCGCCCGGAGGCGGAGGGCGAGGAAGGCGGAGAAGAGGAAGCGCCCCCCGAGGTGCGCGATCGGTCTTTCACCGGATTCTCGGGCTCCGTGGGTCTGCACACCGACATCGGTTCAACCGGCGCGTTCATCGTCAATCTGACACGGTCCAGCCGGGCTCCGGCGCTCGAAGAGCTGTACAACTTCGGGCCGCATATCGGGAACCTGGCGTTCGAGATCGGAAATCCGGATCTGGAGATGGAATCGTCGTTCGGCCTGGACGTGTCGCTGCGGCGCCGCAGCGGTCCTGTGCACGGCGAGGTGAGCGCGTTCATCTACGACATCAGCAACTTCGTCTTTCTCAGCTTCACCGACGAGATCGCCGACGGGCTGCGTGTGGCGCCCTACCTGCAGGGCGACAGCCGCTTCGTCGGGTTCGACGGAGCCGCCGGGTTCGAGCTCGGCGCCGGTACGCATCTCAACATCGGCCTCGGTTACGTGCGGGCGACGCTGACCGACACCGATGAGGCGCTCCCGCGCATCCCGCCGTTCCACGGCAGCGTTGATGTGGAGATTCCATGGAAGCAACTGACCTTCAAGCCGGAGCTCGTATGGGCGGCGGATCAGGACCGCACATTCCGAGAGGAGACGCCCACGGCGGGATACGCGCTCCTCAACATCGGTGCCACCTGGCTCGTGCCGACTCGGCACTTGACGCACGTCTTGGCGGTGAAAGCCTACAACCTGTTTAACGAGACTTACCGGCTTCACACGTCGCTCATCAAAGATCTGGCGCCAGAAATGGGCCGCGGCATTCGGGCGACGTACACTGTTCGTTTCTTTTGAAACCGTCAGGCGTCGAGTTTTCCGCCCGCGCCGAGACGCCCGAGGCGGTATCCACCGATCTCGCGGTCTTCCACGCGACGGAGCCATCGCCCGAGCCGCGGCGGGTTGTCGCCGCGAGGAGCACGACGGCGTCCGGTCCGGTACCCGTCATCGGGGTCTGCGGTACGGGTCGCCCGCGGGTCGCGATCGTCACGCCGGCGCCTCGCCGCTGCCATCCGAAGGCCAGGGCTTGAATCCGGCCGGCTCCCCCGGCCGCAAGTCGCCGTCTGCGAGCGGCCGCAGGTCGCCGGGTTCGGGCCGCCGCATGACCGGCGGCAGAACGTCGCGCTCCAGCGCACGAATCTCTCGCCGATTTCGCCGCACCGCGGCCCGAACCTGAGCGCGCGGATATCCCCGCGCGCGCTCCCAGAGTTGGATCCAGAACTGGCGCCGTGCAATCTTTCGTGCCGCAGCGTCGCGCCGCCCGGCACCCGTTGCTGCACGTCAATCGCGGCCGGCCCGTTGCTCTCTGCGGGCGTCCGGCGAAATGACGAGGGCCCGGTCGTGGGCGAGCTGCAGCAGCATGGCGAACTTGAGCGTCATGACACTCAGCCGGGACCAGAAGGCGGACAATTCCCCGGTCTTCGGTGAGCCGTGCAGGTCGCGTTCGTGGCGCTCGAGCCAGGTGGCGTACCGGTCGCGTTCGGAGGGCGGCAGCGTGGCCGCGCCGCGTACGCTTCGGAGATCGTTGAGTCCGGCGATGAGCCGGTTGCCGATCGCCGCTGAGGGTTCTGGCGGCACGGCGAGAAACCGCCGCTTTTCGAACGCCGGCCAGTAGGAGAATCGCGCGAGGAATCCGCCACGGACGTCGCCCGCCTTCAGTTTTTCGAGAAACCAATCGGTCTGGCTCGCTGCGAAGATGGACAGGCACACGTGCTTGAGCGTCCACGTCTGCGACCCGATCATCCGGACGTAGGTCTCCGGGCAGTCGTACAGGTCTGAGAGCAATTCCTTCGTCCCGGCCATGTAATCTCGGCGAACGTGGCGAGGGCGCCGGAGAACTCGCTGTACGTCAGGAGCCCCTGCCCGCGCTCGCTGAGTCGTTTGAGGAACGCTTCGCGGGAGAACTCGTCCGGCAGCAGGATGCTCTGCTGGTCCTTCTCGCTGAGTCGAGCGATGGTGCGCCGCGCCTTCGTGATGCAGGTGCTCTTGCGGTAGAACGAGCTCGGCCCCAGGATGAGCGCCCATAAGTTTGGATTCAGGCGGTCGCCGCCGAACGGCAGATACACCTTGCTCTCGACGATCGCTGCGACGACGACGAGGGCGCCGGCCACGAGATAAACGCGTGGCGCGTCGGTCGTGGGAATCCAGTACGCTTCGTAGTCTTCGAGGACTCCCGACAAGGGCGCCCACTTCTCTAAACATGGCCCGCTCATGATCGACGCGCCCAGCGATCGGTCGGCTTGCCGCAA
>DATAEE010000061.1:0-94313 GCA_036258175.1 Vicinamibacterales bacterium
ATCTTCGGCCTGAGCGAAACGCTCACGTATGCCGGTCAGCGGCTGCTGACCAAACTTCCGTCCATGGCCCGCGAATTCGACCGCGGCCGGATTACCAAAGTGCCGCCCGTAAACGGCCCCGCACCGAAGACGGAAGCCTACCAACGGCTCAAAGACACAGGCTTCGCCGACTGGCGGCTCACGGTTGACGGCATGGTCGCGCGACCCGCGTCGTTCTCACTCGCGGAGCTGAAGAGCTTCCCTTCCCGCACGCAGATCACGCATCAAGCCTGCGAAGAGGGCTGGTCGTTCATTGCGGAATGGACGGGCGTGCCACTCTCGTACATTCTTGAGAAAGTGGGCACGCACCCTGACGCGAAGTGGGCGTTCTTTTTCACCTTGCAGGAGGGGTGGTGGGACAGCCTCGACATGGACGACGCGCTCCACCCGCAAACGGTGCTGGCGTACGGGATGAACGGCGCGGAGATACCCGCCGACCACGGCGCGCCGCTGCGCCTGAAGGTCGCGCGCCAGCTCGGCTACAAGAGTTTGAAGTTCCTCAGCAAGATCACTCTCGCTGATCGCCCGGATGCCTTGGGCGACGGATTGGGCTCCGGCGCGCCCGCTGCCGGCTACTCCTGGTACGCCGGGATTTGAACTGTCACCACGATCCCTTCGCAGCGCGCGGGAGGATGGGCCGTACAAGGGCCGTGCCGTTTGAAGTGGCCGTACAACATCGCGCTGGAGCCGTCGCGCCCCTCGTCCACGGTTACCGTGTCGCCGTAGCGCTCGGCTCAGCGCGTACCTTGGGGCGGACCTGAAGGAGCGGGGGTTCGACCACAGACGATCACAAAACCACACGTAGAACCAGAGCGCGCATGTCGCTGAAGCCAGGCTGAGGCCAGGCTCAAGTTCGGCCAATACGAAATTCTCATCCCACTGGGAGCGGGCGGCATTCGATCGCGAGGCGCGTTTGCTGGCCGCGCTCCATCATCCCCCACATCGCTGCGATTTACAGCTTTGAGGAAACCGACGGGGTTCCTGCGCTGGTACTCGAGTTGGTCGAGGGCCCGCCCTTGGCCGCATTTCAACATTCGGTGACACGCAACGGGCCGCAGTACGGCTGCGCGTCGTCCCTTCGGAGAGAGACGATCAAGACTGTCTAGGATCTGCTGTTCGCTGACTTCGATCTGAGGCACGGTCACCTCCTTCCGTTCGGACCCAGCCAACTCCCAAAGTCGCACCGCCCCCCTTGCGGTCGGTCAAGGGCGCGCGCGTGCTCGGTCGCTTGTCACCGCGTCGATCCGGTAATTGCCAACCAGACGGGAGCACACCGGGCGGGTCAAGGCCGCGCACGCGGCGAGCGGAGCGAGCGAAGCCTTGACGCGCCCGGTGTGCTCCCGAAAAATCGAAGCCGGAGCGACGCGAGATCGCGGCCAGTGTGGTGGGCCGAACCGTGCCGGAATCGGCCGCACATTCGACACGCGGCCTCGTGGCCCGTCCGTCCGGAAAACGATCGCCATTTCGGTGGCCGATCGCAGGCACGATCTGGGCCTGCACGATGCCGGCGCCCGTCACCATGATCGACACCGACACGAGAGGCGTGAGCGACCCCGTGGACGGGCGCGGGGCCGCATTCGCGCGCCGCAGGCGGGGTCGCTCACGCCCTTCTTTGCTGCGACACCTGCACTCGGGCGCTCAACGGGCGGCACAAATCGCCGCCCGTCCTCACCGCGGCGCCGGCGCCAAGATCGCGATGTCCAAGGAGTTGCGGCGGCTCGCGAGCGGTGACGTTTCAGCGCCGAGGAACTCGAGATCCCAATCCGCTGTCGGTGAAGGGGGGCCAACCGCGCACCGGAGCAGCGTCTCCCTCCTCGGCCCCCATGTGACGGTGATTACTTGAAGGGGTTGACGACGCGCACGCCCTCGAAATCATCGAAGCCCGGCAGGTCCTCAGAGTAGAAGGTGTCGACGCCGGCCTCGACACACGCCGCGAGAATCAGCGCGTCCCAGAGCGACGCTTTCCGCACGAGATGAAGTTCCTTGGCGCGGGCCAGGATGCCGTCGGTGGGCAGAACCAGAGGCAGGAGATCTCGGAACTCGGCGAGACGATTCCAGGCGTGGGTTGAAGTGAATCCCTGCTTGTGAAGCTTGCGAGAGGCGGAGATGAATTCGCAGCCGACCTGCCACAGGAGGACGCCGTCTTGTGCGTTGGTGATGAGGTCGAGAGCGACTTTCTGGCGTTTGGCGTCTGCCTGATCGCAGGCGTAGATCAGAACGTTGGTGTCAACGGCGATCATGCAGTTCCTCTCGGCTGGGAAGCGGTCCCTCCGAGAAAAAACGCATGCTTGCGATGCCGGCCCTCAGCCGCGCAATGGCGGCCTCGCGATCCCCTGCGGGTTCGTCGATCGTCTCCACCGTCAGGCGCACGCGTTGCTTGTCCTTAAGCGACAATTCGCCCGTTGGCTTGAGGATGCCGTCGGTGTAGACCGCCTCGACCTTCTGAGTCATGTTCTACCCAGATTACGGCGAGTCGCAAATGGATGCAACGTCGCTCCGCCCCAGGCGGCCCGGCGCCAACGCCCCGAGCTGAGAACTCGAAAGTCGTTCGCTCACGCGACGGCAACCAGGGGGGCGAGATGGCCGTATCGGTGACCGAGCTCGAGAGTCTCGATATGCCCCGCGCCGGCGTTGACCGCGTCGCTGATCGCCCGGGAGCCCGCGCTGGCGAGAGAGGGCTCGCCGTCCTGTTTCCAGGCTCGGTACAGCGCCTTGAATCGAGGGGCGGAGAACGCCTCGCGCGCCTCGTAGAACCGCTCGTCGAGGTCGTCGCTGCGAGACGGTGTGGGGTGCGACCGCAGCTGCTCGAAGTACCACCGCAACTCGTCGAGCACCTCGGTTCTGAGTGGGGTCAGTAGCTGGTTCCAGACGACCTGTTTCGCGCGCTGGGCGATGTCCGGGAACTGCGGCGGGACCACGATCCGGAGCGTCCATGCGGGGAGCGCCCGGACCAGCGCGGCGTGACGCTCGAGGAACACTCGGAAGTCGTCGAGCGACTGGTCGGTGACGACGTAGACGGCCACGCCGCGACCGGCCAAGTGAATGCCGATCGGCAGGCGGTCGGGGAAGTACCGGACGGTGCGAGCCTCTCCCTCGCCGACGCTGACGTGAGGCAGGTCCGCTTCCTCGATCCGCGTCAGCGCCAGGAGGTGCGCCGCCTTCTCGTCGGCGGTCCCCAGCCACACCAGGTCGGGGTCTTCAACGATAGCGTCAAGCACCATCAATCGCTGAATCGCGTGGTTCAAAGTGACGGGTTTGCGGAGGCGGCTGTCGGCGTCACCGATGGCCGCGTACAGCGCCCGCTGGTTCACATGATAGATGCGCGCGCGGTTGTGGCGACAGTCGTACACTGACGCGTACTGGAGTCGCACGAGCTTGTCGAAAAACTTCCTCGTCTTCGCGCCATAGACGATGCCGCAGAACCGCGCGTACTGGCGCGGGACGCAAACGCCGGTCTGGAGCATTACCGTCGTCAGAAACCGCGCTTGCCGCTCCGTGAAGCCCTTCTTGGCAACAGCCTGGACGCGTTCACCGAAGGTCATCAGAGCAGCTCCTCGATGACGCTCGGTGTCCGGCCACCACTGCGTCCGCGGCCAGCGTGGGCGGTGAAGTAGAGGCGGAATCCGGACCCGGATTTTGCCGCGCCGTGGGCGCCTCGGTAATGCGGCGTCATGACCTCAACGTCGAGCGTGTGGTCGCGCCGATCGATGTCGTACTCGATGCGCACGTCGGGGAACTGGACGTGCCCATGGTCGTCGCACGGCAGGTCGTGCTCCCTGGCCCAGTCCTCAATCTCCAGGGGGCTACGATCGGGTCGGCCATCGCTGTCGTCACGATCGCGATTGCGCTCCTGCAGAAACTCCTGATAATCGCGCTTCAGGTCGTTCTCGAGGACGATGCGGTGGATGTTGGCGCCTTCGTCGCGAAGGCGTTCGGCTTCCTCCGTGTAGGCGCGATAAACTTCCGCGTCATGCTTCAGTTCGCGCGGCTTCTGAACGCCGGCATAGAAAGCTTGGCGTTCGCGCGAGTCATCGTCCAGACGCCGAGATTCCAGCAGGTCGCGTCCCTCCTTGGTCAGCGTGACGACGGCGTGGTCGCGGTCGAGGCGGACCGTCTGAACCAGCCCTGAGTCGCGCAGATGCCAAAGTTCACCGTGACGTGGGTCCAGAGGCTGATCGAAGCTGTCGCGGAGATCGCTCGCAGGCACGGCGCGGAAGGCGCCGACGGTGGTCAGCGTGCGCGTTTCAGAGCCGCGCAGGGTGTAGTCGTGGCCGTGATAGTGAACGTGCTCTCGTTCGAGGCCACGAGGCAGGTTGACGTGTTCCATGAACACGTCGCGAGGGTCCACGCGCTCCCGGTCGCGTGGGTCTGCACCGCCGCGGCTGCCGCGGCTGAGGTCACGGGAGTTGTTGTCGCGATCGCGGGGATCGTCGCCCCAGCGAGAGTCGTCGAGCACCGGTCACCTCCGTCAGAAACGCCAGCGTGTTCACGTTCACGCTGCCGCCCAACAGAGCTGCCGGTACAATTTGTTGCGGGCCCCCGCAACCAGCTTTATTTGGACCGAGAGGTCGCCGGTATCTGGCGACCTTGCTGTCTCCGCCTCCGCCGAGGGCTCCGGCGAGACTCGCCGAAGCGCGCTCTGCATTCTGATGCGCGCGCGTAGGCGGTCTGGCTGCGCTCAGCATTCGTGCGAGATCGCCCTTCAGCGTGATTTTCAAGCGGTCCCCATCCCACTCGAGCAGGATGGCATCGATCAGTGCGCGAATCGCCTCCACGGCGCCATGTGTTCGCGTTCAAGATTGGTGTCAATCCTCGCACGCTCGAGCGGTGAGAACAGGGACGCAGCAAGCCAAACGAGCAGGCTGCCGCATTGATCTGGCTGGTGCGGAAATGAGTTGTGTCGCTCATGGTCAACCTCACCTCGTCATCGCGTCCTCACCCGCCCAGCACGAGCGCGATGTCGTGCGGCGGCACGTACGTGTCGCGCACGAACTACAGATTCCGGGCGGCGTTCGCTAATCCGGCTGACCCGGAGTACTCAATGGGCCGCCCGACAACCGGGCGGCCCGGCGCTTCAAGCTCGTAAACCAGGCGCCAGCGTCAACCAGCCCCCGCTGACTCGCGACTCAGTCACGGCCTCCTTTACCCCGGGGTGAGCCTACGGGATCTCGGAGGGGCTCCGTCGGACCGGATATACGAAGTCCTCCCCCGGAGCCGTGCAGGCGAAAACAGGCATGATTCCTGGCCACCAGCTCTGGCACACGGCGTGCCCTTGGCGGTGATGCCGTTCGCGCCGCTGTTGTAGGTCGGCCACCGCGAAGGGTGCTCCCGGCGCACCGACACGGCGGCGACCGTATCGGAGACCAAGAAGTTACAGGTCATTGCGGTGGAGGGCACGGGTCGCAGCGCTGAATCTTCATGAAAGGGAGCAGGTCACGATGCCGAACAAAGAAAATGAGAAATCTGATGACAAACCCGGCTCTACAGAGAAACCCCGTGAGGTCTTTCGGGAAGATCCGCTGGCGGATACAAGCCCATTGATCTCGCAGGAGATTCCACCCGGCGTGGATCGCCGTAGTTTCTTGATGCGAAGCGCTGTGGGCGGTGCTGCCGCCGTGATGATGGGTCGCTCTGTCTCGGTCGAAGCGAGAACCGCGATGGCCATCGCCACGCTGCCGCCGCAGGCTAAATCGGGCACGCCGCCGCCGCTCGCTGCCGACTTGAATGTCGTGAAGAAGGGGCAGGGACCGGTTTTGACGACCGTGGACGAGTTCTACAAGGTGGGCCCGGGCCCCTCCAGCTCGCACACGATTGGCCCGATGCGCATTACCTACGATTTCTACCAGCAAGCCGCCAAACTGCCGGCCGACAAACTAGACAAGGCGACGAAGCTTCAGGTGAACTTGTTCGGAAGCCTCAGCGCGACGGGCAAGGGACACGGCACGGAACGAGCCGCGCTCGCAGGTCTGGTCGGGAAAGAGCCGGCAACGGTCGACCCGAAATTTCTCGACAGCTTGCGAGACAAGCCTGACCAGGTGTTCCCGGTGAAGCTCGGCAACAAGTCGATCGATGTGAGTCTGAAGGACGTCATCTACGATGCCACCAAAGGTGACTTCAAGCACCCGAACACGATGACGGTCAAGCTGCTCGCCGGCAGCGAGGTGTTGCTCGAGCAGGAGTACTACTCAGTGGGCGGCGGATTCATCGAGTGGAAAGGGTACACGCCCCCGAAGAAGAACCCGCCGAAGTACCCGTTCAGGACGATGAAGGAACTGCGGGCCCACGCCGACAAAAACAAGACCACGATCGCCAAGATCATGCTTGCCAACGAGATGTCGATCGCGGGCAGGACTGAAGAGGAGGTTAATGTCTTTATCGACAAGATCATCAACGCCATGGTCGCGACGGTGAAGTCGGGGCTTGCTATGCCTGAGGATGATGTGCTGCCCGGCCCGATCAAACTGCACAGCAAGGCCGCCACCGTTTACAAGCGCGCCATGGACGAGAAGTATCAGTCAGACCGCGGTATCGGCACGCTGTCGGCATTTGCGTTGGCGGCATCCGAAGAAAACGGGCGCGGCCACCTGGTGATCACGGCTCCGACCGGCGGTTCCGCCGGCGTCATGCCGGCGCTGGTCTATGGGCTCGTTGAGGTCCGGAAGCTCGAGCTGCAGAAGATCCGTGACGGCATGCTCGCGGCTGCGGCGGTCGGCTACCTCTGCAAGCACCATGCGACGCTGTCTGCGGCCGAGGGCGGCTGCCAGGCAGAGATAGGCGTGGCGTCGTCGATGGCTGCGGCATTGGTCGCGACGGCGTACGGCGCAGAGTCGCTGGTGGTTGAGAATGCTGCCGAATCGGCGCTGGAGCACCACCTGGGCATGACCTGCGACCCGGTCGCCGGTTACGTGCAGGTTCCGTGCATCGAGCGGTGCGCATTCGGGGCAGTCAAGGCCTGGACGGCCTACGCGATCGCCAGCAACGAGATCGCGTCCAGGCACCGCGTCAATTTCGACGAAACCGTTATTGCCCTGGCCCAGACCGCCAAAGAGATGAACAGCAAGTACAAGGAAACCAGCGAGGCTGGCCTCGCCCTCTCCGTCACGCTCTGCTGATCGAATGGGCTCCCCGCTCGAACCCCCGGCTGGGGGATAGTTCGACGAGGAGCCTCGATTGCTTCCCGGCGATGGCTCGCCAGGTCATGGGACACTTCCGTGGCTTGGCGAGTGTCGCAATCCCATTACTGCAGTCATTTCGGGATGGCTTCGGGAGGGACTTCACGTGTCGATACCCCGCGCATTCATCAGGGCTTCAGCCGCACTGGCGTTGACGTCAGTTACGTTCTTCGCGACTTCTGCCTCCGGACAGTCTGCTGCATCCCCGCCAAACAGCACGGTCGCCGTTTCGGCACCCAAACCAGGCAGTGCAGAGAACAGGGCCGCGGCTGAGAACCCCAAGCCAAAGAACCTGCAAGACGAAATCGACGCCGTGAAGGCGGAGAACGCCGAGTTCCGAGAACTACTTCGCAAGATGGAGGAGCAGCAGAAGATACTGCTTGAACAGGTAGACCGTTTGCAGCGACGGCTTGACGGGGGCGCGGCAACGGATGTGCCTATCGCCGGTCAGCCAGTTGCACTGGCGACAACGGCAGATGCCTCGGTGCCGGCAGCGAATGTCGCGCTGAATACCCCACCGGCATCCCTTGCCGCACCACAGGCAAACACCGATCGGTATAGAGATGGAATCGTCATCTGGGAAACTCCCGAAGACGTCAAGGTGCCTTTCCTGCTGAAGTTCAACGTCAATACCCAACTCCGATATCTCAACACCCTTGACAGCGACGAGACGTTCACCGACCACCTGGGCGTTGCCCGCGAGGTTCATACGCGCAACGACATCACGGTCAATCGCGCGATGTTCATCTTGGGCGGCTACATTTTCGACCCGAGGGCGCGATACAGCTTCACCGTCTGGACGTCCGCCGGGGCCGCTTCGATCATTGTCGCTGGCAACATTGGCTGGCAATTCAGCAGGGCCCTCGCGATTACCGGAGGTTACACTGGCGTTCCGGGCAGCCGATCACTGGTTGCCACGTTCCCGTTTTTTACGGCAACCGATAGGAGCATGGCTGACAACTTCTTCCGCCCCGGGTTCACTCAGGGCGTCTGGGCGAACGGAGAACCCGTGAAGGGGCTGAACTATTTGACGTTCGTCGGCAACGGTCTCAATACCCTGAACATCTCGGCAAACAAGATCGATACGCACCTGCTGTTCTCCGGCAGTGTCTGGTGGGAACCGATGGGACCCTACGGGGAACCCGGCAAATCACGAAACATGTACGACGATTATTTCGCCTCAGACAAAGTTCGCATTCGAATCGGTACCGCGTTTACAAGATCCCGGGAGGACCGTTTTTCAAATCTCGATCAATCAAGTCCCGAGAACACGTCCCTGTACAATTCCGACGGCGTGCTTACTTTCTCGACCGGAGCGTTTGCGCCGGGTGTAACGGTCGACAAGGCGACGTATAGGCTGTGGGCGGTCGACGCCGGCATCAAATGGAGCGGGCTTGCGGTCTACGGGCAATACTTCATGCGTCGGCTAAGTGATTTCGAAGCCGACGGACTGCTTCCGCTCACATCCACATTCGACCACGGCGGCGAGCTCTCGGCGGGTTATTTCGTCGATCCGAAAAAGGTGATGCTGTATGGCCGCGGATCGTGGGTGCGCGGGGAGTTCGGCGACTCTTATGAGTATGGCGGCGGGGTCAAGTGGTTTTTCCTTCCGACCGAGCGACTCTGGATGAACACAGAGCTGTTCCGGGTCAACAAAGCTCCTTATAGCGGTGCCTTTACTCCGTATACCGCAGGGATGACGGGCTGGGTGCCGATGGTGCAGACGGTCATTGCTTTTTGACGACCATCAGCACAATTGGTCCTGCTGAATACGAAGTTCACGTGAGCCGGCGGCGATCGCTGAGCAGGCCTCCGTCATTATCTACACGATCGGCTTCGACGAATGGATGAAGCTCGACATGGAGTACATTGAACGATGGTCGCTCTGGCTCGATTTTAAGATTCTGCTCAAGACCGTGCCCGCCGTCCTGCGCGGGTCCGGCACCGCCTGGCGCCTCGTTTCAGAGCGTCCCATAGTTAACCGTTTTGGAGAAGGCCATGAGCAACGCGACCCTTTCACTCTTCGGAGAGTTCTGGAGCTTCTTGAGGGTCCGCAAGAAGTGGTGGCTGGCGCCCATCGTCCTGATGCTGCTGCTGCTCGGCGCCCTCATCTTCTTCACACAGGGCTCCGCGGTCGCGCCGTTCATCTACACGATCTTCTAACGGTTCTGGAGTGCCCCTCGTGATGAAAAGCGCTTCGTCCCCTGCACAGCTTCGACGTTTTGCGTTGACCGTCGCCACTGGTCTCACCCTCATCGCAGGGCTGAGCTGGTGGCGCGGACACACGACGGTCCCGGCCACGCTCTGGACCGTGGCCGGCGTGCTGGTCGTGGCGGGGTTGATCGCGCCGCAGCTGCTGGCGCCGGTCGAGCGAGGATGGCTTGCGCTCGCCGCGGTACTGGCCTGGATCAACACGCGCATCATCCTGACCGCCCTGTTCTATCTGGTTGTGACGCCCGTCGCGGTCGTAATGCGGCTATTCCGGGATCCGCTGCAACGCAGCTTCGAGCCTGGCGCCTCGAGCTACTGGACGCGGCGCCCGGCGGGCGTAATTGATCGAAAAACGTACGAGCGGCAGTTCTAGGCGGCTTCCGGCTATTCAGGAACGGGAAGGCAAGTGAGCGTAACGATTCTGGGCGTCTCGGCCTTCTATCACGACGCGGCCGCGTGCCTGGTCCGAGACGGCGAGATCATCGCAGCCGCACAGGAAGAGCGCTTCACTCGAAAGCGGCACGACCCGGATTTTCCGCGCCGCGCCGTCGCATACTGCCTCGAGCAGGCGGGCATCACGGCCGCGGAGCTCGACTCTGTCGGCTTCTACGACAAGCCGCTCCTGAAGTTCGAGCGGATTCTCGAAAACTACCTGGGAGTTGCGCCGCTCGGCTGGCGGTCATTCATGACGGCCATGCCGGTCTGGGTGAAAGAAAAGTTGTTCACCCGCGAGGCGATTCGCCGCGAGCTCGAAGGCTACAAGGGTCCGATTCTGTTCTCCGAGCACCACGAATCGCATGCCGCAAGCGCGTTCTATCCTTCGCCTTTCGATGAAGCCGCGATCCTGACGATCGATGGCGTGGGCGAATGGGCGACGTCTTCCTACGGAATTGGTCGCGGTCGGAACATCCAACTCCTCGCCGAGCTGCGGTATCCGCACTCCCTGGGTATGCTGTACTCGGCGTTCACGTACTACACCGGCTTCAAGGTGAACTCCGGGGAGTACAAAGTGATGGGGCTCGCGCCCTACGGCGAGCCGAAGTACGCGCAGCAAATCCTCGACGAGCTCGTCGATCTGAAGGAGGATGGCTCCTTCAAGCTCAACACGAAATACTTCAACTACCTCCACGGCCTGACGATGACCAACGGGCGGTTCGACCGCCTGTTCGGAGGCTCGGCGCGGACGCCGGAGACGAAGCTCACGCAGCGCGAGATGGACCTCGCGGCCTCCGTGCAGAAGGTCACGGAAGAAATCATGCTGCGGATGGTGCGGCACCTCCATCGTGAGACGGGTCTCGACTCGCTCTGCCTGGCTGGCGGCGTCGCGCTCAACTGCGTCGCCAACGGAAGGATCCTGCGCGAAGGGCCATTCAAGCATCTCTGGATTCAGCCGGCGGCAGGTGACGCGGGCGGCGCCCTGGGCGTGGCGCAGCTCATCTGGCACCAGGTCCTCGGAAACGATCGCGTGGCCGTCGCCGGGGACTCGATGCACGGGAGCCTCCTCGGTCCCGCCTTCTCGGACGAGGCGATCAAGAAATACTTGGACTCGGTGGGTGCGGTGTACTCGCAGCACTCACGCGACGAGATGATCTGCCGGACGGCGCGCTTGTTGGCCGATGAGAAGGTCGTCGGCTGGCTCCAGGGCCGCATGGAGTTCGGTCCGCGCGCGCTGGGCGCGCGCAGCATCCTCGGGGACCCTCGCTCTCAGCGGATGCAATCGATCATGAACCTGAAGATCAAATACCGCGAGAGCTTCCGCCCGTTCGCGCCGAGCGTCCTCAGGAACCGCGTCTCCGACTACTTCGAAATGGATGTCGATTCACCCTACATGCTGCTCGTCGCGCCTGTCCGATCGGATCGGCAGATCCCGATGACCGAGGAGCAGCGGAGCATGTTCGGGATTGAAAAGCTGAACGTGCCGCGCTCGGATTTACCGGCCGTCACCCACATCGACTATTCGGCGCGAGTCCAGACGGTGCACCCGGACACGAATCCGGCCTATCACGACCTGCTGCGCGAATTCGATCGGCTCACCGGCTGTCCGGTTCTCGTCAACACGAGCTTCAACGTGCGCGGCGAACCGATCGTGTGCACGCCGGCGGACGCCTATCTCTGTTTCATGCGGACCGAAATGGACAACCTCGTCCTGGGGTCCTTCATCCTCAATAAGGCGGCGCAGCGCGCCCTGAAAGACGGCGTCGACTGGCGGAAGCTGTACGAGCTCGACTAATCCAGGTGGCACCTGGGAATGAGTCAATGACGGGCTGGGTGCCGATGGTGCAGACGGTCATCGCTTTTTGACGATCATCAGTTTCTGACATTCGCCTGATTGCGTTTTCGCGGCCAGGTTCCTTTTCAGCTCGATTTCTCTCGACTGCGGCGTGCGGCGGCCGCAGCCAGCAAGTCCGCCATCGGTTCGTCGTGGGACCCGTAACGCGCCCATCCTTCAGCGTTGCTCTGATAGCGGTGGTCCTTGAGCGCCAGGTCGGCCCCGTGATCGATGAGAAACCTCGCGCCGTCCTCGTTCCCCTGAATCGCGCACTCATGAAGGATGCTCGCCGGCTCGTGCGTGGCCCAGTTGGTGTTGATGTCGGCGCCGTGCTCGAGGAGGAACGACGCGATCTCGAAGTGTCGATTCAGAACGGCCCAAGCGAGCGCGATGTCCAGAACCTGCTGCGTGGTCACCGGTCCCCAACCAAGGTCGGCACCCTTGAAAAGCGGATCGTTGCCAGGGTAGTGATGCGCCGGCGATCCGAGGACGGGCTGGCCGGTTGCGTCGAACCAACGCCTGACCGCGGCGACATTACCGGTGCCCGCCCCATGCGGCAGGTCGTCGGGCAGCGGCCAGATGCGCGTCAGCGTGGGAACGAGGTGCGCATTTCCGTAAGAAAGCGCATGGACGATGGCCGACGACGGCGGTGGAGGATCGGTCCGGAGTAGCGCCGGATCGTACTCCAGCAGCGCCGTAATGAACGCTTCCCGATTCTTCTGCCAGCAGGCCCGCTCGATCAGCCCATTCTGCGCGTGCACGAACGATGGTTGGAGCACCCACGGCTCGTCCTGCAGCCATCGGATGAACGCAGGCAGATCGTTTACGTCGAGCGCGCTCGTCAGTTGAAGAACCACGAACGCCTCCCACGGCGTCGTCTCGGGTTCCATTCGCCACAGGCCGTCCGGACGCTGGATCAGGAACTCGACGAATTCCTGCCGGCCCTGCCAGCGATCGATGCGGCGACCCAGATCTGGATCGAGCGCGACCGAGCGCTCGAGGAGCCGCAATGCAACGCCCGCATGCCGGAAGCGGCACGCGCTCATCAGCGCGCGACCGATGACGATCCGCTCATCAGGCTTGTCCGCCGAAGCCTTGGCGAAGGCGGATTCGTCGAGCCGCGCGCGAACCGCCTCATCGTCGCCAAGCGCGGCGAGCACGGGAAGGGTCGGCGGCAACGCGTGCTTTTGCGCGAGCAGGTGCAGCATTCCTGCTGCGCCCGTTTTGATCACGTGCTCCCACGTCGAGCGGTCGACCGTCGCGCCCGCATCGATCAACATCTCGGCGGCAACCGGCCGGTTGTAGATCCGCTCGCGCTCCGGGTCCGAGCAGTCCATCGCGTAGGACGTCGTGGCGTCGAGCAGCGTCTCGCCGGTCTCGCTGCGCCATGAGACCAGCGCCGGGTATTCGGCCAGCAGCGCTCGCAGCCGCTCGTGGTCCTCGTTCTGAATCGCGACCCTGGCCTGCGAGGCAGCCGACTCGATCGCGTGGCCCAGGCGTTTCTGCACCTCCGCCGTCAGATCCGGCCAGCCGGCAAATCCGTATTCGCGCGCGATGACGAGCTGCGCGTCCCGGTTCGAGAGCGGGAGCGCCGGCCGCCGCAACTGCGCGTGGACGCGGGCGATGGCGTCGCCGTTTCCGGCAGCTGCGCCGCGCGCAAGCTTTTTCGCTTGCTTGCGAAGGGAGTCGAGCGAGGGACGGGCGGGCAGATCTCTGACAGCGGACATGGCGCCTCCTTTCACGAACCGCCTGCACCCGCTGAGAAATCAGGCTGAAAGAAGGTGCACTGCACCGCGCATCAGACCATGACAGGTGGGAATACTTCCCTTGCCGCGGGTGGGGTGGCGCCCTGTCAGGCGCGCTGGAGGGGAGTATCGTGTGGTCGGGCGAGCGTGTCAAACGGCGCGTTCGCGGGGTTGCGAATCAAGAGAATGCGTGGTGGTTGAGCTAGGATGTGCGGGCACCCGGCTTGCAGCTGAGGCGGACGTGAACACAGCCAGTGTACTTGCGGGAGATTCCACGCGAGGCAGCTCGGCAAGGCCGATCACTGTCCGCCGGCCGGGCGGCGGTCCAGGACTGGCCGAGGCCGTGAAGGGCCTGGTCGACCACCGGGATCTCTTTTGGACCCTGACGCGCCATCGCATTCGTGTCCGCTACAAGCAATCCGTCCTGGGGTTGGCGTGGGCGGTCCTTCAGCCGGTTGCACTGATGCTGATCTTCACGCTGGCGTTCGGCCGGATCGCCCGGGTGTCCAGCGAAGGAATTGCCTATCCCCTTTTCGCCTACTCCGGCCTGCTGATGTGGAGCTTTGTGTCGACCGGCCTCAGCACCGTCACTCATTCGGTTGTCGCCCACTCGCAGCTGATCACGAAGGTATATTTTCCGCGCGAGATACTCCCGCTGACGTACCTGGCGGCCGGGTTGTTCGACTGGTGCGTTGGCGCCGTCGTGCTGGCAGTGCTCCTCACGTACTACGACCATGCATTAACGTGGAACGCGCTTTACGCGCTTCCGGTGGTCGTGTTGCTCGCGGGAATGGTTACAGGCGCCGGGTTCCTGTTGGCGGCGCTGCAGGTCCGCTTCCGAGATGTCGGCATCGCGATTCCGTTGCTGATCTATCTCTGGCTCTTCTCGACGCCGATCGCGTACCCGCTCTCCGCCGTTCCTGAGAGCTATCGAACCTGGTTTCTCCTCAACCCGATGACCGGCATCGTCGAGAGCTTTCGCGCCGCTGTCATCCGCGGCGCAGCCCCCGATCCGCAGCTGCTCGTCGTACCGGTGCTCGTGACGGTCGTCCTCCTGCCGCTTGCTTACATGTTCTTCAAGCGCACCGAACGGACGATGGCGGATGTGATCTGAGATGTCGGCGATCGACGTACGCTGCGAACGCGTTTCCAAGCGCTATCACGTGCGCCGCCGGCGCCCCGGGGCCGGGAGGCCGGCGCGTCTGTTCGGCGGCCGCGCACCGGAAGCGGAGTTCTGGGCGCTCCGCGACGTCAGCTTCCAGGTCGGCCGCGGCGAAACACTCGGCATCGTCGGACGCAATGGCGCCGGCAAGAGCACGCTGCTCAAGTTACTCGGCGGCATCACAGCGCCGACCGAGGGTGAAATCACGCTCGCCGGCAGGATCTCGGCGATGATCGAGGTCGGCTCCGGTTTCCATCCGGAATTGACCGGACGCGAGAACATCTTCCTGAGCGGCTCAATCCTCGGCATGCGCCGCCGCGAAATCGCCGCCCGCCTCGACAGCATCGCCGACTTCTCCGGCGTCGCCGCATTCCTGGACACGCCAGTCAAACAGTACTCATCCGGCATGTACGTCCGGCTCGGGTTCGCCATCGCGGCGCACCTCGAGGCTGACATTCTTCTCGTCGACGAAGTGCTCGCCGTCGGCGACGCCGAGTTCCAGGGCCGCTGTATGCGGCGTATCCAGGAGCTGAAACGGCGTGGAACGACGATGGTGCTGGTGTCGCACGACCTTGGAGCGATCGAGCAGCTGTCGGATCGCGCAGTCCTGCTCGACGGCGGACGCCTGACCGCGACGGGATCGGCCCAGGACATCGTCAGCACGTATCAGCGGATGGTCAGCGGCCCCGGCGTTGTGCTCGACACCGAGACTGATACGGACGCTGCAGGAGCTCCCGTTCGGATCTCGCGCCTCACGCTGACCGACGCCGACGGTCGCCCGCTGCTCGCCGCGACGGCGGGCGCGCCGCTCATCGCGCGCGTGGCAATGGTGCTGAACACCGAGCGGCCCGCCACCGTCCGCCTGTCCTTCTACGATTTCAATCGCGGGACGCTCGTCACCGAACTGGCTGGCGAGGTTGCCCCCGAAAGGTCACCGCACGGCGGTGGGGTGGAACTGCAGTTCGTCATGCCGAAGCTCCTGCTCGCCCCGGGCAGCTACACGTTGGGGGTGACCGCGACCCCGGCCGGCGCGCCGCGGCCGACTGCTTGGCGATTCGGAAGAACGACGCTCTACGTGCAGGGTGAAGGATCTGGTGGTGTGTTCGCGCAGCCGTTCGAGTGCCGGGTATCACCGGTCGAGCGCGTCGGGGCGGCCACGATCCAGTCGTGAGCATTCCCGACATGAACCAACCATCAACCGGCCGCCGTCAGCCGGGAGAGCAAGGGCCCCCACCTGCCCCGTCGCAACCTGCAGGCCCTGCGGCCGGCACGGCGCCTCTCGTCTCGGTGGTGATCCCCTCGTACAACCACGCGCACTTTCTCGACGAGGCGATCGCGAGCGTGCTGGCACAGGCGTACCCACGAATCGACGTGGTGGTCGTGAACGACGGCTCGACCGACGACACCGCGGCGGTCGTTGCACGGTTCCCGGAGGTCCGCTACGTTGTGCAGACCAACCGCGGCCTCGCCGCCGCGCGAAACGCCGGCCTCGCCGTGTGCCGCGGCGAACTGGTGGTGTTTCTCGACGCGGATGATCGCCTGCTGCCGGGCGCCCTCGAAACCGGCATGCGCACGCTTACCGCCCACCCGGCCGCCGGGTTCGTCGCTGGGTACAGCCGCTTCATTTCGCGTGACGGAACACCGCAGCCGACCGATCAGCCGCCGCCCCCGGGGGGCGACGAGCCCTACGTGCAGTTGCTCCGCCGCAACCGCATCCGCAACCCGGCCACAGTGATGTTCCGCCGCGCAGCCGTCGAGCGCGCCGGCGGCTTCAGATCCGGCGTGGACGCCTGCGCCGACTACGATCTCTACCTGCGCATCAGCCGCACCCATCCGGTGGTGTTCCATGAACATGTCGTCGCCGACTACCGCAAGCATGCCAACAACATGTCGAACAACGCGGCGCTCATGCTGCGGCAGCTTCGGCGGGTCATGCGGCGCCACAGCTCCTGCCTGGTCGACCCGGCGCATCACCAGGCGCTCCGCGAAGGTATGCAGAACATCCGCTCGTATTACGGCGACCGGGTGATGTCGCAGCTGCGGGCGCGCGTCCGCACCGGCCGCGGATGGACGCGTACGCTCGAGGATGTCGCAACGCTGGCGTGGTGCCATCCCGGCGGGCTCGTCGAACATCTCCGGCGCAAGCTGGCGGTCACATGGGGCAAACGCGACACGAACGAGCGGCGCCCGTCGGACTGAGCAGCATTCAATCGGTCAGCCGCGAGTAGTCGAGCCGACACACCCACACCCGGCGATCCTCGTAGAACACCGTACACGCCCGCTGGATGGCCGGTGAACCGATGGCAAGCGTCTCCGCGTGCAGCCGTTCCAGTTCACGGCGGTCGAATAGCACGTGCGTGATCCCGAGCGCGCGCAGCGCCGCCACTGCGGCGCCGGCATTCTCGGCGGTGGCGCTCACCGCAGGCCGTGCGACGGTGGAGTCGTATGAGACACGCCTCCTTCGAGCGTAGAAGTGATCGCCGCCGGCAAACGTCAGCACCCGCGCGTCGCTCGGCAGGTCCTTGTTGATCGCCTGCCAGGCGCCGAAAGCCGGCAGCTCGCGCCGCAAGTAGGAGGCCTCGGACTCCCGCCCCGACACGACGCCGACCGGCGGCTGTCGCAGCACGTGCGTGAGAAAGCCTGACCATCCCTCGCGATCGCGTTCATGCAGGCGGATGAATGGCGGCAGGTTCACCACGGCCACGGCAAAGACGGCGGCGGTGACCAGCTGGCGGCCCCGGCGGTGCCATTCGCCCGCCGCGTCCGCGGCCGCCTCGAGACCGGCGGCGGCGAGCAGGGACATCGGTGCGACGACCGGCATGAGGAAGCGCATCTGATAACTGCTGAGGGGTGAGGCCCACACTGCCGCGTACGCGATCACCGCGGCGGCAAGCAGCATCACGCCTCGGCGAGGCCGAAGGAAGCACGCGGCCGGAATGAGCACGAGGAACAGCGGACCGAGACAGCCGCCGAACCGCGCTCCGTGGACGGTGACATCCCATGGCAGCCACAACAGGTGGGCAAACGAGCGGCCGTAGCCGAAACGCGCCTTGAAGCCGGCGAGCCCACGCTCCGTCAACGCATCCCAACGTTCCGATGGCGCCGCGCCGAATACGGAGAACAGCTCAGGGAACACCGGGTTGCCCGAGGCGACCCAGCTTCGCACGTACCAGGGCAGCGGAACGACCGCCGCGGCGACGCCGATGAGCAGGGCGCGCTGAGTGGCGGCCGCAAGCCGGCGTCCGCTGCGTACCGTCATCACGACATAGAACGCAAGCGCCAGGATGGTGACGATCACCCCGACATGCTTGGTTGCGGCAGCGCCGCCGAACTGCAGCGCAGCCAGCACGCCCCATGCGAGCTCGTCCTGCTCGGCGTACCGCGCCAGCGCGTAGCACGCAACCGCGACCTGAAACGCCAAGGCGAGGTCGACGTATGCGGTCGCCGACTCCCACAGCAGCGTGGGCGTGGTCACCACCAACGCAACGGCCGCGGCTGCCGATGTGCGGGAAATGTATCGACGCGCGGCGAGCCACACCGTAGCGGCAAGAAGCGGCAGGCACACAAGGTGGAGCAGCTTGGCGGCGGTCGCGCCGCCGAGCACCAATCCGGCGCCGAAGACAAGCTCCCATGTCATCGGGTAGAGCGAGACATATTCCTCGACGATATCCACCGGCCGTCCCGCTTCGAGCCAGAGTCTCGGCAAATTCAGGTGATACCAGAGCGCGTCCCACTCCTTCTCGGGAGCCAGCGCCGCAACGACGCCAAACGCCAGCGCACTGCCGGTCAGTGCCAGCCACATGGCCGTCGTACGTCTGTCCTGCCGATCGCGCAGCTGCGCTGGTTGCACATCGCCGATCTCTGGCTTCGCCGCCGCGCCGGCGAAACACGCCGCGGCGATGAGCGCCGCGACCGGCGCAGGCCGATACATGCCCAGTCCCGCCAACAGGAACGAACCAAAAGAGATGACGAGAAAACCGCTGGCGGCCGCGAAGACGACGAACTCCCCGTCCGACTCCGCTCGCAGGCCCAGCACGCGCAGCACGAGTGTTCCCGCGCCGATCGCGCCGAAGCAGATCAGTGAGGCGCCGACTCCTCCGGCAATCAAGCGCGCCAGTGCTTCGCCGAGGAAGGGAAAGGGTTGAACCGAGATCGTCGTGAGCACCGCACCGATTCGGTCGGATACCAACCACCACGGCACGACGGCTGCGCCGGCCGCGACGAGCAGTGTGCTGACACGACCGCTTCGAACGCGATAGCCGAACCGCCGCAGTGACTCGACGACGCCAGGTCTCTCGATCGCTTCGAATGCCGCTGCCGCCGCACCAACGAGCACCACGGTAATCGCGGCCCACCGAGCATCGAATGCGAGAGTGACATCGCGCAGGAACAGTGCGCGCGGGACGTACGCGAAGTAGTACGCGAGCACCCCACCAGCCCACAGCATCCAGACAACGATCCGCAGACGAGCCGCGGCAAACATCGCGACGCTCACCGCGCGTCGTTCAGCCGGGTGAGCTCGTGCAGTGGCGCACTGTCGCGGCTCGCCGGCAGGCGTTCCCCGTAAGCGAGTGCCAGCGCCCCGCGGAACGCAGCGGCGAACCTGGTTCGTAGCAGCGACCGCAGGTGGCGTCCCTGCAGCGGTTCCGCGCCGGGTTGCGGCGGGACCGTTCCGATGACGAGCGATCCCCAGCGCAGCGACAGCCCCTCTGGCCGGACGGAATCTATTTCGGCGGACGCGTGTGCCAGCCCGGGCCGCAGGTCGAGCGGGTGCAGCACCGGCATCGCCTCAGGTGCGCGCGGCAGTTCGCCGAGCTTGCCGTTCAGAGCCTCCGCCACCCCGCGCATGTACCAGTACGACAGCAGGTCGTTCAGCAAGAGGCGCCATCGTATCCGCAGTCGCAGCGCCTCGAGGCCGCTGAGCATCTGCCGGCACACTGCCTCAGCGATGCCGCCGCGCGTGGGATATGCAACGGCGAGGTGCCGCAGCACGCGCCCGCGCCGCGTGAGGTGCGTGTGCGGACGTGCGAGAGGCAACGTCGGCGTCAGCCCCGGATGTCGGCGCGCGAGCGCGACGTCGGCCCGTCCCTCGTCGCGCTTGCGGCGCAGCGATCGCGCCAGATCGGTGCACTCGTGATGCCACCCGGCGGCTGCCGGCGCAAACTGGAATCGCGCGCCGGCGGCAATCAGCCGGTATCCGAGCTCATAGTCCTCATGGCAGTGCAGCGTCTCGTCGAACCCGCCGACACGTTCGAACAGCGAACGCGGGAGAGAGAAGTTGCCCGTCAGCAAGTCGGAATACGCGAAGCGGTGGCCGGGATCCCTCATCCGCTCGAACATCGCTTCCCACCACGCGCGCAGCATGACCGCGAACAGGTCGCGGCGTCCCTGCAGCTGCGGCGGCAGGTAACCAATCACGACACGATCCGTCGCCGCATGCGCCTCTACGTGCGCCGCGAGGAAACCAGGCAGCACCTCGACATCGTCGTCGACGAAGATGAGCAGATGGCCTGCGGCCGCCGCTGCGCCGCGATTGCGCGCGGCGGCGGCGCCCGCTCGCGGCTGCTCGAGCACGCGAACGAAAACCGGCCATTCGACGGCGGCCACGCTCGCTGTGTCGTCGGTGCACCCATCGGCAACGAGAATGACCTCTACGGCGATGCCCGGACAGCACTGAACCGACAGCGCCTGCAGCGCGCGTGCAGCCGATGCGCGGCGGTTGTGCGTCGGGATGATGATGGACACGTCGGGCCGTGTCATCGGCGTTCGACTCCGTCGCGGATCCGACGTGTCGCAGTAAAGTAGGCGCGAGGCCCGGCAAGGCAGCCGCGCAACTCCTCGAGGAGCAAGTCGACCGGCACGCTGTCCGGCCGCCGCCACAGCGACCGCCACAACCGCGGGACCTGCTCCAGGCGTAACCAGCGTGACGCGTGCCGCAGAACGCCGAGCTCGTGATCCACGATCAGGCGGCGCGTCCACATCGCGTAGACGCCCACGCCGTAGCCGCGAATCGTTTCGCGCAGTTCTTCCCACGTGCGGCGGTGCCGATGCCAGCTGACCGCGCGGGGTTCGTAGACGATGCGGAAGCCAGCGGCGAGAATGCGGCCGAACATTTCGTGGTCGCCGCCGGACTTCGTCTCGGTGCCGGCATCCAGCGCCTCGTCGAACGGGCCGGCGTGTTCCAGCACGCTGCGGCGCAGCGCCATGTTGGCGCCGGCCCCCGCACGGGCGACGGACACGGGGTCGTCGCGCGTCCCGTCGAAGAGCCGCCGGTCGAAACCCCGGCTGAACGGGCTCAGGCGCTCGAACCACTCCTGCGCCGGCGTCTCGAGCTCCAGCGGCAGCGTCAGACCGGTCGCGCACAGCACCCGCGGATCCGAAAACGGCTGCAGCAGGTATCCGAGCCATGCGGGTTCCGGCGCCGCATCGTCGTCGGTGAACGCGACGACAGGCGACGTGGCTTCGGCGAGGGCGCGGTTGCGGGCCGCGTCGAGGCCGCGGCGGTCCTCGCGCACGTAGCGATACGACGGAAACGACGCCACGACCTCCTGGGTTCGCGGCGTCATCGGGTTGTTGTCGATCACGAGCACTTCCGCTGGTGCGGGGCGCAAGGCGGCAACGGCGTGCAGTGCCCTCGTCAGGTCTTCCGGTCTCTCGCGCGTACAAATCGCGACAGTCGCGGCCGGAAGAACATGCGGCGGATCAGGGCCGAGGTATTCGTTGACAGCCCATCGCCAGCGGCTCTCGGCGATCGCGGCATCGAGCGCGCGCCTCAGCTCCTGCATGTCGAGCCGGTCGGCAGCGGCGGGGGCGTAAAACTGCGCCACTGGCGCACCTCGTCGCCTCACGATCACGAGCGCCTGGCGATACCCAGCGTCCACGCGGAGCTCGGAGGGGACGTCCTCAATGTCGAGCTGGACTACGGCCGTCGCCACGGACCGGCTGAGCTGCAAGGTGGTTGCCACGGCGCCGACTCAACCGATGCAGACGCGCGTCGCGGATTTGTCCTGGCAAAACAATTCGATGAGCGGCAACATCGACGTCCAGATTGCCGAGGCACTCACCCGTGGAACAACACGACATTGTCAAGCAGACGTACGACGAGGTCCAGAGTGACGGGCGCTATGAAGAAGGCATGGCAAGGATGGCCCTGTACCACCGTCATTGCCAGGACCCCGTGATCTTTCGAACTCTCGGCGATATTCGTGGGAAGTCCCTGCTGGATTTGGCTTGCGGCGACGGCTTCTACACGCGCCGATTCAGAAGCGAATGCGCCGCAGACCCTGTAATGGGGATCGATTTGTCCCCCAAGCAAATCGAGCGAGCGAAAGCGATGGAAGAGCGCGACCATATGGGGATCGAATACCGAGTCGGCGATGTCATGTCAGTCAACCTGGAACGCCGATTCCATGTCGTGACTGCCATTCATTTGCTGCACTATCTCGAGAACGCGGCGGAAATAGAGGCGGCGTTGAGAGGGATTCACGAGACGCTCTGTGATGGCGGCCACTTTGTCACGATGATTGCCAACCCGGAGTTCGATTTGGAAAAGCACGATCCACCGGATTCCAAGACGAAGTTCGGCTACTACTTTTCAGCCGCGGAACCCGCCAATGGCGGTCTGCTGCGATTCCATCCGGGTGGATTTGATAAAGAGCGAGAGCTGACCATCGAGTTTCGGCGCTGGGAACGTAGCTTCCTCAACGGCATTGCGGCGGACGTGGGCTTCACTTCGGAATGGTACGACCCGTTCATCAGCGCTGAGGGTCTCAACGAATACGGAGCCAGGTTCTTCGAGAATTACCTTGCAAATCCCCAGAGCAAGCTTCTGCGGCTGACCAAGACTGTGTAGCGGCATTCGGTTCGGCGGGGCGGGACGCTGTGGACGTGATCACGGATCTTTCGCGCGTCGCACGGGATTGCCAGACGTCCAAGCAGGATCTGCCATGCCCCACATCGGCTGACCGAAAATCTCATGAAAACCCGTCTCGTCGGACGTGGCGCCCATTTTGCGCTCACGGTCTGACTTATGGACTACATTCGCTGGCTGGCCCTCGCGGCGGCCCTGGCCCAGGCCGGCATCCCAACGGCGCCCAGAAACTTCCGCATCGTCGATGGACCCTTTGGTTGCCCGAGCGGCCAGATCGGGACTTTCCCGAACTGCTTCCCCGCTCCGCCGGCACCGGTCGCGAGCGGCAAGCAGTGGCGGATCGCGTACTCCGAAGAGTTCAATGGGACCGCGCTCGACCCGACCAAGCTCACACCCTGCTTCGACTGGAATTTCGGCGCCTGCACGGCCTCATTCAATACAGGCAAGGAGCGATATCTACCCTCTCAGGTCCAGATCAGCAACGGGACCGCCAAGCTGGTTGCCGAGCCGCTCGTGCCGCCGTACGCAAGCAGCGCCTGTTACCAAGGGCAGTGCACATACAAAGCTGGACTCGTCTCGACCGCGCGCCCGCGAGCGGACAACGGCTCAGCCTATCTATTCCCGTTCACGTACGGCTACATCGAGTCCCGGATGAAATTCCCCGGCACGCCCGGCTTCTTCACCGCGTTCTGGATGCTGCCGACGAATCCCAGCTTCAGCTACAACACGGAAATCGACATTGTCGAGATCCTCGGCGGCTTCCCTGACACCGTTTTCATGACCTACCACTACAACGGCCGCAGTTCGTCGTACACACCGAACAACGGCCTCCACAACAACGGCGCGTGCCAGACCAGAGACTACTCGACCGACTTCGTACGCTTTGGACTGGACTGGCAGCCGACCCACATCGCGTGGTACATCGACGGCGTGAAATGCGGCCAGTTCAACGGCAACGCCAGCACCATCGAGAGTGGTCCGATGCAGCTGATTCTGCACATGATGATCGACAACCAGTGGGAACGCGACTGGGGTTCGGTCCTGTCGAGTCAGACCCTCGTGCGGCAGCTCGAAGTGGATTACATCCGCATCTACCAACTGCAGTAAAAGCAGGTCGGCCACCTTCTCCCGCCAAGAAATCCGATCGTTCCGAGCGACCGTAGTGCCTAGTGTGAAGGTCGAGGCAGCTCGATGCCATTCGTGCCGCCCGGACGTCACCGCCGATAGCCTCTCGCACTCTGGCCATCCTGCACGTGTCAATCTACGACGCCGTCAACGGCATCTCACGAAGGCATCAGACGTACTTCGTTCGAAGCGCGGTGCCAGCCAGTGCGTCCCCCGAGGCGGCCGCAGGTGCCGACGCCACCCGGCTTCGCCCCGTACCTGCTCCTGCAATGGGGAATGGTCGCCGTTCGGCATGATCTCGAGCGACCAATTCCGTCTTGCCGGTCCGCCGCGACTCGACAGCGCAACGTGGGCTGCGGATTACACTGAGGTGAAATCGTACGGCCCAGCCGTCGGACACTGGAATCACATCGCCCAAGAAGTCGTCGCGAGGACCGGCACCTCGCTGGAAGAGAGCGCCCGTCTTTTCGCGCTCTTGAATATCGCGATGGCCGACGCCGCGATCTGCGCGTGGGACGCGAGGTACACCTACAACTTCTGGCGACCAGTGAGCGCGATTCGCTTCGGGGATACCGATGGAAATCCCGCCACCATGCCGGATCCGAGCTGGTCCTCATTCATCGTGACCCCGCCGTTCCCCGATTATGTGCCGGGTCACAGCGCCTTCAGTGCCGCCGCAGCAACCGCGCTTGCGCTCTTCTATGGCACTGATGACATCCCGTTCACCACCGGATCGGACGCGCTGCCCGGAGTGTTCCGGAGTTTCCCGAGCTTTAGCTCGGCCGCTGTGGAAGCGGCGACGAGCCGCATCTATGGCGGGATCCACTTCAGGTTCGCGAGCCAAGATGGATTGAGCGCCGGCTCCGAAATCGGCAGGTGGACGTTCTCTAACTATCTGCGGGTCAAGGGGAATCGATCGCGTCGGTAAGGCGAGCGCCTCAATCCCACCAGCAAATGAACGACCGCGACTCGGCACGCTGTCGCGCGAGCGACGCGATCCGATCGCACATCGGCCGGGTTTCTTCCAGTCGAGCTTGCGGCAGGCCACTGCGATCTACTATTTCCGCAACAGCATGTCGGAAACCCTGCCGCTGCAGCGTGGCCGCGAAGCATTTGAACGGAAGGCCTGGGACGAAGCGTATCGCCTGCTGCAAGCGGCCGATCGCGAAGTCCCGTTGGAATCCGAGGATCTCGAGCGCCTGGCGACCGCCGCCTACCTCCTCGGACAGGATGAGCAGTGCGAGGCATTCCTCGCGCGTGCGCATCAGGTATTTCTCGATCGAGGCGACTGCGAAGCCGCCGCCCGCACGGCGTTCTGGCTCGGGTTTGCCCTGCTGGGACGCGGCGCGCGGGCTCCCGCATCGGGCTGGCTCGCCCGAGCCGAACGTCTGCTCGACGAGCGGCAGCTCGATTGCGTCGTCCGCGGCTACCTGCTGATTCCCACTGCCATTCTGCGGATCGTGCAGGGCGATCCATCCGCCGGCGACGCGACATTCAGCCAGGCCGCGGAGATCGCGCGTCGGTTTGCCGATTCCGATCTCGCCTCCCTGGCGCGTCACGGGCGTGGGCGCGCCCTCCTCCGGCTCGGAAGGATTCCTGAAGGCGTCGCCCTGCTCGATGAAGCGATGGCCTCGGTCGTCGCGGGCGACGTGTCCCCTAACGTCGCAGGCGATGTCTACTGCAGCGTGCTCGAGGGCTGCCAGGAAATCTTCGACCTGCGACGTGCGTACGAATGGACGGCCTCGCTGTCACGCTGGTGTGCCGCGCAGCCCGATCTCGTGCGCTATCGCGCCGAGTGCCTTGTGTATCGCGCCGAAGTCATGCAGTGGCGCGGCGACTGGAGCGCGGCCGAGCGGGACGCTCGCCAGGCGTGCGAGTTGTTGACAGCCGGTCAACCGCGCCCCATGGCTGGCGCGGCGTTCTACAGGGTCGGCGACATACATCGGCTTCGAGGCGAATTCGCGAAGGCGGAAGCCGCGTACGGCCATGCGAACGAGCGCGGACGGAAACCGCAGCCGGGCATGTCGTTGCTGCGCGCCGCTCAAGGTCAGATCGATGTTGCCGCGGCGTCGATCCGCAGTGTGCTGGCCGACACTCCGGATCGGATCGCGCGCGCAAGACTGCTTGCGGCTGCCGTCGACATCCTGCTGGCCGATGACGATCTGGAACATGCGCGCGCCGCCGCCGCGGAGCTGTCAGACATCGCGACCGCGGTCGGCACGCCGTTCCTGCGCGGGGCGTCGACCCACGCGACCGGCGCCGTCCTCCTCGTCGAAGGGAACGTCGAGGCGGCATCGACGGCGTTGCGTGTGGCATCCGACATCTGGAGTGAGCTGGAAACCCCCTATGAGGAAGCCCAGACTCGCGTGCTGATGGCGGCGGTCTGTGAGCGGCGCGGTGATCGCGACGGCCGTCGATTCGAGCTCGACAAGGCACGTCGATCGTTTGAACGGCTCCATGCCGCGCCCTGGCTCGCGCGCCTCGCCGCAGAGTCGGCGCTCAAGAAACCACAGGCCGGCGGATCCCTCAGCGAACGTGAAGTTCAGGTTCTCCGGCTGCTCGCGGCCGGCAAAACCAACCGCGCCATTGCCGAGGAGCTCTTCATCAGTGAGAAAACCGTCGCCCGGCACGTGAGCAACATCTTCGACAAGCTGGGCGTCTCGAGCCGAGCGGGCGCGACCGCCTGTGCCTACCAGCGGCACCTGGTCTGACCACGTAGGCAGAAATACCCAATTGCACCGGAACGTCGGATCCGCCCGATGGTCAGAGTTCGGGTCCTACGGCGTGGTGATCGCTTCCCCGGCAAGTGGCGGCGTATGCCGGGGGAGCCGCCGAGCCCGGGTCGCCTGCTCGAAGCTGTATCCGAGCGCCAGCAGTCGTGGCTCGCTGAACGCCGGACCGAGAAACGAGATCGTCACGGGGAGCCGATCTCCAGTGAAACCGGCCGGCACGATCAAATCTGGAAAGCCGGTCAGATTCGCGATGTTCGACGCGCCAAGACCCATGGAACGGAGAATCGCATCTGGCGCTGGCGGGGCGGGCGCCTCGGCAAGCAGGGCCGGACGCCGCGAGGTCGTCGGATACACGATGGCGTCGAGTTTCTGCGATCCGAGAACCCCTTCGACTGCGGCGCGGATGAGCGGCAGGCCGTGGTCGCGGACCGACGTGTATCGATAGTCCTCCATCGTCCCGCTCTCGACTTCGCGCTTGAAGAGCGTCCAGCGGCTCGGATTCGGACCCGCGCCATCGTCGCGCGTCGCCGTGAACTCGTTCGCGCGTTCAATCAGCTGCGCGAGTGTCTTGGGATACTTCGGGCCAAGGGTCGACAAGTATTGTGCGATTTGAGCGGTGAATTCTGGGCGCCGGATCGCGTTGTAGAACTCATCTTTTGCCGTCAGCAGCCAGCTCGGATAGCGCACATCGACAACGGTCGCTCCGGCGCGGCGCATCGATTCGAGCGCGGCCTCGAAGACCCAGTCGACGTCGGGATCCAGGCCCACGAAATCGCGCGCGACGCCGAGGCGTGCGCCTTTCAACGCGTCCGCTTTCAGATGCTTCGTGTAATCGGTCTCGAACTTTCCTTCGCTCTTGCTGGTCGCCGCGTCGGCGCTATCGACGCCGGTCAGCACCCCGAGCACGGCAGCAATATCGTACACGCTTCTCGCCATCGGTCCGGCGGTGTCGAACGACAAAGCCAGCGGGATGATCCCGTCGCGGCTCACCAGGCCATGCGTCGGCTTCAGCCCGACTACCCCGTTCGCCGCAGACGGCCCGCGTACCGAACCGCCAGTGTCAGTACCAAGACCGACAACTGCGTAGGCGGCCGCTACAGCCACGCCGGTGCCCCCGGACGATCCGGACGGATTTCTCGCAAGGTCATGCGGGTTCAGTGTGTGACCGCCTAAGGAGCTGTACGACCCGCCCGACGCAAACTCGGACAAGTTGGCTTTGCCGATGATGACGACGCCCGCAGCCCGCAGCTTTTTGACGACGAACGCATCGTCGGGCGGGATCGAGCCTTCGAGGAGGACGGATCCACCCGTCGTTGGCATGTCCGCCGTGTCGAAGTTGTCTTTGAGCACGACAGGGATGCCGTGCAATGGCGAGCGTGGACCTTTGGCTTTCCGCTCGGCGTCGAGCGCGCGCGCTGTTTCGATTGCCTTGGGGTTAACCGCAATCATGGCCCTCAGCGACGGGCCTCGCCGATCGTAGGCGTTGATTCGGGCGAGAAACATCGCCGTCAGCTTGTCCGACGTGAGCGAACCGGTCTTGAACGCGGCGTTGAAGTCCGCGATCGTCGCATTTTCCAGGTCGATCGCCCGGCGGGCCGAGATCGGCGCCAGCGCAAGGAGGAACACCACTGTGCTCGCGGTGAGCAGCCGTATCGTCATAATCGCGCCTCGTGAAGTGGCGCGATTATAGAGCTATTTCTTCTGGCGCTGGATGTCCACGGCGCGCTCTCGCGTCATCGTCACTTCGACCCGGTCACCGGGGCGCAGTCCCTCCAGGAGCCGTTTGTCGCTCACGACGCGCGTGAATTGCTGGTTGTACTCCGTGCGGTACTTCACGAGCAGCTTCGGGGCGTCGATGGCTTCGATCGTGACGACCGCCTTGGACTGCGCGACCACCCGGTCGCTTCCCGCCTTTTTGGCTTCTTCGGTCGTGTCGTGCAGACCGCTGGGCTGCGCATTGGGTCGGACCTGGACGATCACCGAGTCAATCAGGCGGACGGTTACGACGTCGCCGACCTGGAGGTCGTTGAAAACGGAGACCTTCGGGTCCACGTAGACGTCCTGCAGCGTGCCGCCTTCACCTTTGAACGTCACGACGCGCGACGAGCGCTCGACGCGATCGACGGTCGCCGTAAACGTCGACTCCCGGGTCACAACGTTGGCAGTCTGTGCGACAGCGGGGATGGCCACTCCGAGCACCGCTGTGACGGCTGCCGGCAAAAGAAGTCTGGACATCTTGTGCTCCCGCCTCAAACGAGAATGTCAGCGACCGCGCGATTCTGTGCGATCGGCCCCACGTGCGGACGCAGGCGCACGCACGGGTGCAAATCCCGCGCCGACATGGACGCGGTTACGCTTTCGAGGGCGCATACTGCGCCGCCAGCACGGTGATGTCGTCTGACTGCTTCGCCCCCGCGGCAAACGCGCGGACGTCGGCCAGCACTCGCGTCACGATTTCCGCAGGCGTCGCGCCTGAGGCGCCGGCCAGCACGCCAAGCAGCCGCTCTTCACCGTAGAATTCGTCCTCGGGATTCATCGCTTCCGACACGCCATCCGAGAACAGCACGAAGGTATCGCCAGGCTCGAGCGGCAGGCTCTCGCGCTCGATCGGATTGGACGGCATGAGCCCCGCCGGACGTCCGGAAGACGGAAATGCCAGACGCGGGGCACGGCCAGGCGAGAGAATCGCGAGCTGATGATGCCCGGCGCCTGCGGCCGACACTCGCCGGTTCTTCCAGTCGAACACGAGGCACTGCAGCGTCACGAACATGCCGCGAGGGTTCTGTTCGACCGAGCTCGTCGTTCAGGCGGCGCAGGATATCGTCGGGTTCCTCGATCTGGCGCGCGACCGCGCGAAGCACGGTGACCGTGACCGCCATGAACAGCGCCGCCGGGATTCCTTTCCCTGATACATCGTCGAGGGCCAAGATGATCCGCGTACTGCTCGAGCAGCCGATTGACGTCACGCTCGTCCTCATCGAACGCCTTGCGTGCCGCCGCACGCTGCGCGTCGCTCAGGGCGAGCAAATTGCTGCGGACGTTGACGCGCAATTCCGAAAAGCCGCGGGATAGATTCCCCAATGTGGCCAGGGCCACAATTCGCGATTCCGCGACGAAGCGGCTGCGCTCCGCGATTTTTCCGAGCTGCAGGCGAGTGAAGACGCTGAGCGCCACCAGCGCCGCGAGCGGCACCATGAGGAGAATGACCAGACGTTTGGCAATCGTCATGTCGAGCCCGGGCGGGCTACAGCGTCCGCCATCCTCTCACGACTTGGCCGGGTCGGTTGCCAGGATGCCCGTTGAGGTAAGCTGTGCGGATGGACCGGCGTCATTTCCTCGGTTCCGCCACTGCTACGGCGGCCTGCTTCGCGATGCACGAGTTGCCTATGTTTGCCGCACAGACCGCCGGCTCGTTCCTGGTCCAGACGCCACGGCCGCGGCTCCTGTCGCTCGAGCTCCTGTGCGGCGCGCCGGTAAGCGCCATGAAGGAGTTCTACGGGAAGACGCTCGAACTCGGAATCGTCGAGGAGCGTGACACCGACCGGCTCACGATTGAAGCCGGCGAAACACGGATCACATTCGTCAGCAGCTCAGACAGCGAAGGCGGGCGGCCGCCGTTCTATCACTTTGCGTTCAACATTCCCGAGAACAAGATCGTCAAGGCGCTGGAATGGCAGAAGGCGCGCACTCCCCTACTGTTCATCCCCGAGCAGAACCGCGCGGCCGGCTACCCTCCCGAAGTGGTCGACTACAGTCACTGGAACGCTCACTCCATCTTCTTTCTCGATCCCGCCGGAAACGTCGTCGAATACATCGCGCGGCATGACCTGAAGAACGCCGACAACGGTGCGTTCAGCTTTCTGGACATTCTGTACGCGAGCGAGATCGGCCTGATCGTCGACGATGTTTCTGCGACTGCAGAGAAATTGAAGGATTGGGCGGCGGTGCCGCAGTACAGGGGCGGCAGCGATCAGTTCATAGCCATGGGCGACGAGTACGGCTTGCTCCTCGTCATGAAGCGCGGCCGGATCGTCGACTTCACGTCGAATCCGGACCACGGCGTGCGTGTGTACCGCACGGGTGTGACGGTACGCGGACCGAAGACCGCGAAGTACCAGGTCGCCAGTTACCCGTACGACTTGGTTGTAGAAGAGCGCTGCAGCTGCGCGTAACAGTTGGTCACCGCTTCCGGCGCGCGCCGATTGTCAGCGCTGCGGAGAGCGCGCTGAGACCGGCGAGACCGGCTGCGGCGTACATCACCAGCCGGTACGGCCCCGCGATGGCCGGTCCCCTCAAACCAGACGGGCCGGTGCTTCCAAACGCGAGACCGAGTGCGGCGACCGCCAGCAGACCGCCGACGCGCGCGAGGGCGTTGTTGATTCCTGATGCGGCCGCTCCTGCCCTCCGGTACAGAGTTCAAGACGGTCGTCGTGAGCGGGGCAACGCTGAGCGTCATCCCTACCGCGACGACGCACAGGCCGGGCAGGAAGCCGCTCCAGTAGGTCGAACTCCCGCCCGTGAGCCCAAGAATCGCGAAGCCCGCCGCCGTCACCGATGGACCGAGCAACAACGGGCGTCTCGAACCGAGACGTTCGACCAGCCCGCCGGCCCATCGCGATCCGGCCCCAATGATTCCCGAGAACGGCAGGAACGCTGCACCCGCTGTCTTCGCGCTGTAGCCGTGCACGCCGATCAACAGAAATGGCAGCATGAACAACGCAGCGGTCAGCCCAGCGTAAAGGAACAGCGTCAGAATGTTCGCGCCGAGGAAATCGCGGTTGCGGAACAGCTCAAGCGGCATCATGGCGGCCGCCGATCGAGCCTCGACCCGGAAGAAGAGCCACGTCGCGGGGAATGACGCGGCAATCGCGATCCATCCAGCCACGCGCTGGCCATCCCCCAGCACGATCAACCCGTAGCTCGCGGCCGCGAGCGCGAGCGTTGCGAGTCCAGCTCCGCGCGTGTCGAGCGGATCGGATCTGGTCGCGCGATCGACGGGCAGTCTCAACCCGAGCATGAGGGCCGCAGCGGCGAGTGGCAGGTTGATAAAGAAGATCGCGCGCCAACCGACCGTGTCGACGAGCCAGCCGCCAAGCGGTGGTCCTAACGCGGTTGTGAGCGCACCTGCCGCGGCCCATGTTCCGATCGCAGGGCCGCGCGCGCTGCCCGTGTAGGCGGCGCCGATGAGCGCGAGGCTTGAAGGCGTCAACAACGCCGCGGCCATGCCCTGCACCAGCCGCGCGCCGATCAGCCACGATGCCGTGGGCGCAACGCGCATGCGAGCGACGTGGCCGCGAACCCCGTGAGGCCCACGAGGAAAACCCGACGTCGCCCGAATCGGTCGCCCGCAGATCCGCCCAAGAGAATGAGGCTGGCGAACGTCAGCATGTAGCCGTTGACCACCCACTGCATGGTGGTCAGGCTGGTGCCGAGGCTTTCCCGGATCGCCGGGAGTGCGACATTCACCACCGAGCCATCGATGAAGCTGAGGCTCGAACCCAAAATCGTCGCGGGGAGGACCCACCGGGCTTTGTCGGAGACCGCCCCAGCCGTCTCGTGTGCGACCAGCGTCTCGCAAGGCAGTCGATGGGGGCCGAGCATCTGAACCTCGTCCTGCAACGAAGGATACCGCCCGTAGACTCAGGGTTGTGTCCCACTGACTTTCTATCGTAAAGTTATCTACGTGGCAGTGCATAGGTGGATGCGTCGCGTTTTCAAAGGCGTTGCGTGGCTGGTGATCTTCGGGGTCCTCGCGATTGGGATATTGCTCGCGGCGCTCTGGTTCGAGCACCGTGCCGCGGTCGCCCTCCCGGCACCCACCGGATCATTCGCGGTGGGACGCGCAACCTACGTCTGGACCGACGGGACTCCAGACACCCTGGCGCCTGCTCCGGGAACCAACCGCGAGCTCCTGGTCTGGATGTGGTACCCGGCGGCTGCCGGGAAATCCGGTGCAATGGTCGAGAACTACTTGCCCGCTCCGTTGCGCGCGGTCGTCGAAGGCGAACGCCCTGCCCTGATTACCCGATTCCTCACACGCGATTTGTCAAAGGTCCATGCGCACAGTCTGGGTAACGCCGACGTCGCACAGCCACAGCGCCCCTACCCTGTCGTGATCTTCAGAGCGGGCGCTTCGGGTGAAGTGTGGAACTACTCGGCGCTCGTCGAGGATCTGGCGAGCCATGGCTATGTCGTCGTGGGTTTCGACGCTCCGTATCGCACCGGACTCGTCGTTTTTCCGGACGGCCGGGTGATCAGGCGGACGCCGGACAACAATCCTGAGTTCTGTCTTCCACAACCGGTCGAGGAGCGTACCCGTTGTGTCGACAGGCTGCTAGCCGCGTGGAACGGCGACCTCGCGTTCGTGCTCGATCGACTGGAGCGGCTGAATGCATCGGACCCGTCCGCCAGGTTCACGGGGCGACTCGATACGACGCGAGTAGGGGTATTCGGTCATTCCTTCGGCGGGGCGCAAGCCGCTCAGTTCTGCCACGACGACCCCAGGTGCACGGCCGCGATTGACGTGGACGGTGCGCCCGTCGGCACCGTCATTCGCGAAGGAATGGCCAAGCCGTTCATGTTCCTCCTGAGCGATCACACCAGTGAAACCGATCCGGAGAGCCAGCAGATTAGGTCCGACGTCCGATCGATTTATGACCGGGTGCCGCCGGACAAAAGACTGCATGTCGTGATCCGCGGCGCGAACCACTTCACGTTCAGCGACGACGGAGCCGTGTTGAAGAGCCGCCTCTTGCGAGGAGTCCTTCGCGCATTCGGTAGGCTCCGCATCGACGGCCGCCGTCAGCTCGCCATTACAGCCTACTGTGTCCGTACCTTCTTCGACGCGTACCTCAAAGGAACAGGCACTCCACGACCCGAGATGTCATCGTCGCTCTACCCCGAGATCCTGGTTCTCGACTGAAGCCGTTCTCATCTCGAAATGACCGTCTCCAGGTACTCCGCCGGCACGACCAGGCCGGAGACGCCGCCGCGATCGTTCTGGGACAGCAACGTGATCAGGTCGGCCTCGAGCGCTGATTGACGCTCGGTGTCGAGGGACGCGAACGCTTTATGAACCGGCCCGTAGAAGGTGCGAAACACGTCGACGAAGTGTTGAGGCGACCGGTACCGAAACGCGAATTGCCGAACCGTGTGATCGATCTCAGTACCGGCAAAGAGCTCCCGGAGATGGGCGTCGGTTCCCCACAGGAGTGGAGAAGGGACGCCTGGGATCGGCGGAACGTGCCGCGCGAGCACGCGAAACATCTGACCCAGGAATCCTTGCGGGGTCCATGACGCCAGGCCAATTCTGCCTCCTGGTCTACACACGCGCACCAGCTCGCGCGCCGACTGCTCGTGGTCCGGCGCAAACATGACGCCGAACGTGGAGAGCACCGCGTCGAAGCTGGCGTCGGGGTACGGCAGCGCCTCCGCATCCGCCACCGCGAAGGTGACGTCGAGACCTTCTGCTTCGGCGCGACGCTGGCCACGCGCGAGAAGTGCCGGCACGTAGTCGGTCGAGGTCACGCTTGCGAAGCGTCGCGCCGCCGCCAGCGTCGCGTTGCCGTTGCCCGCCGCCACGTCGAGCACACGCTCGCCGGCGCGGAGATCCACCGCTTCGCACACGAGCTCGCCAACGATTTGCAGCGTCGTGCCGATGACCGCGAAGTCGCCGGACGCCCACGTCGCCTGCTGGCGCGTTTTGACGGCAGAGAGACTCACTGCCTGGACGCCCTTCTCAACGGACGAAAGAACACTCGCCATACTCCGCTCCTTTCAACACCCCACTTACCTACTTCCCGACAGCCGCCCGCAGCCGCGCGAGATGGTGATAGCTGTGCCGAACCGCGTGATCTTCGAGAAAGAACTGGCATGTCAGCGGCGCATCGGCGTTGAGGGATATCGGAGCAGCTCGATTGAGCGCTTCGTCGCTGAGCGCGCGGATCGCGCCAGCCGCCGCGTCGCTGTTGCGCCGGAGAAGATCGAGCGCGTCCGACTTCGTCACCGCGTCGTAGTCGGCGGCGTGCGTGGCATTGATGGCGTTGACCTCCTTCGCCGTGACGCCCACGATCGGCTTGCCATCAGCGATCGTCAGCGCCAGCTGGATCTCGAGGGGGTACATGTTCGCGACGTGATGGACCGTCACGCCAACCTTGCGCCCGTCTTTCGGAACACGTGTTTGCCACTCTTGTTCGGTGAGTGTGCCCGCAAACGCGGCCAGCGCACGGGCGCCCTGTTCGAGGCGATCGGCGAGCGCCTCGGCGCGCGCGCTTCGTGCTGCCGGCTTGACTGCCGAATCGGCCGATACCACACTGTTCATGGAACCTGTCCTTTCGAATGTCATTCGGCTCTCTCGTCCTTGTGTTCTAAATACGGCGGGGACCGGCGTGGAGACATGAGCAGCCGTCCGATTTGGCTTGCCGGCCGTCCGGAAGTCGTTCCGGCATGGCCAAGCGTCCGAACGGCATGCCCGTGCGTCCGCGAGGGAGCAGCACGGTGAAGACCGACGTCCTCTCAGATGTGCTCCGTGCGGTCCGGCTGACCGGGGCGGTCTATTTCGACTTCGAATTCAGCTCGCCGTGGGTGGCCGAAACGCCTTCCGCGCGGGACATTGCCGCGGTCGTGATGCCTGGTGCGCAGCGGCTGATCGAGTACCACGCCGTCGCCCGGGGCGCGTGCTGGGGACACGCAGTCGGCCAGGAACCAATCCGTCTCGTCGAGGGAGACCTCATCGTGTTCCCGCAGGGCGACGCCCACGTGCTCTCGAGCGCACGCGGGATGCGAGGGGAACCGGACATGTCGATCTTCGTCCGCTCGTCGACGCTGCCGAAGGTTTACGAGCGTGGCGGCGGCGGCCCGGAACGCACGCGGCTCGTCTGCGGTTTTCTGGGATGCGACGATCAGCCGTACAACCCGCTGCTCGCTGCGCTGCCACGCACGATCCACCTCACCGCCGCGGATCCTCAGTCGACAACCGGGTGGCTCGGCACGCTCGTCAACGCAGCCGTGAAGGAATCGGGCGTCGGGCGCGCGGGCGGGGAGAACATCCTGGCGCGCCTGTCCGAGCTGATGTTTGTCGAGGCCATTCGCCGGTACGTCGAGACGCTCTCACGCGACCAGAACGGATGGCTCGCAGGACTCCGCGACCCCGTCGTCGGACAGGCGCTCGGCGCGCTGCACGGTCAGGCGGACGACGCGTGGACCGTCGAACGGCTGGCCCGCGTCGTGGGCGTGTCCCGGTCGGTCCTCGCGGAGCGATTCACCGAGATGGTGGGCCATCCTCCAATGCAGTACCTCGCCTTGTGGAGGATGCAGCTCGCCTCGCGCCTGCTGACCGAAGGCCGCCACGTTGCCGAGGTCGCCGACGCCGTCGGCTACGAGTCGGAGGCGGCGTTCAGCCGCGCGTTCAAGAAGCTCGTCGGCCAGGCGCCGACGACGTGGCGGAGGGGCACTCCCGAGGCCCGCAGCGCCACTACCTGAGCTGTATCGCAGTCGTTCTTCCTAGTCCTAAAGGCCAGATTGTTCCTCGAACAGTGCGGGCCTACACTCTCCTGTCCGCCGCGTGGCGAGAACGGAGGAGCACTATGCGCCGTCAGCATTCGTTTCCGATCGTCGCGACCCTGTGGGTCGCCTCGGCTATCGTGGCCGGGGCGCAAGATGAGGGCGTCAAGCAGGTTCAGCAACTCGTCAAGCGGGCCAATTCAACGGTTGAAGCGATCAACGACGCGAAAGTTCAGCTGCAGAAAACGATGGCGGCGTATGACGCAGTCCTCGCCCCGGACACGACGGATCGACGCGGCGCGTACAAGAAATTGCAGAAGGAAATGGCGAATACCGAGAAAAAACGGGCGGACGTCGCCGAGCGTTCGAAGGAGATGAACGCGCAGGCGGACACGGTCTTCAAGAATTGGGAGGGGTCGACGGCAGCCATCTCGGACCCGGCCCTTCAGAAGCGGAGCGAAGACCGGCTCGCGCAGACAAAAGAGCGGTTCGGCGCGATTCGCAACACCGGCCAGGAGGCGACCGAGCTGTACGCTCCGTTCATGAAGTCGCTGCAGGACCAGGTCACCTTCCTCGGCAACGATCTGAATGCGAGCGCGGTGGCAAGCCTTGCACCTGACGCCGCCAAATTGAAAGCTAACGCAACCGAGCTCTACGCCGCGATCGACAAGACAACCGCGGCCGCGAACGCGAACATCGCAGCGCTGAAGCCTTAGTCCGCTGGCGGATGACTCGATACGGAGCGATCGGCCTCGGCTGCATGGGCATGTCTGAGTTCTACGGACCCGCCGAAGACGCCACTTCAATTGCCGTCATCCATCGTGCCCTGGAGCTCGGGATCAGTTTGTTCGACACCGCCGACGCCTACGGCGTCGGCGCCAACGAAACGCTGGTTGGGCAGGCGCTCCGCGACAGGCGCGACCAGGCAATCATCGCGACGAAGTTCGGGTACGTCCGCGAGTCCGACGGCCGGTTCGTGGGCATCAACGGACGGCCCGAATACGTCCGTCAGGCGTGCGACGCGAGCCTGCGTCGGCTCGGCGTCGACGTCATCGACCTCTATTATCAGCACCGCGTCGACCCCGAGACGCCGATCGAAGACACGGTTGGCGCGATGGCGGATCTCGTCAACGCGGGCAAGGTTCGCCACCTCGGTCTCTCGGAAGCGGCGCCGGCGACGATTCGGCGCGCGCACGCCGTCCATCCGATTGCTGCGCTCCAGACCGAGCTCTCCTTGTGGTCGCGTGACCCGGAAGACGAGCTGTTGCCGCTCTGCGAGCAGCTGGGCATCACCTTCGTCGCGTACAGCCCACTCGGCCGCGGATTCCTGACCGGCGCAATCAAGCGCCCGGAGGATCTTGCGGCCGATGACTGGCGCCGCAACAACCCGCGATTCATGGGCGACAACTTCGAACGGAATCTCGAGCTCGTACGGGCGCTCGAAGCCATGGCCGCCCGAAAGCGCTGCACCGCGTCGCAGCTTGCGCTCGCATGGGTGCTCTCGCGCGGGAAGCACGTTGTTGCAATTCCAGGTACGAGGAGCGTCACCCGTCTCGCCGAGAATGCCGCTGCCGCACAGATTGCGCTGTCCCCCATCGAGCTCGCCGAGCTCGAGACGATCGTCCCCCGCGATGCCGCCGCCGGCACCCGCTACACCGAAGGGGGCATGAAGACCGTCAACCGCTGACGGCTTGACCCTGGAACGGTTCCAGCCTCTAGGATGGCGTCAGAGGTGCCGAGTCATGACCCGTTACGCATTGTGCGCGGCAATGTGCTTCCTGAGCGCTGGCCCATCCGCCCTCGCCCAGCACGACGCTGGACACCATGCCGCGATGCAACAACGTGGGCAACAGGCGATGGGGTTCGACCAGGAGAAATCTACGCACCACTTTCTGATTCACAAGAACGGTGGTGCGATCGAGATCACCGCGAAAGATCCGTCCGATCAAGCGCTCGCAGACGAAATTCGCGGCCACCTTCGACATATCCGATCAGCATTCAGCGACGGCGACTTCGCACTCCCAGCCTTCATTCATGACAAGCCGCCGCCCGGCATCGACGTGTTGAAGGCACGCCGCGACCGGCTCACGTTTCGTTACGAGGATCTTCCGGCCGGCGGAAGGGTTCGGGTCACGACAGGCGACCCGGAGGCGCTCACCGCGCTGCACGCGTTCCTGAGATTTCAGATCACCGAGCACAAGACCGGCGATCCGCTCGAGCCGCGATGAGCGGCTGACAGATCACTCGTTACCGCGAAACCAGCAGAGGCCCTTGTAGCCAAACGCCGGGTTGCCTTCAGGGGTCAGGCTGGACTCGGTGAGCTGCAGTTCGCACCGTACCTTCGGCCCGGCAATGTGGTGGAACAGAAATACCTTGCCGGTCTCCTCGCCGGTGATAAGGTCGACCTCGAATCTGAACTGGTCGTCATGGATCATGACGGGCGCCGATCCGAGGATGGTCCCGGAATAAACCTGGTCGCCCGTGTTGACGAGCCTGCCGGCGACGAAGTCAAAGACCGACGTGACGTGATACAAGACACGTCCCTTCAGATCCCCCGTGAGCTCGACGATCTGCGTGCTTTTCACGATTTCTCCGATCGGTGTGGGCTCCACTGAGTGAACGAGAGCGGTGGTGAGATGGTCCACGCCGCTGCCTGAGACCGGCACAGCCTGGCCGCCGGTCTCGACGAGCCCGTTGGTGGATACGGGACAAGCGAGCGCGACGATGGCAGCCAGCGCGAGCGAACGAGAACGAGAACACATGGTGAATCCTCCTTGCAATAGCTCCGAACGTACGAGCGCGCGCGAGGCAAGCCAAGATGACAAAGAAGGCCGGCCGCGGATGGCCCACTGTCAGCCGTCGTAGCCTCGCGCCGGCCGCGCCCGGTGGCGTCGCGCGCTAAAATGAGCCCATTTGTCAGGCTCATCCGACGATCGGCTCGGTTCCTGGAAGGAAATCGCCGCGTACGTCGACCGCGGGGTCCGAACGGTGCGCCGCTGGGAGCGCGAAGAGGGCCTGCCGGTCCATCGGCACATGCACCGCGCGCAGGGCAGCGTTTACGCATACAAGTCCGAGATTGACCAGTGGCGTCGGACCGGCCGGCGTCGGAGCGCGCCGCGCGTGCCTGTCATCTCGCGTGCCGCCACTCCTCCAGCCGGATCGCCGACGTCGATCGCGGTGCTGCCTTTCACGAACCTGAGCACAGATCCGGCGAACGAGTATTTCGCGGACGGCCTGACTGACGAAGTGATCGCAGACTTGTCCAGGGTCCGTGCGCTTCGCGTCATTTCCCGGACGTCGTCGATGACGTTCAAGGCCACGACGAAAGATGTGAAGACGATCGCCCGTGAGCTCAGCGTTCAGTACGTTCTGGAGGGGACCGTGCGGCGGGCCGACGACCGGCTGCGGATCACCGCACAACTCATCGACGCCGGCGCAGACGACCATGTGTGGGCGGACAAATACGACGGGACGGTCGAAAACGTGTTCGCGATCCAGGAACGCCTCGCCCGCGTGATCGTTGATGCCCTCAAGCTGCGGCTCACATCTGATGAAGAGCGGCTGTTGTCGAACAGGCCGATTGCAAACGTCCACGCCTACGAGTGTTACCTCCAGGCGCGCCAGGAAGCCTTCCGATGGCGGGAGGACGCGATCGATCACGCCATTCAGCTCCTGCACAACGGGCTCGCGATCGTTGGCGAGAACACCGAGCTTCTCGCCGCTCTCGGCCGCGCTTATCTTCAATACCGGGAGGCGGGTATCGACTTCAGTCAGCGTCCGCTCGACGAGGCTCAGGCGTGTGTGCGGAAAATATTCGACATCGAGCCGCGCTCGGCGTCAGGATTGCAACTCCGCGGCTGGATCCGATACTCGAGCGGCGCGATCCAGGACGCCGTGCGCGATCTGAAAGCAGCGCTCGAACTCGCGCCGAGCAGTCCCGAGACGCTTTCGCTTCTCAGTAACTGTTACCTGATATCAGGGAAGGTCTCGGAAGCACGGCCGCTGATCGATCGTCTCCTGGCCGTGGATCCCTTGACGCCGCTGACGCGCTGCCTGCCCGGCTGGGCAGACATCCTGGAAGGCCGTGTGTCGGCAGCGGTGGAACCCTACCGCCAGATGTTCGCAATGGATCCTGGCAACCCGATGGCGCGCCTCTTTTACGTCTGGGTGCTCACCGCCAATCGGGACGCAGCCGGCGTCCGCCGGATCGTCGAGAGCCTTCCGCCGCAGACGATCGACACCACGCCGGGCCGGTTAACTGTGTTCCTGTCGCATGCACTGGCCGGGAAGCGAGAGGCGGCGCTGGCGATGGTCACCCCCGACATCGAAGCCGTTGCCAACGCCACGGATGTGTTTCCGAGGTTGCTCGCGCAGGGGTTCGCGATGACCGGCTTGCCCGACCGCGCGATACAGTGGCTTCGCATCTCCGTCGATCGAGGCTTCATCAACTACCCGTTTCTTGCGCGACACGATCCGTTTTTCACAAGCCTTCGGAGCGATCCGCGATTTCAGGAGCTGCTCGAGATCGTCCGACAGCGGTGCGAGCGGTTCGAGGCCTGACTTGTTGCATCACTGCGGCGCTGGCTGATCCTCGAGTATCCACGATTGAAGCAGCGTGTATGTGACCGCGAGAATAACCGGTCCGATGAACAGGCCGAGCACTCCGAAGCCGACGATGCCGCCGATGACGCCTGCGACGATGAGGATTAGTGGCAGGTCGACGCCACGACGGATCAGCACGGGCTTGAGAACATTGTCCACGACCGCGACGAGAATCGTGAAGGCAAGCAGCACGCTGCCCCAGAGGCTGCTGCCCGACCAGAAGAGCCAGATCACGGCGGGAAGCAACACGGGGAGCGGTCCCAGTTGCGCGACGCACAGGATGAAGGTCAGCGCGAGTAGCAGGCCGGGCCGCGGCATACCGGTGAGCCACAGTCCGACTCCCGCGATGATCGATTCAACGAGGGCCGTGACGATGACCCCCAGAGCCACACCGCGCACCGCCTGACCCGCCAGGCGAATCGTGTTCCGCCCATGCTCCTTACCGATGCGATGCGCGAACATCATCATGCCCCGCGCGGCTGCTTCACCATTCGTGTAGAGGATGGTTGCCAGGATGACGGTTAGCAGGAAATGGACGATCACGCTGCCCAATCCGCCCGTCATCGACAACGCAAGGCCCGCCGTTTCGCGTGCGAACGGCCGAAGCAGTTCCACAATTGCCTCCGGGCCGCCTGCGGCGAGCGTCTGCCATCGCGTGGTGAGTCGGGCGCCGACCCACGGTATCCCGTCCAACCAGGCTGGCGGCGATCCGATGCCGCGCGCGCTCACCGCCTGCACCAGGTCGGCAGCCTTGATGGCTGAGTCGAGCAGTATGGTGACGGCCAGCGCAGATGGCACGATGAACGTTGCCAGCATCACGAGGGTCATGACAGCCGTTGCCGGAGCTCGGCGCCCGTGCATCCATTCCTGCACCCGGAGCAACAGCGGCCACGTCGCGACGACGATCGTGGCGGCCCAGATCAACGCCCCCAGAAACGGCAGCAGCGTCCACAGGCTGCCCGTGATTAGCACGGCGATGATCAGAATCACGAGAACTATTCGCGTGAGGTCGGTTTGGCCAGTCGTCTGCATGGAGCACGTCCTCATTCTCGAAATGCGCGGTTAGCATAACGCCCTTCCGCGGAGTTCGGGATGACGAGTGGCTTGACCCTGGAGTGGTTCCACCCTTTACGATGAAGTCAGATGACGATGCTTCGTGCGGGTGAAATTGCGCGGATGACCGGCGTCAGCACAGACACCGTGCGGTACTACGAGCGCCAGGGATTGCTGCCGCGTGTGCCGCGAAGCGCGAACGGGTATCGAAGCTATCCGGAATCCGCCGTGCAACGCATCGTCGTCATCCGGCGCGCGCTCGATGCAGGATTCTCGATCAAGGAATTGTCTCAGATATTTCGCGAGCGGGACGCCGGCGGCGCGCCGTGCCGCCGCGTTCTCGCCATCGGACGGGAGCGGCTAGGTGATCTTGAACGGCGGATCGATCAGCTGATCGCGCTGCGGGATGATTTGCGGGCCCTGCTGAAGGATTGGGAGGCGCGCGTCGGGCGGCTCGGCAGGAATGAGCGCGCCGGACTGCTCGATTCTCTCAGTGAGAGTCCGGCATCAGCCCGCGTCCGGTTTCCTCCAGCAGGGCAACGAAGAAGAACCATTTAGCGGCTTCGCGCCAAGGTCTGCAATAGGACCTTCGTAGTAGTGTACGGCTGTGCGCGCGGCTAGAGTTCGGCGTGGCGGAGCCGCAGCGCGTTCGCGATCACGGACACCGAGCTGAACGTCATTGCGGCGCTTGCGATCATCGGGCTGAGGAGAACTCCGAACCATGGATACAGCACCCCTGCGGCGATGGGAACGCCTGCCAGGTTGTAAACAAACGCAAAGAAGAGGTTCTGGCGGATGTTGCGCATCGTGGCGCGACTCAACCGGCGTGCCCGAACGATGCCGCGGAGGTCCCCCTTGACGAGCGTGATGCCGGCGCTCTCGATGGCCACGTCGGTGCCTGTTCCCATTGCGATGCCGACGGCCGCGCGCGCGAGCGCCGGTGCGTCGTTGACGCCGTCGCCGGCCATCGCGACGCGGCGTCCCTGCTCCTGCAACCGCTCGACGATATCTGCCTTTCGCTCGGGCGGAACCTCCGCGTGAACCGCGCCGGCGTCGATCCCGACGGCGCGGGCTACCGCTTCCGCCGTCGTTCGGTTGTCGCCGGTCACCATGATCGGCTCGAGGTCCTCACCGCGAAGCGTCTGGATCGTCTCTTTCGTCTCCAGTTTGACTGGATCGGCTATCCCGATCAGCCCACGCGCGGCCCCGTCGACGGCAACGAAGACGACCGTCATCCCCTCGCGCCGCAGCGTCACTGCCTTCCCTTCGAGCGCCGAGATATCGGTGCCGGCTTCGCGCAAGAGCGCGGCATTTCCAACCACGACCGACCGACCGTCGACCTCCGCGATCACGCCGCGGCCCGTCACCGATCGGAACCGCGTCGCCGGCGGGATCGGGACGCGCCGATACTCAGCCATGCGCACGATCGCGCTGGCGAGCGGGTGCTCGCTCGCCCGTTCGACGGCCGCCGCGAATCGCAGGACGTCGACGTCGGACGCTTCGCCGGACGTCTCGATCGCGAGGACCTTGGGCTTGCCTTCGGTCAGCGTCCCGGTCTTGTCCACAATGAGCGTATCGACTGTCTCGAGGACTTCGAGTGCGGCGGCGTCACGGACGAGAACGCCGGCTGTAGCCCCCCGCCCGGTTCCGACCATGATCGACATCGGCGTCGCAAGCCCGAGCGCGCACGGACAGGCGATGATGAGAACCGCGATCGCGTTCACGAGCGCATATGCGAAGCGCGGCTCCGGCCCGAACCAGGCCCATGCCGCAAACGTCACCACCGCAACCAGCACGACGGCCGGCACGAACCAGGCGGAGACCTTGTCGGCCAGCCGCTGGATCGGCGCTCGCGACCGCTGAGCCTCGCCGACCATCCGCACGATCTGCGCGAGCAGTGTGTCGCTGCCGACGCGCTCGGCACGAATGACGATGCTCCCCGTCCCGTTGACCGTGCCGCCGGTCACGCGGCTGTCCGGGCCCTTCTCCACGGGAATCGATTCTCCAGTCACCATCGACTCGTCGACGCTGGTGCTGCCCTCGATCACCACGCCATCGACCGGGATCCGCTCGCCGGGCCGGACGCGCAACCGGTCGCCGACCTGCACCTCGGCGGCCGGCACGTCTCTCTCACCGTCCGCGTCGAGACGACGCGCCGTCTTCGGCGCGAGGCCAAGGAGCGCACGGATGGCGCCGCTCGTGCGGGCGCGCGCGCGAAGCTCCAGAACCTGGCCGAGCAGCACCAGCGTGACGATGACCGCTGCCGGCTCGAAGTACAGCGCGATCGTGCCGTCATGGTCGCGGAACGCATGCGGCACCCACTGCGGCGCGACAGTAGCGGCGAGGCTGTACACGTACGCCGCGCCGGTCCCCATCGCGATCAACGTGAACATGTTGAGATGCCGATTGACGATCGACTGCCAGCCACGCACGAAGAACGGCCAGCCGCCCCAGAGGACCACGGGCGTGGCAAGCGCGAGCAGCACGACGGGCGGCACGGGCCAGACCATCGACGCGAGGATCGGCAGCGTTAGGATCGCCGACACCCAGAAGCGCCGCGTCATGTCCGTGAGCTCGGCGTCCGGACGTTCGTCCAGCGTGGCGACGACCGGCTCCAGCGCCATCCCGCATTTCGGGCACGTCCCGGGCCCCATCTGGCGGACCTCGGGGTGCATCGGGCAGGTGTACTCGACTAAGTGTTCAGGCTGCTTCCGGTGCCCAAGGTGCGGGTGCTCTCGGTGCCCATGGTGCTCAGGGTGCTCAGGGTGCGGGTGCGGCGGCTGCTGGTGCTGCTCCGGCGACTTCTGCAGATACCGCTCGGGATCAGCTTTGAAGCGCGCGAGGCAGGAGGGATTGCAGAAGTAGTAGGTCTGGCCGCGATGGACGTGCGAGCCGGCAGCGTCCTCGGGCGCGATGGTCATTCCACAGACGGGGTCGAGGACCTTCCGCGCCGGCTCCACCCATTAACGATATCGCCGCGCTAAGGCATCTGGCTAGCGAGCGCCTGTATCTCCCGCGCGAACGATTCGATCTCGGTGATGTGGCTCCGCACGAACGCGACGTTGCGCACGACCGTCGGCGGCAGCCCGTCGGACGGAACGCCCTGGTGAACTGTTTTCTTCAGCACCACGACCGCCTGCGCGACGGCGAGCTCGGTCAGCAGAAACTCGCGCGGATTCGTCCCGTTCTCACGAATGAGCGCGAGCACGCTCTCTTCGCCGCTCCAGACCGCGATCGCCGAATCAATCGACTTCGCCTGGACCATGCGCGCCTGCATCCGGCCGCGGAGCGGCGCATCGGCGAGCAGCATCTTCACGTAGGCGCGGCGGGTATTCATGAACGCCTGGAAGTTGCGATCGGTCAGCTCGTGCGCGGCGATTTCCTGCTCGGCGACGGTCGCCTCGTTCGGCAGGTCCTTGTCCGTCAGGACGCGGCCCGGCGAGCCGCTGCTGCGCGTGTCCCCGGCGCGGCGGGCCACTTCGGCCAGCCCCTGCGCTCCGGCTGCCGCCGGAACAAACGTCACCACTACCACCGCCACGAGGGCGAGGGTCTTCATGACGATGTCTCCTGATGGGAAGCGCGCGAGGAGGCTGGGGTCCTTCAAGTATAGCCGGACTGAGCCAAACCGTATACTAAGAACCATGCGTGTTATACGCTCATATTATTTGACATGTAAGACATCATGATTTAACATTCCCTCCTGTTGCGGCGCAAACCGCGACCATTAAGCAGAGATACCAGGAGGACGAAAGACATGTTTGGCACGACGAGATGGAGCCCATTCGAAGAACTGACGACCCTCCACCGCGAAATGGACCGGCTGTTTGGCCGGGCGTACGGAGAGTCGGGCGGCGCGGGCGCGTTCGCGCCGGCGCTCGAAGTGCTCTCCAGCAAAGATGCCTGGCACGTCCGTGTGGCGCTGCCGGGCATCGATCCCAAGAACGTTCAGATTGACCTGGCGGGTGACACGCTGACCATTCGCGGCGAGCGCAGTCGGAGCCTGCCGGTCGGCAACGACAAGACCCAGGCGCACGTCAGCGAGATCGCCTACGGCCGTTTCGAGCGCACGCTTACGCTGCCGGATGCCATCGACTCCGACAAGGTGAAGGCGACCTACAGCAACGGGATGCTCGAACTGTCGCTCCCGCTGCGCGAGAGCCTCAAGCCGCGTCGGATCGAGGTCAAGGGCGGCGACCAGAAGAGCCTTCACGCCGCGTAACACGGTCCCATCGACCGTCGAACGGCCGGCCGGTTTTCCACCGCCGGCCGTTTTTTTGGTTTACTGAATCATGCTGAACCGGGCGCTCGAGCTCCTGTCGGCGCGCCTTCGTGCCGCGCGGGCGGTCACGGTACTCAGCGGCGCCGGCGTTTCCGCCGCAAGCGGCGTTCCGACGTTTCGTGGCCCCGACGGCCTCTGGAAGACCCATCGCCCGGAGCACCTGGCGACGCCTCAGGCTTTCGCTCGCGACCCGCGGCTCGTGTGGGAATGGTACGACTGGCGCCGTCAGCGGATCGCCGCATGTTCGCCGAACGCTGCGCACCTCACTCTTGCGGAGTGGAGCAGGCGCCTTCCGGGATTCAGGCTCCTGACGCAGAACGTCGACGGCCTGCACGAGCGCGTCGCGACGCAGAACGTCGTCCGGCTCCACGGATCGATCTGGGAACTGCGGCACGCGGAGGGCCCTCGTCCAACGTGCCCTGAGGCGTGGCGCGACGAGGCCGTTCCTCTTGGCGGCGTGCCGGCGCGGTGCCCGCGTTGCGGCGCACTCGCCCGGCCCGCTGTCGTCTGGTTCGGCGAATCGCTGGATCCGGAAGTGCTGCGCGCGGCGGACGCCGCAACGGCCTGCGACGTATTCCTCGTCGTAGGCACGTCGTCGGTGGTCTACCCGGCCGCCGGATTCACTGGCGTGGCGCGGCGGCGTGGGGCGTTCACCGTGGAAATCAACCCGGATGAAACGGAGGCGTCCGCGAACGTGGATCTGTCAATTCGAGGGCGGAGCGAAGATATCCTGCCCGCCCTTTCGATTTCCTAGTTCGGCGATGCGATCTGAGTCGTCTGCGTCTTCGGGTTGGGTCCACCGCGGAACGTCAGCAGATGATCGCGAACCGCGCGGATCTGCGCCGCGGCGTCGCCGCCCAATTCCGGGTAGAACGACTTCGGATAATCCGGCCAGAATGCCGGCATCCGTGTGCCGGGCTGAATATCCGACGGCTTGCGAAGCCATTCCAGGATCCAGTCCGGCTGCAGCCGCTCCGATGCCATCCGCAGATCCGGCGCAAGGTTTGACGTCGGCTGATCCTTCGGGATCGCGCCGAGAACGTGGCACTGTTGACACCGCAGCTTCTCGAAGAGCTGAGCGCCGGTCGCCGTCGCATCCGACGCGCGGACGACCTCGTGGGTCGCGAACGGCCGCATGTTGTTCGATACCGCCCCGAAGTACCCGATGACACCGTTCAGGTGATCGTCGCTGAGGCCGAAAGTGGGCATCCGGACGTCGAGCCACGGCCGGATCGTGATCGGCGCGCGCAGGAATGCATAGAGCCAGTCGGGCCGCACTTTTGCCCCTTCGGGGGTAAGCAGTGGCGGGCCGAGCGATTCGTCGCTCAACAGCTTCTTGTAGTCGCCGCCGTTGCCTTCGATCTCGTGGCAGCCGACGCAGTTCCGGCGCGACACGAAGTTGCGGCCAGCCACGAGCGCGTCGTTCCGCATCGACGTCTGTCGGAGCGCCTGCTTCGGCTGCACGTCCCGCTGAAAACTCATCAACGCCGTGACGAGCAGGTGCGTCTCCTCGTCCGTCGTGTGGAAGTCCGGCATGCGGAGCTTCTCGAGCGGCCTCAGAACGCGGTTGCGATCGAAGACGCGCGGATCTTTCATCTTCGTGTGGAACCAGTCGAGCTTCGTATGCTCGATGTCGACGAACGCGAAGTCGAGGCGCGACGTCAGCTTGCTCCCCTGTTCGGAGAGCTCGGTGCCGATCGGCTGCTCTTTCTCGAACCCCTTGATCTCGTGGCACGAGAAGCAGCCATAGCGCGCGATCGTGCGACGCCCCAGATCGAGCTGCTTCGCTTTGCCGTCCATCTTCGACAGCGTCACCCGCGCCTGCTCCACCGGCATGACCGCACTGAGATAGTCGAACAGGACGTCGTCAGTCGCCTTCTGATCGACTTGCGCCTTGGCTTCTTCTCCGGCAGGCCCCTTGAGCGTGGTCAGGTAGGTGGCCACGTCCGCCACCTGCGCATCGGTGAGGCGCAGGTCAGGCATGTAGGTGTCGGCGCTGTAGTGCTTCGGATCCCGCACCCAGTTGAACAGCCAGACATAGGACGTCTTGTTGCCGATGTTCTGGAGCGGCTGACCGAACGTCCGTCGCGGCCCGGCATCCCAGCGGCTCTCGTTCCCCGTGACATGACAGGCGAGACAGCCGATTGACTCGACGATCTTCTTGCCGCTCCCCGCGTCGCCGCGCGGCGGATTCGCCACGGCCGGCTCATACGTCTCGCTGTTCGCGAACAGGTACGCGACCGCCGCGTCGATCTCCGCTTCGTTGCGCGTCGCGTCCTCCGGACCGTTCGAGTTTGACGTGTACCAGGGCTGCGGCATCCAGGTTGCCGGCTTGATGGCCGTCGGCTTCCGCACCCAGTTCTTCACCCACTCGGGCGTGAGCTTCGATCCGATGCGGGTAAGATTCGGCCCGGGTTTTCGCACCCCCTCGAACCCGCGCGTCTTGTGGCACGCGTAGCAGCCGGCGCGCTCGTAGGTCGCATACGCGCGCGTCAGCGTCGGCGCATTCGGGATGAACGTCTCGGACTTGTGGCACTTCGCGCAGGAGGCCTCGGTCATCCCTTTGGGAAGCATCGGGTAGTCCCACAGGTGCGGCTCTTCCCAGTGATACTGCTCTTCCCACTGGTGACGCTGCTTCTCGTTTGCAGGGGTGTGCGACGCGTCGCGGAACGTCAGCGACTGCCCCATGCCTTCGTGGCAAACGGTGCAGCCGACGTCGGACATGGGATGCGGTGAGTTGCTGCCGACATACACGTTCAGATTCGGGTGCGTGCGGAACGGCTGCGGCCGATTCTCGTAGCCCGCTCTGTCGATCGCGAGGTGGCACGTCATGCATCGATCCATCTTCACGACGCGCGTGAAGTTCACATCGTCGACGATGTTGGGCGTGATGACCTGCTGAACCTTGATCGTGGGCGCCATGAAATCGGCGAGGGGCGCATCGCGGAAGAAGTCCTTCACGACGCTCGGAGCGATCGCATTCAGCCGCTTCTCGAGCCGGTTCCGTTCCGCGGTCAGCTCTTCGAGCTTTTTCTGCGAATCGGCGGCGGCGCCGGTAAACTTCCCGAGCTCCGCCTGTGCGGCAGCACGCTCGGCCTCGATCTTCTCGACTTCGAGCTGAAGCTCCATGACGCGCCGCGCTTCCTCGTGGATCGTCGCCTGGTCCTGCTTGGCGCGTTCGGGATCTTTGTTTCGCCTCGCTTCGAAGTCGTACCGGTTGACGTCGTAGTTCGCTTTCGCGAACTGATAATCCTGATTGACGCGGTACAGGCGATTCGTGAACTCTCTGACCTGCTGCTCGCGCTCGTTTACCTTCGCGCGATTCGCCGCGATCAGTTTCTCCGCCTCGGCGTGCTGCTGGCGAAGCTTTTGTACCGCCGCTTTATCAATTGTCTGGTCGAGCTGCTTCAGGTTCGCCGCCGTGACTTCCTGCTCGAGGATCGCGAAGCGGCGCTGGTAGCCCTTCCACTCGCGGTCGTAGTCGTCCCAGACCATCCAGATGACCGACACGAAGAGGAAGATGCTCGACGCGGCAAAGACTACGTTGAGGAAGTCGATGTTGTAGGCGTGCCCGATGCTCTTTTTCTCGGCCATGGTCACCAGGCGGCTAGATATTGAAGAAAAACTCCGGTATCGCCACGATGTACTTCAGGTTGAAAATCCAGCGCATCAGCATCTTCGCCGGCAGCGACATCATCATCAGGAAGAGGAACACAGCGACGTAGTACCGGCCGGGCCCCAGCTTCTCGTAATACCGTTTCAGCCCCCGCCTGGCGAGCAGGACCGGAAGCCCGAACGCATAGAACAAGACAACAAGGATTCCAAAGATCTCCCGCGTCAACCAGTTCGACGGCAGGCCCGAGCCCAGAGCACGGACCCAGATGTACTCGGACAGGTTCACGTTCGTGAGCGCCTCGAGCTTGTGGATGTCCCAGTACTCGAACGGTCCGAAGAAGTTCCAGTTGGGACCCCGCAGGAACGTGCCGAGCACGATAAGCGACGACCACAGGACGGCAAACCCGAACAGGAAGAGGGTGATCTCGACCTTCCGCTCGCGGAACGTATAGTAGCCGTTCCCTTTCGGATTGGTGTCGAGGTACGGGATGGCCATCAATCCGACGATGATCAGGCCTGGCAGGACCACTCCCGCCAGCCACGGGTCGAAGTAGACGAGCATCTCCTGCAGGCCGAGGAAGTACCACGGCGCTTTCGACGGATTCGGCGTCACCGAGCGGTTCGCCGGCTGCTCGAGCGGCGCCTTGAGCACAATCGACCAGACGATCAACAGGACCGAGCAGAGGATGAGCGAGATCAGCTCCGTATAGACCAGATCTGGCCAGACCCACACGCGGTTCTCTTCTTCCTTCTCGACCGGCGGCTTGCCTGCCGCGACGCGCTGATCGTTGAGGACCGCTTCGCGCATCGAGTACCAGACAAAGAAGAGGAGCAGGAAGATGAGGCCGACGATCGGAACGTTGTCCGGCTTGATGATGATCAGCCGGAAGTTCGGATCGAACGCGCCGAACAGGAAAAACACCGTGAGGCCCAGCAGCAGGCCGTAGCCGACCACGTTCCTCGCGAACGCGTCGCGCTTCCAGATCATGACGGCGAGAGCGCCGGACGTCAGGAGGAAAAACAGTCGCGGGTCGGCCAGCAGGTTGAAGAAGCTCTTGATCAGGTCCATGGCTAGAGCGGCCCCGAGATCCCGCCGTCTTTCCTGACTCGCCAGAAGTGCACCGCCATCAACACCGCGATCACGAGCGGCAGGCCGACGCAGTGCAGCACGTAAAACCGCAGCAACGCACCTTCTCCTACGAACGTGCCGCCGAGCAGCGCGAACCTGGCGTCGTCGCCGGCATGAATCAGCTTGACGTCGCCCAGCGCGAGCAGCGCCGCTCCCGGTCCCTCATGGCCGAGGAACGGCGTCGCGCGCGCCATGTTGGAGCCGACGGTAATCGCCCAGATGGCGAGCTGGTCCCATGGCAGGAGGTATCCGGTGAACGACAGCAGGAGCGTCAGCACGAGCATGATCACGCCGACGTTCCAGTTGAACTCCCGGGGCGGCTTGTACGACCCCGTCATGAACACGCGGAACATGTGCAGCCACACGGTGATGACCATCGCATGCGCGCCCCAGCGGTGCATTTCGCGCATGATCCCGAGCGGCACGTGTTCCCGCAGCCCGACGATGTCCGAGTAGGCGTACTCGAGCGTCGGGCGGTAATAGAACATCAGCAGCAGGCCCGTGAACGTGAGCACCAGAAACAGAAAGAAGCTCAACCCGCCCATGCACCACGTGTAGCGCAGCTTGACCCCCGACTTCCGGATGCGCACCGGGTGCAGGTGCAGGAAGACGTTGGTGAGCATCACGAGCACGCGGTTCCGGTCGGTCACCGGCGCGCCGTGCCGGAAGATCGACTTCCAGATCTGCGTCTCGGTCAGGTAGTTCCACGCTCGCGTGAGCGCCGGCTCCTTCGGGGCGATCGTCGGAACGGTCTTGGATTCAGCCATGTGTGTTGTCAGCGCCTATACCTTCAGGAACGCCTCAGGATCGATCCACTGCCCCAGCTCCTGCTGGAACTTGCGCGACTTGTCGACCAGGATCTGCCCGTCGTCGGCGAGGACGATCCGGGCACGCTCGAGCGGTCTGGGCGCCGGCCCTTCGAAGTTGATACCAGTTGGCCGGAAGCCGCTCCCGTGGCACGGGCACTTGAACTTGTTCTCCGCTAAGAGCCAGTTCGGCGTGCACCCGAGGTGCGTGCACGTGACGAGGAGCGCGTAAAAGCCGGGCGCGTTATGAGCGACGTCGTTCGGCGTCCGCACGATCCAGACGCCGAACTTCTCCTTCCAGCGTTCATCGACGCCTGGCCCGTACTCCGATGGGAAACCTATCTTGAACTGCTGCGGCGGCTCGTTGAGGACGTTCGGGAACATGAACCGGCCGGTGGCGGCCAGGGCGGCGGCCGAGGCAGCCGTGAACGATCCCCAGGCGAGCGCAATCCAGCCGCGGCGCGTGAGGAGCGGGGACGAGTCGTCGGGTGCGCGGTCCGGTTTTTTCGCTGCTTCGGCGGCGACCGTCGTCGTCTTCCCTGCGAGCTTTTCCGCCGGAACAGCGGGGGCAGTCGGCTTCGGCGGAGGCGCCGGCTTGTGGGCGGCCGGCGCGGGGGCTGCCGGGGCGGCTGCGGCCGGCGCGACATGCGACGGCGTCAGCGGCTGGGCCGGCGGGTTCGGCGCCTTCTTCGGTGGATCCGCGGTTTCGTCAATCGGGTCGTCTGCCACGAATCTCCTTTAGGCTCCCTACGAATGCGGCCAGTCGCGCAGCGCTTCGAGCGCTGCCTGCCGGACCTTCAGACTGTCGTCCTGCCGGCTGAGCGAGACGATCGGCTCATGCAGCTCGGGCGCTTTCAGCCGGGAGGCCGCGCGCACGCCGCTGATCATCACGTCGCCGATCGGATCGATGTTGGCGTCGCGCGGCACAGTCCGTGTGACCGTTTTCTGCACGTACGCTCGATCGAGCATCTGACGCAGGACGGGAACGCCATCTGCTATCCCATCTTCCGCCAACGCGACCGCGGCATTCCACTGTACGTCGGGCGCGGGGTCGTTCAGCGCCGTGCGCAGCGTATCTCGCTGCGCATCGCCGGGTAGCACACCGAGGGCGAACACCACGACCTTTCGAACCCCCGCATCGTCGGAGGCGTACAACTTCTGGAGGTCCGGGACTGCGGCGGCATCCCCCGTTGCGCCAAGCGCCCAGACGACGGCGATGCGGGTTTCTGCGTCAGCCGGCAGTAGCGCGGCCAGAAGCGCCTCCGTCGCGCCCGCAGGCGGCGGCGTCAGGCGTCCGATCGCAAGCGCCAGATAGCGCTGGACTCTCGGATCGTCGCCCTGCGATTCCTGGAAGGCCTTGACGAGCGCCGGCCCAAGCCCGGGGCTCCGCTTCTGGAGCTCGGGATCCGCCATCCTTCGCGACAGTTCGTAAGCGGCGGGCCAACGCCGCGATCCGCGCGTCGTCTGCAGCTCAACCAGGTAGTCCTCCGCGGATCGCTCGTCCACCATCAGCATGCGGAAGCCCGCGTAGATCGCGACCACCACGGCCACCACGGCCAGCGGGATCAGAAAAAACTGGACGGCAAGGGGCGCGGCGGATGGACCCGGGCGGGGAGCGTCTTCACGCTCGACGAGTTTTTCCATTCGTCCGTCTGAGGGAGTACCGTGTAGAACTGCGATTGAGTTTGTACTACGAATGTTTCACGAAGGTCAAATCTTCGGCAGCGTCACGTCGAGCTGCGACTGGTACTTTCCGCGCTTGTCCGCGTATGAGGTCTCGCAGGGCTCATCGCTCTGGAAGAAGAGCACCTGTGCGATTCCCTCGTTGGCGTAGATCTTGGCCGGCAGTGGCGTCGTGTTCGAGATCTCGAGCGTAGCGGTCCCCTCCCACTCCGGCTCGAAGGGCGTCACGTTGACGATGATCCCGCAGCGGGCGTAAGTGGACTTTCCGAGGCATACCGTCAGCACGTCACGGGGAATCCGGAAGTACTCGACGGTCCGCGCCAGCGCGAACGAGTTGGGCGGGACGATGCAGATCGGCGCCTTGATGTCGACGAACGACCGTGGATCGAACGCCTTCGGGTCGATGACCGTCGTGTTGATGTTGGTGAAGACCTTGAACTCGTCGGCCACACGGATGTCGTAGCCGTACGAAGACACGCCGTACGACACGACTCCTGCCCGTACCTGGCGCTGCTCGAACGGCTCGATCATGCGGTGCTCGAGCGCCATGCGACGGATCCACTTGTCAGACTTGATAGCCATGTCTTCTTTCTTTGTCTTGCGCTGCGCTGAGGTGAGCGACCGTCCGGTATCCCGGCTACCTTCGCAGCAATGTGAAAACGAGCGTGAGTATAAGCGACACGAGAATCGAGGTGCCCAGCGGAAAGTAGAACGTGATGCCGCCGCGGCGGAACGTGAAGTCTCCCGGCAGCCGTCCGAGCGGCAGGCCGAGCATCATCAGCGCGCCCGCGCCCGCGATCAGTAACCCGATGAGAAGAACTGTTTTACCCACGAAACGAGCGTCGTAGAAAAGAGCGTCGTAGCGCAGCCCTTCAGGGCTGCACCCGGCGTCAGATCAGTTCGATACCAGCGAAGAAATACGCCACCTCGAACGCCGCGGTCTCCGGCGCGTCGGATCCGTGCGTCGCATTGCGCTCGATGGATGCGCCGAATTCCTTGCGGATCGTGCCACCGTCCGCCTTCGCCGGGTCGGTCGCGCCCATCAGCGTCCGCCACCTCTTGATCGCGTCCGGCGCTTCGAGCGCCAGCACCACCGCGGGTCCGGACGACATGAACTCGGTCAGGCTCTTGAAGAAAGGCCGCTCCCGATGAACGGCGTAGAAACCTTCCGCTTCAGCTTTCGACAGACGGACGAGCCGCATGGCACGAATCTGGAATCCCGACTCCTCGATGCGTTGAAGGATCTTGCCGGCGAGCCCGCGTCCGACGGCGTCCGGTTTGATGATGGCCAACGTCCGTTCCATATCCGGTGGATTATATATGCCTCAACACCCGACACAGAGTGACGATCCAGACGCTCAGAAGGGCGCGGTCGAGGGCGATCGGCCCGACCAGCCGCAGCACGCCAACCCGCATGGACCTGGCGTCAACGATCAGGGCCTGCCGAACGATCCCGTCGGGATCGCCGAGGACGTTCTCGGCGCCAACGAGGATGAGAGTCAGGGATAGATAGATCGTGCCTCGGGATTCGGGCCTCGTGCCTCGGGCGGTACCTCGTGCCTCGGACCTCGGTGGTGCCTCGGACCTCGGTGGTGCGTCGGATCTCGGTGGTGCGTCGGATCTCGGTGGTGCCTCAGCGCCTCGGATCTGGCGAGGGACGAGCTACGAGGCACTGACGAGGAACGAGCGACGAGGCACTGCCCGAGGCACGTGGAACGAGGCCCGAGGCCCGTTCAGCGAAGGGACTCGTTGATTTCGTCGAGCGCCGCTTTGTCCGGGCGGATGCGTTCGAGCGGCAACGTGGCCAGCGGTTCGTCGACGAGATTCAGCAGCTCGATGAAATCGTCGCGGTCCGGCTCGATGTAGAGCACGCCGGTCGCGAACTCGCCGCGGCGCGACGTCTCGTGCAGCAGCCGCATCGCCGTGATCCGATCCGTCGGGTCGTAGTCCTCGGCCACCTTCTTCAGATATAGGCGCGACCCGTCGTGCAGCGTGACTTCCTTGCTCGTGCCGGGGTCGTACTCGACGCTGATGTCCTCAAAAAACGGCACGAAGCTGACCTCGCCGAGCGGCTCGTCGTGATCCTTCACGTACGCGTAGCTCTTAGTCGATCCGTCGTGATCGTTGAACGTCACGCACGGCGACAGGACGTCGATCATGCACGTCCCGCGATGGCTGAGTGACGCCTTCAGGATTGAGAGCAGCTGCTTCTTGTCGCCAGAAAACGATCGCGCCACGAAGGTCGCGCCCAGCTCGATCGCGAGCGCGCACGTGTCGATCGGCGGCAGATCGTTGACGACGCCGGTCTTGAGCTTCGACCCGAGATCGGCCGTTGGCGAAAACTGACCTTTCGTCAGGCCGTAGCAGCCGTTGTCCTCGATGATGTAGACGATCGGCAGGTTCCGCCGCATCAGGTGCACGAACTGGCCGATGCCGATCGCGCCGGTGTCGCCGTCCCCCGACACGCCGATCGCGATCATCTTCCGGTTCGCCAGCATCGCGCCGGTGCCGACCGACGGCATCCGTCCGTGGACGGCGTTGAAGCCGTGAGACCCGCCCAGGAAGTACGCCGGGCTCTTGCTGGAGCACCCGATTCCCGACAGCTTGATGACCTGGTTCGGATCGACTCCCATCTCGAAGAAGGCGTCGATGATGCGCTCGGAGATGGCGTTGTGTCCGCACCCGGCGCACAGCGTCGTCTTGCCGCCGCGATACGGCTGCATCTCGAGGCCGATCCGATTGGATTTCTTCCCGGGTTGAGGCGTCGTTACGCTCATGGTGTCTGGTTCCTGTTCTATCCGTCGGGCTTACTCGCCGCCGACGCCGGAGCCGCCCGCGAACTCCACCGCGCGCTGCGCGGCCGGCGCTTTCAGACCCTCCTGCACCAGGACGTCGTCGGTGATCGACCGCGCGTCGATGGGCAGGCCGTTGTAGTGCAGCACACTGCGGCAGCGCGCTGAGAGGTCGGGTGTCAGGTCGATCTTCATCAGCGACAACATCTGCGCGTCGCGATTCTGCTCGATGACGTAGACGCGGGGATGTCGCTCGATGAAGGCGGCCAGCTCGGGCGTGAACGGGTACGCCTGGAGGCGCAGGTACGAGGTCTTGAGGCCGTTCTCCCTCGTGAGTTGGTCGCGACTCTCCTCGACGGCCCAGTGGCTCGTTCCGTACGCCACGAACCCGATCTCGGCCCCAGGCTGCTCGTCCACGATCGGCTTCGGGACCATCGTTTTCGCCGTCTCGAACTTACGCGCCAGCCTGTCGAGATTGTTCTGGTAGTCGTCGGGACGCTCACTGTACTGGCCGCGTGCGTTGTGACCGGATCCGCGCGCGAAGTACGCCGGCATGCCATCGCCCGGGATGGACCGGTAGGGGATCCCGTCGCCGTCGATATCCATGTAGCGGCCGAACTGCCCGCCCATTCGCTTCACGGCCTCGGGCGTCAGCAGCTTGCCCCGGTCGATCGGCTTGGTGGGATACGGGAACGGGTCCGACATCCAGGTATTCATGCCGAGATCGAGGTCACTCATGACGAAGACGAGCGTCTGGAGACGTTCGGCGAGGTCGAAGGCGTCCATCGCCATCTGGTAGCACTCATCCACGGATGCCGGAATGAGGAGGACGTGCTTCGTGTCGCCGTGTGAATTCAGCGCGGCGAGCGTGATATCGCCCTGCGCCGTGCGCGTCGGGAGTCCAGTGGACGGACCCACGCGTTGGATGTCGAAGATGACGCCCGGAACTTCGGCGTAGTACGACAAGCCGGCGAACTCGGACATCAGCGAGACGCCCGGCCCCGAGGTCGACGTCATCGCCCGCGCACCAGCCCAGCTCGCCCCGAGCACCATGCCGAGCGCCGCAATCTCATCCTCGGCCTGGACAATCGCGAACGTCGCCTTGCCGGTCGCCTTGTCCGTGCGGTACTTCCGCATGTAGCCGATGATCGCTTCCGGGAGCGATGACGACGGCGTGATCGGATACCAGGCGACGACCGTGCAGCCAGCCATCACGCACCCGAGCGCGCCGGCGGCGTTCCCCTCGACGAGGATCTTCCCGCCTGTCTTGTCCATCGGCTCGAGCCACAAGGGATCGCGCTTCTCGAGACTCTGGGAAGCGAACTCGTAGCCTGCCTTCAGGGCGTTCAGGTTCAGCTCGATCGCCTTGGTCTTTTTCCCGAGCTGCTTCCGAAGCGCCTTCTCCATCTGGCCGAGGTCGGCGTTCAGGAGACGCGAGAGGATCCCGTCGTAGATCATGTTGCGGACGAGCCGGCGCAGCTTCGCGTCCGGGCACACGGCCGCCACGAGCTTGTCGAACGGGACCGGGTAAAACACGAGGTCGCCGCGCAGCTCTTTCAGCTTCAGCGGTTCGTCATAGACGACCGCGGCGCCGGCCTCGAGCGTGAGCACGTCCTCTTTCGCCGTCTCCGGGTTCATGGCGACGAGGAAGTCGATCTCCTTCTTACGCCCTATCCAGCCGTCCTTGTTCGCGCGAATCGTGTACCACGTCGGCAAGCCCGCGATGTTGGACGGGAAGAGGTTCTTGCCCGAAACAGGTATGCCCATCTGAAAGATCGAGCGCAGCAGTACCAGGTTGGCGGTCTGGCTGCCCGATCCGTTGACCGTGGCGACCTGAATGCTGAAGTCGTTCACCACTCGGCGGGTCGATGATTGGGACGCGGTCTCCTGGACCGCGACGTCTGAAGCTGGCATATAGAGGAAATTATAGCAGTGCCTGGGGGTTCGGGCCTCGTGTCTCGTGCGTGCTAAGGAGGCGCGTTGCGACGGCTTTGCCGATGTCGGCGGGACTCTTCACGACCGTGACGCCCGCCTGCTCGAGCGCGGTCATCTTCTCGGCGGCCGTACCTTTGCCGCCGGCGATAATCGCGCCCGCGTGCCCCATCCGGCGTCCCGGCGGAGCGGTCTGGCCTGCGATGAACCCGACGACCGGCTTCCGGAAGTGTTTCGTGATCCAGGCGGCCGCCTCTTCCTCCGCCGAACCGCCGATCTCGCCAATCATCACGACCGCTTCGGTCTCGGCGTCCTTCGCGAACAGTTCCAGGGCGTCGATGAACGTCGTGCCGATCAGCGGGTCGCCGCCGATGCCGATGCACGTCGTCTGACCGAGACCGAGCCGCGTGAGCTGGTGGATCGCCTCATAGGTCAGCGTGCCGCTCTTCGACACGATCCCGACGCGGCCGCGCTGGCAGATGTGGCCGGGGATGATGCCCGCCTTCGCCTCGCCGGCGGTGATGATGCCCGGGCAGTTCGGACCGATGAGGCGCGTCTTGCGTGGCGCGAGGAACGTCAGCGCGCGCATCATGTCGAGCGTCGGAATCCCTTCGGTGATGCAGACGGTGAGCGCCAGGCACGCGTCGGCCGCCTCCATCACCGCGTCGGCAGCAAAGGCCGGCGGAACGAAGATGACCGACGCGTTCGCCCCGGTCTGGCGCACCGCCGCTTCGACCGTGTCGAAGATCGGCCAGCCTTCGTGGGTCGTTCCACCCTTTCCCGGCGTCACGCCTCCGACGAGCGTTGTCCCGTAGGCCGCGGCCGCTTTGGCGTGGAAGGTGCCCTCGCGGCCGGTCAGGCCCTGGACGAGGAGGCGTGTGTTCTTGTCGATTAATACGGACATCTTTTGTTGTTTTGCGCTGGGGCCCCACCCCCAGCGCCTGCCAACCTTCGACTCCGCTCAGGTTGGCCCTGAGCCTGCCGAAGGGCCACGCCTCGCTCACGTTCGGCGCGCTGGTTGCTACGCCTGGCTCCTGGCGAGTGCGACAACTTTCTCCGCTGCCTCGTCCATCGCGTCAGCGGTCGTGAAATTGAGGCCGCTCTCGCGGAGCATCTGCTTCCCTTTCTCGACGTTCGTGCCTTCCATGCGGATGACGATCGGGACGCGGACGCCCAATTCCTTGACGGCTGCGATGACCCCTTCCGCCAGCACGTCACAGCGGAGGATGCCGCCAAAGATGTTGATGAGCACGGCTTTCACGTGCTTGTCGGACATCAGGATCTTGAATGCGTTGCGAATCTGCTCAGCGTTGGCGCCACCGCCGACGTCGAGAAAGTTCGCCGGCTCACCTCCGGCCAGCTTGATGATGTCCATCGTCGCCATGGCCAGGCCGGCGCCGTTGACCATGCATCCGATCGATCCATCGAGCTTGATGTAGTTCAGCGAGTACTTCGAGGCTTCGATTTCGAGCGGGTCCTCCTCGGAAAGGTCGCGGAACTCCTTGATCTCCGGGTGCCGGAACAGCGCGTTGTCGTCGAACGTCATCTTCGCGTCGAGCGCGAGAAGATCGCCGGATTTTGTGACGATGAGCGGGTTGATCTCGACGAGCGACGCGTCGGTCTGGCGAAACGCGTCGTAGACGGCGGTCATGAGCTTTGCCGCTTTCGACACGAGTGGCCCGTCGAGGCCGAGCGCAAACGCGAGCTTCCGCGTCTGGAATGGCGCGAGACCGACGGACGGATCGATGTGTTCCTTAAAGATCCGGTCAGGTTTCTCCGCAGCGACCTGCTCGATATCCATTCCGCCTTCGGGGCTGACCATCAGCACCGGGCGCCCGGCCGAGCGGTCGAGCACCATCCCGAGATACAACTCGCGGGCAATCTCGAGCCCTTCTTCGATCAGCACGCGGCCCACGACCCGTCCTTCGGGACCGGTCTGGTGCGTCACGAGCGTCATGCCGAGAATCTTTTTCGCGAGCCCTTCGGCTTCGTCCGCTTTCTTCGCGACTTTGACGCCGCCGCCTTTGCCTCGGCCGCCTGCATGGATTTGCGCTTTGACGACAACTGCGCCGCTTCCAAGCCGGCGCGCGAGGCCGGCGGCTTCTTCCGGTGTGTGAGCGACTTCGCCGCGCGGGATCGGTACGCCGTACCGCGCGAGGATCTGCTTCGCCTGATACTCGTGAATCTTCATCGCGATCCAGTAATCATATACAATCTTCTGTTGGAGTCCGCGCGTAATGCCCTCGCGTAGCGTTCTGTCGTCGTCGGTAGGAACCAAACTGCTCATCGCGCTCACCGGGATCGCGCTCGTCCTGTATTTGATCCTCCACCTGGCCGGAAACCTGCTCGTCTTCTTCGGGCCGGAGTCGTTCAACGGATACTCACACTTTCTGCTCTCGAATCCCCTGATCATCCCGATCGAGATCGGACTGGCGGCCATATTCGTGCTGCACATCTTCAAGACCGTGCAGATGTACATCGACAATCGCCGGGCTCGCCCGAACAGCTACGAGATGAAGCGGATGGCGGGCCACACGAGCCGCAAGACGATTGCGTCGACGACGATGATCTGGACCGGCCTCATTACGCTGGCCTTTGTCGTCATCCACCTGAAGCAGTTCAAGTTCGGCGAATTGTACGAGGTCGGCGAAACGGGCGTCCGGGACCTGTATCGCCTCGAGAGGGAGCTCTTCGGAAACCCGGTAACGGTGGCGCTTTACGTGGTGGCGATGCTCCTGATCGGCTTTCACCTCCGTCACGGTATCTCGAGCTCCCTTCAGTCGCTCGGCGTCGACGATCCGAGCCGGACGCGGCGGTTTCTGACGTTTGGAACGATCCTCGCGGTCGTCATCGCCGGCGGCCTCGGCGTCATTCCGGTTGTGGTGTATCTCACGCGATGACCCTCGATTCGAAGACTCCCAGCGGACCGCTCGCCGACAAGTGGGACCGTCACCGCTTCGAGATGAAGCTGGTGAACCCGGCCAACCGCCGCAAATTCACGATCATCGTCGTCGGAACGGGTCTGGCGGGTGCGTCGGCGGCGTCATCGCTCGGCGAGCTCGGGTATCAGGTCCTGAGCTTCTGCATCCACGACAGCGCCCGGCGCGCCCATAGCATCGCGGCCCAGGGCGGCATCAACGCCGCGAAGAACTACCAGAACGACGGGGACAGCATCCAGCGCCTCTTCTACGACACCATCAAGGGGGGCGACTACAGGGCGCGCGAGTCGAACGTCTACCGGCTCGCGCAGTTAAGCGTCAACATCATCGACCAGTGCGTCGCGCAAGGCGTGCCGTTCGCGCGCGAATACGGAGGGCTGCTCGACAACCGCTCGTTCGGCGGCGCGCAGGTGTCACGCACCTTCTACGCGCGCGGTCAGACGGGCCAGCAGCTCCTCCTCGGGGCGTACCAGTCGATGATGCGGCAGGTCGAGCGTGGGACGGTCCGGATGTTTCCGAACCGCGAGATGCTGGACCTGGTCGTCGTCAACGGGCAGGCGCGCGGGATAGTGGTTCGGAATCTCGTAACGGGCGAGCTGGAGCGCCACGCCGGGCACGCGGTCCTGCTCTGCACGGGCGGGTATGGGACGGCCTACTACCTCTCCACCAACGCGGTGAACTCGAACGTGACGGCCGCGTGGCGGGCGCACAAGCGCGGCGCGCTCTTCGCCAACCCGTGCTTCACGCAGATCCATCCGACCTGTATTCCGGTCTCGGGCGAGCATCAGTCGAAGCTGACGCTCATGAGCGAAAGCCTCCGGAACGACGGCCGGGTATGGGTCCCGAACAACCCGCAGGACAAGCGTCCGCCGCAGGACATTCCCGAACAGGATCGGGACTATTACCTCGAACGGCGTTACCCCAGCTTCGGCAACCTGGTGCCGCGCGACGTCGCTTCGCGAGCCGCGAAAGGCGTCTGCGACGAGGGGCGCGGCGTCGGGGACAGCGGCCTTGCCGTATACCTCGACTTCACCGATGCGATCGCGCGTCTCGGCCGCGACGTGATCGCAAGCAAGTACGGAAACCTTTTCGACATGTACCGGAAGATCACTGCCGAGGATCCGTATGAGGTCCCGATGCGGATCTATCCGGCCGTCCACTACACCATGGGCGGGCTCTGGGTGGACTACAACCTGATGAGCAACGTGCCGGGCCTCCACGTGCTCGGCGAGGCGAATTTCTCGGACCACGGCGCGAACCGGCTTGGCGCGAGCGCCCTGATGCAGGGGCTCGCCGATGGTTACTTCGTAATCCCGTACACGCTCGCTCACTACCTGGGGAGCTCGTCTCTGCCCCCCGTGACCGCGGACCATGACGCCTTCCGCGAGGCGGCGCAGGCGACGCAGCAGCGAATCGACACGTTGCTGAAGGTGAAAGGCCGCAAGACTCCGCGCGCGCTCCACCGCGAGCTGGGACGCCTGTTGTGGGACGGAGTCGGTATGGCGCGCAACGCCGCCGGCCTGAAAGCTGCGCTCACCCGCATCCCTCAACTGCGCGAGGAGTTCTGGCAGAACGTCTCCGTTCCCGGGGAGCGAAACAACCTGAACAAGACCCTCGAGTACGCCGGCCGCGTCGCCGACTACCTGGAGTTCGCGGAGCTCCTGGCGCTCGATGCCCTGCAGCGCGAAGAATCGTGCGGCGGCCACTTCCGCGAAGAGCACCAGACGCCGGACAACGAGGCGCTCCGCGACGACGAGCGATTCAGCTACGTGGCGGCCTGGGAGTTCGCGGGTGTCGGAAAGCCCCCCGTGCTCCACAAGGAGCCGCTCGCGTTCGAATACGTCAAGCCGTCGCAGAGAAGTTACAAGTAGGGACTAGGGCTAGGGACTACGGACTGGGGCTCAGGGAGACAGCGTGCGAATTCACTTGCGGGTCTGGCGGCAGGCCGGACCGAAGACGGAGGGGCGGCTCGTGGACTACACGGCCGAACATGTCTCTCCCGACATGTCCTTCCTCGAGATGCTCGATGTCGTCAACGAGGGGCTTATCGCCAAGGGTGAGGATCCGATCGCGTTCGACTCCGATTGCCGCGAGGGAATCTGCGGTGCATGCGGCGTGATGATCAATGGCGTCGCGCACGGCCCCGATCCTGCTACGACGACGTGCCAGCTTCACATGCGGCGGTTCAAGGATGGCGACACGCTGACGATTGAGCCGTGGCGCGCACGTGCCTTCCCCGTCATCAAGGATCTCGTCGTGGATCGCAGCGCGCTCGATCGGATCGTCCAGGCCGGCGGCTACACGTCGGTGAACGTCGGTGGCGCTCCGGATGGCAACGCGATCCTCGTTCCGAAGCCTGTCGCGGAGCAGGCGATGGATTCCGCGGCCTGCATCGGCTGCGGCGCGTGCGTCGCGGCGTGCAAGAATGCGTCGGCTGCGCTCTTCGCAGCCGCGAAGATCCGGCATCTTGGACTGTTGCCGCAGGGACAGATCGAGCGGCGGACCCGCGTGGTCGAAATGGTCGACCGGCATGACGCCGAGGGGTTCGGAAGCTGCTCGAACGAAGGCGAGTGCGAGGCCGTCTGCCCGAAGGAGATCAGCCTCGCCAACATCGCGATGATGAATCGCGAGTATCTCCGGGCCAAGCTCTTCTCTCGGTGAGTAAGGGCGGTTCGCGAACCGCCCCTACCCTAAACGTTAATTACGCCAACGAGCTCCCGTACCGCGCCAGCGGACTTATCCAGCGCGGCCTTCTCTTCCGCCGTGAGCTTGATCTGGATGATCTCTTCGACCCCGCGTGCTCCGAGCTTCACCGGTACGCCGACGAAGAGCCCGTTGATGCCGTACTCCCCTTCGAGATAAACCGAGCACGGCAGGATCTTCTTCTTGTCCTTCAGGATCGCGTCGACCATTTCGACGACCGCCGAGCCGGGCGCGAACCAGGCGCTCGTGCCGACCAGCTTCGTGATTTCAGCGCCGCCGTCGGCGGTGCGCTTCGCAATCGCGTCAATCCGATCCTTCGGCAGGAGATCGGGCAGCGGAATCCCTGCGACCGTGGAGTACCGGGCAAGCGGGACCATCGTGTCGCCGTGGCCGCCGAGCACGAAGGCATGGACGTTCTCGACCGAGACGTTCAGCTCCATGGCGATGAATGTCCGCATCCGCGCCGAGTCGAGGACACCCGCCATCCCGATAACGCGGTGCTTCGGGAACTTGCTGAGCCGGTACACCGCCTGGGCCATCGCGTCGAGCGGATTGCTCACTGGAACGATGATGCAGTTTGGCGAGTGCTTGACGACCTCGGCCGTCACGTCCTGCATGATCTTGTAGTTCACGTTCAGCAGGTCGTCGCGGCTCATGCCGGGCTTGCGGGGGACGCCCGACGTGATGACGACGACGTCGGAATTGGCCGTCTCAGCCCACCCGGACGTGCCCACGCCAATCAGGCGGGAATCGGAGCCCTCGATCGGGCAAGCCTCATAGATGTCGAGCGCGACGCCCGCCGCCTTCTGATCGGCGATGTCGACGATGACGACATCGGCCAATTCCTTGTTGGCGATCTGCCGGGCCACGGTCTGCCCGACGGCGCCGGCGCCGCCGACCACGGTGACTTTACGGTTCATCCAACACTCCTGTAGGGACTGGGGACTAGGAACTGGGGACTAGAACTGAGACAAAGGACACAGACGCTGTGTTCGGTCGTCAGTCCCTGGTCCCTAGTCCCTACATGTTTGAAATAAGAGCGTCCGCGAACTGCGACGTCTTCAACTCCGTCGCGTTCTCCATCTGCCGCGCGAGATCGTAGGTGACCTTCTTCTGCTGAATCGTCCGTTCGAGGCCGCCTTCGATCAGATCCGCGGCCTCGCCCCATCCGAGGTAGCGGAACATCATCACGCCGGACAGGATGACCGAGCCCGGGTTGATCATGTCCTTGCCGGCGTATTTCGGCGCTGTTCCGTGGGTCGCCTCGAAAAACGCGATGTCATCGCCGATGTTCGCGCCGGGTGCCATCCCGAGGCCGCCGACCTGCGCCGCACAGGCATCCGAAAGGTAGTCGCCGTTCAGATTCGGCGTCGCGAAAATGTCGTAATCCGACGTCCGCGTCAGTACCTGCTGGAACACGCTGTCCGCGATGCGATCGTTGATGAGCAGCTTGCCCGCGGCCGCCGTTCCCTGCCCTGTTTCCTCCTCGGTGACGATCCGGTCGCGGAACTCGCTTTTCGCGACTTCGTATCCCCAGTCGCGGAAGGCGCCCTCGGTGAACTTCATGATGTTGCCCTTGTGGACCAGGGTCACGACCTTGCGCTTGTTCATCAGCGCGTAGTTAATCGCCATCCGGACGAGCCGCTTGGTTCCGGTCTCGGAGATCGGTTTGATCCCGATGCCCGAGTCGGGACGCACACGCATGCCCATCTCGCGCTCGAGGAACTGGATGACCCTCTCGGCCTGCGGAGTACCCTTCGCCCATTCGATGCCCGCGTAGACGTCCTCGGTGTTCTCGCGGAAAATCACCACGTTCATCCGCTCGGGATGCGTGACCGGCGCGGGCGTACCATTGAAGTACCGCACGGGGCGCACGCACGCGTAGAGGTCGAGCACTTGTCTCAGGGTGACGTTGAGGCTTCGAATGCCGCCTCCGACCGGCGTGGTCAGCGGACCTTTGATGGCGACCTTGTAAGCCCGCACGGCTTCGAGCGTGTCATTTGGCAGCCACTCGCCGACCGTATCTTTGGCTTTTTCGCCGGCTGGCACCTCGAACCAGGCGATCTTCCGGCTGCCGCCGAACGCCTTTGTCACCGCGGCGTCGAACACTCGCACGCTCGCGCGCCAGATGTCAGGGCCCGTGCCGTCTCCTTCGATGAAAGGGACGATCGGATGATTGGGAACTTGCAGTTGACCGTTCTTCCGCGTGATAGCGGCGCCGTCGGTCGGCGGCGTGAGCGTCGCAAAATGAGGCATGCAGTTTAGGTCACGTCCCCTTTGGCGCGTCGGGGGATTTCAACAGAAACGGTGGAAAAGTGTGTGGAAAACGGGCGGTCGATCCTGCGGTGAGCCGCATCATCCGCGCCGATCCAGCGATTTGCACCACCGTAGTGCGCTCGTCACACGTTCTACGGAACGCATCATTATATAGGAATGCGAATCGTCGTCTCCGACCAGCTCCCCGCCTCCGCCCTTGACCTTCTGCGCGCTGAACCCGGCTGGATTGTCGATGCGCGCGCCGGTCGCGACCCGCAAACGCTTGCGGCCGATCTTTCCGGCGCAGACGCGCTGGTCGTGCGAAGCGCCACGACTGTCGACGAACGGTTGCTCGACGCGGCGCCAGGCCTGAAGGTCGTCGCTCGCGCCGGAACCGGCGTCGACAACGTCAATCTCGAGGCGGCCAGCGCCCGCGGCATCATCGTGATGAACGCGCCCGGCGCCAACAGCATCAGTGTGGCCGAGCACGCGCTGGCCCTGATGCTCGCAGCCGCCAGGGCCATTCCAAGCGCCGATCGCTCGATGAAGGAAGGACGATGGGCGAAGAAGGGCCTGCTCGGCGCCGAGTTGCGCGGCAAGACGCTGGGTGTGGTGGGCCTTGGACGTATCGGGCAGGCGGTAGCCGCACGCGCGCATGGCTTCGGGATGACGGTCGTGGCCCACGATCCGTACATAGCCGCGCACGTCGCGCAGGACCTCGGCGTCGCTCTGCTGACGCTGGACGATCTGTGCGCGCAGGCCGATTACATCAGCCTCCACTTACCGTCGACGCCCGCCACACACCATCTCTTCGATGCTGCCCGGCTGGCGCGCTGCAAGCCGGGTGTGCGAATCGTGAACACTTCGCGCGGCGACCTGATCGACGAAGGGGCGCTGGCTGACGCGATCGAATCCGGCCACGTGGCCGGCGCCGGCCTGGATGTCTTCGAAATCGAGCCACCAACGGACACACGCCTGACGAAGCTGCCGCAGGTCGTCGCCACGCCGCACATCGCCGCCTCCACGCACGAGGCGCAGGAGCTCGTCGGGCTCGAGACGGTCACGAGCGTCCGCGATTTTCTGCGTGACGGCATCGTCCGCAACGCCGTCAACTTCCCGTCGGTATCGGCCGAGGAGTTCCGCCGCCTGCAGCCGGCGCTCCGCCTCGCGGAAGCGCTCGGAAGCCTGGCGAGTCAACTCGAAGAGGCTCGCACCCACGCCGTCGGCGTGCGCTACTACGGAGCGCTGAACGAAGCGCCCGGCGATCTCCTGACGAGTGCGGTTCTCGTGGGATTGTTCAAGCGGATGCTGGCGTCGGGCATCTCACTGGTGAACGCCCGCGCCGTCGCCGCCGGCCGGGGCGTCGAGGTCGTCGAGTCGCGGAGCAGCCGAGGCCGCAATTTCACATCGCTGATCTCGGTCAAGCTGCATACGAGCGGCGGCGAACGCTGGGTTGAAGGCGCGGTTTTCGAGCCGGGCACGCCGCGCCTCGTCCTTCTCGACGGCGTCGCCGTCGAGGCGCCCCTCGAAGGGACGCTTATCGTGCTCGCCAACGACGACCGGCCCGGCGTCATCGGAGAAGTCGGCACCGTTCTCGGCCGTCACGGGATCAACATCGGGGCCTTCGCGCTTGGCCGCGGACCGGCCGGCGCGGTCGGCGTGGTCAGCGTGGATGCTCCGAGCGGGGAGATTGATGACCGGGTCGTGGCGGAAGTCCGCCGCGCGTCCGCGGTGAAAAGCGCAGTTGTTGTGAGGATCTAGCCGTTATCGAATCGCGAGCCTGGTGATGATCCCGGTTGCGATTTCTTCGAGCTCGACGACGTCCGTTCCGATCGTCTTGACGCGATGTCGAGTATTGAACGTCTCGCCTTCGGCAACGAGAAACACCTCTGTGAAGATCGACAGGATGGCGATGCGCTTTTTCACGCCATCGACCTCGCGCTCGGCGAGGCCCTCGAGCTTGATTGGCAGCGCCGTGACGACGGGCGCGGGCGGAGCCTCGACAGCGGCGGGCCGTGTCCGGACGCCGCGCTCGACCGGCGTGGGGCGGCGCGACTCGAACCGGAATGGATTTCGGCTCGTCGGTTGAGGGCTCGGCGCGCGGCGAAGGCGATCGGTCAACCGCGCCGCCTGCGCCCGCACCTCCTCGTCGAGCGTTGCACCGCCAGACGTCGCCGATGGGCGCGGTTGCAGCGGTGCAGGATCGGAGTCGCCTGGAATCAGGCCGGTCGCGGACGCGAACCAGGCGCCGAGAACTGCGACGCCGCCGACGATCGCCGCCGAACGTCGGACCTGCATAGGATATGAGCGCATCATCGTAGCACGTCTACGCAGGTTCGACTGCGCACCGTGGCACGGGGCTTTAGCCACTGTGGTAAGATTGTCCGTGCCCCCGCGCGTCGCGGTCGTAATACCAGTCAGATTCGGTTCTACTCGCTTCCCTGGCAAACCCCTCGCAGAAATCAACGGCCGACCGATGGTCGAGCACGTGTATCGCCGCGCCGCTTCGGCGCGATCCGTCGCCGCCACGATCGTGGCAACCGATGACGAGCGGATCCGCGCAGCGGTCGCCGAGTTCGGCGGCGACGTGCGCATGACGTCACCGGCGCACGCGAGCGGGACCGACCGTGTCGCCGAAGTCGCCGCGTCTCTTGACTGCGACATCGTCGTCAACGTGCAGGGCGATCTGCCTCTGATCGAGCCCGGCACAATCGATGATGTGGCTGGTGTGCTCGCCGACGATCCCTCGCTTCCGATGAGCACGCTCCGGCAGCGTCTCGACGATCCCGAGGCCATCGCCGATCCGAACATCGTCAAGGTGGTCGTGGCGCCGGATGGCGATGCACTCTATTTTTCGCGAGCGCCGGTTCCGTTCAATCGGGATGGCCGCGCGGTAGAGGTCTGGAAGCACATTGGCCTCTATGCCTACAGGCGCAGCTTCCTCCTCGAGCTGTCGCGGCTCACACCGACGCCGCTCGAGCAGGCCGAGGCGCTCGAACAGCTGCGCGTCCTCGAGCACGGCTATCGCATCCGAACCGTCGAAACCACGGAGAACTCGATCGAAGTTGACACGCCGACGGATCTGGAGCGCGTGCGTCGGCGGCTCGCTGCCGCTCAGCCGCTCCGACAACACGTATGACCGATAAAACGCGACCCGTGAAATACATCCTCGTGACTGGAGGCGTGGTCTCCTCGCTCGGCAAGGGCCTCGCCGCCGCCTCCATCGGCAGTCTGTTGGAAGGCCACGGCTATCGCGTCGCGCTGCAGAAGTTCGACCCCTACATCAACGTCGATCCCGGGACGATGAGCCCGTACCAGCACGGCGAGGTCTACGTGACGGACGACGGCGCGGAGACCGACCTCGATCTGGGCCATTACGAGCGCTTCACCAACATGGTGGCGACGCGCAACAACAACTGGACGACGGGCAAGATTTATCTGTCGGTTATTCAGAAGGAACGCCGCGGCGACTACCTGGGCCGCACGGTGCAAGTCATTCCGCACATCACCAACGAGATCAAGGAGAGCATCCGATCGGTGCCGAAGAAGGCGGCCACCGAGCCGGGAAATGAAGTGGACGTCGTCATCGTTGAGATCGGCGGCACGGTCGGCGACATCGAGAGCCTGCCGTTCCTCGAAGCGATCAGACAGCTGCGGCAGGACGTCGGCCGGGAGAATACGCTCTACATCCACCTGACGCTCGTACCCTTCATCGGCGCTGCCGGAGAGCTCAAGACCAAACCGACTCAGCACAGCGTCCGCGATTTGCGCGCCATTGGTATTCAGCCGGACATTCTCCTCTGCCGGACGGATCGCTTCCTCGATACGGACATCAAGCGGAAGATTGCGCTCTTCTGCGACGTCGAGGAAGAGGCGGTCATCACCGCGAAGGACGTCTCGAGCATTTACGAGGTGCCCCTCGTGCTGGCAGCCGAGGGCCTCGATCGGATCATCCTGAAGGCGCTTCACCTTCCGCAGACAGAGCGCCGCATGGCCGCGTGGGAAGACCTCGTCAATCGCATACAGAATCCAAAGGACGAGGTGACCATTCACGTAGTCGGCAAGTACGTCGGCTACGAGGATTCGTACAAGAGCCTCAACGAAGCGCTGTACCACGGCGGCTTCAAGCACCGGCTGCGCGTGAATATCCGCTGGGTAGAAGCCGAGGCGCTGGAGCAGCCGGACGGTCCGCGGCTGCTCGACGGCGCGCACGGAATCCTCGTTCCCGGCGGGTTCGGCGACCGCGGCACGCGCGGCATGATGAAGGCCGCCGAGATCGCCCGGGAGCGCCGCATTCCCTACTTCGGCATCTGCTACGGCTTTCAATGGGCTGCCGTCGAGTACGCGCGGCACGTTGCCGGACTTGCGGAAGCGGACTCGACCGAGGTCTCGCCCGACTCGCCGCACAAGATCATTTACAAACTGCGCGACCTGCTCGGCGTGGACGACCTGGGCGGAACCATGCGCCTGGGTTCATACGACTGCCAGCTCAAGCCCGGGTCACTCGCGCAGCGGCTCTACGGGCGGTCGGTGATTCACGAGCGGCACCGCCATCGCTACGAGTTCAACTGTCTCTATGAGCGGGCGCTGACCGACAGCGGGCTCGAGATTGTCGGCCGCTCCACGGATGGCAAGTTCGTCGAAATCGTCGAAGTGCCGAGCCACCCATGGTTCGTCGCGGTGCAATTCCATCCCGAGTTCAAATCCAAGCCGCTCGACCCTCACCCGCTGTTCGCGGGGTTCGTCGAAGCCAGCCACAAACACAAGACCAGTTCGCGGGCGGCCGAGGTCGTCGCGGGGTAGAATCTCCAGGTGCAGGCCGTCCAGATTGGCGGCGTCCGGCTTGGCGGCGGCGCGCCGCTGACGCTCATCGCCGGCCCCTGCGTCATCGAAAGCGACGCGCACGCGTTGAAGATGGCCGAGGCGATCGCCGAGATCGCCGGGCGGCATCGGATCCCGCTGATTTTCAAAGCGTCGTACGACAAGGCGAATCGCACGTCCGTACGATCGTACCGGGGGCCGGGCCTCGACGCCGGGCTTCGCACCCTGGCGACGGTGAAGCGGCGCACGGGCCTTCCGATTCTCACGGACATCCACGAAGCGGCGCAGGCGAGTCCCGCGGCTGAAGTCGCTGACGTCCTACAGATCCCGGCTTTCCTGTCGCGGCAGACCGATCTGCTCGTCGCGGCGGCGCGCACCGGCCGGGCAGTGAATATCAAGAAGGGGCAATTCCTCGCCCCCGACGACATGCGCCACGCGATCACCAAGGTCACGGCGGAGGGCAACGGGAACGTCATCGTGACCGAACGCGGCGTCAGCTTCGGCTATCACAACCTCGTCGTCGACATGCGCGCGTTTCCCATTCTGCGCGGACTCGGCTATCCGGTGGTGTTCGACGTCACCCATAGCCTGCAGCTTCCCGGGGCTGGAGAGGGCGTGACGGCGGGTCAGGCGGAGTTCATCGAACCGCTGGCGTCTGCCGGCGTCGCCGCGGGCGTGGACGGCGTGTTCCTCGAGGTGCACGACGATCCGGCAACCGCCAAGAGCGACGCGCAAAACGCCCTGCCGCTCGCGCGGCTGGACGTGCTGCTCGCCCGGCTGCTCCGGATCGATGCCGCAGTGCGCGAAGTCGGAGTAACGAGATGAGCGAAAAGCGCGCGGTCGAAGCCACGCCGGCAACGGTCGACGCGCTCGATCTCGCGCGCCGGGTCCTTCGCACCGAGGCGGCCGCGATCCTTTCGCTCGTCGACCGGCTGGGTGAGCCGTTCGAGCGCGCCGTCGCCATGCTCTTCGCGTGCGAGGGGCGCGTCATCGTCACGGGACTCGGCAAGTCGGGGATCATCTGCCGGAAGATTGCGGCGACGTTCGCGAGCACCGGCACGTCCGCGTTCTTCATGCATCCGACCGATGCGATCCACGGAGACCTCGGCGTCGTGCGCCGCGACGATATCGTCATGGCCCTGTCGTATAGCGGCGAAACGGAGGAGATCCTGCGGCTTATCGAAGCGATTCGCCGGATCGGCGCGGGTCTGATCGCGGTCACCGGCTCGCCTGGCTCGCCGCTCGGGCAGGCGGCCGACGTGACGCTCGACTGCGGCATCCGCGGCGAAGCGTGCCCGATGAATCTCGTTCCCACGGCGAGCACGACGGCAGCTCTGGCGCTCGGTGACGCGCTGGCGATGACGCTCCTCGTGCGGAAGGGCTTCAGCGAAGAGCACTTCGCCAACCTTCATCCGGGCGGCAGGCTCGGACGGCGCCTGATGCGCGTCGAGCACGTCATGCACACTGGCGACGACGTCCCGCGCGTTCTCGTCGACACGCCGATGAAAGATGTCGTTCACGAAATGTCGAGCAAGCGCCTCGGGATGACGTGCGTCGCCGATGCGGGTGGTCGCCTGGTCGGGATCATCACCGACGGCGACCTGCGGCGCCATTGGGATGCGAGCATCCGCGACGCCAGGGCCGCCGATGTCATGACTCCCCGGCCCGTTACGATTCGCCGCTCCCTGCTCGCGGTCGAAGCCCTGAGGCTCATGGAAGATCGCAAGATCACTGCGGTCGTCGTCGTCGGAGACAACGACCTGCTCGAGGGCGTGGTGCAGGTGCACGACCTCTGGCGTACGCAGATGTTCTGATGGAAAACAACGCGCAGCTCATCATTGCGGCGCTCGTCGCGCTGCTCGTCGGCCTCGCGGCCGGCAAGGCATGGGAGCGCTATAAATTGCAGGATGGCCGTTGGGTCGACCGGCGGCGGCTCCGCGACTCACCCCACTTCATCCTCGGGTTGAACTTTCTCGTCGCCAACCAGACCGATCAGGCGATCGACGCGCTGTCGCGTGCCGGGGCGCTCCATCCGGAGTCGCTCGAGCTGCGTCTCATTCTCGGCAATCTGTTTCGCGAAAAGGGGCAGGTCGGCCGCGCGATTCAGGAACACCAGGCGCTGCTACAGCGGCCGAACCTCCGCAAACTTGAGCACGCGAACGTCCTGCTCTGCCTCGGGCTCGATTACCGCCGCGGCGGCTTCGTGGACCGCGCGGTCGAGGCGTTTACTGAAGTGCTGCGGCTCGATCCCGATAACCAGTACGCGCTGCTGAACCTCGAAAAGCTCTACGCCGAGCAGAAACAATGGCAGCAGGCCCACAACATCCGCGAACGGCTTCGCGAATCGGCGGCACCGGAAGAAAAGCCCCGCAGCCAGGCGACACTGGCGTTCATCGAGAACGAGCTTGGACGTGAAGCGCTGGCGCGCGGCGATCGGCAGGAGGCGGCAAAGCGCTTCGAGGCGGCTATCGAGATGGACCCTGGCGCGCTGCCCGCCTATCTGAGCCTCGGCGAGGTGCGGCTCAAGGACGGCCGGACGACCGACGCCATCGCGCTCTGGGAACAGCTGATTCACGTGGCCCCGGAGCGGGCGTATCTCGCGTTCGACCGGCTGGCCGCGGCTTATGCCCAGCTGGGAACACCCGAACGGTTCCTGGAGCTGTGCCGCCGCCTGATCGACGCGAGTCCGCAGGACTGGCGCGCGCGCCTGGCGCTGGCACGCCACCTCGGGGATCGCGGTCTCAGCTCGGAAGCGCTCGGCCTCCTCTTCGACGCGCTCGTCCACAACCCGCACGCGCTGGCGCTCCATCAGGCGATCTGGCGGCGGCTGTCTTCAATGGATCTCCCGCGTCAGCTCGTCGCCCGCTACATCGATCTCGCGGAGGAGGCGGTGTTCTACCTCGACCCGCACGTGTGCGTGCGATGCCGGTACCGCAGCACCGAGCTCCTTTGGCAGTGCCCGCACTGCCACGAATGGAATACCTTCGTCGAAGAACGCATCGCGCCGGCGAAGGACGATGAGGAAACGCCGGCGGAGCTAATCCACTGACGCTTGCATTGTGGATTTTGGATTGGGGATTGAGGATCCCCAATCCCCCATCGTCTTTGTCATGATTCGTATAGCCTTGACCGGCGGCATCGCGACTGGAAAGTCGTATTGCGCCGCCCGGCTGGCCTCAAAGGGCGTGCCCGTGATCGACGCCGACCAGCTCGCGCGTGAGGTCGTGCGGCCCGGCACGCCCGGCCTGGCGGCCATCACGAAGCGGTTCGGGACGGGCGTGCTGCGCGCCGACGGCGCGCTCGATCGCGAACGGCTCGCGGCGACAATCTTTTCCGACGAGGCCGGGCGCCGCGATCTCGAGCACATCGTGCATCCGGCCGTCTACGAGGCCATCCAGGGATGGCTGCGCCGGGCTGAGGTTGCCGGCGCGCCGCTCGCGGTTGCCGATATTCCGTTGCTCTACGAGACCGGTCACGACCGCGACTTCGACCGCGTCATCGTCGCCGCCTGCACGCCGGAGACGCAGCTGGCTCGCCTCATCGCGCGGAATGGTTTGTCTGATGCAGATGCGCGCCAGCGGATCGCCGCGCAGATGCCGATCCAGGAAAAGGTCAAGCGCGCCGATCACGTGATACGCACCGACGGGACGTTCGAGGATACGGACCGGCAGGTTGACGATATCCTGAACCACCTCGCCGCATCGGCGCACGCCCGACCGTAACGTCGGGCCCTACACCGTCACGCGCCGCTCGGCCGCCGTGACGGTATTCACCAGGAGCATCGCGATCGTGAGTGGCCCGACGCCGCCGGGGACCGGCGTCAGCGCCCCGGCGACCTCCGCGACCGCCGGATGCACGTCGCCGACGACGAGCGAGCCGTTCGTCTCGAATGTCGCCATCCGCGGCGTACTGCCGAAGAGCGACTCGACCCGCGCGCGGTCGGTCAGCCGTGAAATCCCGACGTCTACGACGGTCGCACCCGGCTTGACGAACTCGCGCGTGACGAACGCCGGACGGCCGATCGCCGCGATGAGCAGGTCCGCCGTGGCGGAGACGGCCGCGAGGTCCGGCGTCTTCGAATGGCAAATAGTGACCGTGGCATCGCGCGCCACGAGGAGCGCCGCCATCGGCCGTCCGACGATAGGCGATCGGCCGAGCACGACGGCGCGCGTGCCAGCGATCGGAATGCCTGATCGATCCAGCAGCTCGATGATGCCCGCGGGTGTGCAGGGGGCGAGCGCGGGGCGCCCTTGGGCGAGCCGTCCGACATTGATGGGATGAAACCCGTCGACGTCTTTCGCCGGATCGACCGCGTCGAAGACGCGCTGCGAACCGTCGGCGCCGAGCGCTTTGGGCAGCGGCGACTGCACGAGGATGCCGTCAATGGCCGGATCGCCGTTCAACCGGCGAATCAGCCCGAGCACATCGTCGATCGCTGCAGACGACGGCAGACGCTCGAGCTTGACCGCAAGGCCCGCCTCGCCGCCGCTCTTGGTCTTGTTGCGGACGTAGATTTCAGACGCTGCGTCGTCGCCAACGAGGACGATCGCGAGGCCGGGCGCGCGTCCCGCACGCGCCCGGAACGCCTCTATCCGGGGCCGGGCTTCCGCTCGAATTGCATCGGCGACGCGGGCGCCGTTGAGGATGCGGGCGCTGATCGCTCCCCCACTTCCGGCGTCAGGCCGTCCGGCGGCCGGCGCGCCGCAACACCAGACCCAGGATCAGCAGGACCGCGCCGATGCCCAGGATCGTCAGGCCGAATCGATCGGCGATCTCCGGGTTCACGTGCAGACCGATGTGGCTGAGGCGAGCGTCGAGCTCGGCCCATTTCGCGAGGCTCTCGTTCGTCACGCCCCACTCGGTCAGGAGGCCGAGGAGCGCAATCGCGAGCCCGTTGAAAGCCACGAGCGAGCCGACGATCGTCACGAGGTTGCCAGTCGCTTCGAGCCCGCTCTGACGCGCGGACTCACGCGGATCGCGCAGCGCGCTGTGCGTGCGGCCGTACAGCCAGTAAATCAGCATCCCGACGTCGAGCCACAGCAGGAACCGCGTCCACGTCATGACCGAGAGGCTGACCATCAGGTACAGGCATGATGCGGCGCCGAGGATGGGGATGATGGGCCCGCCGGCGACCTTGAACGGCCGGTGGGCGTCGGGCCGCTTGACGCGCAGCACGAGCACCGCGACCGAGACGACGACGAACGCGAACAGCGTCCCGATGCTGGTCATCTCGCCCACGACCTGAATAGGGATGAACCCGGCGGCGATGGCCACGATGACGCAGGTGATGATCGTGGTGATGTAGGGCGTCTTGAACCGCGGGTGCACCTTGCTGACGCCCGGCGGCAGCAGCTTGTCGCGGCTCATCGAGAAGAAGATGCGCGGCTGGCTCATGAGCATCACGAGCAGCACGCTGGTGATGCCGGCCACGGCGCCCGCCGACACGAGACCCGCCGCCCAGTCCTGGTTGATCACGGCCAGCGCATAGCCGACCGGTGCGTTGAGAAACTGTGCGTCGTTCTTGAACTGGACGACCGGCACGATGCCGCTGAGAATTCCCGCAACGATGAAGTACAGGAGCGTGCAGATGACGAGCGAGGCGATGATGCCAATCGGCAGGTCGCGGCTCGGGTTCTTTGCTTCCTCGGCGGTCGTAGACACCGCGTCGAATCCGATATACGCGAAGAACACGACCGCAGCGCCGGTCATGATGCCCGCCCAGCCGTACGGAGCGAACGGCGACCAGTTCTCCGGTTTCACGTAACTGAAGCCCGCGACGATGAAGAACACCACCGCCACGAGCTTGATGGCGACCATCGCGGCGTTGAAGCGCGCGCTCTCGCGCACGCCGATGACCAGCAGCACCATTATGCCGAGTACGATCAGAATCGCCGGCAGGTTCACGAACGATCCCGTCACCGGATCCGGTGCCGCACTCATCCAGGTCGGCAGATGGATGCCGAATCCGGCGAGGATCCGCTGGAAATATCCGCTCCAGCCGATCGCGACCGTCATCGATCCGACCGCGTATTCGAGAATCAGGTCCCAGCCGATCATCCAGGCGAAAATCTCACCGAGCGTCGCGTACGAATAGGTGTACGCGCTTCCGGCGATCGGGATCATCGCGGCGAATTCGGCGTAGCACAGCGCCGCGAACCCGCACGCCACGCCGGCCAGTGCGTACGACAGCACGATGGCGGGACCAGCCTGATTGGCGGCCGCGGTGCCCGTCAGCACGAAGATGCCGGTTCCGATGATCGCGCCGATCCCGAGCATCGTCAGGTCGAACGCCGTCAGCGTCCGCCGAAGCGATTTGGCCCCGCTTTCAGCGTCTCCGACCAGCTGCTCGATAGACTTCGTCTTGAACAGATTCGAATCCATTCATCCTCCAGGGAAGGCGAAGGCCGGGAGATTATACAAGGTAGGCCCGGACGCGAGCCGCGGGATCGCCGGTGATCAGATCTGAAATCACCGCCACGGCGGCGGCGCCGGCGGCCAGGACCTCCGGCGCCCGTTGCCGGTCGATTCCACCGATGCCCACGACCGGGATCGTCCCGCCTTGCGCGACCGCGTAGCGGATCAAGTCGAGGCCGACCGGAGCATACCCAGTCTCCTTGGTGGAGGTGCCGAACACCGGTCCCACAGCCAGATACGAGATGGGTTGGTGAAGGGCCACGTCGATCTGCGCCGCGGTGTGCGTCGACAGGCCGACGAGCGCATCGGCGCCCACGATCGCGCGCGCCGCGGCAGCGGGAACATCCTCCTGCCCGACGTGCACGCCCGCCGCCCCCGTCATGCGGGCCACGTCGGCGCGATCGTTGACGATCAGCCGTCCCCCATACCGGCCCGTGAGCGCGACGAGCTGCTCCGCCAGGTCGAGGAGGGCTCCGGAGCCGAGCCACTTCGCGCGAAGCTGCACCAGCCGCGCACCGCCATCGAGCCAGGCGCGCGCGAGATCCAGCGGCCCCCAGCCGTGCGCGACCGCTGCATCGACGTCGAGAATTGGATAGAGCCCGCCTTCACACAGCTTCGGCGAAGGGCTTGTCACCTTTTTTCTTTTCGACGCCGTAGCGGTCCATGAAGGCGGTGTTGATCCGCGCTGCGACGAAGTCCGGATCGGAGAGGATCTTCAGATGCAGCGGGATGGACGTCTTGATGCCCTCAATGACGGTCAATTCGAGGGTCCGGCGCATGCGCGCGATCGCTTCCTGCCGATCGCGCCCCCACGCGATGACCTTTGCGATCAGTGAATCGTAGTACGGGGAAATCGTTGCCTCGGCGTGGACGAACGTGTCGACGCGGATGCCGGGACCGCCCGGCACACTGAACGCGTGCACGACACCGGGCGACGGCGTGAACGTGACTGGATCTTCAGCGTTGATGCGGCACTCGATCGCGTGGCCGGTGAAGGCGACGTCACCCTGCTTGAACGCCAGCCGTTCGCCGGCGGCCACACGGATCTGCTCTTTCACGATGTCGACGCCCGTGATGAACTCCGTAACCGGATGCTCGACCTGCAGCCGGGTGTTGACCTCGAGGAAGTAGAAGTTCCCGCCGGCGTCCATGATGAACTCGAACGTACCGGCGTTCGAGTACTGCACGGCGCGAGCCGCGTCGACGACGGTGCTCCCGAGGCGGCGGCGCTGCTTGTCGGTGAGCGCTGCGGACGGCGCCTCTTCGATGAGCTTCTGATGTCTGCGCTGGATGGAGCATTCGCGTTCGCCCAGGTGCACGACGGCGCCGTGATGGTCGCCGATCACCTGCACTTCGATGTGGCGCGGCGCATCGATGTACTTTTCGAGATAGACATCGCCGACGCCGAAAGCCGCCTCGGCCTCCCGCTGCGCGGTCTTGAGCGCCTTCCCGAGATCGCCCGGCGCCCGCACGATGCGCATCCCGCGGCCACCGCCGCCGGCGACCGCTTTGATGATGACCGGGAAGCCCAGATCCTTTGCGATTTTCTGCGCCTTGTCCTCGCTCTCCACGGGACCGTCGCTGCCCGGTAGCACGGGGACACCGGCCTTCTTCATCGCCCGCCGGGCGCGCGCCTTGTCGCCCATCAGCCGGATGACGTTCGGATCGGGACCGATGAACCGGATGTGACAGGCCTCGCACACTTCCGCGAGGTACGCGCTCTCCGACAGGAATCCGTAGCCCGGGTGAATCGCGTCGGCGCCGGTCACCTCGGCCGCGCTGATGATCGCCGGGACGTTCAGATAGCTGTCGAGGCTGCGCGCCGGTCCGATACAGACATCTTCGTCGGCGAAGCGGACGTGCAGCGAATGCTCGTCGGCTTCCGAGTACACGGCGACGGTCTTGATGCCCAGCTCGCGGCACGCGTAAATGACGCGAAGCGCAATCTCGCCGCGGTTGGCGATGAGGATTTTCTTAAACACTGGTCGACCGGATCGCGAACAGACGCTCGCCGTACTGCACCGGCTTACCGTTCTCGACGTAGATGCTGGCGATCTCCCCGTCGTGATCGGATTCGATTTCGTTCATCAGCTTCATCGCCTCGATGATGCAGAGCACCTGCCCCTTCTTCACGATGGTGCCGACTTCAACGAACGATGGAGCCCCCGGATCCGGCGCGCGATAGAACGTCCCCACGATAGGCGATTTGACGACGGCGAATTCCTGCTCGTCCGCTTCATCCGCCACGTCCGGAGCGGCAGCCGGCAGCGCCGGGCTGGCGGCTGCGGGCGGCGGCAGGGCAGCTGGCGCGTGCGGCGTCGCCGGCGCAGCTGTCAGCGAGCCGCTGCCGTTCTTGCACACGCGGATCTTGAGCCCGTCGCGCTCGAGCTCGAACTCGGTCAGCTCGTGCTCGCGCATCAGCTGCAGGATCTGCTTCACGTCCTCGAGATTCATAGCCGGTTCAGTGTGCGTCGATGACGTGCAAGGCGCGCGGCGCGCTGGTCAGGACCTCGACCCCGCCGGGCGTGACCAGCACGTCGTCTTCGATTCGGACGCCGCCGATGCCAGGCACATACGCACCCGGTTCGACGGTGAAGATCATTCCCGCTTCGAGCGGCGCGTCGGTCCGCTCGCCCGTTCCGCGCGGAGCGATGCGCGGTTCCTCGTGCACTTCGAGTCCCAGACCGTGTCCGGTGCCGTGGCCGAAGACGTCGCGGCCGAAGCCGAGAGCCGCCAGGGCCTCGCGCGCCGCGGAATCGATCGCCGATGCCGCAACGCCCGGCCTGACCGCCTCGATCGCCGCTGCCTGCGAGGCCGCCACCGCCTCGTGCAGGCGCCGGAGCTCCCCTGACGCCCAGCCCAACACGCCCGTCCGCGTCAGATCCACGGAGTATCCGTCGTAGACCCCCCCGAAGTCCAGCAGCACCGCCTCCCCTGGTTGGAGCCGCCGGGCTGTCGGGCGCGCGTGCGGCAGGGCCGAATTCGGCCCGGAGGCCACGATTGTCTCGAAAGCGGGCCGATCGAACCCTTCACGGAGGAGCGCCGCGTCGACGTCGGCCGCGATCTCCTTCTCCGTCCGGCCGGCCTCGACGGCCGACCAGACCTCCAGCGCGACCGCCGACAGCCGGCGGGCAGCCTCCCGCATAGTCATGATCTCGGCTTCGTCCTTCAGAATCCGCAGCCGCTCCACCTGACGGTCAGTAGCCTCGAGCGAGACCACGCCCGCCAACTCGTTCTGCAGCCAGTCGAACCGCTTGATCGTCATGTGCGCCGACTCCACGCCGATCGACCGCAGATCGAGCCGGCGAACGAGGTCCGCAATCGTCTGATCGTAGGTGTGCTCGACGATCTCGAGGTTCAGACCGGACGGCGCATCGCCGGCGTCGATTCTCTGCCTCGCCGCCTCCTGATACCGGAAGTCGGTTACGAGCGTGGTGCGATCGCGCGTGACGACGAGCGCCGCTGCACTCGTGCGGAGACCAGTGAGATACGCGACGTTGACGAGATTCGTCACGAGGAGCGCGTCGAGACCGGCCTCGGTCAGCTGCGCGCGCAACGCCGCGAGCCGGCCGTCAAGCGCCGGCCGCGCCGCGGCGCCGATCATCGAGCTCACGCGCTCGGCGCCCCGCGCCGCCGCTGCTCGGCCACGATCGATTCGAGGAACGTCTCGAGCCGCCGGACTTCGTCGTTCGGCTGTTCGCGTACGGGCGTAGTCACCACCGGTTCGGGAACCGGCGCCGGCGCGGGCTCCACAGGCAACTCGCTCGGCGCCTGAGCCCTGGCTTCGCGTTCCGCCTCGCGCATCGCGGCCTCGAAATCGAAGGTCTCGGGAAGGAAGCCGCGGCGGTGATGGACGTCGGCGCGGGCGCGAATCGCAGCCAGGTTCTCCGGTGCGATCCGCAGCACCTCGTCGAGCTCGCGCTGGGCCTCGTCGAGCTGATTCAGCTCGATGAGCGCGCGCGCGAGCGTCACTTTTGCGGAGAGATACGCGGGATGGCGCTCGAGGCCACGCCGGCAGACGTCCACTGCCTCCTGGAACTGTCCGAGGCGGCGGTATTCCTCGGCGAGCGCCGCGAAGGCGATCGACGTCGGGTCGGCATCGACCCGACGTCTCAGGTCCTCAATCCGGGTGCCCGGCATGATGCCGGAGATTGTACGACCAATTCGGCGAGTCTAGCTCCCGGAGATAGTAATCGCCTTCGTGGTCGTCGACGAGATTCCGCTGTTGTCGGTTACCGTCAGCGTGACGAAGAAGGTCCCGGCGGCCGGAAAGTCGTGATCCTGGTTTCTGCCGGTACCTGGAACGTCTCCATCGCCCCAGTTCCAGTGGTAGCTGACCACCGAGCCGTCCGGATCGAAGGACGGCGACCCGTCGAAAATGACGACATCACCTACCTTCGCGTTGGCCGGACCGAACGAGAAGGCCGCGACCGGTGCACCAGGCACCTGCATCACCGCCGGCGGCACCAGCCGGATCGACACGCTCCAGGCCTGCGCGTTGTCGAAGTTCGTGCCGATCGGAATCGCGGTGATGTTCGCGATTGTTCCCGCGTCAAAACCGGGGAACGCGGTCATCGGTGCCGTAAACACGACCGAGGCGCGGCCGCTGGCGTCGGTGGAGACCTGGCCCGCCGAGAGCGAGCCGACGTTCGTCACGAGCCGGATCTGCAGGTTCGGGACCGGCTGGGCGTTCGGATCGCGGGCCATCAGCCCGATGATCGATCGCGAGCTGCCGTCCTCGGGCAGCACGTCGGGGCTTGCGGTCATGACGACCGTATTCGCAAACCCCGATGGGCCGGTCATCGGCGGAACTTCGGCTTCGTTCAGCGTGCAGCCGCCGACGGCGACGCAGAGCGCGGCTCCGACCGCCGCGGCGAGGGTTTTCTCCAGTCGTTGATATGCCATTCGTGGAATTGCAGACGCGCGCGCGGCGCGTGGCTGCCTCCTAGCTGCTCGGATCTCCAAAGTTGCCGAAAATGACCGACATCTGAGCCACAGTGTTGACCTCGCGTCCGGTCTGATCGTGGCCGAAGAACGTGACGCGCGCGTTGGTGGTAATCATCCCGAGTCCGCCGCCATTGGCGATCGCCAGCAGCGGCGCCTCCAGTTTCATCGTGTGCCGGATCAACAGGAATCCTACGTCGACGGCGTCTCTACCGACCGTCACGGTCATCTGCGCATCGAAGGGGTGCGGCACGTCGACACCGGGCGTGTTCCTCCCGTCCGATCGTGTGAACTCGACTCGATAGCGAGTGATCGTGACGAAGTTGTTCGGCGTTGGCGTCGTGGGCGATCCGGCCGTGCCGGGATCTTTCATTATCAGGCGCAGGGCGACTCTGCCGGCATCGCTGAAGGTGGTCGGACAGAAGCCCTCCTCGCCCGTCGTCGGATTGGTGCACTTCACCAGGGTAATCACGTCGGAATGGAGGATGGTTCCGAACTCGTCGGGCTCGGCGCCTGACGCCGCCTCGAGCGAATCGACGATGATGTATGAGCTCGATTCGTTCTCGAGCACCTGATCCCCGCAGCCGGCCAACGACAGCGCCGCCAGCGTGACGCCCAGCGTCACGGCCGCGCCCCAGACCGCCTTGCGGCGCCCGCTCATGCCTGTCCTTGTCATCGTCGTTGCTCCACGTCCCTCCATGGCCCTAGCCTCTCAAGATCCGCGGCGTGATGAAGATCAACAACTCGCGGCTCTCGTCCTGAATCTCATCGCGTTTGAACAGCCAGCCGAGCAGCGGGATGCGATGGACGAACGGCACCCGGTTGATGTTGCTCGACTCCCGGCTGACGAAGATGCCGCCGATGACCGTCGTGGCGCCGTCGTTGACCTGCACCTGCGTGAGCGCCCGCTGCGTATCGATCGGCGGGATGCCCTGGACGTCGCGGCCGAAGTCCGGCGTCGCGTTCTCGACCGTGATCCGCATGATGACGGTGTTCGCCGACGTGATCTGCGGCGTCACCTTCAGCATGAGCACCGCGTCCTTGAAGCTGACGGTGACGGTATTGTTCGCGACCGTCTGAATCGGGATCTGAATACCCTGAGCGACCTCAGCCTCGACGTTGTTCTGCGTCGTGAGACGCGGCGTCGAAAGCACGCGCCCCTTGCCGGTGCGTTCCAGCGCCGACAGGGCGATGTCGAGGTTGAACGCGCCGTTGACCGAGCCGAGCGCCAGCCCGATGGCGCCGTTGGCCGGGCTCACCGGCAGATTGACTACGCTGCCGGCGCGCTGCCGCGGATCGGCACGCGGGTCATTGCTGACCTCCGGGCCTGAGAGCGTCCCCGTCCGGCCGCCGATGCTGCCGCGATTCGGGAACGCGAGGCCGGTCGTATTGCCGATCTCGGGATCGACGCGGCCGTTGAGGCCCCACTGAATGCCGATCTCCCGCGCGAAATCGCGCGTTGTCGTGACCACGCGTGCCTCGACCTCCACCTGCGGCTCGGGCCGGTCCAGGATGTTGATCAAGTTTTCCGCAGTCGTGAGCCGATCGGTCAGGTCCGTGATGATCAGCGTGTTGGTGCGCGGGTCGACCTGGATCTGTCCGCGCTGTGACAGCGCCGAGCGCGTCAGCAGCGGCTGCAGCTCCTGCGCCTTCGCGTAGCTCAGCGCGAACGTGCGGACACGCAGGTCGCCCGACAGCGCCTGGGCGTCGGCGAGTTTCCGACGCTCGTCTTCCTCGGCGGCCAGCACCTTCAGCGGTGCGATGCGCACTATCGTCCCGTCGACCGTGTAGCCGAGCTGATTGCCGCGCAGGATGATGTCGAGCGCCTGGTCCCACGGGACCTCCGTGAGGACGATGTCGACTGTGCCCTGCACCGCCGGGTCGATGACCATGTTGAGCCCGCTGATCTCAGCAAACGTCCGAAGCACCGAACGAAGATCGGCGTTCTGGAAATCGAGGCTGACGGGATGTCCGGTGTAGCGCTTGCGTCCTTCGGTGACTTCGGCGGTCGGCCGCTGCGCTCCGGGCATAGCGTCGTTGATCGCCGGCGCCGCTGTTTGCTGCTGAAACGAAGCGGGGTTTGCCGCCACCACCGGCTTGGTCGCCTGACTGGCCAGACGGGTGGCCGCCTTCGGCTGCGGGGCTTGCAGCGCAGCCATCGGGTCGATGCCGACAGTGCCGGCGGCCTCGGCCAGGCCGGACACACTAATCGCAGCCGGTAGCTCGGGCACTGCCGGGATCTCCAGCGGTGAGACGGGCGGCTCGGCCGGCGTCGTGGCGCCTTCGGCGGGCGCCGTCGCGGCCTCGACGAGCGCGGCCTCGACGGACGCGGCCGGCGGCATGGCCCGGTCGAGCTCGACGCGGATGGTGTTGCGCGTGCTCCGCACGCGGTGCGCAGCGGGCGAAGTCAGCGCGAGATGCACGCGGCCGACGCCACTGCCGTCGAGCGCGGTGCCATCTTCCAGAGACACGCCGGCGATGAGGCTGGCGCTCGTTGCGCGCACCCGATTCGCGGCCCCTGCCACGCTTACGTTGCGCAACTCGACGAGCACGGTTCGCGCGTCGGGCCGGCTCACCGAGTACGCGACCGGCTCGGTCGCCTCGATGAGGACGGTTTGTCCGTTGTCGCGCGACTCCGCGGACACGCCAACCAGTCGCGCTGTACCGGTCGCGGCTCCTGCCGCGAGCACGGTCAGCGCGACGGCGGCGGCCGTTGCGGCCGCATACGCGGCGCGCACGGACCTGGGAGCCAGCCGCATCACTTCCCCTCCTGCGTCGCTCGCAGGTACTTTCGCACTTCGCGCTGTTTAACGAGCGAGAGCGGATCGTTGACGTCCTGCGAGAAGATGACCGAGTCAGCTGTTATGGCCTTCACCGTTCCGTCGAACACTTTGTCGTTCCCGCGAATGATGTGCGTCTTGTTGTCGGGTCCCGAGACCATCGCCACGAATCCAGTCTTGTCCTTGAGGATGCCGCGCAGGCTGATCTCGCTGATCAGCAGACCCGGGAGTCCGTCCGGACGGCTTTCCCGCGTCGGCTTCATGTCGCCGCCGCGAAGCAACAAGCTCACGAACGGATCGCGCCGTCCCTCCGGGTTGTAGGTAAAAACATCGGGAACCGGAGGAGCTGTTTTCTCCGGCTCTTTCTCTTTTGCCGCACCCGCGGGCAGCTGTCCCGGAAGCGGCGTCTGCGGCCGCGCACCGTCGGGCGCGGGCTGCTGCGCGCTCGCCGGCCGCACGGTCGCTACCAGCGCCGCGACGAGCACGACAGAAAGCACCGACGTCGATCGAATCATTCGCTGCCTCATGGACCGGCCTTTCCCGCGGCCGGCCGCGGCGGCGTGGGCTTCATCCCCGGCTTCGCCGGAGCCGCCTTGGTCGAATCCACCAGCACGAAGGTCAACGCCGTGCACTCCGCGCTAATCGTCGAATTCGCCGACGGTTGATCTTTCGAGCGGATCTTCAGCGCGTTCACGTTGATGATTCGCGGGAACTTGCTGATCCGATCGAAGAACATCCCGAGGTTGTGATACGTGCCGTCGAGCTCCAGCACGATCGGCCACTCCTCGTGGATTTGCTTGGTCTCGACCGGCTTGGGCTGGAAGCCCCGGATCGTCAGGTTCGACTGCGTCGCGAGCGTCTGCACGCGCCGCAGAATGTCGGCGTAGTCCTTCTGTTCGGGCAGCACCGACTTCAGTGCTTCGAGACGGCGTTCGAGGTCGTCGACCCCAGCCTGGAACTCCGGCAGCCGCTTCGCCGTGTTCAACCCGCGCGTGATGTCGGTACGCAGCTGCTGCAGTCGCGCTTCGCGCGTGGCCATCTCCGCGGTCACGTCGGAGACGTAGTAGAACCAGAACCCGAAGACCGCGGCGCCCGACAGAATGGCGAACGCGGTGATCTGGCCCCACCAGGGCAGTCTGCTCAGCGATATCTGCGCCATGCGCTCCGTGCCCTCTCCGTCCCTATCTCGCCGCCGGCGGCACGCCGCTGCCCGTCGAGGCCGCGGTCGCCGGCGGTTTCGCCAGCGCCGGCAGCGGCGGTGGCGTATACGTTCCCTTGACCTCGAACTTCACCAGCTCACCGACCTGGGCCGCTTGGGGCCCCGACGCGGCGCCGACCTGCGTGTCGACGATCTCGACTGGTTTCTTGAAGTACCCCGACGCTTCCAAATTCCCCACCAGGTCCGAAATCGCCGTCAGCGATGTTGCGAACCCACGCATCTGGACCTCGGTTCCGGTTTGCGTGAGCTCGGTGAACCACAGCCGGTCCGGCAGGCTCTTGCTGATCGAGTCCAGCATGTGCACCGGGCCGATCTGGCCTTTGCGTAGCTCCTCGATCAGCGACACGCGCTGCTGGAGCTGGGCACGCCTGGCCTCGAACTTCTGCACTTGAGTGAGCACGGTGCGGAGCCGCCTGGTCTCGGCTTCGGCGTCGGCGATGTCCTGGTCGAGGCGCGCCGAACGCTGGCCGAGCGCCCAGAACCACCACACGATGCCGAGCGCCGTCAGCACCACGATGAGGCTCGCGGCGATCGTGATTTTCTGCCCCTGGCCCAGATTGAGGCTGAGGCCGGCCCGCCGCTTCGCGCGAGGCTGCTCGCGCTCGACCGCGAGGAGGTTGATGCGGATCATCGGTCACCCGCCCTGCGGAGCGCGAGCCCGACGGCAACCGCGGCGGTCGGCGCCAGATCCGCCGGCGCCGCGACGCCCAGCTTCTTTGAATCGAACCCGATCGTCTTGAACGGGTCGAACGACTCGACCGGCGACTCGAACCGATCGGCCAGCATGTCGGAGAACCCTTCGGCTCTCGAGGCGCCACCGCTGACGACGATTCGATCAATCCGATCCGACGCGGCCGTCGCCTTGAAGAAGTCAAACGTCTTCTGGATCTCGAGCATCATGTTCTCGGTCACCGCGCGGAGGACCGGCCTGGCTTCGTCGTAGCCGACGCCGTCGACCGCCTCCCCCTTCTTCAACGCATCCGCCGCGTCGTACGGAAGGTTCAACTCCTTCTGCAACGCTTCGGTGTAGGCGTTGCCGCCGATGGAGACGTCGCGGGTGAAGACCGACTGCTCGCCGCTCAGGATGTTGATGTTGGTCGCGCTTGCGCCCGCGTTGAGGAGCGCGACGATCTGTCCCGGCTGCAGGCCGTAGTTGACCTCGTACGCGTTCTGCAGTGCGAACGCGTCGACGTCCACGACAACGGCGGTGCGGCCGGCTTGCGCGATGACGCCGGTGTAGTCGGCGATCTTTTCCTTCTTCGCCGCCACGAGCAGTACGTCCATCGTCGGCTTGCCGCCGGTCGACGCGCCCGTCTCGATGATCTGGTAGTCGAGATTGACGTCCTGAATGTCGAACGGGATGTACTGCTCAGCCTCCCAGTAGATCGACTCGGCGATCTCCGACTCGGTCATCTGGGGGACGGTGATCTTCTTGACGATCACGGCGTTGCCCGAGAGCGACGCCGCGACGTCGCGCGTCTTGATCTTGCGGCGGTCGAACAGTCTGCGGATCGCGTCGGCGACCGCGGTGCCGTCGATGATGGCGCCATCGACGATGCTGTCCGGCGGGATCGGCTCGCTGCCGAAGGCGGCGACCTTGTAGCCGCGCCCTGCGGGCTTGAGCTCCACCGCCTTGACGGCGCTCGAACCGATGTCGAGACCCACGAGTGACTTCGTGCGCTTCAGCAGCACTGTGTAATCCTGCGAATTCGACGGAAATTTGTGAGCGGTGTGTGCGCGCGCGCAAGTGCGTCGACGCGAGCCGCCACAGCCCGTCATGCGTTGGCAAGCGGGGTGCCATTAGCTCTTCGGTGAGATCGAATGCAACTCCGGGCGTTCGTACGCATATCCGCGGAATCGCGGGTCAGCACTTCCCGCGCACACGTCACAAAACAGGATGCGGCGCACGAAACCGTAACCAGACTACCCATATCCACTGCCGCGCGAGCGTCAGTTAGCGCGGTTGGTACCGTTGACAGCGCCGGTAATTCCAAGTATCCTCTTGGTTTGCCGTCCTCGGGACCGAGCTGAAAGGGAACGCATGGGCACGTTTATGCCAGGCGCTGGAAGCGTCGAGCGCCAGTGGCATGTCATCGACGCAGACGGCCAGGTGCTGGGCCGGGTGGCCACCACGGCGGCGAGGCTGCTCGCCGGCAAACACAAGCCGGTGTATACGCCGTTTCTCGACATGGGCGACCACGTCATCGTGATTAACGCGGCAAAGGTGAAGCTGACCGGCCGCAAGGAAACGCAGAAGGTGTACCGCTATCACAGCGGGTATGAAGGCGGCCTTCGCGAGGAGCGCGCGAAAATCGTGCGCCAGAAAGATCCCGTGCGGCTCGTCGAGGAAGCGGTCCGCGGCATGCTGCCGAAGACCAAACTGGGTGAGGCGATGGCACGCAAGCTCAAGGTTTACGCCCGGGCCGATCATCCCCACGCGGCGCAGAAGCCGGCGAAACGCGAGGTCGCATAACTTGGCAGTGATTCAGTACTACGGCACGGGGCGTCGTAAGACATCCACCGCGCGCGTCTTCCTCAGACCTGGCAAAGGCGAGTTCACCATCAACCGGCGGCCGATCGAAGGGGCCTTCCCTACCGAAGCGTTGCGCAGCCAGATCAAGCAGCCGCTGCTCTTGACGGAAACGGCCGACAAGTTCGACGTCCTCGCGACGATCGCGGGCGGCGGCGTCTCCGGCCAGGCCGGCGCGCTCAAGCTGGGCATCGCACGGGCGCTGATCGAATACAACGCGGAGCTCCGTACCCGGCTGAAGGGGGCGGGGTTCCTGACGCGAGACGCGCGAATCAAGGAACGCAAGAAGTACGGGCAGAAGGGAGCGCGCAAGCGCTTCCAGTTCAGTAAGCGCTAGGAGGTAGTTTGGAGCCGTTGTCGCTGAAGGATCTGCTGGAGGCCGGAGTTCATTTCGGCCACCAGACGAAGCGGTGGAACCCGAAGATGAAGGAGTACATCTTCGGCGAGCGGAACGGGATCTACATTCTCGATCTCGGCAAGACCGCCAAGCTCTTTCGGACGGCCGAGGAGTTCGTCATGAACCTCGCGTCGGACGGGCGCACCATTCTCTTCGTCGGCACGAAGCGCCAGGCGCAGGACGCGATCTCGGAAGAAGCGCAGCGCTGCAGCATGTTCTTCGTGAACCAGCGGTGGCTGGGCGGCCTCCTGACGAACTTCGCGACGATCCAGCGGAGCCTCGGCCGCCTGCGTGACCTCGAGGCGATGAGCACCGACGGGCGCTACGACACGCTCTCCAAGAAGGAGATCGCGTCGATCGAAAAGGAAAAGCGCAAGCTGCAGAGGAACCTCGACGGCATCCGCGGCATGTCCCGCCTGCCGGACGCGGTCTTCGTCGTCGATACGCGCAAGGAGAAGATCGCGGTCGACGAGGCGCGCAAACTGAAGATCCCCGTGATCGGGATCGTGGACACCAACTGCGACCCCGACGAGGTCAACTACGTCATTCCCGGCAACGACGACGCGCTGCGGTCGATTCGGCTGTTCGCGTCGCGCATCGCCGAGGCGGTGCTCGCCGGACGCGCCATGCGTGAGAGCGCGCACGCCGAGGCCGAAGGGGACGAGGGGAGCGACGAGCGCGGCCGCCGGCCGGCCCGCGCCGCCCGCCAGCCGCGCGCCGAGCAGGCCACGTCAGCGGCGGTCTAGCCGAGCTCCCGCGACGGCCGGCCGCAACGACAGGGCCGGCCGTTTTCATGTACACACGGTTTCATAGGACGAAATGATGGCGACGACGATTACGGCGGATCTGGTGAAGACGCTTCGCGACCGGACGGGTGCGGGGATGATGGAGTGCAAGTCGGCGCTCGTCGAGGCCGGCGGCGATCTCGAACAGGCGACGACGATCCTGCGCAAGCGAGGACTCGCGCAGGCGGCGAGGAAGACGGGCCGCTCGACCTCCGAGGGGCTGATCGGCCACTACATCCACATGGGCGGCAAGATCGGCGTCCTCGTGGAAGTGAACTGCGAGTCCGACTTTGTCGCGCGGACGGCCGATTTCCAGACGCTCGTGAAGGAGATCGCCATGCACATCGCCGCCGCGACCCCGCAGTTCGTGAGCCGCGAGGACGTGCCCGCCGACGTGCTCGAGCGTGAGAAGTCGATCTATCGCGCGCAGCTCGAGAACTCCGGGAAGCCGGCGCAGGTCATCGACAAGATCGTCGACGGAAAGCTCAACAGCTTCTACGAGCAGGCCGTGCTGCTCGACCAGTTGTCGATCCGCGATCAAAAAACCACGATCGGCCAGATCGTCACCGCAGCCATCGCCAAGCTGGGCGAGAACATTACGATCACCCGCTTTGTCCGATTCCGTGTCGGCGAGCGCGAATAGCACCAGCACGACCGGCGGCCAGACATGAGTGGACAAGAGGATATAATCCCCCGCTGATGTCGTCGTCGCCGGCCTACACCCGGGTCCTCCTGAAATTGTCGGGCGAAGCGTTGATGGGCGAACAGCCCTTCGGCATCGACCCGAACGTCACCGCGCAGGTCGCCGCCGAGATCGGCGAAATCCAGCAGCTCGGGGTCGAGACGGGCATCGTCATCGGCGGCGGCAACCTGTTCCGCGGCCTGGCGGCGAGCGCGAAGGGCATGGACCGCTCGACCGCGGACTACATGGGCATGCTCGCGACGGTCATCAACGCCCTCGCGCTGCAGGACGCCCTCGAGCACATCGGCATCACCACGCGGCTGGCCACGGCCATCGAAATGCGGGCGGTCGCCGAACCATTCATCCGCCGCCGCGCGCTGCGGCACCTCGAAAAGAAGCGCGTCGTCGTCTTCGCCGCCGGCACGGGCAACCCCTACTTCACCACCGACACCGCCGCGGCCCTGCGCGCAATGGAGATGAAGGCGGAGGTCATCCTCAAGGGCACCAAGGTCGACGGCATCTACACCGCCGACCCGATGACGACGCCCACAGCGACCCGGTTCGAGTCCATCTCGTACCTGAAAGTCCTCGAGCAGGGACTCAAGGTCATGGACGCCACCGCGATTTCGCTCTGTATGGACAATCGGCTCCCGATCGTCGTATTCAACCTCCGAACGCCCGGCAATCTGCGCCGCGTCATCATGGGCGAGCAGGTGGGCACACTCGTGAAGGCGTGATATGGATGTGAATGATCTGAAGGGCTTGTTCAGCGAAGTGCAAAAGCGCATGGACGCGGGCATCGACCACGTCCGGAAGGAGCTGGCGGGTGTCCGGACGGGACGCGCCTCGGTGTCGATCCTCGACTCCGTACAGGTTGAAGCCTATGGATCGCCGATGCCCCTCAACCAGGTGGCCTCCCTCTCGGTTCCAGAGCCGACGATGATCGTGGCGCAGCCGTACGATCCTTCACTGATGAAGGAAATCGAGAAAGCGATCCGCAATGCCAACCTCGGCTTGAATCCCTCGAACGACGGCAAGGTCGTCCGGATCCCCATTCCACCGCTGACCGAGGAGCGGCGGAAGGAGCTGTCAAAGCTCGTGCACAGGTACGCCGAGGACGGACGGAACAGCGTGCGGCAGGTCCGGCGGGACTCGAACGAGCGGCTGAAGAAGCTGCTCAAGGATCACAAGATCTCCGAAGACGACGAGCGCCGTGGCCTCGACGAAGTACAGAAGATCACCGACCAGCACGTGCACATGATCGACGACCTGCAGAAGAAAAAAGATCAGGAACTACTCGGCAAGTAAACGCTCAGTGCTGATTGTGGAATGCTGATTGCTGACTTGGCAGCCACGATCATTCAGCATTCAACAATCCACTTTCAGCAATGAGCAGCTTCTTCACCCACCTTGAATGCAGCGTGCCGTGCGGCGCTGCGCGGCGCGACCCGCACTCCCCGCATCACCTTTGCTCGTGCGGCGCTCCCCTACTAGCCAGATACGATCTCGATGCGGCGGCGAAAAGCTGGCGGCGGGAGTCCCTGACGGATCGCGAGCCGACGATGTGGCGGTATCGGGAACTGATGCCGATCTTCACGGATGCCGGCGAGACACCAGTAACGCTCGGTGAGGGATGGACGCCGCTCCTCCATGCACAGCGGTTGGGAAATCGGTTGGGCCTCCAGAACCTGTATGTGAAGGACGAATCGCTCAACCCGACGAACTCCTTCAAGGCGCGCGGGCTTTCGGCCGCCGTGACCCGGGCGATGTACCTCGGTGCGAAAACACTGGCGATCCCGTCGGCCGGCAATGCTGCCAACGCACTTGCCGCCTACGCCGCGCGGGCGGGAATCCCGGCGCACGTCTTCATGCCGAAAGACGTCAAGCCGCCGTTCATCCGTGAGTGCGAGTTGTACGGCGCGGAAGTCACGCTCGTCGACGGACTCATCACCGACGCCGGCCGCATCGCCGCTGAGCAGGGCCGGCCGCTCGGCTGGTATGACACGTCGACCCTCAAAGAGCCGTATCGCGTCGAGGGCAAGAAGACGATGGGCTACGAGGTGGCCGAGCAACTCGGCTGGCGTCTTCCCGACTGGATCATCTATCCGACCGGCGGCGGTACCGGCATCGTCGGCATGTGGAAGGCGTTCGACGAGATGGAGCGCATCGCCTGGATCGGGCGTCGGCGGCCGAAGATGGTGACGGTTCAGGCCGATGGCTGCGCGCCAATCGTCCGCGCGTTCGAGCGCGGCGACGAGAAGGCCGAGCCGTGGCTGAACGCGCGCACGGTGGCGGACGGTCTGCGCGTCCCGCGCGCGGTGGGCGACTTTCTAGTGTTGCGCGCGCTCCGGGAGAGCGGCGGGACTGCCATTGCCGTCAGCGACGCCGAGATGATTACCTCGATGCGGGAAATGGGTGGCGAGGAAGGGATCAGCGCGGCGCCGGAAGGCGGAGCGGCGCTTCAGGCCGTCAAGGTCCTGCTACGCAGCGGAGACCTGAAACCGTCCGACACGGTCGTTCTCTTCAACACCGGCGGCGCGTTGAAGTATCTCGACGTCCTGGTTTCCTAGGCCCCAGTCCCTAGTCCCCGAGAGCTATGCCGATAGAGCGTGCCGTCTCGATCAAGTCGGAATCGAGCGGCACCTGCTTCGTCTTTCCCACGATATCTGCCAGCGGGACGGCGCCGATGTCCGGCGGGTGATTCGCGACCATGTACCCGAACTGGCCCTTCATTACGAGATCGACGGCCTTCCGGCCGAGCCGCGTCGCCAGTACCCGATCGAAGCTCGTTGGTGCGCCACCGCGCTGCAGGTGACCGAGCACCACGCAGCGGGATTCCTTCCCGGTGCGCTGTTCGAGTTGCTCCGCCACGCGGGCGCCAATCCCGCCGAGGCGCTCGACCGTTCCCAGTGACGCCGATCTCACGACTGAAACAGCGCCGCCCATGGGTTTTGCGCCCTCGGCGACGACGACGATGCTGAACTTCGCGCCCCAGTCGTCACGCTCGGTGATTCGCGCGGCGACCTTGTCGATGTCGTACGGGATTTCCGGAATCAGGATGACGTCGGCCCCGCCACCGATGCCGGCGTTGATGGCGATCCAGCCGGCGTACCGGCCCATGACTTCGACCACCATGATGCGGCGGTGCGCTTCGGCGGTCGTGTGCAGACGATCGATGGCGTCGGTCGCGAAGCTCACGGCCGAGTCGAACCCGAAGCTGCTGTTCGTGCCGACGATGTCGTTGTCGATCGTCTTGGGGACACCGACGATCGGCATGCCTTTTTTCTGGAACTCGTACGCGATGGCGAGGGTCCCATCGCCGCCGATGACGATCAGCGCGTCGAGCTGGAGATCGCGGAACATCTCGAGGCAGCGCTCGGAGTAGTCGACGGGCCCGGATTGTGTCTCCAGTGGGTAGGCAAACGGATTACCGCGGTTCGTCGTCCCCAGGATCGTGCCGCCGACGCGGAGGATGCCAGTGACGTCGCGCGGCGCGAGCGGCCGCGCGCGGCCGGGTTCGATGAGACCGTCGAAGCTGTCCTCGAGGCCGATGACCTGCGCGCGGCAATTGGCCGCCGCCTTCACGACGGCGCGGATGACCGCGTTCAACCCGGGGGCGTCGCCGCCGCCGGTGAGTACGCCGATGCGTTTGCCCATAAATAACTGGTCCGGCAGTATAGCCGAGCGGTTGATGCGTGTCTGTAACGCGTGGTAGGATTGGAACTTCCGCGGGTAGAATCATTCCCGTAGAAACCTGTTCGATGAGAATGGGCGGCTAGCTCAGTTGGGAGAGCGCCGCGTTCGCAACGCGGAGGTCGGGAGTTCGAGCCTCCTGCCGTCCACCAGCTTTTTTCACTTCTGGGTTTTCCGTTCTGCCCAGATTCTGCCCATCGACCGCAGCGGTGAACGTCTCCAAGGCGTCGAGCTTACGCGTCTGCGTCGGATGTGTATAGCGCTCGAGCATGCGGATCGAACGGTGCCCGGAGATCGCCATCACGGTGTAGTCGTCGATCCCCATCGCAATCATTCGGCTGATGGCCGTGTGCCGCAGCGTATGCAGCACGACGTCGCCGGACGTGATGCCGGCGCGCTCCACGGCGCGCCGGAACACATGAGCCACCCCGTT
>DATAEE010000062.1:0-13920 GCA_036258175.1 Vicinamibacterales bacterium
GGTGGCTTCCATCCGCTCCGCGCCTCCTTCACTGGCAAACCCGCTCGGCGAGGTCACCGCCGGCGTGATGATTTCGACGGCGAGCGCCCCGCGTCCGGTCTCCGGATCGTAGCCGTCCCACGGGTTCTGCGGCACGTCATAACCCCATGCGCTGTGGACGTCGCCCGTAAGAAAGACGACGTTCCGGAGCTACTGGTCGACGATCGCGTCGATCACGCGCTGACGCGCCGGGCGGTAGCCGTCCCACGTATCGGTGCTGATCGAATTCGCGCCGGGCAGGCTGCATGGCGCGAACATCACCTGCTGACCGAGAAGCTGCCACGTGACGCCAGCCCGCTTCGAGGCGGCCAGCTCCGCGACGAGCCACTCTTCCTGCGCCCGGCCGAGCAGCGACCGCTTCGGATCGTCGATGACCGAGATGGACTCTCGCTTTGGCGCCAGCTCATCACGGTCCACGAGCCGCGTGTCCAGCATGATCAGATCCGCCAGATCGCCGAACGCAAACGACCGATAGATCCGCGGCTGCCGCGTCGATCGATCTTCCCGGATCGACGTCCACTCCAGGTACGCGCGGACGGCCGCCGCCCGGCGGGGCGCGTAGTCGCCTTCTCCTTTGTCCGGCTGGTGGTTCTCCGCGCCGTCGCGTAACGCGTTGTTGGCGATCTCGTGGTCGTCCCACACGACGATGAACGCGTGTTGACGATGAACCTCCTGGAGGTCCGGGTCGGATCGGTACTGGGCGTAACGCATCCGATAGTCGGCGAGCGCAATAATTTCGCGCGGCGGGCGTGGTTCGTGGCCGAACGTCGTTCCGTCGCCGTACACACCGTTCGGGTACTCGTAGATGTAGTCGCCGAGATGAAGCACGGCATCGAGATCGGCGCGCGCGGCGATTCGGCGGCACACGTTGAAGTATCCGAACGGGAGATTCGAACAGGACGCCAGCGCCAACCGGACACGGCGCGCATTCGTGGCCGGAAGCGTCCGCGTGCGTCCCACGGGCGACCGTTCGCCGAGCGCTTCGAATCGATAGAAATAGTTTGTGCCCGGGGCAAGCGGACCCGCGTCGACCTTCACCGTGAAATCACGCGATGCCCCCGTCTGCGTCAGGCCGCTCGCGACCGGCCGTGTGAACGCGGCATCACGCGCGACTTCCCAGCGGACCCCCGGCGCCGCGCGTACGCTCGTGACACGCGTCCAGAGAATCACGCGATCGGTCAACGGATCGCCGCTCGCGACTCCGTGGCGGAACACGCGGCGCGCGGTCGACGATTGCGCGTCGAGCCGGACGAACGGGGTGGCGCCCATGGCGGTGGTGCTGACGAGGAAGCTTCGCCGCGAGATTTGCATCGAGGGAGATGCTACTCAGCCGCGTGGATCACGTCCACTATCAGCACGGCGGTATACTGCCCCTTCTATGGGATTCATCCTTCGCGCCGTTGTCTTCGCAGTTGTTCTCGTCGGCGCCGGATCGCAAGGCTCGCCCGGCGGAATCTCTGTTTCCGCTCTGGCCGCGGACATCGATCGGCTGGCGGCCGCCAGCGAGGCGGAAGTCATCGCGTGGCGCCGGCATCTGCACGCCAATCCGGAGTTATCGAACCGCGAAGTCGAAACGGCCAAGTACATCGCCGAACGGCTGCGCAGCTTTGGCCTCGAGCCGCAGACCGCCGTCGCGAAAACGGGCGTCGTTGCCCTGTTAAAGGGGGCAAAGCCGGGGCCGGTCGTCGCCCTCCGCGCCGACATGGACGGGCTGCCGGTGCGCGAGGAGAGCAATCTGCCATTCGCGAGCAAAGCGGTCGGCGAGTACGAGGGACAGCCGGTCGGCGTGATGCACGCGTGCGGGCACGACACGCACATGGCCATCGTCCTCGGATCGGCCAAAGTGCTCACGTCGTTGAAAGACAAACTGGCCGGCTCGGTGAAGTTCATCTTCCAGCCGGCGGAGGAAGGAGCACCCGCCGGGGAACGCCCGGCGGGGGCGGAGCTGATGGTCAAGGAGGGTGTCCTCGACAATCCGCGCGTTGATGCGGTGTTCGGCCTGCACGTGTTTGCGAATCTGGAGACCGGACAGATCCAGACGCGGCCGGGACCGATGCTTGCGAGCTCCGACCTCTTCGAGATCGTTGTCCGCGGCAGACAAACCCACGGCGCTGCCCCATGGGCCGGCGTCGATCCCATTGTCGTGGGGTCACAGATTGTGACGGCGCTCCAGACGATCGTCGCGCGCCAGATCGACATCACGAAGCTGCCGGCGATCGTCACGGTCGGTCAGTTCAACGGCGGCGTGCGGTCCAACATCATCCCCGACAGCGTCCGGATGACCGGGACCATTCGGACCTTCGACGATCGAACGCAGGCGGACATCCACGCGCGCGTGAAACGGACGGCGGAGTCGATCGCTGCGGCCGCGAGCGCGACGGCGGACGTCAAGATCGACAAGCAATATCCCGTCACCGCGAACGATCCGGCGCTCACGGCACGGATGCGGCCGACGCTGGAGCGGGTGGCCCCTGGCGCATTCACCGAGTCCGCCCTCATCACCGGCGCCGAGGATTTCACTTACTATCAGCGTCGTACGCCGGGCCTGTTCATCTCGCTCGGCGTCACGCCGAAAGAGGAAGTTGGCAAGGCGGCGGCAAATCATTCACCCCGGTTCACCGTCGACGAGCGGGCCCTGACGACAGGCGTCAGAGCCCTCACTCATCTGGCCGCAGACTATCTGTTCGCGCCCGCTGCGCCGAAGACGGCCGGCCGCTAAGTAGTGATCCCGATCCGCGACGTCATCCCGTCACGGACGACTCCTCTCGTGACGGTGCTGATCATTCTGATCAACGCCGCGGTCTTCCTGTACCAGCAGACGCTCGGCGAGGCGGAGTTGACGGCGTTCGTGTATCGCTACGCGCTCGTCCCCGTGACGTTCTCACTCCCGGCCGTACTGACATCCATGTTCATGCACGGGGACTGGATGCACTTCCTCGGGAACATGTGGTTCCTTTGGATCTTCGGCGACAACGTCGAAGACCGCGTCGGCCACGGCCGGTTCGTGCCGTTCTACCTGCTCTGCGGTGCCGCAGCGGCGCTCGCGCAGGTCTGGATCAGCCCGGCGTCGCGCGTCCCGATGGTCGGCGCGAGCGGCGGGATCGCGGGCGTGATGGGTGCGTACTTCGTGATGTTCCCCCATTCGCGCGTGTTGACGCTCGTCCCGATCTTCTTCTTCATCGAGCTGATCGAGGTGCCGGCGATTTTCTTCCTGGGAATCTGGTTCCTGCTTCAGTTCCTTTCCGGCGTCACGTCGCTGGGGGTCGCACGCGCTCAGGACGTGGGCGGCGTGGCGTTCTGGGCCCACGTCGCGGGATTCGTGGCCGGGGTCATCTGGATCTTCGTGTTCCGCCGGCCCGAGCGGCAGCGTGTCGAGTGGTTTGACATGTGACTTACGGCACTCGTAACTTTTTCACGGGCGGCGTAAGCCTGTCCGCGGCAGACAGGGGGGAATTCGCCGGTTTCTGACGGCACGAGGCTTGCCCCTGCCTGATAAGATAGACACCTCATGCGAACCGTTCGCGCGAACCTCCGTTCGGTCGTGACGGCGATGCTGCTGGGCCAGCTCGCCGGGTTCGCGATTCTTCCGGCTGCGCTCTGCTGCACGCGCGAGACGCCTGGATCCGGAATGCAGGTGTCCGCTGAGCATGAACGGAAGCCCTGCTGTCCAGCGATGACCCCCGGGCAGATCTGCCCGATGCATCGCGCCGAATCGCAAAAGCAGGAGGGCCCTCGGCTGCGCTGCGCACCCGACTCCGACAGCCCGATGGTGCTCATCGGCCTGATTGGCGTCTTGAATGCGCCGGCGACGACCGGCCTTGAATTCGCATCCGCCGAAGCCATCGACCCGCGTTCTTTCGACGCGCTGACCATCAACATCATCCCGATCTCTCCACCTCCCCGCGCGTAGGCTCCTCAACTACCCATCAGACAACTTAGTACGGGGAAGAAATTATGCGCACCAGGGTGTGGCTGCTGGCGGCCGCGCTGCTGCCGGCTTCGTTGTCGGCGCAGACGGTTACGACGTCGGCATCGTTGACGGGACGCCTGACCGACGCGTCGGGCAGCGCAGTGTCCGGCGCGACCATCAGCGCCGCGCACATCGAACGGCGGCAGACGTGGACCGCGTCGACCGACACGGCCGGGAGATTCAGGTTCGTCTCGCTGCCGCTGGGGACTTACCGCGTCGAGGTGGCGGTCGCCGGCTTCGCGTCGCTTGCACGAGTCGTCACGCTGAGCGTCGGTGAAACCCTCGACCTCCCGTTGACGATCGAGGTCGCTGGGGTCACAACGGCCGTCGAAGTCACCGCCGAGCCGCCGATTGTCGACACCGCACGTACACAAATCGCGGGGCGGATCACGCCGGACCAGGTCGATTCGCTGCCGCTCAACGGCCGCAACTACCTCGACCTCGCGCTGCTCGCGCCCGGCGTGATGCGGACCAACACGCGCAATCAGGACCGCTTTGCCGAAACGTCAGCCGTGCCCGGCACCGGCGTCACGGTCAATGGTCAGCGAAATCTCGCGAACACCATCGTCCTCGACGGGCTCTCGGCGAACGACGACGCGGCTGGACTCGCCGGGACGTACTTGAGCGAGGATGTCGTCCGCGAGCTGCAGATGGTCACCTCCGGTGGGATCGCCGAGTTCGGCCGGGCGTCGTCCGGCGTCCTCAACATCGTCACGAAGTCGGGCACGAATCGGCTGACCGGACGGCTCTACGGCTACTTTCGTGACGATGCGCTCGACGCGCGGAATCCACTCGCGACGACCAAGGATCCGCTCAATCAGGCGCAGTACGGTGGATCGGCGGGCGGTCCGCTCATGAGCGACCGCACGTTCTATTTTGGGAGCGTCGAGCTCGCTCACCAGGATCGAACGGGAATCGTCACGATCACGCCGACGACCGTCGACGCCGTCAATCGCGTGCTCGACGCCGCCCGCTACGCCGGCCCGCGCATCGGGACCGGTCAGTTCGCGACTGGCTACGACACGTTCAACGCGTTTGCGCGTGTCGATCACCGAGCGGGACCGCACGTGTTCATGGGCCGTTACACCTTCTACAGCATCGACAGCGACAACGCCAGGAACGCGGGAGGTCTCAACGACGTCAGCCGAGGGACCGCGCTCACGACCGACGATCACGGCGTCGCGCTGGGCGCCACGACGGTCCTGTCCTCGTCGCTCGTGAACGAACTGCGGGCGCAGTTCTCGCGCAGCGGGCTGACCGCACCACCGAACGATGTCACGGGGCCCGCCGTCAATATCTCGGGCGCGGCGAGCTTCGGCACGGCGACGTTCTCCCCCACCGCGAGAGACACCGATCTCGTCGAGGTGGCCAATAGCGTTTCCTGGCATGCAGGATTGCACCTCGTCAAAGCCGGCGCAGCATTCCTGTACAACGATCTGCGGATCGAGTTCCCCGGCGCGCTCCAGGGCGTGTACACCTTCCAGAACCTGGTCGAGTTCGCGCGCGGGAACTACGTGCAGTTCCAGCAGGCATTCGGCGCCGCCGTCCAGGAGCAGTCGAATCCGAATCTCGGAGTGTTCGTGCAGGACGAATGGCGGCTGTCCGACTCCCTGACGCTCAATGCTGGTCTGCGCTACGACCTGCAGAACCTTGCCGATCCGATCGAGACCGATCGGGACAACGTCGCGCCCAGGATCGGGCTCGCCTGGGCCCCGGCGGATCGGCGGACACTCGTGCGCGGGAGCGCCGGACTGTACTACGATCGGATCCCGCTGCGCGCGGTCTCCAACGCGCTGCAGCGCGACGGCGTCAAGTACAAAGTCGCGATTGTCCCGAGCAATCCCGCTCGTGTGCCGGCGTTTCCGGTCGTCCTGCCGGAGTTCCCGTCGCAGATCCTGACCAGCATCACGACGATCGATCCGGAGATCGACGACGGCCTCGCGCGTCAGGTCAGTGTCGAAATCGAACGGGCACTCTGGAGCAACTCCAGGCTCACCGGAACCTACACTCATCTCGACGGCTCGAGCATCATCATGTCGAGAAACGTGAACGTCCCGACCGCGACGGCGGGGCAAGGCGTGCCAAACCTCGGCCGTCCCGATCCTCGCTTCGCGAACAACGGCCAGTTCCAGAGCATCGGCCAGTCACGCTACGATGGCGTCACGGTCGCGTTCGACATGCGACGGACGGCGGGTGCATCGCTACGCCTGAGCTATACGCTGTCGAAGGCGATGGATGACGCCGGCAACTTCTTCTTCAGCACTCCGCAGGACAACTTCCACGTGCACGACGATTGGGGTCCCTCCGACAACGATCAGCGCCATCGCATCGTCGCCAACGGCGCCTGGGACTGGCGCGGCTGGCAGCTCAGCGGCATCTTCCTGTATGCGTCGGCGCTCCCGTTCAACGTGCAGACCGGGAACGATCGCAACAACGACACGACGGTCAACGATCGTCCGGCAGGCGTCGGGCGCAACAGCGAGCGCGGCTGGGACTACGCGTCGCTGGATGTGCGAATCGGCCGGCGGCTGGTGATCGGATCTCGCTGGACGGCAGACCTGACGGTCGATGCGTTCAACGTGCTGAATCGGACGAACCTGCTGAACCCGAACGGCACGTTCGGGACCGGCACCGTCCCGCTACCCAGCTTCGGCCGAGCGACCGCTGCGGGCGATCCGCGGCAGCTGCAAATCGGACTGCGGCTGCAGTTCTGAGGTGTTCAAGGTGCTCACGGTGCTCAGGGTGCCAACCGCGCTGCTGTCGGTTGCGGCGTTGAATGTCGTCGCGGCCGACTGGGAGCCGCGTCTCGAGGCCCAGCAGAATACAGCGCTCATCGGGGTCGAGGGCCGCGACAATCGAAACGCCTCGCTGGTATCCGTGAATCGCTTCGTCGCGCTTGCCTGGACCGCGACGGTTGGGAAAACGACGGATGTCTTCTTCAGTGTGAGCCGGGACGGGTCGCCGTTCGATCCGCCGCGCCAGGTCAACGATCGGGCGGGCGACGCCCTCGCGGGTGGAGAGCAGCCGCCGCGCGTGTTGCTGTCCGCAGGTTCCGGCACCACCGGACCGCGCGTTGCCATCGTCTGGGCATCTCATCTTGGCGCCAGCGCCATACGTCTCGCTCGATCGGCGAACGGCGGTCGCGAGTTCATGCCGGCGGAATCCGTTTCGCCACCCGAAGCGACCGGACACCGCGGATGGCCGGCCGCAGCTGCGGATCGGGCCGGCAATGCCCACGTCGTCTGGCTCGATCACGGCCACGGGTCGTGGCTGACCGCCCGTTCGACTTCGCTCACGACAAACGCTTCGAGATCGGTCGGTCCGGCCCGAGTTGCCGGGGGCGTCTGCTACTGCTGCAAAACGGCAATCGCCGCAGGGCCGCGCGGCACGTTGTATGCGGCCTGGCGCCACGTCTATCCGGGCAACGTCCGCGACATCGCGGTCGCTGTCTCGCGGGACGCCGGCGCGACGTTCGAGGCGCCCGTGCGCGTCAGCGAGGATGGCTGGGAAATCAACGGCTGTCCGGACGATGGACCCGCGGTCGCGGTCGATTCGTCGGGGACGCTGCACATCGCCTGGCCCACGGTGGTCGACGGCTCACGCAAGTCGATCTTTTATGCGACGTCCCGCGATGGCCGCACCTTCACGCCGCGACGTGAGGTGCCAGGCCTCGGATCGGACTCGCGCGCGCATCCGCAGATTGCGGCGTCATCTGACGGCCGCGTGGCGATCGTCTGGGACGAACAGCGCGACGTCGCGCTGGTCGAAGTGCAGAACGGTACTTTCTCGAAGCCCGTCGTTCTCGATGACGCGGAGACGGATGCGACGTATCCCGTCGCGACCTACGCCGCAGATGGCCTGGTGGTCGCCTGGAACGCGCGGCGCGGGGAACGATCGTCGATCGGGGTCCGGCGGGTTGCTAGCTCTTTCTCCGGCGGATCTCCCGTGACACGCGCGCGAGGTCGATCATGAGCCGCTCGAACTCCGCGGCATAGTCTGCGGCCGGCATCAGCGGTTTGCGGGCGCGCAGCTCGTCGACCTCCGCCTCGAGCGACGCGCGGCGTTGCAGGAGCTCGACGAGGACAGGATCGGTCGCGACCTCCGGACCGACGTGAGCGTCCAGGTACACGCGGCTCGCCAGCGAGCCATCGCCACCCGGCGTTCCCGCCTCGCGTCCTACGCCGTCGCCGTTGTCATCCAGCAGCGCCCGCTCGGTCGTGAGCTGACCACGCTGCTCGTAGTGCTGGCGCACCGCGAGGCTTGCCGCGCTGAACGCTTCCCAGATGGAGATGCGCCCGTTCTTGTCGATATCCGCCGCCGGATCGACGAGCGCCTGAATGAAGTATTCCGGAAAGATAGTCGCGAACTTCTGAGCGATCGAGTCGGTCGCAGTAATGACCACCCGTTGTGGACCGGACAGCCGCTCGAGGAACGGGAAGCTGGCGCTCGACGTGTTGACGAACACGACGCGTCCGCGAATCGGCCGAACGAGGTCGCGCCATTCCGCGGCCGACAGGTCAGGTCCCACGAGGTTGAACTTGGCTTCCTCGGCGTCCGCGGTCCCATGGCCGATCAGGACGACGAGCAGCAGGTCATCCTGTTTCAGCTTGGCGTAGCCAGCGAAGACACGGCGGATCTCAGCGGCCGTTGCCGCTTTGCCCGCCCCCGGCGAGTCCGGCTGCCCTGTCTCTCCAAGCAGGATGATCCGCGAGGCGTCGACCGCGAGTCGCTCGCGAAGCGCCGACATCAGGGCGGCCCGCCACTTCGCCTGCTGCGCGGTATACGGCTCGCCGCCGCTCGCGCCGGACACCACCAGCGCGAACCGCTCGTCACCCGCGGCGGCCGAAGGCGTTCGTGGTTCCGCAGTCGCGGTCGAGCAAATGCCGGCCACCAGAACGACCGCGAACAAAGGAATCCGTGAAATCACCGCAGCCCCCAGCGCCGCCGGAGGACCCACTCCGCGGACAGCAGGCCGATGATGATCAGGATCGGGACGGGGCCGTGCCACAGCTCGCGCGTCGCGCGCGGCGACGTTGGATCCGCGGCCGCCGCCATCATCCCGGGCAGCCGATCCACGTCCGCCTCGCGTACCAGCGCCCCCGCAGTGTCGTTGGCCATCCGTGCGAGCACCGCCTCGTTCGCGCGCGGATCCGCCATCTCGAGATCCGCGCCGCCCGTCAGCAGGTGCCGCGTCGCCACGCCGATCCGCTCGGCGCCCCGCGTCGCCTCGACGGTGACGACATGAACGCCAATCTCGGCCGGCTTGAAGCGCGCGCGCCAGGTTGCCGCGGCTGCGTCAACCGGCTCCGCGGCGAGCTCCTCGACCCGGCCTCCGGGTCCGCGAACGCGCACGGAGACCGACGCGCCGCGCGCCGGAACGAAGGCGGCGTCGCGAATGGTGATATCCACCGTCGCCGTCTCTCTGGGCGTAGTCCCGCGCGTGACTGCCGCCATGACCGGATCGGGCGATGAGGCGGCGAGCCATCGTGCAGTCTGCTGCCAGAACGTTTCGTAGAGGCGGTCGTCGGTCGGCCGCATCATCCGCCAGCGCCACGTCGCCTCGCCGGCAAACGCCATCGTGCGCCCCTCACCAAATCGCTGCACGACGAGTAGCGGACGAACGCCGCTGCCGGATCCGCCGGCGACCGCGAGCACGCGCGCGCCGGGGCGAGGCGTCCCGAGCGGCGTGACGCTGGCAAGCGCCGGCGCCGCCGCCCATCGCTTTTCGGTTTCCTGCGGAGTTGTGCCAAGCCGAAGGATGGGATGCGTGCGTCCGTCGGCCGTGAGGCCCACCCGGTTGGGGCCGCTCCCTGTCGCTGCGGGCGTGACGTCGCGCCCCGCCGCGCCTCCGAGAACGACCGGCAACAGATACTCGATGGCCGTCCCGCCAATGCCGCCGGGGGCGAACGATCGCGCGCCCAGCACGAGCAGGCCGCCCCCGCGCTCTCCGACGAACGCCTCTGCGAGATCGCCGCGCTCCCGGCTGAAGAAGCTGCCGCCGGCATTCGCGAGCACGATCGCGTCGTACGCGAAGAGCGTCTTGCGATCCACCGGAAACCCGCTCGCGAGCGACGGCGCGCGATCGGTCGACGCCTGGATGTAAAACGTATCGTCGCCGCGTTCGTTCTGTCCCTTGCGAACGACCGCGTCGAGCTCGAGTCCTGGATCCGCTGTCCAGGCGCGCTTTAGAAAGCTGTGCTCGAATCCGGGCGCTCCCTCCACGAGCAGCAAACGCCGTCGTCGTCCCGCGGGGGGCACCAGTACGCTGCGCGTGTTGTTCTCGGGAACGAGATCGTCGGGCGCCGCCGGAATCTCCACCGTGTAGATGGTTGCCGACTCGCCGGGCGGCGGCACCTGAAACACTTCCTGGACCGGCGCGCCATCGGCGGCCGGCTGAACTCTGCGCGCGGCGAACGGCCGCCCGTTCTCGAGCACGCGAACCTCAATCGGACTCCGGTCGAAGCCATGGCTCACGACGGTGGCCGTCAAGTCGACGATGGAACCCGGCAGCGGCGCCTCGCCGATTGCAAGCGACGCGACCTCGCGATCGCGGAGCGGCTGGAGCGATCCGACCGGGACACCGTAGATGGGCGGGATGCCTGCGGGCACTGCCCCGTCGCCGGTATCGGCGCCGTCAGAGATGACGACGATCCCGGCGAGGGCGCGCCCGCGGTAGCGATCGGCGACTGCGGTCAACGCGCCCGACAGGTCGGTTCGGGGAGCGGCCGCTTCCGCTCTTGCCGGATCGAGCGGATCGAGCGTCTCGCCGAAGCCGAGCGTTTCGACGGTAAATTCCCGGCCGAGCGCGGGCGCAAGGCGAGCGGCAAGCTCACGCGCGCGCTGAATCCGCGGCACGCCGCCGGCGTCCGCGATCCGCATGCTCCGCGAGACGTCGACGAGGATCGGCACGACGGTTCCGCGCGGGGCCCCGTCGCTGACGGCAACGGGACGCATCAGAAACAGGATGAGGAGGAGGAGGGTCACCGCGCGAAGAGCCGCGAGCGGGAGGCGCTGGTGGCGTGATATGAGCGCGCGGGAGTATTCGCGCCAAGTTAGAAAGGCGACACCTGCGAGCGCGACGGTGAGCGCCCACCACGGCCACGGTTCGGCGAAGGTCACGGCTGCTTCGGAGCGGCCGGCGCACGCCCGGACCGCGCAAGGGACTCGAAATACTTCGCGACCAGGGCTCGATACGATTCCGGCACGCCGTCAGCCGCGCCCGCGGCGAGGCGGTCCTGCCGCCGCTTCCCGGCGAGCTTCTCGGCTATCGCGGCCTCGCGCTGCTCGAGCGCGAGCGAGACATCCTTCCGCAACCGCTCCCAGTTGCTGAAGTCGTTCTTGAACGCCTCACGGCCCGGTGCCGAGATGCTGTATTCGTGCTGCTCCGGCGTCGCGCCGCCCATCCCGGAGTTGGGAGCGGACCGCTCCAGTCCCTGGAGGACCTCGCGCGCGCGTTCGATCTCCCGTTGGTACTCGTCGCGCAGGCGCGCAAGGTCACCGCTGCGCCCGCCGCCGCCCTGCTGCTGTCCACTCTGCTGCTGGCCACTCTGCTGCTGGCCGCCCTGCTGCTGCCCCTGCCGGCCCTGTTGCTGGCCGGACGACTGCTGCTGGCCGTTGCGCGCGCCGCGCTCTTCCTGCTCGAGCCGCTCGAGGCGGCGCGCCATGTCGCTCAGCCGATCGCGCGCTTCGCGCGCGCGCGCCATCTCGTCGGCGAGCCGGCGCCCGTCGGCGTCTCCCTGGGCCCCCATCCGCTCGGCCACGCGGTCGAGCGATCGCGCGAGGTCCCGCTCGGCCTGACCCGGCTCCGCGCCGCGCCGGTCCGGCGCCTGACCCTGTTTGGCATCCGACCGCAGTGCCTCGGCCGACTCCTTCAGGCCGCGCCCCACGTTCCGGCGCGCCAGCTCGCGGGCCGCGTCAGTCGCCGCCTGCTTCTCGTCTCCCTGACCTGAGGACGCCATCTCGCGAAGCTGTTTATCGAGTCCTTCGACGCGGCCGGCGAGCCGGTCCTGCTCGTCGGCAAGACGCGTCCGCGTGGTCGGGTCCGGCGTACCACGCCCGAGGCGGGACGCCTCGTCGGCGACGCGCCGCTCGAGATCCGCGAGCTGCTGCGCCTCGACCTGGAGCTCGCCGAGCTCCCGGCGCCGCTGGTTGGGGTTCCGCCCCCGCATCTGGCGCTCCAGCTCCCGCAGCCGCTCCGCGGCACGATCGCCCCTTGCGCTCGCGCCGGCGAGATCCTGCCTGCGCAGGTCGCTCGTCGCGCCGCGCATTTCGTCGGACGCGTCGCGGAGCGAACGACCCTGCTGCGCCCCGGACTGATTCTGGTTTTGATCCTGGTTCTGACGCGAGCGGCTCAGCTCCTGATCCAGGCGTTCCGCCTGTTCGCGCAGCTCGGTCTGCTCCCGCGTGAGCCGCTCGAGCTGGCGCCGCAGCTCTTCTTCGTTCAATTTCGCGTTCGCCAGCTCGCGTTGCCGGCGCGACAGCTCGTCCTGCCGCCGCGCGAGCTCGCGTACTTTCGCGAGCGCGTCGCTCTCAGGCTCGTCTTCGCGCCGCTGCTCGCCGGACTCACGGTTCTCGTAGTTGGTCTGCTGCTGCCGCTGAAGCTCGCGATCGAAGAGCGCCGATAGATCCTGTCCGGATCGGCCCGCCGCTCCGCCGCCGCCTCCGCCGGCCATCTGTTGCATCACCTGACGGCGCCGGATTTCGGCCTCCGCGCGCAGCAGCTCGTGCAGCGCCGCCATTTCGTGCGGCATCGCCTCGCTCGTGCTGAGTTTCTCGAGCGATCCTTCGGCGAGCTTCATTGCCTCAACGGCCTTGCCGATCGGATCCTCGGGTTGCTCAGGTTCGGCAGTGGTTCCCGGCCGGCGGCGCCCCGCTCCCATGCGCGTCGCGAATCGGAGCCGCGCGGCGATGCTCTCCGTGCGGCCGCGCAGCTCCGCCTGCGCCTTGCCGACCGCGCGGACATCCTGCTCGGATCGTCCCGCGCGCGCGCGGCGATCCAGGTTCCAGGTCGCGTTGATGATGTCCTTCTGCGCGGCGATCAGCGCTTCGAGCCCCGCGCCGGCTCCGGCCGCGCCCGCTCCCGCCTGGCTCTGGGCGCGCGAGAATTCCTGATCGAACGGCGTGACCTCGACAAAGAACATCTCGCTGCGGGCTTCGCGTCCCTGCGCGCCGCGGCCAACGTCGCGCACCCGGGCGTAGTAGCTGACGAAGTCGCCCGGCTTGACGCCGAGATCCTCAAGGAAGAGGAGGTGCCGTCCGGTTTCGACTGGCGCGCTGCCGCGGCCGAGCGACACGATCTTTTCGCCCGCCCCGCGAACGGCGAACACCAGCTCGAACCGTCCGATGCGATAGTCGTCCTCAGCGCGCGCTTCGACCAGGACCTCTTCGAGCGGCGTCGCCTGGCGGTCGCCGCCGGGCCGCAGGATGCGCACGTCGGGCGGACGATCGTCCATCATCCGAATGAAGTACTCGGTCTCGCCCGGATTCGCCAGCCCTTCCGTGTCCGCCAGTGCCACTCGATACGCATCGTCACGATCGACGACGATGACGCCTTCGAGCTCGCTCGTCGAGGACGAGGGTTTCAGGTCGACGCGCCGGCTGTCGCCGAGCGTCAAGGCGGCGGATGCGACCGGCCGATCGGTTCGTACGTTCAATTGCACGCGCGTGCCGGCCGGCGCATACACGTCTCCGCCGTCGACTTCGGTGCGCGGCGCAAGGCCGGTAAACGCCGGGTACTGGTATCGAAGATCGATCCGTGTGACGCGCGGCGACCGCACGGCGGTGATCGTGTAGTCCCGCGATCGGATGCCGGCCGCGGTGACGTGGTACGTGAAGGTTCGATCGACCGTACCGACTTCAATTGCGTGACCACCTGCGCCGCCATTGGCAGGCGCAGCAATCATCGGCAGGGA
>DATAEE010000063.1:0-23671 GCA_036258175.1 Vicinamibacterales bacterium
ATGTGACAGTTGTCGCATCCGATGTCATTGAACACTTGTTCGCCTTCCTTCTCGTCGCTGCCGAATGAAGCCACGCGGCGGCGCCTTCAGATCGCGCATGAAGAGCGCGAACAGCTCGACGTCGACGCCCTCGTCGTCCAGGCCGGGCACTGGATCGGAAACCACGATCCCGTTGGACGTGTTCTCGGTCGGCTGCAGCGGACTGGTAATGCCCATCTCGTTGACATAGGCGTCAGCCGAGAACGACACGAGGCTGGCCTGCTGGCCCTTCCAGCCAAAGCGTCCAATCCGGTTCTGACCCGGCTTTTCGAGAACAGGAACGTTGGTGATTTGCCCGCGCTGCGAGGACGACTGATTTTTCGCAAAGTTCTGCAACGTCGTATTGCTGAGCATCTCGACGAAGCCGATGCCTTGCAACGGAATCGACGCCCGGAACGCGACGACGTTGGTTTTGTTGTTGTCCACCAGTTCCTGGAACTTGAGGTGGGTTGGAAGGGCCCGGTCCTGGATTAGCGATCCGCCCGGGTGGTCGGTGAACACGCCGTTCTGGACCAGCCCGGCGCGCCTCTCCATGATCTGGCTGCCGCCGCCAAGAACCGGCACGATGTGGCATTTACCGCAGCCGGCCGCGTTGAAGATCGGCCCCAGCCCGTCGGCAACGCCCTCAGGGCCGGTGAACTCCTCAATCGCAGCGTCCCGCTCGCACTCATCCTCCGGGTCATTCCTTCCGTCCGGGATCTCGGGGGAGTTGGGTGAGTCGGTGAGTGCACCTTGATTGGCGCAGAATTCCTCAACGAAGCCGTTTCCGTTGAGGTCGAAGCCGGCAGGCGCATTGGTGACACCCGTTTGTGACTGGGTGCCTGGCGCGGCGATGAGCACCGCGATAAACACCGCCGCCGCGGACACGATCGTTCGCATGGGGGGTCTCCTTTCCAAACGAGGACACGAACAGACACACAACGACCGTCCAGGTGACGAGGCAATTCGGGACGGGGGGAGCCTGCCGCGAGAGCTTGGCCTGTCGGGGAGCCGATCAGGGCGGCGTGAGAGCGCGCGTCCTGTGGTGGGTCCGAGCGCGGCAGACTATAGGGCAAACTTACTCTTGAGGCAGATGTTTTTATTGACGGATTCGGCTGTGGATTGATTACCGGAGACGGGAAGGATATTCTGTCGAAGCCGTTCGAGGTTTCCCGCTTATGGCACCCAGAGCCTTCGCGAAGATCGGTTTGACCGCGATCGTGATCGTCGGAGCGCTGTGCGCGTTGATGTACGCGACGCTGCGCGAGGGGACGGAGTACTACAAGCACGTCGAGGAAGTGATGGCGCAGCCGGACGCCTGGTACGGCAAACGGCTTCAGCTCCACGGCTTCGTCGTGAAGGATTCAATTTTGAAGCGGCGCGACAGCCTCGACTATCAGTTCAAGATCGAGAGCGAGGGCGCCGTCGTCGGCGCGCGCTATTCCGGAATCGTTCCCGACACATTCAAGAGCGGCTCGGAAGTCGTTCTCAAGGGGCGGCTCAGTCCAGACGGCTTCGCGGTCGAACCAGACGGCGTGATGGCGAAGTGCCCGTCGAAGTACGAGCCGAAAGCCGGTGGCTAATCTCGGCACGTTCATCCTGCTGATCACCTTCGTCGTCGCCAGCTACGCCGTGGCGGCGTCGGTCGCCGGCGCGCGCCGCCGATCCGCGCGGCTGATCGAGAGCGGCACCGGCGCGTTCTATCTCGTCACCGCGTTGATGACGGTCGCCTCCGCGCTGATCGTTCATGCCTTCGCAACCAACGACTATTCGATCAAGTACGTCCAGCGGTACTCCGACGCGGCGCAGCCGCTTTTCTACAAGCTGACGTCGTACTGGGGCGGCCTCGACGGCTCGATCATGTTCTGGGTGTTCCTGCTCGCCGTCTTCGGGTCGATCGCGGTCTACGTGAACCGCGATCGTCACCGGGAGCTGATTCCGTACGTCGTCGCGACGATCTCCATCGTGCAGATGTTCTTCATCTTTTTGATGGTGATCCACAACAATCCGTTCGAGACTTTTCTCGCCGATGCCCCGCGGGACGGCCGCGGCCTCAGCCCGCTGCTCCAGAATTTCTACATGGCGATCCATCCGCCATCGTTGTATGTCGGCTTCGTCGGCATGACGATTCCGTTCGCCTTCGGAATCGCGGCGCTGGCGACCGGCCACCTGGACGACTCCTGGCTCCGCGCGGTCCGGCGCTGGACGATGATGGCGTGGCTGTTCCTCTCGTTCGGTCTCACGCTCGGCATGCTGTGGGCCTACGAGGAGCTCGGGTGGGGCGGCTACTGGATGTGGGATCCGGTCGAGAACGCCGGGCTGCTGCCGTGGTTCACCGCGACCGCGTTCCTCCACTCCGTCATGGTGCAGGAGCGCCGCGGCATGCTTCGCGTCTGGAACGTCGCGCTGGTCATCGTCACGTTCTTCCTGACGATCTTCGGCACGTTCATGACGCGCTCCGGGATCGTGCAGTCTGTACATGCCTTCGGCGAAGACCGTGAGCTCGCCTGGATGTTCACGATCTTCATGATTTGTCTGTTGACCATCAGCTTCGGGCTCGTCATCTGGCGGCTCCCCCTGCTCCGCGCGCGCAACGAGCTGGATTCGTGGGTGTCGCGCGAGGCGGCGTTCCTCGTGAACAACTGGATCCTGCTCTTCTGCGCGTTCTTCGTCCTCTTCGCCACGATGTTCCCGACGCTGAGCGAAGCGGTCACGGGCGAACGGCTGACGATCGCCGCGCCCTTCTTCAATAAATGGATGGCGCCGATCGGCCTGATCCTGTTGTTCCTGACCGGCGTGGGGCCGCTGCTCGCGTGGCGCAAGTCGACGCTCATCAACCTGCAGAACCAGTTTCTGTTCCCGGTTTCGTGCGGTCTCGTGGCGGGCGCTGCCGTCGTCGCCCTCGGCGTTCGCATCTGGAGCTCCGGATTGTGCTTCGCGCTCTCCGGGTTCGTGTTCGGGACCATCACTCAGGAATTCTGGCGCGGCGCCCGGGTCCGGCAGGGGGCGACCGGCAGCGACATCGTCACCGCGCTGATCGGCCTCGTGGCGCGGTCGCACCGGCGATACGGCGGGTACATCGTTCACGTCGGCATCGTGCTGATCTTCCTCGGGTTCGCGGGTGAAAGCTTCAAGAAAGAGGAGCAAGCGATCCTGAAGCCGGGCGAGCAGGTGGCGATCGACCGCTTCGTCGTGCGGCACGAAGCGATCCGCGTCACCGACGACGGCCAGAAGCAAATGGTGACGGCCGATGTCACCGTGCTCAGCGACGGCCGCGTGCTGGGACGCATGCACCCCGCGAAGTGGTTCTTCCGCAAGCACGAGGAGGAGCCGACCACGGAAGTCGCAATCCGCCGGAGCTTCTCCGAGGATCTCTATCTCACGCTGGCCGGCTACGAGATGCAGGCGCAGGCGGCGACCTACAAGGTCACGATCAATCCGCTCGTCAACTGGATCTGGGCAGGGTTCGGTGTCCTGGCAGTCGGAACGCTGATCGCGTTGATGCCCGAGAGCGCGTTTGCGTTCGCCGCCGCCCGAGTCCCGGCCGGAGCGGTGACGACCGCGCTGTTTCTGCTGATGCTGTTCACGCCGGCGCGGGTCGTTGCGCAGGAACACGTCGAGGACCCGCAGACCGTTGTCGTCGTCCCGCGTACGCCGCTCGAGAAGGACATGCAGCGGGAGCTGGTGTGCATCTGCCCCACGTGCGGGAAGAAGAACATCGCGGAATGTACGTGCCCGGTGGCCGGCCGCATGCGGTCGGAACTGGCGGAACAGGTCAAGCTCGGGAAAGGGCGCGACGACATTCGCGCGTGGTTCGTGGGACGCTATGGAAGCCAGGAACCGCTCGGCGCTCCGCTCGACCGCGGCTTCAACCGTCTCGCCTGGGTTTTTCCGTATCTCGTCGGAGGCGCCAGCCTCCTCGGTGTCGGCATCGTCGTGTCACGCTGGAAGAAAAAGGAGGGCGACGCCTCCCGCGCGGCCGGCGATTCCGCAGAGGCCGCCATGCAGGCGCCGGAGAGCCGTAGCGACGCGTTGAACGCCCGGCTCGACGATGAGCTCCGTGACCTCGAGTAAGGCGGTCCGGCTGAAGTCGGATGCTGCGAGCGACGATCCGGTCCGGGCAAAGCCGGACGCCGCGAGCGACCAGAGTTTCCGTCCCTGGCAGTTCTTCGTCCTCATGTCGCTGGCGATCGCGACGGTCGCCGTTCTGATCTCTCAGCAACCCACGCCAGAGCATCTCGTTCTCATCAGCCTTGCGATCGGCGCCGCCGGGTTTACGGGCTATGCCGCCTACCGCATGCTGGCGCCTCTCGCGCGCCCGGACGGCGGCCGCTCGGCCGAGCCGCTCGGTCGCCGCACGCGCGCGAGCCTCGAGCGAGAGAAGACGCTGACGCTGCGATCAATCAAGGAGCTCGAGTTCGACCGCGCGATGGGCAAGATCGCCCAGGCGGACTTCGATGAGATGACGGCGCGGCTTCGCGCGCGGGCGCTGGTGCTGATGGAACAACTGGAGCAAGGTGCTCAAGGTGCTCAAGGTGCTCAAGGTGCTCAGGGTGCTCAGGGTGCTCCTGGTGCCCAAGGTGCGCACGGTGCCGGCGTTTCGAAGAGTCGACGCGTGTGCGGGTGCGGTCTCGAGAACGACGCCGATGCAAGGTTCTGCAAGCGTTGCGGACTGAAGCTGGCCGCGGTTCTGATTGCGTTGCTCGCGCCGACCTACGTCGCGGCGCAGGCGCTCCAGATGCCGGATCCGAAGCAGATGTCCGGCGTTCCGCTTCCGAGTCCGGATCTGCCGAACGGCACTGTCTCGGTGCGCGTCGTCCGCGGCGGGCCGGGGAACAATCTGCAAGGCGAGACGGTCGAGGTCACCGTCGCCGGTCGGCGCATGCCCAACGCGAAGACGGACGCCAACGGCCGCGCGCAGTTTTCCGGCATCGCGGTGGGCGCCGACGTGCAGGCGCGGGCGGTCGTGAGCGGCGAGACGCTCGAATCACGCCCGTTCAAGATGCCCGACCGGGGCGGCATCCGGCTGATGCTGGTCGCTACCGATCCTGAAGCCGCGCGGCGGACAGACGAATCGGCCAAGCTTGCCGCCGGTCCGGCGCAGCCGGGCATCGTCATCTTCGGCGGCGAATCGCGGTTCGTCATCGACACCGTCGAGGATGCGCTGCAGGTCTACTATCTGCTCAACATCCAGAGCTCGGCGCGAACGCCGGTGGAGCCACCCGCCCCAGTGGTCTTCGATCTGCCGACCGGCGCTTCCGGCGCGACGATCCTCGAAGGATCGACGGCGCAGGCGCGCGTCTCGGGCGCGCGGGTCACGGTCACCGGTCCGTTTCCGCCCGGGTCGACATCGGTCCAGGTCGGCTTTCTCCTGCCGCACAAGGGTGGGGAGATTACGCTCGCACAGAAAATGCCGGTCGCGCTGGAGCAGGTCCTGATCGTCGCTGAAAAATCCGGCGAGGTGCGGATCGCGTCGCCCCAGGCGCCGTCTCAACGTGAGATGCCGGCCGAGGGTGAGACCTACATCGTCGCCAGCGGGCCGGCGATCGCGGCTGGCGGAACGCTCCACGTGACGGTCGGCGGCCTCGCCGGCCACGCGCGGTGGCCCCGTTACCTGGCGCTCGCGATGGCGGGCATCATCCTGCTCGCCGGCGCGTGGGGGGCGTGGACCGCTCCGAAAGCGGCTTGACGGCCGCAGATTCACGCAGATGGAGGCAGATAGTGCCCTGACACGCATGTGAATCCGGATAGCCTGTCTGCCGACTTTCAGATTCTTCGATTCGAAGACGTCTCGCGACACTTCGGGCGGCGCCGCGCGCTGGCGCACGTCTCGCTCGAGTGCCGGGCGGGAGAAATCGTCGGCCTGCTCGGTCCGAACGGCGCCGGCAAGTCCACCCTTCTGGCGATTGCGGCGACGCTGATGAACCCGAGCGCCGGTTCCGTGCGTTACGGCGCCGTCACGGCGCGGGAGGGGGGAGCCGCGCTGCGGGCCCGGATCGGGCTGCTTGCGCACGATCTGCATCTCTACCCGGAGTTGACCGCGCTCGAGAACCTCGAGTTCTTCGCCCGACTGTATCTGCTTCCGGACGCCCGGCGGCGCGCCGAGGCAGCGCTCGAGCGCGCGGGGCTCGGCGCGCGCGGCGGAGAGTTGGTGTCGGCGTTTTCCCGCGGCCAGCGCCAGCGGCTCGCGCTCGAGCGTGCGCTCGTGCATGAGCCGCGGCTCGTCCTGCTCGACGAGCCGTTCACCGGGCTCGACGACGAGGCGTCGCGGGCGCTGGTCGGACGGCTGGCTGCGCTGCGCGAAGCAGGCGCGATCGTGCTGCTGGCGACGCACGATCTCGAGACGGTCGAACGGCTCGTGGATCACGTGGCCGTGCTGCGCGAGGGGCGTCTCCTCGCGCTCGAAGCCGGTCCCGGCGCGCTCCGCGAGCGGTACCGGAAACTGATGTGACGGATTCCATCGGCGATCGAGAGTGCTCATGCGGAGCTTCATAGATGTCGCCTGGCTCGTCATGCGCAAGGACCTGACGGTGGAAGTGCGCAGCCGTGAGATTGTCTCCACGACGCTCTTCTTCGCGGTCTCGTGCGTCATTGTCTTTGCTTTCAGCTTCGTCCGGGACGGCCGGGCGCTGGAGCACGCGGCCGCAGGGATTCTGTGGATCGCGATCGCATTTGCGGGCACGCTCGCGCTCGGCCGTGCGTTCGAGCGCGAGCGGCAGGGCGAGACGCTTCGCGCGCTGCTGCTCGCCCCCGCCGATCGCCCGGCGATCTACATCGGCAAACTGTTCGGCCTGCTGGCTCTGCTGGCAGGCGTCGAGGTCGTCCTCGTGCCGATCGTCGGTCTGTTGTTTCAGGCGCCTCTTCTGGCGCATCCGTTTCTGCTCGCGGCACTCCTGGCTGCGGGCACGCTCGGGTTTGCCGCGGTTGGAACCCTGTTTGCGGCGATGCTGGTCCGATCGCGGAGCCGCGACGTGCTGCTGCCGGTCGTGCTGTATCCGATCACAGTTCCCGTGATCATCGCCGGCGTGCGGGGAACGGCAGCGCTGTTTCAGACGGACGCCGATACGCCGATGGCGATCGCGTGGATTACCATGCTCGGCGCGTTCGACGCGGTGTTTGTCACGCTCGCGCTGTGGACCTTCGAGCCCGTGATGACCGAGTAAAACACCATGCGCACTCTCTTTCTCCCGACCATCCTCCTGGCGGTCGTGATGTTCGTCGGCGCGCCGTGGCTCATCGACAACGCGCCGATGGAGTCCACGATGGGATTCGTCCAGAAGATCTTCTACTTCCACGTGCCGGCGTGGTTCGTGATGTTCGCGGCCGTCTTCGTGTGCGGCATCGCAGGCGCGATCCATGTGTTCCGGCGGAGCGCCGCCGCGGATCTCGTCGCTGTGACCGCCGCGGAGATCGCCGCCGTCTTCGGCATCGTCGGTCTGGTCACGGGGCCACTCTGGGCGCGCAAGGCGTGGGGCGTGTGGTGGCAGTGGGATGCGCGGCTGACGTCGGCGCTCATCCTGGAGCTGATCCTCTTCGCGTACCTCCTGCTGCGCCGGTACGGCGGCCCGGGATCGGAAAAACTGGCGTCCGGTGTTGCGCTGTTCGGCATGGCGAACGTCCCGTTCGTGTACTGGTCGGTCAACGTCTGGCGTACGCTGCACCCGAAGACGACGGTCGTTCCGTCGCTCGGGCCGGGGATGCGCGGGGCATTCTGGTGGTGCGTGCTCGCGTTCATGCTGCTCGGCGGCGCGCTCTTCGCCGCGCGCCTGCGGCTCGAGTGTCTGCGCGCGCGTGTCGACGAACTGTATCTGGAGCATTGACATGAAACGTCTCGTCGTGGCGATTCTGCTGGCGTCCACGCTCGGCGTCCTGCCCGCTGCTCGACAGCCGCAACCGGCGCAGGAAGAATTCGTACCCGTCAGGGATGCGGAGACCGAGCAGCTGCCGGCGGCGCCGCTGGTAATGTCTGCGTATGCGGTGGCGTGGCTCCTTATCTTCTTGTACGTCTGGTCGCTCTGGCGGCGATTGAACAAGGTCGAGCGCGAGTTGGCAGAGCTCGGTCAACGCGCGACGCCAAAAGGGAGATAATCGCCCCATGGGCGGCATGACTGCGGCGCATTTCATCTTCATTCCTGCCGTCCTGCTGGTTGGTATCGTCATCGGCTGGATCCTCGGGTCCCGCGCGGCGGCTGATGCATACGCCGCGAAGCTCCGAAAACAGGAGGAACGGGGGAGGGCCACAGGCCGGTGAAACGTTCGATCGTCGCCGCAGGGGCGCTCGTCTTCCTCTTGCTCTTCGTGAGGACGGCGTGGGTCAGCGACGACGCCTACATCACCTTCCGCACGGTCGACAACGCGCTCAACGGCTACGGGCTTCGGTGGAATGTTGCGGACCGCGTGCAGTCCTACACGCATCCCCTCTGGATGTTCGTGATGACGGCCGTGGCAGGGGTGACCGGCGACGTCTACTTCACGTCGATTGCCGTCTCGATCGCTTTGTCGCTCGCCGCCGTGCTGCTGATCGCGTGGCGAATCGCGCCGACGGCACCGATGGCTCTCCTGGCGCTCTCCGCGCTCGCGCTGTCCAAGGCGTTCATCGATTACTCGACCTCCGGTCTCGAGAACGCGCTGACCCATTTGCTGCTGGTGCTGTTCGTCCTGACCCGGATCTCCATCGAGGGCTGGACGGCCGCGACCTCACGCGACCTCTTCAAGCTGTCGCTTCTGGCCGCGCTCATCATGCTCAACCGGCTGGACGCGGGACTGCTCGTCCTTCCTTCGCTGGCGTGGATCGTATGGCGCAGCGTCCCAACCGCTGATCGCGTCCGCGGACTGCTCGTCCCGCGAGCCTGGCTGCCGGTGGCGCTCGGCCTCTTGCCGCTGGTCGCCTGGGAAATCTTCTCCATCATTTATTACGGCTTCCCGTTTCCCAACACGGCGTACTCGAAGATCAAAACTGGCATCCCTGAGCCGGAGCTGCTGCAGCAGGGATTTGTGTACCTGCTGGATTCGCTTCACAACGATCCGCTCACGCTCGCGGTTATCGCCGCCGCGGTGGTCTCGCCGTTCGTTGCCAGAGTCGATTGGACGATGCCGGCGGGCATCGCGCTGTACGCTGTGTACGTGGTGTGGGTGGGCGGCGATTTCATGAGCGGACGGTTTCTCGCCGCGCCGTTTCTCTGCGCCGTGATGCATCTCGCGCGGCAGGAAGTGCGCGAGTTCAGCGTCGTGTGGGGTGCGGCGATGGTTCTGGTCTGGATGGCGGGACTCGCCGCCTCACCCCAGCCGACGTTGGCGACCAGCGCCTCGTACGGCGCCGATATCGAGCGCGCCGACGCGATCGCGCCGACCGGCATCACCGACGAACGCCGCTACTACTATCCGCAATCGGGGCTGTTGAATGCCCGGCGCGGCGTTCCCATGCCGAATCACAAATGGATCGACATGGGGCACGAGCTCGCCGCCAACGGCTCGCGGTTCTTTTCAACCGATGCCGCCGGGTTCATCGGGTATGCCGCGGGTCCGGGTGTGCACTTCATCGACAAGTACGGGCTCGGCGATGCGCTGCTGTCGCGTCTGCCCGCCGAAGTGCCCTGGCGGATTGGTCATTTCCGCCGCCGGGTGCCAGACGGCTACGAGGAGACCGTTCAAGGCCGCCGCAACCTGATTCGGGATCCCGGTGTCGCCGCGTACTACGACCGCCTGAGCCTCATCACGGAAGGGCCGATCTGGTCCCGGGAGCGCTGGAGGACGATCGTCGCGATGAACGCGGGCCGATACGAGCGGCTCATCGAGTCGTACGGCCGCGCGCGCGTTTCGCTCGACACCGTTGGACAGCCCGGAGATCTTCCGTTGACGCTTCGTGGTGTTGACGTCGTGATGCCGCAGCCGGTACGGGCCGGAAAGATCGAGATGAGCGTCTCTCGGAACGATGCCTATCGTGTGTTGTTCATGAACGACGGATCTGTCGTCGCGGAGCGTTCACTCGATCAGCCGATGACGCGCGATGGAGGCTTCCGGACCCACGTCGTCGACGGCCCGGGCGATCGCGAGTTCGACGTGATCCGCTTCCTCCCGAGCGGTGGGGACTCGGTCTATCGTCTCGGCCACGTGCGCCTGTTGTCAGCGTCCCAACGCTAGACGGTTCGCCAGCGATACGGGCAGTCCAGCGGAAGTAATTTTCTGCTGCGCCACCGCCACCGCATATTCCACCCGGCGCAGGAGCAGCGATCGATCCTGCCCGTCATACACAGCGAAAGCGGCGCGGGGATCTCCGTCGCGCGGCTGGCCGACCGATCCCGGGTTGACGAGGTAGCGGACGCCAAGTTCGATCGGCAGAGGGAACTGTTCGCCCTCCGGTACCGTTCCCTCGAAGCGCGTGTCGCTCTGCAAGAAGATGACGGGAAGATGAGTGTGGCCGAAGAGGCAGAGCTGCCGCGTCGACGTCTCGAAGGCTCGCGCGGCGTCGCGGCCATCAAAAATGTACGCGTCTTCGTCGAACGGCGCGCCATGACAGATCTCGAGCGTGTCGTCGATCACCGCAGGCCCGGCCGGCAGATCGCGTAACCAGGCGCGATGTTCGTCGGTGAGCGTTTCGTATGTCCATTCCGCCGCGCGGCGCGCCAGATGATTGAAGGCTGCCGCGTCATCGACGCCGCAGGCCGCCTTGTCATGGTTGCCGCGGATGACCGCCGCCGGCTTGAGCGCGCGTACGCGCTCGATGACCGCGTTCGGCTCCGCACCGTACCCGACCAGATCGCCGAGCACGAGCACGCGATCCCACGTGTCGCGCGGCGCGGCGCCGAGCACCGCTTCGAGCGCTTCGAGATTGGCGTGGATGTCCGAGAGGATGAGATAACGCACGTCGTCAGCGGTCATGCAACCAGTCGATGATACGGTCGGCGAGTTCTTCCGGTCGGGCGGCGGTGGCATCGAGGCGCAAGTGGGCCAGCTCGTAGGCCATGCGCCTGGCTGCATACAGGCGATCCAGCTGCGTGCGGTCGGCGGCGAGCGGCCGCCGACCGTCCGCCGGCAGCCGCAGCAAAATCACGTCGAGCGGCGCGTCGAGCCATATCGACACACCGTCGAGATTGATCGCCACGCGCGTGTCCGGGTCGGCGAACGTCCCGCCGCCGGTGGCGACCACGGTGTGCCGCAGCGGCATGAGCAGTTTGACGATATCCCGTTCGACGCGCCGGAAATAGGCTTCCCCGTGGCGCGCGAAGATGTCGGACACCGCCAGCCGCTCCCGCGCCTCGATCAACTCGTCCACGTCCTCGACGCGCCACCCCAGCCGCGTGCCCAGCGCGCGCGCGACGCTCGTCTTGCCCGCGGCCATGAACCCGACGAGATAAAGTTTATCGGTCTTCACGCGCAGGCGGCGCGCAACGCCTCGAAATAGCCAGGGTACGACACGTCGACGGCGTCCGCGCCCACGATGCGCGACGGCGCGCGGCCGGCCAGCGCCGCGACCGCGAACGTCATGGCGAGGCGGTGATCGCCCGCCGCATCCGCCTCGCCGCCAGTCGGACGCGACGGCGCGATCGCGAAGCCGTCCGTGCGTTCCTCCGCCCGCATCCCGAGCGAGCGCAGTCCGGCCACGAGCGCCGCGATTCGGTCGCTCTCTTTGTGCCGGAGCTCACCCGCGCCGGCAACTTCCACTGCGCCGCCGAACGCGCCGAGCGCGGCCAGCGCCGGCAGCTCGTCGATCAGCAACGGCACCTCCGTGGGATCGATCGTGACCGGTTCGAGCCGCTCGTGCGCGATGGTCAGGCGTCCCACGGGCTCGCCCGATTCTTCCCGTTCGATCTCCGTGTCGACGACGGCGCCTGCGCGACGCAGCACGTCGAGCCACGCTGTGCGTGTCGGGTTGAGTCCGACCTCGTCGAACGTAATCCGCGAGCCGGGGAGACCGGCTGCCGCGACCGCGAGAAAGGCAGCTGAGGAGATATCGCCCGCGACGCGATGAGGGCCGGCCCGCAGCGCCTGGCCGCCGTCAAGCGCCGCGGTCGTGCCGGCCCGTTCGAGGTGCGCGCCGAACGCGCCGAGCGCACGTTCCGTATGATCCCGTGTGGGGGCCGGCTCTCGAACCGTCGTGCGCCCCTCAGCCTGCAACCCGGCAAGCATGATCGCGCTCTTCACCTGCGCGCTCGGGATCTCGAGCGAGATGTCCACGCCGCGGAGCCTCGCGCCGCGGACCGTCAGCGGCGGGCGTCCGTCCGGGCGAGTCTCGACGACGGCGCCCATCCGCATCAGCGGCTCCGCCACGCGCCGCATGGGCCGGCGGGAGAGCGAAGGATCGCCGACAATTGTGGTATCGAACGGATGCGCGGCCAGAACGCCCGCCAGCAGGCGCATCGTCGTTCCCGAATTGCGCGCGTCGAGCGGCGCCGGCGGCTGCGTCAGTCCGCCGAGACCGCGCCCTTCGATGTCGACCGAGCCATCCGGGCCGCGCGCGACCCGCGCGCCGAGCGCTCGCAGGCAGTCGAGCGTGGCGGCGCAATCGGCGCCGGGGGCGAACCCCTCAATATGGGACGTTCCGCGCGCAAGGGCGGCCAGAATCGCGTAACGATGGGAAATCGACTTGTCCCCGGGCAGGCGAAGGCGGCCGCGGATGCGGCGCGCCGGTTCCACGAGAGCGGGGCGGGCCGCGCCGGCGCGGAGCATGCGCGAACTATAGCACTCTGCATGTATGCTATGGGGGCTCTGCCGCCCGCATGACGAGCGCCGCGCGACACGCTGTCCGCCTTCAGATCGCCAGCTCTTTCGACTTGCTGGACTTCGTCCAGCTTGTGAGCGACCGGCTCGGCGCGATGGCCGGCCTGGACGAGGATGCCGTCCACTGGGTCGGCGTCGCCGTGCGCGAAGGCGTCATCAACGCCATCAAGCACGGCAACCGCGAAGACGTCGCGAAGCGCGTGACGATCGAGTTCGCGCTCGAACCGGACGGTACCGCCGACGCGCTCGTCGTCTGCGTGACCGATCAGGGCAGCGGATTCGAGCCCGACGCCGTCGCCGATCCCCTCGCTCCCGAAAACGTGCTCAAGTCCAGCGGGCGCGGGATCTTCTTCATGCGCAACTTCATGGACGATATCTCGCTCCGGCGAGTGCCGGAGGGCGGGATGGAAGTGCGCATGGTGAAGCGGCTCTCGCGCGGCTGACGATGCCCCACGACCCGTTGTTGCTCGCCACTGCCGTGGAGGCGGTCGTCCGCGCGGGCGAGATCCAGATGGCGCGGTTCGGTACCGGCGTCCGCGTCAACAAGAAGGGCGCAATCGATCTCGTCACAGAGATCGACCTCGAAGTCGAGCGGATGTTCCGCGCGATGATCGCCGAGCGGTTTCCGGATCATCACGTTCTCGCCGAGGAGCTCGGCGGCGCCGCGGGCGCGGTCGACGGGTATACGTGGATCTTCGACCCGCTCGACGGCACCACCAACTACGCGCACGGCTTCCCGATTTTCTGTTCGTCGCTCGCGCTCGAGATCGACGGCCGCATTGAGATGGCGGCGGTGTACGATCCGACCCGCGAGGAACTGTTCACCGCGGAGCGCGGGCAGGGGGCGCGGCTCAACGGCGCGCCGATGCAGGTCAGCGCGGCCGACGAGCTCATCGACTCGCTGCTCTGTACCGGTTTTCCCTACGACGTGCACGGCGCGATCGACGAAATCGTCGGCCTGTTTGCCGCGTTCGTCGGCCGGGCGCGCGCCGTCCGGCGCCTCGGCTCTGCGGCGATCGATTTATGCTACGTCGCGGCAGGCCGGCTCGACGGATTCTGGGAGCAGCGGCTTCAACCGTGGGACATCGCCGCGGGCGCGCTGCTCGTCGAAGAGGCGGGCGGGTCCGTGTCCTTATATGACGGGTCGCCGTTCTTTTCGCGCGCCGGTCAGGTCGTCGCCTCGAACGGAAGGATTCACTCCCATATGCTGGCGACGATTCGGGATTTCACCGGCAGATGACGCCGGGTGACATCCACTTCGGACACCATCCGACTCCTGTCCCGCCGTAGACGGCGTGATCCCGCCGAATGAGCTGGCATTCTTCCTGCTCAACCGGCCGTCATGAGCATTTCAGATTCGACAGCCCTCAAATCCTGCGGCGTGATGTTCGCGTTCTGCGCCGCGCTGGCGCTGCCCGCTGCCGCGTCCGCCCAGGCGCAAACGCTCAACTTCTCGCTCGGCTATTTCGCCGTGACGGGCGAGGACGGGCGTGTGGACGACGATGTGCTCGTCGCGAATCTGTCGACTGAACCGGAACTGCTCTTCGAGATTGGGGATTTCAGCAGCGCCTTCGTGGGTGGCGAATGGCTGGTCGGGATCGGGCGACACTTCGAGGTCGGCGGCGGAATCGGCTACTACCGCAGCACGGTGCCCAGCATTTATCGCGATCTCACGCGGCCGGACGACACCGAGATTTTTCAGGAATTGAAGCTCCGCATCACGCCGGTCACCGCGACGGCCCGGTTCCTTCCGCTCGGGCATGGCCGGTTCGAGCCGTACATCGGCGGCGGCGTCACGTTCTTCAGCTGGCGCTACTCTGAAACCGGTGAGTTCGTCGATCCATTCGATTTCACCGTCTTCCGCGCGAGCTTCGTCGAGGACGGCACCGCGGTCGGCCCCGTGATCCTTGGCGGGCTGCGCTATGTCGTGGACCCATGGGTCGCGGGTTTCGAGGTGCGCTGGCAGGACGCAGCCGGCGACCTGCCGACGACCGGCGACAACTCGTTCCTGGGAAGCAAGATCGATCTGGGCGGCTTCACGACCCAGTTCACGTTTGGAATCAGGTTCTAGGGAATGTCAATCCTGCGATAGAGCGCCACACCGCCTCCTTCCGCGACGCGGTGATAGCCGGAAAGAAACTCGGTACGCTGGCGGGACAGCGCGGCCAGCATGTCGCCTCCTTCCGCGCGCTCCTCGATCAGAATCCACGCCGCGTGAGGGGATGGCGTCTTCAGCGCCTCGATCCACAGATCGCCGTTGCCTTCGTGCAAATAGTCGCGGATATGGAAGCCGGCGTGCGAGGTTTCCTGCATGTAGTGCGCGAGCGAGCCCATGCTCGCCATGATCGGCGCGCCGTCCCATTCGCGCGTGAGATAAGCGGTGACTGCCGCGCGTGCGCGGCTGTTCGGCACATCGCGCTGCGCCTCGCGAACCATCGGCGCGTCGCCCGCGACCGGCGGCCGCTCAAATGCGACGAGGACGACGAGCCCCACGGCTGCGGGGATCGACAGGCGCGGCGCGATCCGGCGCATCAGGCCGACCAGCGTCCCTGCGAGAAGACCCAGCGCAACGACGAGCGCAACGATGTAGCGCACGCGGTAGGGGTGACCTTCGTAAAAGGCGTAGAAGGGCAGCGCCGCGGCCGCAGCCGGCGCGAGAACGAGCAAGAACGCAGCGTCGCGGCCGCGGCGCCATACCGCGATGACCAGCGCCGCAACGGCACCGGCCGCGCCGGTCCAGACGAGCAGGGGCCCTGCGAGTGCCCTGACGCCTTCGCCGACCTGTTCAAGCGCCAGCGACGGGCTGCGCAGCGCGGGATTCTCCGGAACGAAGAATCCGCCCGAAACAAACCAGGCACCTACCGTGGCGCGGCTGATCACGAAGAACACGGCGATCGCGCCCACCGGCCAGGCCGCGAGCCGGCTGACGTCGCGGACCGCATCGAGGGGCCGCCCGCCGGCGAGCAGGCGGGCGCACGCGGTGAGGGCAAGTGCGGCCGCCGCGATCGGCCATGCCTCGTATCGCGTCCAGCACGCGGCCGCGAGCGCGAGACCGGCCTGGCGATTCAGCGACCGGCGTGCCTCCCCCTCGGCGTGCAGCCATCGGATCAGCCGGTCGATCGCGACAAGCGTCAGCGCAAAGAGGAGCGGCTCGGTCATCGGCGTGCTTTGCAGGTACAGCACGTTCGGATCGAGCGCGATCAACGCGGCGGCCGCGAGCCCGCCGGCGATCGAGTCCGTCAGCCGCGCGACGATCGCCGCGGCGGCGCCAGCCGCGACCACCAGGCTCACGACGGAGATCGCGACGCCGGAAAAACCGCTCCGGTACCAGGCATCGATTTGGACCGGAAGGGCGTTGAGGAGGTGCGGCAGCGGCAGCCAGACCGCGCCGATCTGATGCCAGCCGGGAAACAGACTGTCGAAGATGCGGCGCGCGACGACGAGGTGCGCCTTCGCGTCGTAGTGACTGAGCGTCAGGCCGGCGCGCGCGTAGTAAGCAGCCGCTGCAACGCCCGCCGCGAGCGCGCCAGCGCGCGCCAGGCGAGCAGCTATAATCGCCAAGATGCATAGTTTACTCGAAGGCCCGCGCGACCCATGAGGCGTCTCGTCGCCTGGATACAGGCGTTCGCGCTCGGCATCGGCGGCCCCGGATTGTTCATCATCGCCTTCCTCGATTCCTCGATTCTGTCGCTGCCGGAAATCAACGACATCCTGATCGTTTCGATGGTGATGCAGCACCCGGAACGCCTGGTGTTCTACGCCGCCATGGCAACGCTCGGATCGATCGCCGGCTGTCTGCTGCTGTACTGGCTCGGCTACAAGGGAGGCGAAGCGTTCTTGCGCAGGCGCGTGAGCGCGCAGCGCGTTGATCGCGGCCTCGCGCTCTTCCGGAAGTACGGCGTTGTCGCGATCTTCGTGCCGGCGATCCTGCCGCCGCCTGCGCCGTTCAAGATATTCGTCCTCCTCGCGGGCGTGTCGCGTGTCAACTTGTGGACCTTTGTCGGCGCCATCGCGGCGGGGCGCGGCGTCCGGTATTTCGGCGAAGGACTGCTTGCAATCTGGTACGGAGAGGAGACGATCGCATTCCTCGAACGCCACGGGCTGACGATCGCCATCGTGATCGCCATCGTCGGAGCGGCGGCGGGCGCGTGGTGGGCCGCGCGGCGACGACCGGCGGAGACGCGTCCGGACGGCGCCTAAGTTCGACTATAATAAAGCGTTAATCCAACCGGCCTGATGCCGCCCCCAGAGTTATCCGTCGTCATTCCCGTGCGCAACGAGGCGCCAAACGTGCGGCAACTGCACCAGGAGTTGACCGACGTGTTGCGCGCCTGGGGCCGCAGCTACGAGCTGTTGTTCGTCGAGGACGGGAGCACCGACGATACCTTCGAGCGCCTCGCGGAGATTCACCGCCGCGATCCTCGCGTGCGGGTCATCCGGTTCCGACGCAACTTCGGCCAGACGGCCGGTTTCGCCGCCGGGTTCGCACACGCGCGCGGCCGGTACATCGTGACCGCCGACGGCGATCTGCAGAACGATCCCAGCGACATTCCCGGGATGGTGGAGGAGCTCGAGCGCGGCGGGTTCGACATCGTGTGCGGCTGGCGGCGCGATCGAAAGGATCCGTTTTTCAGCCGCCGTATGCCCTCGACCATTGCGAATCGAATCATCTCATGGGCCACAGGCGTGCATCTGCACGACTATGGGTGCTCGCTGAAGGTGTTTCGCGCCGAAGTAGTCAAACCGATGCGGCTGTACGGTGAGATGCACAGGTTTCTGCCGGCGATCGCGAGCGAGATGGGCGTCCGCATCAGCGAACGCGTGGTCAGCCACCGGCGGCGCGAGCACGGCACGTCGAACTACGGGATTTCGCGGACTGTCCGTGTTCTGCTCGATCTGCTGACCGTCAAGTTTCTGATCAGCTACTCGACACGGCCGCTGCAGATCTTCGGCGTCCTCGGCCTGGGCATGGGGGCCGCAGGGCTCGCGGTGCTCGCCTATCTCGGATATCTGAAGTACGTGGAGCACGAGGGGATCAGCCAGCGGTTGTGGCTGCCGCTCGCCGTTCTGTTGATCTTTACTGGCGTGCAGCTCGTCACGCTCGGTCTGCTCGCCGAGCTGCAGGCGCGCACGTACCACGAGTCGCAGGACAAGCCGATTTACGTGCTGCGCGACGTGCTCGAGAGCCCCGCGGTCGTGGACGCGCTGGCGGCGGAGCCGCGACCGGCCGCGCGGCAGCACGTGTAGCGCCTTTGCAGCGACGGTTTCTCCTGGCGGTGTCGGGCCTGCTCCTCGCAGGCTGCAGCTCGCCAACCGGCCCGGCGCCCATTCCTCCAGGCGTGACGTGCCCGGCCAACCTCACTCGCGAGTCGCTGGATGGGCGACCCGTGGCGGTCACATACGACGCTCCACAGGTATCGGGTGGCGTTGCGCCAGTTGCCGTGACGTGCGCGCCGATCTCGGGCGCACCGTTTCCCGTGGGCGCCACGACGGTAACCTGCACCGCGCAGGACGCCGCAACCAATCGCTCCGAATGCTCATTCCGTGTCAGCGTGACGCAGCCGCGGCTCGTCGCGACGCGCTTCCTCGCGTTCGGCGACAGCCTGACGGCCGGCACCACGTCGGCGGCGCCGACGATCCTGCTCGTCAACAACGCCGACTCGTATCCGTTCAAGCTGCATCGATCGCTGACGAGCCGCTACCAGTCTCAGATTCCGGAGGTGCTGAACGACGGCGTCGGCGGTGAGTTCGCCTCGAAACCTGGTTTTGCGGGACCGAGCGGCCTGAGCCGGCTGCCGGGGAGCCTCGACGCCAACCGGCCTGAGGTTCTGCTCTTGATGGAGGGCACCAACGACCTGCTCGATTTGCAGCCCGGAGCGGATGCCGCGCTCGACGCGCTGGAGGACATGATCCGAATCGCCCAGGGCCGAAGCGTGCGCGTCATGCTCGCGACCATCCCGCCCCAGCGGGCGGGCGGCGCTCGTCACCGCGACGCGGTCGCGGCGATCATCCCGTCCTTCAACGAATCGATCCGTCAGCTGGCTTCGCGCGAGCGAGTGCCCGTCGTGGACGTCTACAACGCACTGAAGGACCGGATGGATTTGATCGGCGTCGACGATCTCCACCCGACGCCGCAGGGGTACGACGTCATCGCGGCGACCTTCTTCGAGGCGATTCGAGCTACGCTGGAAGAACCCCGACCGACCACTATTCGATGAGGCGGGTAGGATCTTGGATCGTTTCACAAAGGCGCTCGTTGCGATCTCGGCGCTCGCTGCGCTCGCGTTCGAGACGATTCAGTCGAACCGTTATCAGAACGGAGTCCTCGCGCTCTGCGTCCTCGCGTCGCTTGTGGGGTGGTTCGCGGGCAGACGATGGCCCGAGCGTGCGCCCGGAACGATTCTCGCCCTTGGCACGCTCGTGCCGATCGTCTGGATCGGTGTCACGGGCCGGTTCGCACTCTGGTTGCTGCCTCCCTGGGTGATTGCGCTGGTTGCCGCGGCCGCCCCCACGTACACAAGTTCGTGGCAGTTCCCGCAGCCGTGGCGTTTCCCTCTCGTTGCCTGGGCGCTCGCGATCGCGCTGACGTGGCCGATCGTGGCGCTTCGCGAGCTCGACTGGATGCCGACGGTTCTCGTGACGAGGCCCACTGTGTACAGCACGGTGGTCCACTCCATTCCAACGGCTGTCTGGATCGCAGAGGTCGCCCTGGTCCATCTGCTTGGATTGTTGTGGATGGATTGGTTGTTCGGCCGCTTCGGCCGCCAGGCCCGCGATCGGTCGAGGGACTTCGAGCGCGCCATCGTCTGGCCATCCGTCGCTGCCGCGATTGTGGCGGCGATCGTCGCCGTGTACCAGGGATTCTTTGACCTCACATTCCTGACGACTGGTCGATGGGCGGTGCTCGGGCGCGCCGGTGGCACGTTGGCCGACGCGAACGCCTCCGGAATGGTCGGCGCGCTCTGGGTCGCTGTCCCGATTGGCATGGCGTTCTCGGCCGCGCCCCGGATCCGAACATGGCTGTTGACACTGGGTGCAGCGGTGATTGCGCTTGGTGTCTGGGCCACTGGATCGCGAACCGCGCTGCTCGCCGCCGTGATCGCGCTCGCGTCACCGGTTCATCTCGCGCTCTTGGACAGCCGCCGGCCAGTCCGCAGGCGCGTCCCGGTTTTCGCGGCTGCGGTCGGTGTGGCGCTTACGGGCGCAGTCCTCGCGTGGCAGCCTCCGGCCGTCGGGCCTCTCCGGCGCATTCACGAGATGCTTCCGGACTTCTCGTCGTCGACGCTGAAGAGCGTCGCGTGGGAGCTCTGGGCCCGGAATGGATATGGTCTGGCTGCCGTCGCGGCGATTCGTGATTCTCCGGTCTACGGAGTCGGCGTCGGATCCTTCCACCTGCTGTCCACCGCTTACGCAACGATTGCGACGGGGACGCCGGCGCCGCATGACAACGCGCAGAATTGGTACCGTCACCAGCTCGCGGAACTGGGCATTATCGGGAGCGTTGGCTGGGCGCTCTGGGTCTTCCTCTTCGTCCGCACACTTGCTCGCGGAAGTCCTGCGGCGACCGACCGCGCGCGGTACGTGGCCGCGGCGTATGCGGTAATTGGGTTCGGCATCGCATCGCTGCTCGGAATGCCAGGACAGAGCCTTCAGATAACCTTGCCGTTCTGGATACTTGCGTTCTGGGTCCTGCTGCTCGTCGACTCCGGCAGCGCACGCACGAAAGTTGACCGCACCGATCGCAGGGGTCGGTGGGAGTTCGAAACGGCGATCGCGCTTTCCGTCGTCCTGGCCGTCATGACCGTCGCCGCCGGCCTCGGATCGTTCCGGCCTCCGTTCCGCGCGGCGAGGTTCAATCTCGGATATCGGTACGGTCTGCACGGGCGGATCGAAGGCGTCTCCGGAACGACGCGGACGACGGCTCACGCCGTCGAGGTGGCGCAGGCGCCCACGCAGTGGCTGAAGCTGACCGTGTGGGTCGAGCATCCCGACGCAAACGAACGGCCCGTGGAGGTGCGCGTCTGGCGTGACCACGACCGGATCATCGGCGGCCGGTTTCCTCACGGCGTACCGATGACCCGCTACGTCGACGTGCCGGGCGACAACCGGCGGTTCGTCCTCGAGTCCACCGTCGATCGAACATTCCAGCGGCCCGGCACGCGCGGGCCGGAAGAGGGCCTGGCGATGTCCTGGGAATTCGTCAACGAGCCGCCCGCGGGCAACCGCGGCAATCCGTGAAGGTATGATGCCGGGCATGGAGCCGGCAGGAGAGGCGACCCGCACCGAAGAGTACGCTGCGCGGCTCGTTCGCCTCCAGACGACGTGGTGGAAGCGGTGGCTCGACGTTCAGGCGCCGTTCCGCTGGAACCTTCGCCGGCTCGACCCGGGATTCACGCTCGACATCGGCTGCGGGATCGGTCGCAACCTGCAGCATCTCAACGGCCAGGGTGTTGGCGTCGACACGAACGAGCACTGCGTGCGCGCGGCGAGGACGCGCGGCCTGACGGCGTTCACGCCAGATGAATTCCGGCGGTCGACTGAATACAACCAGGCGGGCCGGTTCGATTCGATCTTGCTCGCGCACGTCGCGGAGCACATGACCGAAGATCAAGTCCACGAGCTGCTGCGTGAGTACGAAGCATTGCTGCGGTCGGGCGGCAGGCTGATTCTGATCTCGCCTCAAGCGGCCGGATTCCGGAGCGATTCGACGCACGTCCAGTTCATGGACTTTGCGCGGCTTGCCAGGATCTCCGCCCGGCTCGGCTTCCTTCCGGAACGCGCGTATTCGTTTCCGTTCCCCCGCTGGGTCGGCAATCTGTTTACCTACAACGAATTCGTCGTCGTGAGCAGCAAGCCCTTCGCGCGACCGTGACCGACCGTACCGCGTCCGCGCCGCTGGTCAGCGCGATCATCGTGAACTGGAACGGTGGCGCGATGTTGCAGGACGCGCTGGCGTCCCTCTTCGCTCAAACGTGGCCTGCCCTCGAGGTCATCCTCGTCGACAATGCCTCCACTGACGGGTCCGTGGAGCAGGCCGAGCAAAGCTTTGGCGAGAAACTCGTAGTCATCAGAAACCCGAAGAACGAGGGTTTCTCGCGCGGCAACAACAACGGCTTCCAGGCGACGAAAGGAGAGTGGGTGTTCCTTCTGAACTCGGACGCCGTGTGCGACCCGGACGTCATCGACGAGCTCATGAAGTTTGTTGCGGACAAGCCTGACGTCGGTCAGCTCGCCTGCCGCGTGGTTCGCGCCGACCAGCCGAACTTCTTCGACTCGGCAGGGCTCCTTCTCTATCCGGATGGCGTGGCGCGATCTCGCGGATGGGAGGAAAAGGATCTGGGTCAATACGATCGCGCGGAGGAAGTGCTCGCGCCCCACGGCTGCGCCTGCGCGCTGCGCAAGGCGATGCTGGATCGCATCGGCGGATTCGACGAGGACTTCTTCTGTTATCTGGAGGATCTGGACCTCGGCATGCGCGGGCAGCTCGCCGGCTGGAAATGCTGGTACGTGCCGGGCGCCCGGGTCCGCCACCGCAAGTCGGGAACGGCGGGCAATTATTCGGTGTTCAAGGCCTATCACGTCGAGCGCAACCGCATTTACTGCCTCTGGAAATGGATGCCCAGATTCCTCGTCTTCGTGTCGCCGCTCTTCACGCTGAATCGCTACGCGATGCAGGGCTACGCGGCCCTCACGCACCAGGGATTGTCGGCGGAGTTCGTGCGGGAGTACTCGTTCGCACGGCTTTTCGTGCTGCTGATCCAGGCACGGCTCGCCGCGTTGTATCGGCTCCCGCGTATGCTGGGAAAGAGAAAGCAGATCCGGAGCATGCGCACCATCAGCGTGCGTGACTGGTACGGATTGATCTCGCGCTTCAAGCTCGACGCGATCGAGCTCGCCCTGAAGTACTGATCGATCAGCGTGTGCCGGCGGGTTCGGGCTTCACGAGCGAGTATACGCGTCCCGCCCCCTCGGTGTGTTCGAGTCGCAGCCACGCGGAGAACTTCCGCAGCCGCTCTTCGACGTCGCTCCACTCGCCGGGCCTGTAGAAATCGGTATGCACCACGACGTGCGTCACGCCGAGATCGGCGAGGCGCGTGACGCTCGTCTCGTCGGGGAACGTCTGCATCTCGGAGTAGAGCTGCTGATGAAAGGCAGTGCGCCATCCGCTGTAGCCGTGGACCGTCTTCTGGTAGTGGGCAGTCGAGTGGAGCATGTACGTGGCTTCCTGCTGCTCGAAGACTTCGAAGATGTTGATGTTCTGTACGGGCACTTCGGCGACGACGAACGGCTTCGGCTGCGTGTTCAGCCATCGATCGATGGCGGGAATGTGCAGGTCGCGCGGTAGCACCGCCATCGGCATCGACGCGTACTCCGCCACCAGTACGATGCACGCGGCCGTCGCGAGAATCGCCCGGCGCCGGCGGGTCAGACGCGCGCTGATCTTGTCGAAACCAATGCCAGCCAACACCGCAAGCGCGAGCAGTCCAACCAGTGTGAACCGCGAGTGCGCGCGGATCATGCTGAATCCCGGCAGCCAGTACACGTAGCGCCACAATCCGAAGGGTGGACCCAACGCGAGACCGAACGTGACAATGGCCAGCACGGCGTGGAAAGTTGTCGGATCCTTGCGCCGAATTTCGGACCACCGCGCGACACTGGATTCGGCCATTCTCGTACGAACGTAGACGGCGGCGCCAAGAAGAAGCAGGATCGTGCACACAAACATTGCGAAGTCGACGGCGCGGGCAGCGAGCGCGGTCCCGAATCCCGCTGGACGGTGGGACAGGAGCCATTCCGGCACGGGCCGGTCGCGCCCAGCGCCACGGGCCCACGTCCAGGTCAGCTCGCTGTCGCCGCCGAACTGCACGTAGTCGAGCCGGACGCGATGCGCGCCGCGCGTGAGCGCGATCTCCCCCGACCGGGTCGCAGCCGAATG
>DATAEE010000064.1:0-4513 GCA_036258175.1 Vicinamibacterales bacterium
GAGTCCGGTGACGCGGGATGGCGGGCGCGAGAGCGGGGCGTCAGGCGGCGGGGCTCGGCGCGCCCGGTGACGGGTGCGCGGCGAGGCCCAAGGCGACCAGCACGCGCCGCACCGCGGCGGGCTCCGTGACCGCGCCCAGGATCCGGCGCGGGCCACCACAGCGGTCACACACGAGCACGTCAAACCCGAACACGCGTTGGAGCAACCGCGCCCATGGCCAGCGTCGCGAGATGCCCGCCTGCGCGTCCGCCCGCGGGGCGTCAGCGGCGGCCGTCGGGACAATCGCGGCGCGCCATCGGGATCGCGGCGCCAGCAGAAGGCGGGCTCGGCCGTGCGTCCAGGGCTTCCAGCGCAATGCTAGGCGATCAAGGTTTTCACCGCGCCGAGTACTTTCTCCTCATCCCACTCCAATCGCACGAACGATTCGGCGATGCGTGCGTGATCGTCCAACACGTAGAGTTCAACGCGATGGCGGTTGACATTGGACTGGACATAGTTGACGCCGAGGGAAAAGTAGTCCTGAAGCGGCTGCATGTCGCCAGTGGTGCGGAGCAGGCGGTGATGGTTGTTGGGTTCAAAGCCGCGCGCCGACGCGTAGGCTCTCAGGCGCTCAGCGGAATCAAAGAGCGGGTCGTAGGTAATCGCGGCAATCCGGACGCGGTCGGACAAGCTCAGGGCCGCGAGTCCCTTCTGCAGCCGGCCGAGCTTCTGAATCGTGAGAGAGCATTTCCGCGGGTTCTCACAACGCGTATAGAAGAACGTCACGGCCGAGGGCCGGCCGGTCAGCATCTGGGCGAACGTCAGGCGCCGCGCATCCTGGTCCTCGAACTCGAGATCGGCAATGCGCCGCTGTGGCGCACTTGCGATCGCGTCGTCCTTCGGAACAACGGCCGGCTTTGCGGGCCCGCAACAACACGTCGAAGGGGTGCTGGCCTGACGCTCGACTGGCGCCGCCGGCTTCGCGGCGGCTGTCAGCCACTTGAGCGTCGCGTCGATCTCCGCTGAGGCTGTTGTGCCACGGGCGAGGTCTCCCACGGCGTCATACGAGGCAAACGAAACGAATTCGTCCTTCCCGTGGATGTTTTCGCGCGCCTGCCGCAGCAGCGGAATCACGTCGAGCGATGGTGACATCCATCCCCGCAGCGCCTGCGCCGCAGCGGCGACCGCATAAGCGTCCACGCTGCTCTGAAGATCCTCGAGCACGAAGGGGAGCGCGTCGCCAGGTAGACCCACGTCGGCGAACGTGCGCATGACGAAGCCTCGCAGGCGCGCCACATCGATGGCGCCACGATCGCGATACATCGGATGCTCGTCGCGCAGGAAGTCAATCAGGGCATCGCGCCGCGAGGGCGTCTGTTTCGCGTCTTCTATCGCGGCCAGAAGGAGATCGACCTCCGCGCGTTTGTTGCGCGCTGGTGGCCGCGCGTGCACGGCTCTGGTCATGACCGCGGCCCTCGCGCGCTATTCCGGCGGCTTTGCCAGGTACCGCGCCGCTTCGCGACGGGTTGATGGCTGTTTCGCGCTCTTCTGAAGCTGAGCCGCGCCCTTGCGAAGCTTCTCCGAGGACATCCGCGGGCCGAAGGTCGTGGCGGCGACCAGCCCGGCTTCGCGCAGGCTCTCGTTCTCTTTGGGATCAGCGACGATGTTTTCAACCAGGCCGGTGGCTCGGAGAGGAGCCAGACTCTGAAGGCCAGCCATGGCAATCACGCGCGCCTCCTTCGACTCCTTCTTGTTCTTGAGCACGTTCTCGAGAATCCGCCTCGACCCGCCCTGCGCGGCAAGATTGCGCAGCGCCTGCTGCTGCGCCTCCGGCGTCGGCGGCTTTTTCACCATCTGCACGAGCACGTCCTGGATGTCCCGCTTGGGGTCATAGCTCAGGAGCTGCAGCGCCTTTTCCGGAGACACGAGCGCCTTGGCGGGATTCCGCAAGCCGTTCTCGAGCTTGTTGAGGGTGGGCGCATCACGCTCACGCGCGAGTACCCCCAGCGCGCGCTGGCGCAGCGTCGGGTTAGTGGCTTCGGCTGCGGCCCTGAGCGACTCGATGTAGCGAGGGCGCAATGACTGAAGCGCCGATGAATGAAATGCGGCGGCTTTCAACATCATCAACGCTGCACCGCGCACGGCAGCCGGCTCGTCAGGGTTTCCGAGCTGATCGATGAGCAGCTTCAGCGTCGTCTTGCCGTCGGCGAGCAGCGGCGTCAGCTGTGCGATCGCGGCGACTCGCAGACGAGTGGGCTCTTCGGGATTCGCAGCGAGGCGTCTCGCGAGCGCCAGGTCGCGAGCCTCCTCAAGCTGACCGACTCCGGCGAGCGCGCGCTGGCGCTTCTTCGCCGTGGAGGCCTTGCGGAACGCGGCCGCGTGCTTCTTCATGTTCCGGGCGGCGGCCCGGACCTGCTTTTCCATCTTCTTGCGATATGCGGCAGGGTTCATGACGTCCTCCTACGACTCGAACGGGACGTCGTCGTAGTCGAACGCGAGACGATTGCTGGGTCCGACGACGCCTTGATAGTCGAACAGTTCTCTCACCGTTGGCGACGGCAGAGGTGCGACCGCCGCCGGAGATGGCGCCAGCGTCCCGCCCGGCGCCGTGGCCGGTCTCGGAGATCCCGTGATGCCATTCCACGGCCACATGCTGTCCGGCAACCGGTGCCCGATGCGCGAGCCGTTGAAGAACGACGCGGGGAGCGCCGTGTTGAAACGATCGAACATCCACTGCCACTTCGCCCACAGCCGGTCGATGTTGCAATGGAGCAGGAAGAACAGCGGATCGCGCGCGGCTGTGCCGATGCTCGAGATGAGTCCGCCGAAGGACACGTGCGCGCGGCCGTGCGGATTGCCTTCCATGCCGGTGAAGTCCACAAAGCGACTGCCGGCCGCCTGCCCGAGCGCGAGCGTGGCCACCTCTGACAGCACCGGCCCCGAGCCTGGCGCGGGCTGCGTGTCCGTGGCCTGCTGGGTGGCCGTGTTGAACTCCGGCCGCCGGAAGACGCCGACCACGCCGTCCGTCACCCAGAACTGCAGCGGATTGCCGGCCGCAAACTGGACGGCCCCCGCTGAATTCGACACGCCGATGAACGCCGTGTCGAAGAGCCGGGGCGCTGGCGCATCGAATTTCCAGTAGGGGATCGTGACGCTGGGGTCGCGTGCCTGGAGTTCGCGTTCGAGATCGAGCAGATACGCGCGATGCCAGGGCAGGAACCCGGAGTCGAAGTGCGCCTCGTCCTGCGCGCTTGTCACGTGCATGTCGCGGAAGATCTGGAATGGTCCGGCGCCCGCATTGTTCAATTGCGCGAGCGCGGCGAGAAACCGGTTCCGCTCCGGATTCGTGAGGGCGTTCGCGTTCTTGCGGACGCGCACCATGCACGGCACCGTGAGCACCACGACGCCGCTGGCGCGGGAGATCACGATCGACGTGTCGCGATCGGCTTTGCTCGGGACGCCGAACCTTCCGCCGGCCCAGAATCGCAGCGTGATCGGGCCCAGCGGCGGCACAGGAAAGTCGAGCGACGTTTGCGCAGGCGCCGTCGGCTGGGTGTAGAAAACGACGCGCCCGCCGCCGGTGTTCGGCCGGTTAGAGAGGCGCACACGTCCACCAAGCGTCGCACCGGTGGTGCCGGTAATCTGTAGAACACAGGGTGAGGGAGCCCAGCCCAGGTAGCGGGCGTTGGGGTTCTGGCTCCCATTGATCGTCAACTCGAGCGCCATACCGACCCTTTCCGCAGCCGTGAATTGGGGATGAAGGTCGATTGTCTACGGCTGGCGCCGAGACGCAAGCCTGTCGCGTCGCAGCAATCAGGAGCTGGGACGGGCACTCGCCCGCGCTCGTCGATCGCGGGACGGCGCCAGCCGGTCAGCATGAGGACCACAGACGGACACGCTCTGGCCCGAGTTTGAGGAACCTGCGATATGCCCGCTGGAACAGTGAGAAAGATCAGCCACTTACCGGACACGACTCCGAGGCGTGTCTCTAGGTCCGTCGGCGGGTCTGGGCGGGGCGGTCGACGGCGAGGATGCGTGAAGGGGGCGAAATCTTGAGCGTTTTCAGAATGGCGGCCGCCTGGGGCGTCGGCGTGGTGGTCTGAACAATAGTGGCGCCCCGCACCCGGTTGTCCCTTCCATTTAGTCGATCCAGGTACTTTGCCGGACCGGCTGCGGCCGTTGGTCTACTAGGCGTAGTGTGCCTCTGATACGACGGGCACCCGGCGCGGACCAACTTGTCCCGCTCAGAGCCACCGGGGGGCAGCGAGGCGAACACACGGACCAGCACCGAGTACACCCAGCGGGAGGCGAGATCTTACGCCGCCAGCCGGCTGTAGCGCTGATGGAGGCCGCCGACAAGGGGCGTCTCAACGATGCTGCCTAGGTCGGGACGGTGCACCGCTCTCGGTTCCGGGGAGTCCTTGTCCAGGGAGAGGTGCGTCCGGACGCTGTGGTAGTAGGCAAGGTAGTCTCGCAGCAGCCGACGCAGGTGGGTCTCGTTGAACACGACCATATGGTCGAGGCACTCGCGGCG
>DATAEE010000065.1:0-4773 GCA_036258175.1 Vicinamibacterales bacterium
CCCGGCGTGCGGTACGTGCCGGTCGACGGCGAACTCGAGCTGCTTCCCGGGCTCCGGCTCGTCCCGGCGCCGGGCCACACACGCGGCATGCAGGTCGTCGTCGTCGAGACTGGCGGGCGCCCGGTCGTCGTTGGCGGCGACGTGGCGGTTTGGTTTGGCGAGCTCGACGAGCCGCGCACCGAAGGCCAGCTGCGGGTGCGTGCGCTCGACCCCGAGCTGGTCTGGCTCACGCACGAGCACGAGCCGTGGCGACCCCGCACCGTCTAAGGCATCACGCCGGCGCTCTCTGGGCCTCCCGGGGTCCCTGGAAAACCTCATGGCACAGCGATCGGGCGGAGCTAGGAGCTATACTCGTGCGCGTTACGGAGGTGGCTCATGCAACGCACTTCCAGTCGCAGGTCTGTTCGTTGCTCGATCGAACGCTGACCTACGCGCCCGCCGGTCATCACGCCAGCTATCTGGTGCCTCGTGAGCGAGACCACGCGGACCCCCGGACGACGACTTCTCGATGCTGGTCGTTACATTCCCGTAGCACGCTCCAACTATTCTGTCGGGAAACGTTCTGACGCCGATCGGAGAGCACACCGTGGGCATGGAAGTCACCCAAGTCGATGACAAGATCACCAAAGTGACGCTGAACGGACGGCTGGATACGCCGGGCGTCGATCAGATCGAGACGCGCCTCGTTGCGACGCTGGTTCCTGCAGGTAAGAGCGCGATCGTCGATTTCTCCGGCGTCGAATTCGTCGCCTCGATGGGAATCCGGATGCTGATCAGCGTCGCGCGCGGGATGCGTCAGCGGCGGGCAAAGTTGGCAATCTATAACGTACCGTCGCTCGTGCAGGAAATCTTCGAAAACGTTGGGCTGTCCGACATCATTCCAATTGGCAGCGACGAAACCGACGCCCGTCGCCTCGTCTCCTCGTGACGCATCGCTGACCTCGAGACGAGATGGAAAGCCGTGACGTCCTGACGTTCGCCGGCAGTCGCGCAGGTTTCGAGCAGGGCTTCGGTCAGCTTCGCGCCATCCTCGATCGCCATCCTCTCCAGCCCAGAACGCGCTACCGGTGCGAGCTGGTGTTCGAGGAGATCGTCAGCAACATCATCCGCCACGGCTACGCGGACAACCAAGAGCACCGTATCTCGATGACGGTTGCCATCCACGGCGACCGTGTCGAACTGCACTTCGAAGACGATGGGGTGCCGTTCGATCCTCGACAACCGATGCCGGCAGGTGCGGAGGCGCCGCCTCGCTCGGACTGCGGTGGTCGAGGACTCGTGCTCCTTCGCTCAGTTGCAGAGCATATTGACTACGAACGCACACCGCAGCGGCGGAATCACCTGCGTGTGACGGTCGCGGCTCACGAAACTACTTAACAATTCGCAGTTTCCGGCGAAGTAAGTTCCGGGTTGCACGCTGCGTGCTGGAGGCGCAGACGCCGTTGTCGTAGGAGCTATGGGGCAGATTCTGCACGCGTGCACCCCAGAGAGATACCGGGGCCTAGAGGAACGGAGCGCACCAGGCGCCTTCTGCGCTGGTTGTTCGGTTGCCTATTACGTCAACTCTGTTTGGTGACATTGACGGTCAAGGGACTTGACAACATCTGACAGCAACCCTAAGGTCCGCAGGCAGAGGCTCTGAGCGTGTAAGCCATGGTGACCTAAGCCGAACAGATCCTGAGGATCATCGAGCAAGTCTCGTCGGACAACCGAGCGAAGCTGGACGAGGCGCGGCTGCAGTCATTACCGACATGCGACCACACGTGAGGTGGTCCAATGAACATGCGTGCGACACGGAATACTGCTTTCGCTTTTCTGATGGCCGGCTCGCTCGCCGCGTGCGGAGACACCTCGAGCGGCCCCGTGATGGAACACAAGATCGGCCTTGTCTATTTCGCGCCGGAAGAAGGCGCCGACAATTGCATGAAGGGTCTCTTCGACGGCCTGAAGGAGCAGGGCATCGAGGAGCGCGTCAACCTGGAGGTCCGCCGGTCGCACGCCCAGGCGGAGATCGCCAACATCCCGCTGCTGATCCAGAACTACGACGGTTCCGACGTCGACGTGATCGTCGCCATGACGACGCCGGTGCTCACTGCCGCGGCGTCCGTGTCCCGGTCCAAGCCGGTCGTGTTCACCTACGTGTACGACCCGATTGCGGCCGGCGTCGGCAAGAGCCGGACGGATCATCTGCCGCACGTCACAGGTGTCGGTTCGTTCCCGCCGGTCCAGGACACGGTCGATACGATCCAGCGGCTCGTGCCCGGCGTCCACGCGGTCGGAACGCTCTACAACAGTTCCGAAGCCAACTCGGTCAAGGTGGTGGGCGTGGCGCGCGGCATCTTCGAGCAGCGCGGCATCCGGCTGCAGGAGATTGCCATCACCGGGACAAGCGAGATTTGGCAGGCGGCGCAGGCGCTGACCCAGCGCGGCGTGCAGGCCCTGTGGGTGACAGGAGACAATACGGCGCTTCAGGGCTTCGACGCGATCGTGAAAGCGGCGCGCGACGCAAAACTTCCCCTCATCATCAACGACCCGGAGTTCGTGCCGCGGGGCGCGCTAATCGCCGTCGGTATCGGCTGGTATGAAACCGGCAAAGCCGCGTCGCAGATCCTCGCGCGTGTACTGCGCGGCGAGCAGCCGCGCAACATCCCATTCGAGGAAGTTGCGGTCAAGAAGCTGGTGCTGAACCAGGAGGTGGCCAAGGCGCTCGGGATTACGTTCCCGCCCGACATCGTTCGGGCCGCTTCTCAGTAATCCGTACGGTCTTCAACCGCGCACCGGTCTTCGTACGATATCGTCGCGGAAGCCACATGAACATTACCGTTGCGAGGCACGACGCGGTGCCGGTCCTGACACTGGCTGGTCGTTTCGATGGATACGGCGCCACCGTGTTCGATCAACAGGTCGAGCCCCTCGTCCACGAGACGGCTTGGTGGGTGCTCGACCTTGGTTCCTTACAGTACATCTCGAGCATGGGGCTCCGGTCGCTGATCCGAGCCGAGAAGCGGCTGCACGAGCGGCACGGGGGAGTGGTGCTGGTCGGGTTGACGACGCCGATCCGCCACGTGCTCGAAATAGCGAGACTGCTGGGCCATTTCCGGGCGGCGGAGTCTGTGGACGCGGCCGTCGAACTGGTGCGCGCCGGAAGCGTCGCACCCGAACGTGCTGTGCAGCGCCAGAACCGCTCGTGCAGCGTCTGGCCGCTCGCCGGCAGGAGTGTTCTCGAGGTCTGGGGATCGGGCGGTCCGGCGAGGAGCGATGGGCGGGGCACCGACACCCTCCAGATGTTCACGCTCGAGGATCTGGGATTTGCGTTCGGCGTGGCTGGCCTCGGCGAAACAGCAGCAGAGGCGTCGGAGGCAGCCGGGCCGTTTCTCTCGACGCCCACGTTTGCCGCCGTACTTCCCGACGGTGCGCACGGCATCGCTGATTTCCTGCTGCCAGAGAAACCGGCGGACGCACCGCTGCACGTTGCCTTCGCTCTCGGTCTGGACGGCTCCCCGGCGTTCGCGCTGAAGGTCGCATGCGCAAGCGGTTTTACGCCGGGCGATCTCGTAGAGGACACATTCGCGATCGCCTCGGAAACAGCGAGCCCCGACGTGATCGCGATCGTGTCTGTGATCAGGCGTGCCGAGACCGACGTCACTGGCATTCTCCTGTGCGTGGTCGCCGACGCGGCTGCGATGTCGCGCGCCGAGACGGGGTTCGACGCTTTGACGCAATGGCTGGGCGCGCGCGAGGTTGCACCGGGACGGCTCTGTGCCGGACGCGCAGCATTCCTCTCGGCGTCCTCAGCCGACTTCGGCATGGCGTCGAACCCGACGGAGGTTATCCGGGCAGTGGCGACGTTGGAAACACTCGAAAGCATTTCGGACGTGGATCCCGCGTGGCGCATTACAGAGGCACTCGTTTGGGGCTATCGGCCATCGGGCCTGCGTGACGGACGGGAGAAGCTGCTGTCAGTCGAGGTGGACGGCGATGTAACGGTGCTCGCGGAGTGGGAGAACATCGCCCGCAGGTTGTACCGCGACTGCCGACGGATCGTTCTGAAGCCTCTTCACGGCGGCTTCATGTCGAAGACCTTCCGCGTGGCGAGCTACGATGCCGACGGACGGCGGCAGCTGCCGACCGTTCTGAAGATCGGATCGCGCGCGCTGACCGGACGGGAGGAGCAAGCCAACCGCAAATACGTCGAACGCTTCATCCTCAACAACAGCACGACGATTCTGGGTGGCGCAGCGGCGGGCGACTGGGCTGGCCTGCGCTACAACTTCCTTGGCGTGACGGGATCGGACTCGCTCGTCTGGTTGCGGGATTATTATCAGCAGCGGCCGGCCGAACAAGTCGTGCCGATCATCGACGCGGTGTTCACGCGGATCCTCAAGCCGTGGTACGGGCAGCCCCGCTGGGAGACCGTGAGGCTCTACGAGGAGCACGATCCCCGCCGGCTCTTTCCGTCGCTCTGTGAGGCGGCTGAACAGGTGCTGGGAGTCTCCGCCCACTCATCGCTCATGCCCTGCCCCGAGCTCGGCATCGACCTTCCCAATCCGTATTACTTCCTCCAGTACGAGTTTCCACGCCGGAAGGAGCAGTCGAGGCTCTGGTACACCTCGATCTGTCACGGCGATCTGAACATGCAGAACGTCCTGCTCGACGAGCGGGAGAACATCTACGTGATCGATTTCTCTGAGACGCGGCCGCGCAATATCGTGTCCGATCTGGCCCGCCTCGAACCGATCGTGAAGTTCGAGATGGTCAAGATCGACGACGCCG
>DATAEE010000066.1:0-7226 GCA_036258175.1 Vicinamibacterales bacterium
CGGCAACGGCAATCACGGGCATCTCTACGGGACCGGGCTGTCACGGACGGATCGCGAGAACCTGATCGAGTACCTGAAAACGCTCTAACGGTGGTCTGACTATGCCTGAAGATCTGATCGCACGAATTCGCACGCTGCTCCAGCGGCCGTGGTATCAACAGCCGCGCTTCCTCGCGATGAGGCGGCTCATCGACATCCGCAACGAGCTCCGCGAGAGGAACCTCCACGACACCGAGGAGCCGGCGTTCGAACGGCAGGCCGTCCCGCCGAATCTCAGCTCCGCGCTTCGAGAGGGGCGAACCGCTGACGGCACGTACAACGATCTGCAGTTTCCGAAGATGGGTGCCGTCGGGTGTTGCTTCGGGCGGAACTTCGCGCTCGAGCATGTCTCCCCCGATACGCCGAACCTGCTGGTACCAAACCCCCGTGTCGTCAGCCGCGAGCTGATGACGCGCGACACCTTTCAACCGGCGACGATCCTGAACCTCCTCGCCGCCGCGTGGATTCAGTTCATGGTGCACGACTGGTTCGTCCACGACCGCTCGAAGACCGACGGCATCGATATTCCGACGCCGCCTGGCGACGACTGGGGTGCGCCGAAGATACACGTCCGCCGGTCCGTGCCGGTCACTCGGCCATCCGGCTCGACGCGGCCCCCGGCGTTCGCCAACTTGAACAGCCACTGGTGGGACTCGTCGCAGATCTACGGCTGCGACGACGCGATGGCGGCGACGCTGCGAACCAGGATTGGCGGCAAGCTGCGAATCGAGCCGACCGGCCTGCTGCCGGTCGATCCCGACACCGGCGTGCACTTCAGCGGGTTCACCGATAACTGGTGGATCGGCCTGACGATGCTCCATACGCTCTTCACGCTGGAACACAACCACATTTGCGATCTCCTGGCGGCGCAGCATCCCGCCTGGACCGACGATCAGCTCTTCGCCAAGGGAAAGCTGATCAACTCGGCGCTGATGGCCAAGATCCACACCGTCGAGTGGACGCCGGCGATCCTGCCGCACCCGGTGATCCGGACCGCGATGAACGTGAACTGGTCCGGCCTCGCCGGCGAGGACGTCCAGGACGTGCTCGAGTTTTTGGACGACAAGGAGCTGCTCGGCGGCATCGTCGGATCGAAGGCGGACCATCACGCCGCGCCGTACTCGCTGACCGAAGAGTTCGTGGCCGTCTACCGGATGCATCCGCTGATGCCGGACGACTACGCGTTCCATTCGCTCGCCACGGGGCGGCCGCTCGAGCAGCGCACGCTCAGCGAGATTTCCGGTCAGCGCACGCCGTCCATAGCGGAGCGGATCACCATGCCGGATCTGTTCTACTCGTTCGGCACCTGTCATCCGGGCGCGCTGAGGCTCCACAACTACCCGAGACACCTTCAGAACCTGACGCGCGACGACGGGGAGCGGCTGGATTTGGCGGCGGTCGACATCCTCCGCGACCGCGAGCGCGGCGTGCCGCGCTACAACCAGTTCCGCCGGCTGATTCACAAGGATCCCGTGAAGTCGTTCGACGAGCTGACCGACAACCCGGCGTGGCGCAAACAGATCAAGGAGGTGTACAACGGCGATCTCGAGAAGGTCGACCTCATGACCGGCCTCTTCGCCGAGCCGTTGCCGGACGGCTTCGGGTTCAGCGAGACGGCATTCCGCGTGTTCGTGCTGATGGCGTCACGGCGGCTGAAGAGCGACCGCTTTTTCACCGATGACTGGCGTCCCGAGGTCTACACGGAGTTCGGCCTCGACTACGTCACCAAGAACTCGATGCTGACCGTCCTCGCGCGCCACTATCCGCACCTCGCGCCGTCGCTCGACGGCGTGAAGAACGCGTTTCATCCGTGGAAGAAGGTCACCCTATAACTGGACGCCGATCACGGGCCTCGACTGCCTTGGCGATTTGAGATTGAGGATTGCGGATTTATTGTCGATTGAGGATTGGTGATTGGAGATTCATTGCGGATTGGCCCCAATCCACGATGCAAGTGTCCGCTAAGTCAGCGTCGACACGTCGTAGATGCGAAGCCCGCGCCGCTTCGCCAGCTCGCGGAACTGCGCCGTGAAATCATTCGGACCGCGCGACCGCCCGTTCCAGACGATGACCGCGACGGCGGCGCAGCCGAGCTGCGTGCGCACGCCGTAGGCTTCGTCCAGGATGATCTGGTTGGTGCCCTCGAACGCCGGTTCACCCGAGCCGGAACCGACGATTCTGAGATCCCCGGCTGCGGTCACCTCGTTGATGATCCGATCGAACGCTTTTCCCCACGGCCCCGGCCGGTCGATGACCGACATCTCCCTGAACTGCGCGGCGTCGAACGGAAGAATGATTCGTCGTCTGAGGTTGAGATCCCCGGCCACGTCGAGCGCGATCAGATCCGCGCCGCACGCGGCGGACGTGACGAGCGCGCGCGCGCCGAGCTCGATGAACAACTCACGCACGCGGGTCGTGACTTCGGGGACGTGTTCGGCCGGGAAGCGCCGCTCGGTTGCATCTGGGGCATCGATCCGCCGGCCGGCCAGCGCGACTACCATGCCGGTCGGGTCATCGGGGTTCCCGGGGTTTCAGGAGGTTGTCCTCCAGAAAACGCAGCTGCGGGAGAATCCTTTCGCGGCTCTCTTTTGGAAACCCGGACTGCATCAGGCGTTTGAAAAACAGGAACTGGGTCTGCACTGAGTCGCGCTGTCGAGCCGTCACGCCCCGCGACAGCGCCCTCTTGAACCTCTCGAGGATGTCATCGCGCGTCGCGTCGTCGAGCCGTTGTTTGACCAGCGCCTCGAGCAGCAGGCGATCGGCACCTGTCGCCAGGCTGAAAAAGTCGGTCCTCGAGCTCGACAACCCGTCCGCCATCGCCCCAAGCTCCTTCAGCAGCGCGACCACCCCGGCACCGGCGCCGGCTCGCTTCGGCGAGCCGTTGTCCCGCCAGCTCAGCACGATGTCCGCTGCAATCTGGTTCCCGAGCGGGTACGCGTTGCCCGGGCCGTTGACTCGCGACAAGGCGTACGCGTTCCTGTATGCCTTGCTCATTTCCTTGAGCGCGTGGCGGCGAGCCTTCGCGTTGCGCGCCGCGCTGATCGCGCGCCGTTTCATGAGGCCGCCGAAGAGCGCCCATCGCTCGGACGTCGGCCCGAGCGCAATGAGATGATCCAGAATGTTCTGAGCGTCGTCGAGCAGGTCGGCCACCTCCTTTTCGACCTTTTCGTCGAGGTCCTCCGCTCCAAGAAGTCGGCCCGCCCATCGCACCTTGCAGTTCGCGAGCTGTTCGAGCGCGAGAATGGGAGCGCTGGCGCGCTCCGCGGTCAGGACCCGCTTGTAGTAGTCGATCGCCCGCCGGAAGTCGCCGACCTCAGAAAACGCCTGCGCCGCCAATGCGCACACGTCCGCCGACTGCCACCACGTGGCGGGTGTCTGCGCTTCCCGCTTCGTGAGGCCTCCGAGGAGCGCCGCGTCGGCCGTCGCGTCCTGCTGCCGCGCCTTGGCAATCTGGCTCTGAAGCCAGATGGACAGCTCGCTCTCCGATACGAACACCTCCTCGCCGGATTGACTGCGCCTCGCCTTCAGCGAGAACGACGGATCGCCGTAACACTGATACGCGCCCCAGGTGTTGGTTTCGCCGTGCGCGAAATACGTATCGCGGCGCGCCTGCCGGATCGCGTCTCCATACAGCTCGCCGTCCAGCATCAGCCGGTAGAAAGCGCTGGCGAACGTCTTCGCCGCGGCGTCGTCCACCGCCCAGCCGGCCGCGATGACGGCGCGCGCGCCCATCTTGATGAACTGCGTGGCCAGGTTGGCGGCCAGCTTGTGAAACGGCACCTGCGGTGACGTATCGCCGCGCGTTTGACCGAGATGGCAGCAATTGATGAAAACGAGCTCCGGCACGTTTCGCAGCTGATCCGCCTCCGCGGCGGTGAAGAAGATCCCGTTGTCGAGCACCAGACCACTCACAGGTTCCTTCCCACCGCCGTCGAACTCGAACACTCCGTGGGCAGCCAGGTGCAGGATGCGCCATGGCTTGTCATGTACCGCCGACAGCACGGCCATGGGATGCGCCGCTTCTTCGAGAAGCAGCTGCACCTCGTATCCCCCCATTTCGGTCAGCAGCCCGGCGACGGCGGCCGCTTCCGCGGCCGCGCCCGCGAGCGGCGGGAATCGCGGATCGCCGACGATGGGGTTGCCCACGACGAGCGCCCGGTTGCCCGTGGAGCGCAACACGTGCGCGCGTTCATCCGAAAGCAAGAGCTGGCGGATCATCCCGCCGGAGATCGACAGCGGCTCCGTCATGCGCTCGAACCCGTCGTGCATCAGCTCCCAGGGCAGCGCCGCCGCTTCGGCATTCAGCATCAGCGCCAGCTTGTTCTGATCTGGCGCGTAGGGCTTGAAGTCGTTCGGCACGAGCAGCTCGAAGAGCGTCTTTCCGACGCGTCGGTCGTTGGCGGTCGCTTCGATCGCCTGCTCGACGAATCCATCGACGAGTCGCCGCTGGGTCGGGCGAAGCCTCGCGAGCGCCCGTGCGGCCTGTGTCAGCGCTTCGAATTCGAGCGTGCCGTCGTCGGTACTCTTGACCCTGATGCGCTGCCACCATCCGGCCGCCGGGTCGAACCGCACGCGGCGTTGTCCTTCCAGGCCCCGGACCAGCAGTTCGTCGACGAGGTAATTCTCGAATTCGGGCGCGCGCGCGAGCGCCTTCAGCGCGTGCAAGGCTTCGATCGCCTTGTCCTCGTACAACTCGAGGATGTCGACCTGATCGATCTGAGCCCACAGCGCATCGGCCGGGTCGCCCTCGGCGTTCGTCTGAACGGCGCCGCGCAACCGCTGATTCGCCTGGAGGACCGCGCGTAGGAGCGCTCTGACGCAGTCGGCGAGCGACAGGCCGCCGTCTCCCGACCCGACCAGAATCGCCGTCACCGGGGCGGGGACCACGCATCCGAGCGTGTCGCCGGCACGCTGCCGCTTGCGCCGTTCGCGGCCGACGCACTCGGCGCCGTACAACGTGAGGGCGTGCGCCAGCGTCGATGTGAGCGACCCTGGCGTCAGATCGCCTACGGTCCCCAGGCCCGCGATGATGGCTCCGGGGTGAATGGACAGGTCGCCGGGCGCCGGTTCGTTGACGACGGCCACGCCCGTGTTGATCGGACCGGGGTAAAGCTCCATTCGAAGCAATTCCGACAGGCGGCCGTTCAGCCGGCTGTCAAGATAGGCTTCGGCGGCGACGATCACATCGCGATGGTAGTGACTCGCCAGAACCGGCGAGCGGGCGTTCGTCAGGTTGTCGTGCACGACACGAATGGCTATCCGCGCTTCGGGTGTTCGGGTCTCATCCTCCACCCGGCGGCCACCCATCGCGTCCGATATGAGTTCGGCCTCGTCCGGCACCATCGTGGGGAGCGGGTCGCGCATCTCGAACCGCGCTTCGACCTCACGCCGCACCGGCGGTATGACGGGAAGCTTGGACGTCGTTCCCGTCTGCAGCAGATCGACAACCGCGGGAAAGTACCGCCGATCGTTGGCGAGATCGCCGTGCGAGGTGTTCATGTAGAACGTCGTGATCCCCTTGGGAATGCCCGTCTCCCAGAGCACGCGGCCATCGCCGCGCGCGGTGGCGATCACCTTGACCCGCCGGCCCGCGGGCGCATTCTGATCGATCTCGAGATCGCAAGCGGTTTCGTCCGCTACGCCTGCCACGTACACCACACGCGTCGGGTCGAGCGGGCTGTCGCGGATGAGCGCCGCCATCTTCTTCGCCCTGTCGAGGGCAGCGCGCGACGGCACCGACCAGCGGAAGCCGACCGACTTGGACGACGCGACGCCAGATCCGAACAGGCCGCGGGTCTCAGGCGCGTCGAGCTCGAGCAGCCGCTCCCAGACGGCATGATCGAACAGGTCGAGCGTGCCAGTGCCGGCGTGCGGCAACAGGTTCAGCGCCCCGTCGAAGGCGGCGATCGTCTCCAGCAGCCCTGCGTGACTGCTGTGCAGGTCGACGAGGGCCAGCTTCTTGACCAGCGCATCGCGGCCGATCAGCATGGCGGGGATCGAATGCGAGCCGCCGTTGGGCGTGCCCAGCATGATGAATCGCGCGCCGGGATGCTGAACCATGCGATCCCAGGTGGCGCGGCCCTCCCGGCTCGCCACCATCGCGCGGACCACGAGGCCGCCCATCGAGTGCGCGACGAGCCGGACCGGCTGATGCGCGCGCTCGGCGGCCTGGATTTTCTCGTCGAGCGCTGCTCGCAGTTCTTCGGCAGAGTCCTCGATCGATTGCCGCCAGTCGTACGGGAACGGCACCACCTCGTGCGTCTGCGCGAGGTGCTCGCACAGTGCCTTGTATCCGTTCGCAACCAGGCCTGTCGCCTTGACGCCGCTCGCCTGAGCTGAGAGCCGTGACAGGCCGCCGCGGGCAAGCTCGAGAATGTTGACCCACACGGCCTCGTCGTCGAGCGAGAGCTGCGATCCCATGATGCCCGGCACGACGAAGACGACCGGTTGCGAGAGCGCCGCGCGTTTGACGTAGTCAGCTGATGTGATCGCGGACGGCGGGCCGGCAAGTGTCCGGAATTCCTTGCTCGATCCGGTCAGGGCCGAGACGATCTTGGTCGCGGTGTCCGGCCTGGAAAAGTAGTGGAAGTGCGTGACCTGGTCTCCCGTGTCGATCCAGTAAGGAACCGAGCCGGTACGGGCCATGCCGCCGAACATGGCCGGCGTGTTCACCACGAGGTCGTGATCGTCCCGATAGTAGAAATCGGTCACGAGCGCCTTAAGCCGGCCGAACAAACCGGTCCCCGCAAGATCGCCGCCGAGGATGTGGAGGTCCGCGGCCGTCTTCACGTCGGGGCGGTTGAGCATGCGGACCAGTGGCGACGTCGGCATCATTGCTTCGAGGCCGGGCAACTCGCGCGGATCGGTTCGCTTCTTGAGCACGGCAGCGAGAAGGCTGGTCAGGGCGTCGTACGCCGCATTCACCTTGAGTCCGGGAATCATCGACGCGAGATTGACCAGGATCGTGAAGTACCGGTCCAGCCGTGCATCGGCGAGAGTCGTGCCGCGAGCCGGGCAGGCGACGCGGACGAACTTCGTGACCCGCGGCCGGGAGCCTTTGAGCACCTCGGACAGTTCCTGGAGCGCTTCGCGCTCGTCCGAACGGTCCGCGGTGTCGAAGAGCGTCAGGTCGTCCTCCGTGATGGGCGCCTCGTCATCCGCGCGCGTCCCGCGCGCGAGCAGCTCGC
>DATAEE010000067.1:0-2177 GCA_036258175.1 Vicinamibacterales bacterium
TCGTCCTCGCCCTTGACGACGTAGCCGCAGACGCAAGGTATCTGCTTCACGGAGTCATCGTAGGGGGCAGAAGATGAGCGGCCGAAACGAAGCGGAAGGAATGGGACGCCTCCCTTGCGCGCGAAGCGAGCGCTGGGTCGAAGAGCGCTCCTTTCCATGCGAAGCAGCACTTCCAGACAGCCGACTGAATTGCCCGGGGACGACGGGGACGCTGGGGACGCGCGTTGCTCGCGCAGCTGATGCGAAGAAGTCGGGGCGACTGGATTTGAACCAGCGACCTTTCGGCCCCCAGCCGAGCGGATTCAGGCGTCTATGTGTCTCGGAGCGTCCGTCGTGTCCTATGTGTCCAGGGCCGTGGACGATCCGGACAGATAGGATGGTGCATCGGGTACCCAAAGCGGTACCAGCACCGCGGGCTCACAATGGGCACGCCGGTGAGACTAGCCCTCCACGACCGAACGCCTCTTTCAAGCGAGAGCGACAGCGCGGCTCAGAGGCTGTTTGAATGGAAAGCCGCGGTTTGGGTGACCCGCGAGGACAGCGAGGGGCAGAGTCAATCAGCGGATCGAACATTGGTTTAGCCGGTGTCTGAGTGGGTAGACATAATGTGCGAGGCAGCTTGCTTCGCTTAACGCGAAAGTGACCTGCCCATCCTTCTGGGAGCAAAGGGGCGAGTGTGAACCCATCCGGGTCAGCTTGCACGGCCCAGGCGGGATATTGACAAGAGGAAGAGTGGAAACGCATGGAAGCTGCAACGAAGCCCGGTGCCGCGCGCACCGATCAGGCCGGTGCCGTGCGCACCGATGTAATCCGTCGCCAGGGCCGGGTTCGACGGTTGGCGACCGAGACCAAGCAGGCGTTCAAGACCACGGAGTTCTGGGGGATGGTCGGCGTCATCGTCGCGATTCTCGTCAGCGCCGCCGTGATCAAGGGTGGCGATACCAACGGGACCGACGAGTTCATCGCCCGCCAGGCATGGCTCTACGTGGCCATCGTCGCCGGCGCCTACTTCATCGGTCGCGGTCTCGCCAAGTCCGGATCGAGCGATCCGTACACCGAGACCCTCGACGACAGCGATCGGAACGGTCACTAGCTCCAATCGTTTCCCGGCCGGGGTTCCACCGGACCTCGGCCGGGTTACATCCTTAGCGAAAGCGGGCGATAAGAATGTTCGTGATCCGAAAGCGATCAGGGGAACGCGCACAGGTGCGCTTCATGCCCGGCTGCCTTCTCTGGTCGATCGTCCTCTCGGTCGCCCTGACGATCTTGCTGAACCTGCTGATCAGATTGTTCTAGCTCGAGCAGTAATTACTTACGTTCACAACACCCAACGAAGGGAACCGAATTAATGACCCCGCAGACCCGTACCCAACGTCAGACAGCCGCCAAGAAGGCCGCCGCCACACGAAAGCGAAACTCCGCAAGACAGAGCAGCGGGACCGCCAAGGCGTCCGTTCGCCGCACCACAACGTCCGCTCAGAGCACCGGTCGCGCGGCCCGCACGGCCTCCAAGCAGGCAGGTCGGGCCACCGCTCGTCGCCTCTCGGCCGAGAAGACTCGTTTCGAGGGAGTCTCCCGCCAGGCTGAGCGCGTCATCCTGATCCCGGTTGGGGCGGCGCTAGAGGCGCGTGACCGCGCAGCCGCGACCATCCGCACCTACAGCAACAGCCGACTGACCCGCCAGCAGCTCAACCGGTTCGAGCGACGCGGCGCAACCGCCCTGCGCCGAAATCGCCGCGCAGTCGAACGCCAGGCCAAGCACGTCCGAGACACTGTTGAGAGCCGTGCGAATGGTGTTCAGTCGCGCGCCAATGACGTCGTCGAACACGTTCTGAGTCTCTCGTAGGCACGCGAGGCCACGCGCACGGCGGACTGGGCGAGCGATGTCGGAAGAGAACGTGGAGATCGTGCGGCGGATTTACTCGGAGTGGCTGATCGACCGCGATCCGAAGCGCCTCGTCGACGACTTCGCCGCCCCGGACATCGAATACGTCAATCCCCCCGAGGCCGTCGACCCGGGGATTCGTCGTGGCCGCGCTCAAGTCAACCTCGCCCTGCGACGCGCCCGTCAGTCGTCCCCCTCGTACCGGCATGAGCTCCATGAACTCTTCGACCTCGGCGAGACCGTGGTCGCCGCGGTCAGCCGCCACGCCGGCCGTCCGAGCAGTAGCGAGACC
>DATAEE010000068.1:0-4054 GCA_036258175.1 Vicinamibacterales bacterium
TCATCGGGAGCTGCTTGCCATGGAGGGTCGGCTTGATGTTGTGGATGCTGCCAGCGACCAGAGCGATCTCGCGCGTGCGGACCCGCTTTCGCGCAACGACCTTGGCCACGAAACACATGACGTCGGATGTGAGCGCGGCACCCGGCTCCAGGATCAGTTCCGGTCCGTCGGCACCGGGGTAGGCAGCAGCGACCTCCGAAGCGACCGCGGCGGCGTACTCGTGATAGCTCGGCACCGGACCAGGGAACTGACTCCGCAGTTCCGGGCCCATCTTGCTGAAGTAACCGCCTCCGACGTTGACGAAGCGCGGCGGCTGGTGCGGGAAGCAGCTTGCGGACAGCTCGAGAAGGCGCCGAGTGCGCCGGGCATAGGACTCGACGCTGCGCTGCCCGGTCGAGAAGTGACAGTGGAGCCCCGCCACGACACAGTTGTCGATGGTCTCGAGACGCTTGAGCGCCTCGTACAGATCGCCGCCGACCTCGACATCGAACCCGAATCGCGAGGAATGAGTGTTCTCGAGTGCGAAATTGCAGCGTAGCCCGACGGTCAACGTGGCCCGGGGATGGCGGCGTGCGATGGCTTCGATCAGAGCCACCTCGTAGTCGGCGTCGAGGTTCACGACGGATCCGGCCAGCAGGGCTCGCTCCAGGTCGTGCTCACTTTTATAGGGACCGTTGAAAATGATCCGCCCCGGAGCGACGCCGACCCGCAGCGCCACGTCGTACTCCATGGTGGAGACGACCTCAGCGTAACCGCCCAGCCGGTCCACCTCCCAGCACAGTCGGGGAATGTAGTTGGTCTTGTAGGAATAGGCGATCTGGCTTCGCGAATAGAGTGTTCGGAAGGCGTCGAGAAATTCTTCGTAGTTCGTGCGGAACGCCTGGACGTCGAGCAGGAAGAACGCTTCGCCGAAATCGCGCTCAAGGTCATGCAGCGTTTTCCACGACAACTGCACCCGAGTCCTCCTACCTCTTATCTTCCGACGCCCATCCTACTTTGTTTGTGGCTGTTGCTGGGGTGCCGAACCCATGAAGTCAGGCATCGTCGCGTGTCCCTCCTGGCTGATGCCATCGCGCCTCAGCGTCTTCCAGATGGTCAGGGCAATAATCTTCAGGTCGAGCCAGAACGACGCGTGGTCGACATACCAGACGTCCAGCTCGAACTTTTCTTCCCAGCTCAACGAGTTGCGGCCGTTTACCTGAGCCCAGCCGGTGATCCCCGGGCGCACCTCGTGCCGACGCGCCTGCCCGGGCGTATAGAGCGGCAGGTACTCCATCAGAAGCGGCCGTGGTCCGACGAGGCTCATGTCGCCACGGAGCACGTTCCAGAGTTCCGGCAGCTCGTCCAGGCTCGCGACGCGCAAGACCTGTCCCAGGCGCGTCAGGCGCTCCTCATCCGGCAGAGGTTGACCCTCGGCGTCGACCGCCTCGCGCATGGTGCGGAACTTGATCAGCCGGAACGGGATGCCGTGGCGACCGGGCCGCAGCTGGGTGAACAGAACCGGCCTCCCGAGGCGGATGTGCACCGCGCCAGCGATCGCGAGCATCGGCACGGCCAGGATCACGAGCGCCACGACGGCGGCCATGACGTCGAGCGCACGCTTCATCAGATGAGCCTCATGGCTTGCAGGATCACCCGGTTGACCTTGTGCACGTCATACTTTTCTTCCGCAATCCGGCGGCTCTCCCGACCCATGGCGGCAATCAGTCCCGGCTCCTCGACAAAGCGAGCCATCGCCTGGGCCAATGCGCCCGCGTCCCTCACCGGCACCAGGTAGCCGTTCACTCCCTGCCGTACGGTCTCGCGACAGCCCGGCGCATCCGTGGTGACGATCGGCCGTCCCATGGCCATCGCCTCCAAGACGGTGCGCGGCGTCCCCTCGCGATACGACGGCAGCACGTAGACTGAGGTCGCCGTGATCGCTGGCCGCACGTCATCCAGCCGTCCGCGGTACTTGACGATGCCTTCCGTCTCCCAGTCTCGCAGCTCCTGCGCAGAGATCGCTGCCGGATTGCCTTCATCGAGGGGGCCTACGAGATGGAAGCTGGTCCGGGGGTACTTCGCGCGCACCTGTCGCGCCGCCTCCACATACTCTCGGATACCCTTGTCCTTCAGCAGGCGGGCAATGAGCAGGAATGAGACGTCGCCTTGCGGCAGAGCTGCGGGACGGAAAACGTCGAGGTCGACGCCGCTGCCGTTGATCATCACCGCCTGCTCCGATCGGCGCAACAGCCGCAGGCGCTGAAACAGGGCCAGGTCGTCCGGATTCTGGAAGAAGATCCGGTCGGCCCCGCGAAGGCTCAGGCGATAGAGCTGGCGCGCCGCCGCGCTCGCCAGCTGCGCCTGCAGCCCCGCACTTATGAACGTGTACCCGAGCCCGGTGATCATCGCGAACCGTCGTGGCACGCCGGCGAGGCGGGCTGCCAGCAAGCCGTAAGTGACGGGCTTGATGGTATAGCTGAGAACGACATCGGGCCTGAGCTTCCGGAACAATGCGGTGAGCGCACAAAGCGCGTAGAAATCCTGGTCCGGCCGTAATCCGGTCCGCCTGATCGGTACGTCGCGGTACGCCACGCCCATCGCTGCGAGCGAAGCGACGGTCTGGGCCGGCGCTGCCGGTGCGCAGGCCACGACGCGGTGACCTCGTCGGATCAGGTCCTGGAGCAAAGGCCCCCGGAAGCTGATGAGCGACTCCGCAAAGCTGCCGAGGACAGCGATGTTGGTCGTCGCGGTCATGTCGCCGTCACCCGATCGGCGGCGATCCCCTGAACCATGATCTCACGGTAGAGGTCGTGATACCGCTCGATCGCAGAGCTCAGCCCGAAATTTTGCACGATGCGGGCGCGTGCGCGCATCCCGAGCTGCCTGCGCGTCTCCGGATCCGCCGCGATCAGCCGCGCCATGCCCTCGGCGAGCGCCTCCGGATCGCGTGGCGGCACCACGATACCGGCATCGCCGACGATCCACGCGCTGTCGCCGAGGTCCGTGGTGACGCAGGGCACGCCCGAGGCCATCGCCTCGCCCAGGACGATGGGGAAGGACTCGCCCCATGCCGAGGACACCACGAGCACGTCCAAGCCACCGATGAGGGCGGGCATGTCGTGGCGCTCGCCGAGCAGCGAGATCCGATCGCCCACTCCCGTCTGCTCGATCAGCCGCATCAGATCGAGATTGTCTTGCGATGCCCGTCTGCCGATCAGGGCAAGGTGGAACGGTACCGCCCGGCCCTTGAGCAGCGCGCACGCTTTCAGGAGATTGGCGTGATCCTTCATCGGCCGGACCACCGCAACCTTGCCGAGCACGATCGTCTCGGAACTGAGGCCGAGCGTGCGGCGCAACTCCTCGCGGGCTCCCGCCCTTGGACGGAAGCGCCGGCAGTCGAATCCGTTCGGGATGATCGTCGCGCGCTCGTCGTGGTAGCCGAGTTCGCGATGCTGTCGCTGGCTGGCCCGTGACACGTAGACGATTTTTCTCGGCCATCGCGAGAGATAGGCGCCCAGGCGGATCAGGCCGCGCGTCATCCGTTTCTCGTTGTTGATGTCGTCGACCGTGTGATGAATGCCCCAGACGAACGGGGGCAGGGCACCCCCCAATGTCCGCGCAAGGCAGGCGGCCAGATTGCCGTGATACATCCAACCCTGCACGATGTTCGGGGCGAACGTGATCAGCGCCTTGCGGATCTCCCGTGCGGCGTGGAGCGAGGCATGGCCCGCCTGAAGGCCACAGTTCCAGACGCGCGCTCCTGCCTCGCTGAGCGGCTCGGCGAGCATGCCGTCTCGCCGCAATGCGACGACGCCATGCCTGATGCCGTACTTCTGTCCCTCGCTGACGACGTTCAGCAGCATGCGTTCGGCGCCGCCGGTGCCCACCGTCGTCGTGATGTGCAAAATCCTCATTCTCTTGCCGGCCTTCGGGGCCGCCCGAAGCCCTCTGTCAGCAGCCGCGGGGCCACCTCCGCGATCTGAAGAACTCGCGGCTGCCACCCCCCGCTCCCCAGGTGGCGCGGCGAAGAGGTTGCGCTAAGGCCGCTCAGGCCGGTGCGGCGCGGTTGCGG
>DATAEE010000069.1:0-7011 GCA_036258175.1 Vicinamibacterales bacterium
ACCTCGATAACGTGCGCCGCTCCGTCCAGCAAATACGGATCGGGTATCCGGTCGTAATCGACAACGACTACGCAATCTGGCGCGCGTTTAACAACCGGTATTGGCCGGCTGTGTACCTGCTGGATGGACGCGGCCGTGTGCGCCACCGTCAGTTCGGAGAAGGCGAGTACGCAGCATCGGAGCGAGCCGTTCAGCGATTGTTACGGGAGGTTGGTGCGACGACGGGTGTGAACGATGGTGTCGTGTCAGTCGACGGTAGCGGCTTTGAGGCCGCCGCTGACTGGAACAACTTGAGATCGCCAGAAACCTATGTCGGGTTCGATCGCACCGAGAACTTCGCTTCGCAGGACGCTGCCAGGCTCGATCAGCGCCGCACGTATCGTGCTCCCTCGCGATTGGCGCTCAATCAATGGTCGCTCGCAGGCGACTGGACGATGGGCAAGGCAGTAGCCGTCCTGAACAAGGCCCCTGGGCAGATCCTATTCCGTTTTCACGCGCGTGACGTGCATCTCGTCATGGGACCCTCACGACCAGAGAGGCCCGTGCCTTTCCGCGTGACGATCGATGGCCAAGCACCGGGCGCCGCTCACGGTCTCGACGACGACGAGGGTGGCGACGGAACGGTGCGGGATCAGCGGCTGTATCAGTTGGTGCGACAGTCGAAGCCGATCGTCGATCGAACGTTCGCGATCGAGTTCGTCGATGCTGGCGTCGAGGCCTTCGCGTTCACGTTCGGCTGACGTTCGTCGACCGTAGCATCGTGCAATGGAGTCGCGTTGTTGTAATCGAATTCGCACGCGCATCATCGGGAGGGCGTCCATGACCACGGACCAACGCGGGCAGCGCCTCGGCGAGACCGCCGCCAGGCCGACATTTCGCACCATCGATGGCGTGTCGATTCGGTACGTGGAAAGTGAGGCGCGCAACACAGACGCACTGTTACTAAGTCCCTGGCCGGAGAGTGTGTTCGCCTACGACGCTACCTGGTCGCGTCTGGCCGACACGACCCACCTGGTGGCGGCCGACCTCCCAGGGTTTGGTCGGTCGGAGCGCAGAGATGCGTTGATGACGCCGCGCGCGATGGGCGATTTTATCGTTCGCATCGCCGACGCGCTTCGCCTCGAGAAGCCGCATGTCCTCGCGCCAGACATTGGCACATCAGCCTCGCTATTCGCTGCAGCTACACACCCTGATCGTTTCCTCAGTCTGGTCGTGGGTACCGGCGGCGCGGCTGTTCCGCTGCAGCTCGGAGACCCGTTGCGCGAATGGGTGTTTGCGCCCGACCTCGAACCGTACCGACGGCTCGGTGGACGCGCGATCGTCGAGCGCGTAATCCAGACCCTCGAGCGCTATGTGCCGAGCGATGCTGCACGCGAGGACTACCTGGCGTCGTTCGAGGGTGATCGATTCGCGGAATCGATGCGCTACGTGCAGTCATACCCGACGGAGCTTGAAGCACTGCGAGACGTTCTGCCGCACATACAGACGCCGGTCCAGATCATCTCGGGCCGCAGGGACGCAGTCGTGCCCCTCGTCAACGCGGAATACCTCCACGAACGGCTGCCTCACAGCGAGCTGCACGTCGTCGACGCCGGCCACTTCATTTGGGAGGACGCCGCGGACGAATACGCGCAACTCGTAACTGCCTGGTGGTCGGAGGGGTTCAAGACATGCATGAAGAGATCAACCGCCATCGCCGCCGGTTCCTGAGCGTGGCCGCCGTAACGGTGGCTGGTGCACGGCTTGGCGCTCGTGGCGCCGAGCGTGTGCAGTCCGCTAGCACGAAGATGTTCGGCGAGCTGAAGCAAATAGATGCCGGCGTCCTCAGCATCGGTTACGCGGAAGTCGGTCGGTCCGCCGGCCCCCCAGTGGTCCTTCTCCACGGCTGGCCCTACGACATTCACAGTTTCGTCGACGTGGCGCCCTTGCTTGCAAGCAGAGGGTACCGGGTGCTGGTTCCCTATCTGCGGGGCTACGGCACGACCCGCTTCCTTTCATCCGCGACGCCTCGCAATGGTCAGCAGTCGGCTCTGGCCTCTGACTGCATCGCTTTCATGGATGCGCTGAAGATCGAGACAGCGGTCATCGCCGGTTTCGATTGGGGCGCGCGGACGGCGAACGTCATGGCCGCGTTGTGGCCACTGCGATGCAAAGCAATGGTGTCGGTGAGCGGCTATCTGATCGGCAGCCGCGAGGCCAACAAGATGCCTTGCCACCCCAGGCGGAGCTGCAGTGGTGGTACCAGTACTACTTCGCGACTGACCGCGGTCGAGCGGGGTACGAGAAGTACCGCAACGAGTTTGCGAAGCTCATTTGGCAGATTGCCTCCCCGAAATGGCAATTCGATGACGCCACATTCGAGCGGACGGCGAAGGCATTCGACAACCTGGATCATGTCAGCGTGGTGATTCATAACTACCGCTGGCGCCTCGGGCTGGCGGAAGGCGAGTCGAGGTACGACGATCTGGAACGACAGCTTGCGCCGGGTCCAGTGATCACGGTGCCTACCATCACCCTTGAAGGTGACGCCAACGGTGCGCCACATCCGGATCCAGCCGTGTACGCCAAGAAATTCTCCGGCAAGTACGCCCATCGGCTGTTGAAGGGCGGCATCGGACATAACCCGCCTGAGGAAGCTCCGCAGTCTTTTGCCGATGCGGTCATCGCGGTTGATCATTTGTGATGCGCCTCTCCCCCGTGTGTCGGTCACGTGAATCCCGGTGATGCAAGAGGTGCAGCGATGAGTCGCACGAGCAAGTTGACAGTCGGTGTTGCGACAGTATGGTTCGCCGTCTTCGGATGGGTCATCTTTGCGCAAGAGAAGTACACAGCGAAGGTACCAGGCGGGCTCGCGTTCTCTGACTTCCACGGACAGTCCAAGACAGTGGCGTTCACCATCCCTAAGGGAGCGTCTCGCGCTCACTCTCACTAAAGGAGATGCGGCAATGAAGAGCAAAACGATACTGACGATCGCGTCTGCCACGTGGGTGCTCGCGATCTTGGGCGCGGCCATTTTCGCGCAGGATAAGTACAGCGTGAAAGTGCCGGACGGCCTGGCGTTCTCTGAGTTCAGAGGATACGAGGACTGGCAAACTGTCGCGGTCAGCCAGACGGCAGCCGGGATGAATGTGATACTCGCCAACCCTGTAATGATCGACGCGTACCGGGCCGGCGTTCCCGGCAACGGCAAACCTTTCCCCGATGGCTCTAAGACGGCGAAGATCTCGTGGAAATACAAAAAGAGCACGGACGCCCCTGATCCGACGACCCTGGTGCCGGATGCTCTTAGCGGCGTTGGTTTCATGATGAGAGATAGTAGGAGATTCCCGGACTCTGGCGGATGGGGATGGGCCCAGTTTAAGTATGACGCCGCGTCGGATAGGTTCACGCCCTGGACCACAGCTGACAATCCGCCCCAGGGGAACGACGCCAAGTGCGGGTTCGCGTGCCACACGGTAGCGAAGGCGAGAGACTACGTGTTCACGGCGTACGGGAAGCGCTGAGTGTCTTCACTCAGCCTGCGTCAGCGACTGCTCATCGCTTCGGATTTGCGTCCCTGCGCAGACACCCTGCTGACCCGTCCGCGAGTCGGGAAGGTCGGGTAGGAGATTCAGATGAAAACGATTCGAATCATTGCCGTCGCGCCGCTCATCGTCGCAGGTGCTGTGGCGCTGCACGCCGTCCAGGCGCAGCCAGAAGCCCGACGCACTGAGCTGCAGCGACACGATCTCAGCGTGCCCGGACGTGAAGTCATTCAGGTCCGCGTCGAAATCGGGCCGGGATCCGTCTTTCCTGCCCACACGCATCCGGGCGAAGAAATCATCTATGTGATCGACGGGGTGTGGGAGTACGAGATCAGTGGCAAGCCTGTGAAGGCCAAAGCTGGCGATGTTCTGTTCGTTCCGGCCGGGGCGATCCATTCCGCGAAGAACGTTGGAACTGGCACAGCGGTAGAGCTGGCGACCTATATCGTCGAGAAAGGACGGCCACTCCTCACCCTGGTCAAGTGAGCGCCCGACGACTCGCAGTTCGATGAGTGTCTTGGATGAGGACGGCGCGCTCAGACCCGTTCATGCTTGATCGACCCCCCGGCAGCGCGACCATTGCATCCGTGAATGCTTCGCACGCCAGTGACATCACACTCGTCGACGTCGCCGCCGGCAAGGCGTTTCCCTGCGCGCCGGCCGGATCCGTGTTGTTGAGCAGCGTGCCGTTCGGATGGCGCGGCATCATCGTCGAGCGACATCGGCTTCAGCCACAGGAACTGCCCGAGCACTACGTCGTGGGGCATGGTGTGTCAGTCAGCACGAGCGCCAGGCCTATTCCCTTCGGATGGAGAGGCGGCAGGGGATGGCGCGAGGGTGTGCTGAACCCGTCCGACTGCCATTTGCTCACCGATGGTGAGTTCAACACTCCGCGCTGGCTGCACACGTTTGATCAGGTGTCCCTGGTACTCGCTCCGCGCTTCGTGGCCGATGTGGTGAGAGAGGGCTTGCCTGCAGATCGTGTCGAATTCGCCACACAGCGGTCGCGAAGCGACGCGACCATTGCCAGCTATACCAATGCGTTTCTTTCAGAGCTTGCGGCCGACGCTCCGAACGGCGGGTTGTACGCGGACACGTTAACGATCGGATTCGTCCTCCACCTGCTGTCGACCTACGCCATCGCCAAACCAAAGATCTCGTTGCCCCGAGGCAAGTTGAATTCATTCCAGCTTCGAAGTGTCGTGGACTTCGTGCAATCACACCTCACTGAAGACGTCTCGCTGCTCGCCCTAGCCGAGCAGGCGCACGTCAGCCCGTTTCACTTTGCCCGTCAGTTCCGAGCGACGGTCGGCCTGCCACCACACCAGTTCGTCCTGCGGCAGCGGGTTCAGCGCTCGCTTCGGCTCATCAAGGCTGGCAGACTTCCCCTGGCGCAGATCGCCGTGGAATCAGGGTTTCATGATCAGCCGCATTTCACTCGGGCGTTCCGTCGAGTGCTCGGTACGACTCCGGGGATATATTCGTCGCGGATGTAGCTCCCGAGCCGATTGCGCAAGTTCTTACAATACCTGCCTCGTCGCCCGGCGCTAGCGTGATGCCATGCACCACGAGTTCGCCGGCCGCGTCGCTATCGTGACCGGCGCCGGCAAGGGATCGGCCAGGCCACGGCCATCGCCTTCTCGAAGGTGGGCACCCACGTCGTGTTGAGCGGCCAAAGCCAAGAACCGCTGATGCAGACGCTCGCGCTCGTCCAGGACAGCGGCGGAAGGGGCGTCGTCGTTGTCGGTGATGTGGCGACGGAAGAGGCTGCGCGAGAGGCTGTGTCGGCCGCACTCAAGGACTTCGGCCGCCTCGACTTCGCCGTGAACAACGCCGGTGTATCGCCGTGGACGGGCAATACGGTGGAGTGCACCCTCGAGACGTGGCAGCGGGTCATCGGTGTCAACCTGACTGGGACCTGGCTGGGCATGAAGCACCAGATACCGGCCATCTCGAAGAACGGCCGTGGCGGAGCGATCGTCAATATGACGTCGGTAGCCGCCCTACAAGTGTTCGAGGGCTATCCCGTCTACTCTGCGAGCAAGTGGGGCGTGGTCGGCGTCACGAAGGTCGCGGCGAGGGAGTTCGCGTCCCACGGGATCCGCGTGAACGCAATCGCACCCGGTTCGATAGAGACGCCGCTGTTCAGCAATGTCGTGAACAGCACGCCCACGTCACGCGCCGACTACGAAAAACGGACGCCGATGGGACGCATCGCAAAAGCCGAGGAGGTTGCCGCTGCCGCGACATGGTTGTGTTCGGACGCGGCCTCCTACATCACGGGCGCGGTGATACCGGTGGATGGAGGGATGACATTGTGACCAGCCAGAATCCTGGGACGATTTTCATTACGGGTGCCTCCTCGGGACTCGGACGGGCCTCGGCGAAGCTGTTCTCGTCGCGAGGCTGGACGGTCATTGCGACCATGCGAACTCCATCCAAGGAAAGCGAACTAGCGGCGCTCCCTAACGTCGTCCTGCTCGCGCTCGACATCACGGATCCAGAGCAGATTGCCGAGGCGGCGAGCCAAGCTCTCGCCCGCGGCGAGGTCGACGTCGTCTTCAACAACGCCGGGTACGGCATGGCGGGGCCGCTCGAGGGTGTCACCGACGAGCAGATGCTCCGGATGGTACACACGAACCTGATGGGGCCGATTCGCGTCACAAAGGCCTTCACGCCTTACTTCCGAGAGAAGCGGAGCGGATTGTTCATCAACACGACGTCAATCGGCGGCCTCATCACGGTCCCGCTCAACTCGATGTACCACGCGACGAAGTGGGCGCTCGAAGGTTGGAGCGAAGGGATGGCGTTCGAGCTGAATCAATTCGGGATCGGCGTGAAGATCATCGAGCCTGGAGGCATGAAGACTGACTTCTTCACGCGTTCGTTCGACGCTGGCCGCCACCCGGCCTATGACGCCCTTGTCACTCAAGTGATGAACGCCATCACCGATCCGAAACAGATGGCCACGTACTCGTCTCCGGGGGAAATCGCCGAGGTCGTCTACGAGGCGGCGACCGACGGCAAGGATCAGCTTCGCTATGTGGCTGGCGCCGACGCGAAAGCGACGTACGCGACCCGCCTGCAGATTGGTGATGAAGCGTTCCGAAAGGCGATTGCGCAGCAGTTTTTTGGGTTGCGGGCGCAGGCGTAGGAACGAGACCGCCGCAGGGGCCTGGTTCGTCAGGTAGTGGGGACCGTTCCGCCGTCGATCACGTACTCGGTGCCCGTGATGGAACCCGCTCGCGGAGATGCCACGAACGCGATGAGATCTGCGACCTCTCGCGGCGTGGCAGGTCGTCCAAGCGGAATGCCGCCGAGCGACCGCATGATGATCTGCTTCCCCCCCTCGTAGTCGGTGCCCGCCTCTTTCGCCAGCCGCTCGGCCAACGCGACGGCCGCCTCCGTTTCGACCCAGCCCGGCGAGACGCGAACCACCCGGACGCCCTTGGGGCTCACTTCCTTCGAGAGCGCCTTGCTGTAGGTG
>DATAEE010000070.1:0-44637 GCA_036258175.1 Vicinamibacterales bacterium
TTCGTGGCGTCGGTTGAAGGAACCGACAACTTCAGCGACGACCATTCACCCTCCGCGGGCTTCGTCGTCTCTCGCGCGTTCGGAGATGTCCTCGCGCTGTACGCGTCGCCCATGTTCGTCTGGAACTCCAGGTTGACGACAGAGATCACCGGTCACGAAGAGCACGACCATGACGTCGAGCTTCCTGACGCAAGCGAGCTAGACGCGGAGGGGCGCAACACGTTGTTCCTGGGGCTCGGCGGTCGCGTGAGGTTCCTGTCGACCGCGTACGTGTCTTTTGAATTCTCGCCGAGGTTGTCAGGGTATGACCCGCTGCAGTCGAGCTGGGGCCTTGCTGTCGAGAAGCACACCTGGGGTCACATGTTTCAGCTCAACTTCACCAACAACTTTGGCACGACTTATGGGCAGATCGCGCGAGGCGGAAGCGAGCACGACATTTACCTTGGATTCAACATCACGCGAACGTTCTGAGTTACCTCGGCACAGTCGCTGGAGGCCGATGATCATGAAGAGACTTGGATTTGCCGTTTTGATGTCCGCGGTCGCCGCATTTGGCGTCGCAGCCTGTGACGATGACAACCCCGTAGACCCGAGCAATCAGCCGGTTGTCTTCACATCGACCTTGCTTCCGTCGAACGAAGTACCGGCGATCACGAACGCTGACTCGACCGGCCGGGGCACGGTAACGATCACATTCAATGTGACCCGGGATGCCGCCGGCGCGATCACTGGTGGAACGGTGACGTTCGAGGCGCCGCTCAACAGCTTCCCTGCGGGCACCACCGTCAGGGCGGCGCACATTCACAACGGCGCCGCCGGCGTCAATGCACCCGTCTTCATTGACACTGGCCTGACGGCCGCGAACGCGATTGTGTTGACGAACGGCACCGGGACCCTCAGTTTCCAGAACGTCAGCGGCTCAACGGTCACACCAACCAACCTGCAGGCGGTCATCGACAACCCGGCCGGACATTACTTCAATGTACACACGACACTGAATCCCGGCGGTGCCGTGCGTGGCCAGCTCGCCCGGCAGTAGACACAGTGTGGATTGCTGAATGCGGAGTGCTGAATGACATTCAGCACTCCGCATTCCACATTCAGCATTGGGCGCTGACTCTCCCTCTCACTGTTTGAGGAACTCGAGAATCGCCGCCAGGACGCGCTGGCCCGCCAGCAGCTCGTAGTCGTTGTGATCCGCGCGCTCGATGATCACCAACCGCTTCGGCTCGCGCGCGGCTTCGAACAGCCGCCGGCTCTGGCCGACAGGAATCACGCTGTCGCGATCCCCGGCGATGACGAGCAGCGGGCAGCGGATGGTCTCGATCCGATCGATAGATGCAAATCTGTCAGATAACAGCAGGCCGACTGGAAGAAATGGATAGTGGTGGCGACCGGTGTCGGTCAGCGACGTGAACGGCGAACGGAGGATAAGCGCCGACGGCGGTTGCTCGGCGGCGAGGCGGACCGCCACTCCGGTTCCGAGCGACTCGCCGAAATAAACGATGCGATCGCTTCCCGCCCTTCCGGCGATGTAGCGCCGTGCCGCGCGCGCGTCGGCTGCGAGCCCTTCTTCCGTCGGCGACCCGGGATTCCCGCCGTAGCCGCGGTAGTCGAACAGCAGCGTCGAGATCCCGCGCGCCGCCAGCGCGGCGGCCAGCGGCGCGCGGAACGCGCGATTCCCGGCGTTGCCATTGAAAACGATCACGGTCGCCAGCGGCTTCGGTGCGGCGGACTGTGCCGGAACGAACCAGCCGCTCAGCGTCAGCCGATCCTCGGTGGGAAAGGTGATCGATTCGGCCCCGGGGAGGCCCGCTGCCGCGGGTGGCAGTACCTCGCCAAAGGGGAAATAGATAAGGCGCCGCTGTCCGAGCCAGAAAAGCAGCAGAACGAGCGCCAGAATCGCCACCAGGGCTGCGACCTTGAGCATGTCTGCAGCGTAGCCCGGCTACGATTTTGGGCCAATGCCCAGATGTTCGTCGGAGTGATCTCGAACGTTACAGCTCTTGGGGGAAGGCACCTGAGGTCCGTGCTCCCGCTACTGCTCCACCTACCTTCCTCCGCGGAGGAAATAGCCCGTGAAAGCTGAAGGCCAGCTTATCGACCTGGCCGCGTCGGTTGCCGACGGCACCCAGGTCGATTGGCAGGCCGCCGAAACAGGCGCCGAGGACAGCGCGCGACGGCTTGTTCGGCAGCTGCGGTTGGTTGCCGACGTTGCGGAACTCTACCGCAGCCTGCCGGAGCCGGCCGCCCAACCTGGCCTGGCGCACGACGAACCCGCGCCGGACGGACCCCGGCGGGGCCGCCTCATCCTGCTCGAGAAAATCGGTGAAGGCACGTCGTCCGAGGTCTATCGCGCGTGGGATCCCGAGCTGCAGCGAGAAGTCGCGCTGAAGCTGCTCCGGGCGGATGGAACCGGGGCCGAAGCAGCGCGCTGGCGGATGCTGGGAGAAGCGAGGCGCCTCGCACGCGTCCGCCATCCTCACGTCGTCCTCGTCTACGGCGCGGATCGCCGGGAAGACCGGGTCGGCCTGTGGATGGAGTTCGTCGATGGCGAGACGCTCGACAGCCTCGTCCAGCGAAGCGGCCTTCTGAGCGCGCGCGAAGCGGCGCTCGTCGGAATCGATCTCTGTCGCGCGCTGGCGGCGGTGCACGCGGCCGGCCTCGTCCATCGCGATGTCAAGGCGCAAAACGTCATTCGCGAGAGCGGCGGGCGGATTGTGCTGATGGACTTCGGCACGGGCGAGGAGATTCGCCGCGCCGTCGATCGCGGCCCTCGCCTGGCGGGCACTCCCCTCTATCTGGCGCCCGAGATTATCGTTGGCGGCGCCGGGTCGGCGCAGAGCGACTTGTACGCGCTCGGCGTTCTGCTCTTCTACCTCGTCACAAAACAGTTCCCGATCGCGGCGCAGACATTCGACGATCTCGTCAAGGCCCACGGTGAACGGAACGTCCGGCGCCTTCGCGACCTCCGTCCGAATCTCCCGGACTCCTTCGTCCGCGTTGTCGAGCACGCCTTGGCGCCCGCCCCTGCAGCGAGGTACGCAAGCGCGGGGGCGATGGAAGCGGCGCTGCGCGAGTCGCTCGTCGCGATTGAACCGGCTCCGGCTGTTGATGTCACGCCGAGCCCTGCACCGAAGATTGACGCGGCGCGCTGGTGGAAGCCGGCGGCCTGGGTTGCGCTGGCGGCTGCAGCCACGCTGACGCTGGCGACCTGGCTGTGGCGTACGCCACCGTCTCCTGCGACGGCGCCACTCCTCAGCCGGATTGCAGTACTGCCGCTCGCCGATCTGTCGGGAGGTGCGGCGCCACCATATCTGGCTGATGCACTGACCGATCAGCTCATCGTTACGCTCGGTCAGGTGAAGGCGCTGCGGGTCACGTCGCGCACGTCCGTTTTGCAGTTCAGAAACACGACGGAGCCAATTGGCGAGATCGCAAGGAAACTCGAAGTCGGCTCCGTGCTCGAAGGATCGATCGCGGTCGGACCTCCAGATGGTTCAGGGAGCCGTCCACTCACGGTAAACGCACGGCTTATCGCCGCGGGCAAGGACACACAACTCTGGGCGCAGACGTTTCAGCGACCGCTCGAAGATACTCTCGCGATCGACGCCGAAATCGCGCGAGCGGTAGCAAGGGCGATGGGCGTTGGGATCGACTCGGCCGAGTCTCAGCGGCTGCAGGTTGCGCCGGCCACCAACCCGGCGGCGGCCGAAGCGTATTTCGAGGGACGGTTCTACCTCAGGCAGACCGGCAATCCCAGCGTTCGGCAAGCCATTGCCGCATTTCAGCGGGCGATTGACCTTGATCCTGGACTCGCGCTCGCCTACTCGGGGCTCGCACAGGCGCATCTCGCGCTCGGGGCTGCGGGAGGCGTCCTGCAACCGGCTGCTCGCGTTGCCGCTGTGGCGGCCGCCTCTCGTGCGTTGCAACTGGACGAGAGCCTCGCGGAGGCGCACGCCACGATGGCGGACCTCAAGTTCCGGTACGACTGGGACTGGGACGCCGCCGAAAAAGGCTTCCGGCGCGCACTCGAGCTCAACCCGAGCCTGACCGACGCGCTTTCGCTGTACGCCCGCTTCCTCGCCGCTCAGGGGCATGCCGATAGGGCGCTCGAGGCAGCGGAACGCGCACGTCAGCTCGATCCGTTCTCGCCGGATGCAGCGCTTGTCCTCGGTCTCATGCACTTCTACGGGCGTGGATACGGACGTGCCGCCGACGAACTTCACGAGGCCTTGTCACTGGACCCCGATTTCGCCAGGGCGTACGCGCTGCTCGGCCGGGTGTACGAGGCCCAGGGCAGATACGACGACGCGCTCGACGTTACGCAGCGCGCGCTCGCGCTGACTGATGGCGGCCCCGCGGGATGGCAGTCGCACGTGCCGAGGATACAGGCGCTGGCCGGCCGAACCGAACTGGCCAGGCAGGGTCTGTCGGATCTCGAAGCACGCGTCGCGCGCGGTCAGTTGCGGCTGAGTCCTGAGTACCTCGCGTACGTCTATGCCGCACTGGGAGATCACGACCGGGCACTCGGCCTGCTCGAGCAGGCGGTATCCCAGCGCGATCCGGCGGTTCTATGGTTTCAGGTCGATCCCAGGCTCGATCAATATCGACGACATCCGCGTTTCACGAAGCTCCTCCATCAGCTGAACAACCCGCGCTAGTCCCCTTGACCGTCGTCGCGCGCGGCCGGTAGACTGCGAATCGTTTTTTTTCGAACGAGGAAAGGGATACTTATGGCCAAGAGACGCGTGCGCAGAGCCCGCCGCCGGACAACAAGTCGGAAGAAGATCGAGCTCCGCCAGGTTCGGCGGAGGGCAGAACGCGCCGTCGCTCAACTCAAGCGGGTGAAGAACCCGACTCCGAAGATCAGGCAGGCGCTGAGGGCGATGAAGCACTGCGTCCGCGAAATCAAGATGCTCTGCGGTCCGATAATGAGTATTCCCATTCCTCCGGCGAACTAACACCTCTCCACCCGTCGGAACCGACTCGCCGGCACGCGGCAGTCCGCTGCGTGCCGGGGCCCTCTCGTCCGGCTTCAATCCCCAAAGTAGACGCGGATGTTCGGTCGGCCTCCCGGCGCCGTTTCATACAGAGAAGCGCATGGGCCGAACGGAGGGAACTTTCGCAGGGGGGAAACAGGTCATGGACGTCCCGCTTCCAAGCGCCTGGTTGACGATCGGGCCCTATATGCCAAAACCCAAGTACCCGCGCGAGGCAATGGCCGGGCGGGCGGCGGTCGGCGAGAACGAACGGCTGCGGCGTGAGCTCGAGCGGATTTCAATCGAGAACCGCAACCTCGCGCGGGAGCTCGCGCGGCTGCGGGATGCGCATGAGGACCTCAGCGAATCGGCCCTGATTTGGATTCAGATGTACGAGCGTCAGCTCGAACGCGCGAATCGGGCACAGGCAGGGAGCCTGAAAGCTCCCTACGAAAGGGACAACGGCGAGTGAGGAGCGTGTCAGCCGTGGCGCCGAAGATCGGCCGGCGCCGCCAGGCGGTGGCGCTGCCAGGCCTCGAATGCCGCGACGTCCTGGCGCCGTTTTGCAAGCTGGCGGGACCGCGGCCGACGGGTCAACGGTTTGCGCGCGCGATTTCTGGGAACTGTCACAAGCGTCAACCTCCCATCCTTTTATCGGTTATCGGCTCTCTGGGAGGCTCCCTGAAGGGGCCGGGCTAGAGACCGGCCCCTTTTCCCTACTTCGACATCAGAACCCGGTCGAAGAACTCCTTCTGCATGGCGGGTGCCTGTGTGTCCGCTTTGACCGCGCGCAGCGCGTTCACAAGCTGGGTGAGGCGGCCTTCGGTCACCAGCTCGCCGAGCTCACGCGTCGCCTTGTCCCCTTCACCCGCATAGTGATTCGGGTACGAGGCATACCACCAGATGCCTGTGTAGACGTCCGGCACCGCGAGCCGCTTCTGGTTGGCGCCTGATTCGGCGGCCGCGCGATCCATCTTCACGAGGTCAGGCCTGAGATACAGAAGCGTCGACGTTTCGCGCTCGCCGGCGTGCTGATCACCGGCGGGATCGGACTTTCGTGTCTTGTTGACCTTCTCCGTCAGCACGGGATCAGGCGCCGGATCCCAAAAGTACACGACGTAGTCGCGCTTCCGTTCGAGCTGTGACTGCACGAAGAACCTGAGGAAGTTGGGATTTCCACCGTGGCCGTTCACGATGACGATCTTCTTGAATCCATTGCGGGCGATCTCGTCGCACGTCGCATCGAGCAGCTCCCAGATCAGCCGGCTTGGCAGCGCGAAGGTGCCAGGCTGATGACGCGCTTCGTAGATCTGTCCGTAGAAATAATCGGGAAAGACGACGGCGTACTCGCGCTTCGTCGCGCGTGCCGCATACTCGCGGACGTGAATCAGGTCGGACCCGATTGGCGCGTGCGGCCCGTGCTTTTCAAGCACGCCGATCGGAAGGATCGCGGTGTAGGCCGATTTCTCGAGCGCCTTCGGCCAATCGCTGGCCGTCAGCTCGTCCCAGCGCGCGGGAAGATCCTGAGCGCCGAGGGGGCGCGTCAATCCGATGGTCAGCACCACGAGACCTGTCAGCACTCTCACGTCGGCCCTCCAGTCTTCACACGCGCTCAGCGGTCGCGGAACGCAGCAGCTTTGTCCGGCCGCTGCCACTTTTCGTACAACGCGACCAGCCGCTGGCGATTAGTTGTCGCTTCCTGCGTCTGTCCCCCTCTCTTCTGCAGACTCACGTCGGCGTCGAGGAGGAGGCGCTCAGCTTCATCCCACCGGGCCTCCGAAGCGAGGCACGCTCCAAGGGCGCTCTTCGCGACGGCGCTTCGCCAATCGGACTCTCCGAAAGTCGTGCCGCGTATCTCCACCGCTTCGGCCAGCCTCGGCTCAGCTTCTCTGGGACGACCGGCCTGAACCAGCAGAATGCCCAGGCCGACCAACCCGTACGACATGTCCGGATGCTTCGGCGGCAAGGCTGCGCGCTGGATTTCGAGGGCTGCATCAAATCGACCGCCTCGCGCGCGAGCGGCTCCGCCTCGGCGGGCCGGCCAGTGGCTACGAGAACACTCGCGAGGGTATCGAGTGTCGGGGCGAGATCGGGGTGACCGGGAAGCACCTTTCTATAGATCGCGAGCGCCTCACGGACCGCCTGCTCGGCACCGGCGAGGTCTCCCTTGCTCTGGAGCATCACGGCGAAGTTGTTCAGGTTGCGTGCAACTTCCGGATGCGCCTCGCCGAGCGACTTGCGGTAGAGCGCGAGCCCCTCGGCGTAAAGCGCTTCGCTTTCTGCGAACTCTCCCCGTTCGGCCTGCAGCTTTGCGAGGTTGAAAAGCACCGGTCCGATTCGAGGGTTGTCCGCTTCACCGCCGCGCCGCTGAATCGCCAGCGCCTCGCGGTAAAGGCCTTCCGCCTCACCCAGACGGCCGAGAGTATGCAGATCGGACGCTAAGCCGAGCGCAGCTCCGGAGAGAGGATCGGTGCCGGCGCCCGGGTTCCGGCGAGCCTTTGCCAGCGCGACACGGTGCTCCTTTTCAGCCGCCGCGTAATCACCCTGGTCGTACATGACGTTTCCGAGAGCGATGAGGGTTTCGGTGACCTGCGCGTCATCCGGGCTGAGCCGCTTCTCTCTGATCTCGAGCGCTCGATGGAGGGCGTCGGCGGCGTCCTTCATCTCTCCTTTCCGCCATAGCAGCACACCGACGGCGTGGAGACTCGCAGCGGTCTCGAGATCCGATGATCCGCGCGTCTCAACGCGGAGATCGAGAGCCCGCCTGGCCAGCGGCAGGCCCTGATCGTACAAGCCGAGCTCGCCGTACGCGCGAGCCATGGAGTTCATGAGCGACGCCTTGGTCTCAGAGGCCGCTGCAAGGTCCCCTTCGATTTTCCGCGCGCCGCGGTCGAGCAGCGCACGCGCGGTGATCGTGTTTCCCTTCGCGCGCTCAGGTCCCGAAAGCGCGAACAGTTCGAGCATGAACTCGGACAATCGCTCCGCCTTGTCACGTTCGCGTGCGATGCGCGCCGACTGTACGGCCATCGCTCCCGCGAACCCCGCGAGCAGAAGAACCAGGGTTGCAGCGAACCCGAACGCCGCCTTGTTTCGGCTGACGAGTTTGCGGAGCTGGTAAACCGCGCTCGGAGGGCGGGCGAGGATCGGCTGGTTTGCCAGGTGGCGCTCGATGTCCTCACCCAACGCCAGCGCGCTCTGGTATCTGCGGTGAGGCTCCTTCTCGAGCGCCTTGAGGGTGATCGTCTCGATTTCCTTGTCGATCCCTGACCTCGTCATCGTCTTGGGAACGGCATCCGCGATGACGCGCGCCGGGCTGACGTCCGGCGACCGGCTCACGTCGTAGGGAAGCTCGCCCGTCATCAGTTCGTAGAGGATGACGCCCAGCGAGTAAACATCGCTGCGAAGATCGATCTCCTCCGGATTTCCGCGCGCCTGCTCGGGGCTCATGTAGGACAGGGTCCCCTGCACGTTCCCTGCTTGCGTCACGATCGTTGGCGCCGCCATGTCGACGTCCGTGATACGCGCCAGACCGAAATCGAGGATCTTGATTTCCGGCGAGCCGGTCAGGCTCCCGCTCGAGCCCGCTTCCTGGCTGACCAGAATGTTCGACGGCTTCAGGTCCCGGTGAATGACGCCGCGCTGATGAGCGTAGTTGATCGCGTCACAGATTCTGACGAAGAGCTTGAGCCGTTGCCTGACTTCGCCGGGCTCATGCAACGCTGGCCGGCGTTTCAGGTACTCCGAGAGCGGAGTGCCCCGCACCAGTTCCATCGCAAAGAAATGCTGGCCATCGCTGGTCAGCCCGGTCGCGTAGATCGCGGCGATGCTCGGATGTTTAAGCCGCGCGAGCGCCTGGGCCTCGCGCTCGAACAGCTTGACGCGCTCCTCCGAGACCTGCTGCCCTCCACGAATCACCTTCAGGGCCACCAGGCGCCGCGGGTGCTGCTGCTCCGCCTCGTAGACGATGCCCATCCCGCCTTCGCCGATCATCCTGACCACTCTGTACTCGGCGATCGCGGGGACGGGCCCGACGCCCAGGCCGGCCGTCAGCGCGTTCGGGACGTCGCTGCCCGGCGGGAGGGTTGCGTCGCTGCCGTTCATGGTGGTCTCCTGACATGCCGACAACGCCCGTGGGTCTTGCAGTGTCCGGCGTCAGCCGGACTACCGCGACGACGTGGCTGCCGGTTCCGACGGGGTGAGCACAACCTTCCGGAACGAGATTCGGCCGTGGTCGCCCTGCAGCATCAGCGGGCCCGGACGGCCTTCGTCGCTGTCGAGCGCACCGCCGGTGATGCCGGGAATTTCGGAGTCGTGGACGATCGTTCGACCGTTGAGGACGACGGTCACGCGGCGGCCGACCAGCGTGATGTCGTACGTCTGCCACTCACCTGGACGGCCGGAGGCGTTCGTGGCCGGCCTCAGGAATCCGTAAACACCGCCCATGCGCAGGCTGTCCATCGCCTTTCCGACGTCGTCCTGAATCTGCACTTCGTACCGGCCGCGGAGGTAGACGCCGCTGTTGCTCTTCGGAACGATGTTGAATTCGGCGTGGAGCTTGAAGTCCGAGAAGGTGCGTTCGGTGATGATGTCGACGCACGGCGGCGCGTTGGTGAGCGCGCCATCCACGACGCTCCAGCAGTTGCCCTTGGCCGGGCCGCGCAGCTTCCAGCCGGTGAGATCTTTCCCGTTGAACAACTCGACCGGCTGTCCCCATTTCGGCGAAGCGTCGCTCATCATCGCCGGCGCGCGCACGGCGGTCCATTTCAGCGTGTTGCCCTTGACGTCTTCTGTCGTCCCTTCGAGCCGGTCGCCGGCGAGCCGTCCTTTGAAGATGAGGTCTGTCTTGTTCCGTTCGTACTGAATGGGAATCCTGACCGTCAGCTCGCCACCCGTGTACGTAATCTCGGACACGTGACGGTTGCTGCCGAACTGACCGACGAAGCGTCCCATCAGCTCCGTTTCCTTCCGGAGCATCACCTCGAGCCAGGAAGGATACGGTCCTTCGGCGCCTTGCACCGTCAGATCCCAACGGCCGAGGATGGCGTCGGCGAACCCTGGCGGCGGGCCGGGTAGAGGAGGAGGCTGTTGTGCGAGGACGAGCGACGCGGCGGCGCTCAGGAAGGTGGCAACGAGTGTGGCATGGAGCTTTGACATGTCCGCATGATAAGCAGCCCTGAAGGGCTGCGCTACAACTTCCGCCCAGGCAGCCCTAAAGAGCTGCGCTACTGAAGATTCAGGGGCGGCGCCGCCTTCGGTTGCTCGCGGACGTAGTCCTCGCCGAGAAGCGCCGCGATCGTCGCCGCCACTTGTGCCTGCGTCACGGTTGTGTTGGCTCGCACGCCGGCCGCCACCACTGACGGGCCCATGACCCCGATCCAGATTCGCTCCGCCGCCGGCACGTCGCGCCCGTGACTAGTCCAATCCTTCACGGTGTTGCCGCGTCCATGATCGGTTGTGACGATGAGCGCCGTGCGGTTCGCGTACTCCGGCATGGCCTGCGCCGTCTCCCACAGACGGCGAATGAAGCGATCGTTACGTTGGGCCGCGTCCAGGTACAAGTCGTATCTCCGGTCGTGCGCCCACTCGTCCGTTTCGCCGAGCATGACGTACAGCACACGGGGACGCCGGGTACGGAGATATTCGAGCGCGCCGAAGCCGGTCGGCGCATCGAATCGCGTCTGACCCCAGTACGGTGGGAGATCCGCGGCGAACTCGTTGAGGAGCCGGTCTCGATCCGTAGCCGGTTCAGTAACGGGCGGCCCGTCGCCGTTAGACACCACTCCACTGCGTGAGGCATTCACGATCCACGGCAGCAGCTCCCACGACGCGAATGCCGCGACTTTACCCGCGAACACGGGCCGCTTGTTGAGCCACTCAAGTACTGTGACGTTCGGGTTCGCCACCGGATCGTTGCTGTCGATGCGGGGGTCCGCGAATCCGGCGAGCAGCTCGTTGTAGCCGGGATACGAAAACCGGAGTCCGTTCGTTACGCGCGCCGTGCTGCCGGCGGCTGGATCGCCGAAGACCTGTCCCTGCCGCGCCACTACCGACCAGAAAAACGGCATCAGCCGCTCGCGGCGCGCGTCCGGCGTCGGCGCCGCGAATCGGCGTTCGGTTTCTTTCGCATCCGCCACGCCGCCTCTTTCCTTGTCGTTCAGGTCGGCGGTCATGCCGCCGAAAACTTCCTGCCATCGCATGCCGTCCAACGTCACGACGAGGACGTTTTCGGCGACCGTGGCCGGCGCCGGCTGCGCCGCGGCGGCGACAAGCTGCGTCAGAAAGAGGCCGAGGGTCAACGAAGGTCGGTATCGCATGGCAGTATCCTACTCGCGCCATGCGACAGCCGTTTGCGACGCTCGCGCCGCTCGTCGTCCTCGCAGCCGTTTCGTCTTCTTGCCTGCGCAGCGGCACCGGCGCGGATCACGTGCGCGACTGGCCAGCGTACGGCGGCGGACCGCAGAACATTCGCTACTCGCGCTTGAAACAGATCGATCGCTCGAACGTCCGGCAGCTGGAGGTCGCCTGGACGTTCGATGCGAAAGACGGCGACGGCGGGCTGCAGACGCAACCGATCGTGGTTCGAGGGGTCCTCTACGCGAACACACCGAAGCACCGCGTCATTGCGCTCGATGCGGCCACCGGGGCGCTCAAGTGGAGGTTCGATGCCGGCATCGACGCGACCGGTGCGAACCGCGGTGTGACGTGGTGGGCCGATGGCGAGGACCAACGCATTTTCGCCGGCGTCGACCGCTACGTTTACGCACTCGATGCGCGTACCGGAGTGCCAATCCCTTCTTTCGGTCGCGAGGGCCGCATCGATCTTCACGAGGACCTCGGACGCGATCCGTCGGCGCAATCCGTGCGGCTGACGACGCCGGGGATCGCCTATCGCGACCTGCTCATCGTGGGGGGCCGGGTGTCCGAATCGCTTCCCGCATCGCCAGGGGACATCCGCGCGTACGACGCACGTAGCGGGACGCTGCGGTGGTCGTTTCACACGCTGCCCCGGCCCGGCGAGTTCGGTCACGACACCTGGCCCGGCGATGCGTGGACGTACAGCGGCGGCGCGAACAGCTGGGCGGGCATGTCCGTCGACGAGGCGCGCGGCATCGTGTACGTCCCCACAGGATCGGCCGCGGACGATTTCTACGGCGCCAATCGTGCTGGAGACAACCTGTTCGCGAGCACGTTGCTCGCCCTCGAGGCGGCGACGGGAAAACGGCTGTGGCACTTTCAGGCGGTGCGGCACGACATCTGGGATCGCGATTTTCCGGCGCCGCCGAGTCTCGTCACCGTCCGAAGAGACGGCCGTGCTGTCGAGGCAGTGGCTCAAACGAGCAAGCAGGGCTTCGTCTTTCTTTTCAACCGGGTCACCGGCGAGCCGCTCTTTCCCATCAACTATCGGAACTACCCGCGTAGCCAGGTCGACGGAGAGGTCACCGCAGAATCGCAGCCTCTTCCGTCTTGGCCAGCGCCGTATGCGCGCCAGCTTCTGACAGAGGAACTGCTCACGCGGCGTACGCCGGAGGCTCGCGCCGCCGTGCTCGACGATTTTCGACGGATGCGCGCCGCCGGCGCATTCGTGCCCTTTTCGTTACGCGTCGAGACGATCATCTTCCCGGGGTTCGACGGCGGCGCGGAGTGGGGCGGCGCCGCCTTCGATCCTGAAAGCTCTCTCCTCTTCGTGAACTCGAACGAGATGGCGTGGCGCGCCAGCCTGACACCGTCGGAAAGAGCTACGAGTGGCCGCAGGGTTTACCAGAGGGACTGCGCCGTGTGCCATCGGGATGACTTGAAAGGCGCGCCGCCGCAGTTCCCATCACTCGTCGGCGTCGGCCGGCGAAAGACCGATGCAGAGCTCACCGCGGTCGTTCGGAAAGGCACGGCGCGGATGCCGGGATTCCCAAAGCTCTCGGAGGAGGCCGTGCGAGCGATCGTCGGTTACATGGCGCGTGGCGAAGACCGCAAGCTTCAGACCGAAGAGACTTCGCTAACCGACCAGAAGTATCGATTTGGTGGCTACAACAGGTTTCTGGATCCCAACGGCTATCCCGCGGTCGCGCCCCCCTGGGGAACGTTGAACGCCATCAATCTCGATACAGGCGAATACGCGTGGACGATTCCACTCGGCGAGTATCCGGAGCTCGCGGCGAAGGGTGTGACGAATACCGGGACGGAGAACTACGGCGGACCGATTGTGACGGCGGGCGGGCTGGTCTTCATCGGCGCCACAAGCTTCGACAAGAAGTTTCGCGCATTCGACAAGGACACGGGGACGCTGCTCTGGGAAACCACTTTGCCATTCGCCGGCAACGCGACGCCGGTGACGTATGAGGTCGACGGCCGCCAGTTCGTCGTGATCGCGGCGGGCGGCGGCAAAGCACCGAAGGCGCCGACCGGTGCAGCGTACGTCGCGTTCGCATTACCGAAGCCGTGATAGAATCCGCGCCCCGACCCAGCTCTCTCAGAGGAGGAAAGGCATGCCAAAAACAAAACTTGTGCTTGGGCTAGCCGTGCTGGCCGCGGCCGTCATCGCCGCGCCGAACGTGCGCGGTCAGGATGACGACAACGATGACAACAGCGGCAACCGGAAGATCCTGCTGGTCGACGATTGCGATCCGAGCGATCCGAACTGGGCGCCGGTTGGCTGCCTGCAGGATGACGGCGACGTGACGGCCGCGGAGTTCAATGCGCTGCTTACGTCTCCTCTCTACGACAACAATCCTGGGCCGCCGAATCCGCCTACGGACCCGCTTGGTGGGCTCTTCCTCGTCGGCCATCCATCTTGGCGCATCGACGTCGCGCACGCCCTGATCGAGGCAGGCAAGAAGATCACTGTCACGAACGTTGGCGGAAGACCGCACACGTTCACCGAGGTGGCGCAGTTCGGCGGCGGTGTCGTTCCGCCGCTCAACGTCGGCACGCAGCCGGCTCCGGAATGTGCGGCGTCCGTTCGGATGGTGCCGGGCGACGAAGCGCGGCTGACCGCCAGCGGCGAGGGAATTCACATTCCAGTGCTGCTTCCATCCGTGGATGCGCGCAACGGTTCGCGTGGTTGAAAAGGCCGACGACCAGAACTAAACACGCGCCAGCTCACAGACCACAGGCGTGGTCTTTCGACCCCCAAGGTCACGCCTCCCTTTCTTCTCCCTCCGACAAAGTAGAATTCAGGCCCCGGCAGCCGCATGAAGTATCTCTTTGTCTCGCTCGACGGTCTGATCGCCGACATCGCCTGGGAAGTGGTCAAGGAAGGCCACGACGTGAAGTTCTACATCAACGATCCGGGTGAGAAAGAGATCGCGGACGGGTTCGTCCCAAAAACCGACGACTGGGAGCGTGAGGTCGACTGGGCGGATGTGATCGTGTTCGATGACGTGCTCGGACAGGGCACGCACGCCGATCGGTTGCGACGCGCCGGGAAGCTGGTGGTCGGCGGCTCGCCCTACACCGATCGGCTCGAAGACGACCGCGCGTTTGGCCAGCAGGAGCTGAAGCGGGCGGGCGTCTCAATCATCCCGCAGGAGAACTTCACGTCGTTCGACGACGCGGTGGAGTTCGTGAAGGCCAACCCCGGCCGATACGTCATCAAACCAAGCGGCGAAGCACAGAACTACAAGCGCCTTCTCTTCGTCGGCGAAGAAGAGGATGGTCAGGACGTGATTCAGGTCCTGGGCGACTACAAAGCGGCACTCTCGCACCGCATCAAGGAGTTCCAGCTGCAGCGCCGCATCATCGGTGTCGAAGTCGCGGCGGGCGTGTTCTTTAACGGCAAGGAGTTCGTGTATCCGATCTGCGTGAACTTCGAGCACAAGAAGCTCTTCCCCGGCGACATCGGGCCTTCGACCGGCGAAATGGGGACGTCGATGTTTTGGAGCGAGCCGAACAAGATCTTCAACGCCACGCTGAAGAAGATGGAGGTGAAGCTCGCCGAGGAACGCTACGTCGGCTTCATCGACGTCAACTGCATCGTCAACAGCAACGGCATCTATCCGCTCGAGTTCACGGCCCGGTTCGGCTACCCCACCATCAGCATCCAGCAAGAGGGGTTGATCACGCCGATCGGCGAGCTGCTCTACAAGCTCGCGGAGGGCACGATCACCCGGTTCCGCGGCCGCAGCGGCTTCCAGGTCGGCGTGCGGATCGTCGTGCCGCCGTTCCCGTTCAACGACCCGGAAACCTTCGAGAGCAGCTCGAAGGACGCCGTCATCCTGTTCAAAACAGCCAGCCGTGAAGGGTTTCACATCGAGGACGTGAAGAACGTCAACGGCGAATGGGTCGTGACCGGGACGTCGGGCGTCGTCCTGATCGTCTGCGGCATCGGCGCGACGATGAAGCAGGCGCAGCGGCAGGCGTACAACCGCGTACGGAACGTGATGATTCCCAACATGTACTACCGCGAGGATGTCGGTGACCGCTGGTCCGAGGAGGACAGTGATCGCCTCCACAGCTGGGGTTACCTGAGAGAATGACCACCGGCCTGCGCGTCCTGCAAAATCTGCGTAAGGTTCGACAAAATTTGCGTAAATCTGCGTGAATCTGCGGCTATAATCTGCGCCCGCTCTCGGGCTCCCCGCGTCCCGCACTCGGCCACGAGCAAAGGAGTTCCGTATGAGGGGCACCACCGACGAGTCCCGCCGAAGATTGAAGGAGCTGTACGACAAGGCGATCGGCCGCATTCGGGAGAACCGCGCGGCCGGTGTCAGCCGCAGAGACTTTTTGCACTTGAGCGCGGCCGCGGGCGCCGCCGCCTCAGTGGGATCCGTGGGAACTGCGGTCGCGGCCCAGAAGAGTGCGCATGATCAGCGTTCATCATCCGCGCCAGACGAGTTCAACGAGGCGACGATCGCGCAGCTTCAGCAGGGGATGGCGACGGGGCGTGTCAGCTCCGTCGAGCTGACGCGGTTCTATTTGCGCAGGATTCGCGCGCTCGACGAAGGCGGAGCGCGCCTGAACTCCGTGCTCGAGCTCAATCCCGACGCGATGGCCATCGCCCAACAGGCCGACGCGCGTCGCCGGGGCGGACAGGTGTTGGGTCCACTCCACGGGATTCCGGTCATGCTGAAGGACAACATCGACACTGGCGACCGCATGCAGACGACCGCGGGCTCTTTCGGCCTGGCCGGACAGCCGGCTGACGCCGATTCGACCGTCGCTGCGAAGCTGCGTGCCGGCGGCGCTGTCCTGCTCGGGAAGCTCAACCTGAGCGAGTGGGCGAACTTCCGATCGTTCTTTTCGTCAAGCGGCTGGAGCGGTCGCGGCGGCCAGTGCAACAACCCCTATGCGATCGATCGCAACCCGTGCGGCTCGAGCTCCGGGTCGGGCGCAGCCGTGTCTGCCAATCTCTGCGCCGTGTCGCTCGGCAGCGAGACAGACGGCAGCATCGTCTGCCCGTCGAGCCTCTGCGGCGTCGTCGGTATCAAGCCCACCGTTGGACTGACGAGCCGCGCCGGCGTGGTGCCAATCTCGCATATCCAGGACACGATCGGGCCGCACGCACGCACCGTGGCTGACGCCGCGGCGACGCTCGGGGTCATTCAGAGCCTGACGTTCGATGGCCGCGACCCGGCCACCGGCGGCGTGCCGCTCGGACGGCGTGGGCTGTCAACGAGGCCGACGCTGCCGACCGACTACACGCAGTTCCTCAATCCCGACGGTCTGCGTGGACGCCGTATCGGCGTCACCGGCCAGGGCGTCGAAGGAGCGAGCCCGGACGTGGCGGCCATCTTCGACCAGGCGAAGGCCACGATGGCGGCGGCCGGCGCGATCCTCACGGATCTCGACGCGGAAGGGTTCGAGTTCCCGCCGGGCGACGGTGAATTTCTCGTGCTGCTGTTCGATTTCGTAGGAGATCTGCAGGCGTATTTCGCGACCCGTAGCGGCGTCCCGCTCGCTGGCGGCACGCTGGCCGATGCGATCGCGTTCAACGAGGCGAATGCCGACCGCGAAATGCCGTTCTTCGGCCAGGAGATCTTCGAGCTGGCGGCGGCGCTCGAGCCTGGAGAAGATACACCGCAGCCGATCTTCGGCGGGCTGACATACAATCAGGCGCTCGAGATCGACCGACTGGCCACCGTGAACGGGATCGATGCGGCGCTCGCCGACTTCAACGTCGAGGCTATCGTGACGCCAACCGGCACGCCGGCCTGGTGCACGGATTTGATCGACGGCGATCACTTCATCTTCGCCACGTCGTCTCTCGCGGCCATCGGCGGCTATCCGATCGTCAACGTGCCGATGGGAAACTACTTCGGCCTGCCGGTCGGTCTGAGCTTCATCGGTACGGCGTTCAGCGAGCCGATCCTGATCCGGCTCGCATCCGGCTTCGAGAATGTGGCGCGGGCCCGTATCGTGCCGCGCTTCTTCCCGACGCTGCCGCTGCGTAATGTCAAGGGCATTCCGCTCCGGCGGCTTCGCGGACGCGGCAAACGGCGCCATCACTCGATGTGATGACCGACGCCAACCCAGGATGGCAGCTGCACCGCGCATGACAGCGGCTGCCATCCTTTTCGCTTGTCTCCCGTTCCTGGCACAAAACAGCGCGGCGCAGCCGTCGGGCGCCGCTGCGCCGCTCTCTGCCTACCGAAAAGGATCGATCGACTGGAGCGTGATCGCGGGCGGCGCGCTTCCAGTTGATCTGCTCGATGCTCGAAGCGATCGCCACTTATCGCTCGTCGCAGTCGAACTGGGCCGCATCATGAGCGGGCCGAAGGGTCCCGGTCCCCTCGCCGGGCAATTTGAGATGCTGCTTCAAGTCATGCCGATCGTGGTTCGCGGACCGCAGGACTTCTGGGGCGTCGGCATTACTCCAGTCTTCCGTTGGAGCTTCGCCGGGTGGACACACGTGCATCCATTTGCGGAGCTCGCGGCCGGATTGATGTTGATCGACTGGGAGACGCCAGGCGACGGCCGAGTCGCACGGAATTTCAACGAACAGATCGGAATCGGGGTGCGGATCGGGAACCCGTCCGGACGTGCGCTGGTCGCCGGCTATCGCTTTCAGCACATCTCGAACGGATCCCCGGATCTGCCAAGCCCCGGGGTGGATACCCATCAGATGTACATCGGCGTTTCGATCATGAGATAGGCGCCCGGCGAACCGGCCGGGCGCCTCATCGCAGCACGATCACTACCGATTTCCGTGGACAGGGCGCAAGAAATGCTTGAAGACCCACAGAGCCACGCGTTCGCCCTGCTGTCGCCCGTCTGCATCCCCGGAGCGGAAGTGGATACCCTGCATGATGCGCGCGTCGACCACCTCGTCTGCCGCTTGCGAGAAGTGCGTGAAATGCCGCGTGCGCGTTGCGGGATCCGTCAACTGTGAAGCACTACTTGTGACTGTGAAGTCGAATCGATCGGTCCCGAAAAAGAGCGCCAGACAGCGCGTCGTGGCTCCCGTCAGGTTATTAGCACCCGACGTGTAGTCGGGATACGGCGGCGTGTTGATCAGTGGCTGCCAGTCCGGGTCCCCGTCTGTCTTCGGGTTGCCGTCGAAGTCCCCTTCCTGAATGGCCGTGACTGGTCGCCAGAAGTTGAAGTGCAACTTGCTCTCCCAGGCGGTTATAAAGGCATCGCCGCCCGCCAGGCTGGCAAGGGCGAAGAGACGGGCGCTGTCGCCAATCTCCATGGAAGGTACCCGCGTCTCCACGATGGTCCTCAGCGTCCGATGCCAGAGTGTCAGGAAGTTGTCGGACCAGAAATACGCAAAGGTGGTCTGCTCGGGCGTGCGCGCGAGCTCCGTGAGGGCCGTGCTGGCAAAGGCCCCACGTGCCTTGACCTCGTTGTATTCCTGGACGTACCGGCCGCTGATCAACGGGGGCGGCGGCTCGCGTCGGAACTGGTCGGAACGCAGAAGGGTGAACGGCGTAAGCGCGCCAGCCCAGGGCGCCGTCATTGGCGAGAACGGCGCAGGCACGGGCAGTGCGCCAATGTAGGAAGGTGTTGGACGCCACTCGCCGGGCTGGCAGCCGTCGAGGTCGTCCTCGCAGCCACGGACGTCGGGCGCCGGACTGGGCGCCGCGCGGTAGAGGGTCAGTATCTCAGTTGCCACCTGTTGGCCAACGGCAATACCAGGGTCTCCCACCAGGCCCGGGTTGGCGGCCAGGAACGCAGCCCAAGCGGCGTTGAGGGTTGCCGCCTGAGTCGCCCCGTAGAGCCCAAGCAGCACCTGGTGTGCAGCCGCCCCGGCGGCCGCCGCCGGCGAGCCAGAGGCTCCCTCGATAGTGACCTTGTAAGGCTCGAACCTCCCTTCGATCGATTGCACGGCATCGTGCACCGCAGCCTGGATGAGGGCGAGGTCGAGTAGGCCCACGGGCCCCGGTCTCCCGGCCACCACCGCGGGTAGAGCGATGTTGTTCCAGTAGGTTACGGCATCGGCCCCGGCCACGCCCACGGATCCGAGCCAGCCAACGAAGACGAACAGCGACGCTCGTAGTGGCGATCTGAATCTCATAAGCACTCCTCTACTGCCACAGAACGCCCCGGAGGGGTTTCATCTGCATAGGCTCTCTGCACCTTGAACGCTCGGCATGAGCGTTCCGGACAGCGCACTTCGGCCGAGGGTGCGGGGGGAAACAGGAAGCTACGCCCCCAACGGTCATCTCGTCAAGAGATGCCGTTGGGGCGCAGAACATTTCGGCGGGCGTTACGAAAACGACTTAGGTATCTCGAATCCCTTGCGGTATTCGCGCGTCAGCAGGCGATCCGCTTTCTTGTCATCGACGAACGTCTCGGACTTGCCGTCGAACACGAGCGAGTGGCCGACGCGGTACGAGATGTTCGCGAGATGCGGGAGCGTCGACGAGTAGTGCCCTTCGAGCACGTCGCACGCGAGCATCTTCGGATCGCCCGCGCGGATCGCGTCGACGAAGTTCTGGAGGTGCGGAGACTCGCTGCTCGTCAGGACCAGCGGGTCGCTGCCGCCGGCATTCTCGGTTGGAGCCTCGGTGCCGGGGCCTTTCTCGTTCTTCGGCCCCATGTACGACTGCCAGGTCCGCCCGTCGCCATCGATCCAGAGCCAGCCCTTGGACCCGTAGAACAGATTGCCGATGCGCTGGGTGCCCTCGTCGTTCGTGAACTCGCCGCGAGTCGCGAACTCCAGGACCATGCCATCCGCGTACTCGTACATCGTCGTTTGCGTGTCGGGGGTCTCCTGCGAGGCTTCCGGACCGAAGTAGCCGCCCATCGAGCTGATCTTCACCGGGTGCTCCTGCTTCTGCAGTCCCCAGCGCGCGATGTCGAACTGGTGCGGCCCCTGGTTGCCGGTGTCGCCGTTGCCGTAGTCCCAGTGCCAATGCCAGTTGTAGTGGAAGCGATTCCGGTTGAACGGCCTCTTCGGCGCCGGCCCGAGCCACAGGTCGTAGTCGACCTTTGAAAGGTACTGAGGGTCGTAGGTCGGCTCGTCGGTCGTGGCGGTGATGGTGAGGCGGTACTGTTCTCCGGGCGCCATCGGCCCGTCCGGGTACTTTCCAATGCCCGGCCGCGGCTTGAAGCAAAGACCGCGCGCCATGTAAACCGGTCCGATGCCGCCTCCGTGCAGGAACTTGATCGCCTCGACGACCGCCGGACGGCTCCGGTTCATCGTGCCAACCTGCACGAGCTTGTTGAAACGCGCCGCCGCCTCGACCATCCGGCGTCCTTCCCACACGGTGTGTGAAGACGGCTTCTCGACGTAGACGTGCTTGCCGGCCTGCAGCGCCCAGACCGTCGCGAGCGCATGCCAGTGATTCGGAGTTGCGATGACGACGGCGTCGATGTCCTTGTCCTCGAGCGCGCGCCGGAAGTCCTGGATGAAGCCGGGCCTGAATTGAGGAACGTCCTGGAGGAGCCTCGGGTCGTTGATGCGCTCGGCGGCCAGGTTGGCGTCGACGTCGCACAAGGTCTTCACGTCGACGTTCTTGACCCGCGCGAACCCGCGTTTGAGGGCGTTGCCCTGGCCGCGAATGCCGATGCTGGCGAGCACGACCCGATCGTTCGCGCCGAGGATGCGGCGGCCTGCCGCATGCGCCCGCGTGCCGAACAGCTCGCCGCCGACCGCCAGGCCGGCCGCCGCTGCTCCCACGCGCGCCGCGAAGTCGCGGCGTGAGATGCCGTTCTGCTTACTGTCGGCCACGGTGTCCTCCTCTATTTTCTTGCGCTGGGGCCCCACCCCCCAGCGCTGCCACGCCTCGCCAACGCTCGGCGCGCTGATTCGATCAATCGGCGCGGATCCGAAATATCGAACACGCGCCAATATCCGGCCGCATCCTAGCACGTTGGGGTATGCTGCGCCTGCCTGGAGCGAAGAAATGACCCTCTCGCGTCGCGCCTTCCTGAAGAACTCTGCGGCAGCCACCGCGTTCGCGGCAGTGCCTCGCGCCGGCGAAACGCTCAGCGACCCGGTGAAGCGGACCGGCGGCCCGCGCATGAAGCTGAGCCTGGCTGCGTATTCCTTCCGCGACTCGCTCGCGGGAGCGAAGAAGTCGATGACGCTCGACGACTTCGTCGATCTGGCGTCGACCTACGATCTCGAGGCGGTCGAGCCGACCTCCTATTACTTTCCGGAGCCGCCGACGCCCGCCTATTGCCGGTCGCTGCGGCGGCACGCATTTCTCCAGGGTCTCGCCATTTCGGGAACTGCGGTCCGCAACACCTTCACCTTTCGACCGGGACCCGAGCTCGAGAAAGAAATCGATCACGTAAAGCGATGGGTGGATCTGGCAGCCGAGCTGCACGCGCCGAGCATCCGGATTTTTGCCGGCGATCTCCAGAAGGGAACGTCGGAAACGGACGCGGGGCGCTGGTGCGTCGAGGCGATCCACCGCGCGTGCGAGCACGCCGCCAACCGCGGTGTCATGCTCGCGCTCGAGAACCACGGTGGCATCGTCTCAACCGCGGATCAGTTGTTGGCGATCGTCCGCGAAGTCAAGTCCGACTGGTTCGGCGTCAATCTGGACACAGGAAACTTTCGAGGGCCAGATCCCTACGCGGAGCTCGCGCAAGCCGCGCCCTACGCCGTCGTCGTGCAGGTCAAGACCGAAGTGTCTGTGAATAACGGGCCGAGGCAGCCCGCGGATCTCGCTCGCGTGATCGGTATTCTCCGCAGCGTCAACTATCGCGGGTTCGTCACCCTCGAGTACGAGGCTGAGGAAGATCCACGGCGCGCGGTCCCGGCGCACTTGCGTCGGCTCCGCGAGCTCATTGCGTAGTTCAGACCTTGTCGAGCACCCAGATGTTGTCGTAGCTCAACACCCTTCGCAGCTCTCCAGCGAATGAGGCTCTCACGTTCCCCTGCCGAAAATCGTGCGGGTCAGCGCCCACCCCTCCAGCACCATTTGCTCGCGCCAGGCGGTGGCGAGCTTCAGGGCCGCGTCCACGGTACCGCAGACCTGCTTTCGAAAGAGACCGCCGTCCACTTCCAGGCGAACCTCGGCGCCTTCCAGATGAGCGACGATGAAGCAGAACGCCGAGCGCCCGTCCTTGGTCAGCGCCCAAAGATTGGACATCGCTCGCGGCTGACCGCTCCATGAGTTGTAGTGGTCTGGCACCTTGTTCGCCGTGCTTTTCGCGGGTGAGTTTAGCATCGGAACATCACCACTACGCCATACTTGTGCCGCTCGCCTCAAAACTGAGTCGACGGCTCTCGATGCCTGGGCCGGGGACCGCCGCAAATGCCTTTCCCTGAGACAGAAGCGGGTTCCGTATCTATGGCATGTCGCTTGCTCGACCTTACGAGACTCCCTGCCCGGGCTCCCGTCTGAGCCGACTGACGTTTCATAGCGCGAGTCCTTCCGCGCCGGTGCGGCGCGTCAGGAACGCGCAGGAGAACAGGCGATGATCAGAATCACCGCCGTAGTCTTCGCCGCAACATTGACCCTCGCGAACCAGGTCGCCGCTCAGGAACAGTGGGGCGTGAGCGTCGGCATGACACCCACCTGGAAGGCGACGGACTCGCTGAGATTTCTCTTCAGCGCCGACGAGGTCGAGCTGGAGGGCTCGGAATTTCGCATTGGCGTCGTGCGGGGTTTGGTGTACGGAGGCGAATGGGGTCTGTCGTACGTCGACAAGCCGGTAGACGAGCATTCCTCGCTGAACGCCGACATGGAGACCTGCAGCCGCGGCACTTGCGGACTTTTCTATCGCACGCTGCCGGATGTTCGCCTGACGGGTGTGGAGTGGCACCATTTCCACCCGTTCAAAACCTGGAAAGAGCGCGTGCAGTTCGGAACCGTCGGTGCGATTGGCATTGGCTGGCTGAGAGGGAACGTCTATCGACGAAGGACAACCGAGGAGAGTGACGTCGAGTCGTTCGACATCGAAGCCGGCGAGCTTTTTCCGCCGCGCGACACGATGAACGTCATGCCACTGCTGAAGATGGAGCTCGCGGTGGCAGGCATCCTTGCGCCGGGCTTCAAGGTACGAGCCAGCGGTGGCTTCAGCATGCCGGGCTACGAGACCTTCAGCCTGACATTTATCTATCTGATCCCGAAGTGGCAGTGAATCGCGCTGTGAGTCACGCGAGCGTGCGCTCACTCGTTCCGTAAAGCCCGGACCGGATCGACGCGGGCCGCGGCCACTGCGGGCACGAGATTCGCACCAAGAGTGACGAGGAGCAGGACACCCGCGGCCGCACCGTACGCGGCGGGGTCGAGCCCGCTCACGCCGTAGAGCAGCGAGTCGAGTACCCGCGCCACGCCAGCGGCGGCCAGCACGCCAAGAGCGACGCCGACCAGCGCGAGCCGTCCACCCTGGCCGAGGATCATCTTCACGACCTGCCAGCGCTCGGCGCCGAGCGCAATACGGATCCCGACTTCCCGGGTTCGGCGGCTCACCGAATGGGCGACGACGCCGTACAGCCCGACGGCCGCGAGCAGCAACGCCAGCGCGCCGAAGGCGCCGAGTACGAGCGCGCCAATCCGGGTCGGAGCGACAGTGGTACCCGCGACCTGCTCTGCGGTCGAATCATCGGTGAACAGGATGTTCGGTTCGAGCGCCCAGAGCGCTTGCCTGAACATCGGCAGCGCCGCGGCCGCCGGCGTCACCGTTCGCGCGATCACGTTGAGTTGCGTTCTGAGCGTTTCCGGCACATGCAGGTAGGGTCGAGGATCTTCACCGACCGAGCGGACCTTGTGGTTCCGCGCCACGCCGACAATCTCGAAGGGTGTCGAGGTGAACGTGCCGCTGTAGATCTGCCGGCCCACGGCCGACCCGTCCGGCCAGTACTGCCGCGCGAGCGTCTCGTTCACGATGGCGACCTTGCGGTTCTGCCGGATGTCGTCTTCGGTAAAGGCTCGGCCGGCGAGGATCGGAACGCCCACTACGTTGAAGTAGTCCACGCCGACCGCTGTCGCATCGACGAGCGTCCCATCGTCGCCGGGGGCGTGATGGCCCTGTACGAGGACGCTGTCCATGTTGATGTCGGGTGAGAGCGGCAGCCGTGAAGCGGTCGAGACCGCGACGACGCCCGGCAGCGCGCGGAGCGCTTTGAGGGCGCGATCCCGGAACACACTGGATCGCTCCAGATCGTATCCATTCATCTGGAGGTTGAAGGACAGCAGCGACACCGGCCGCGGGTCGTAGCCAAGATTGGCGCCCTGGGCGGTCAGGAATCCGCGCGCGAGCAGGGCGCCCGCTACGAGCAGCACGAGCGACAGCGCGAGCTGGCCGACGACCAGGATGTTGCTCAACGTCACTTTGCGTCGCGAATCACCTTCCATCGACGCTTTCAGCGCAGGCACGAGCTCCAGCTTCGAGGCCGACCACGCGGGCGCGATCCCGAACAGCAGCGCCGTCGCCACCGAAGCGGTCAGTGCGAACGTCAGCACCGTCGCGTCGAGCGAAAAATCGAAACTGACAGGAATGGGCAGCGCCGTCGTTCCGAGTCCAGCGAGCCCGCGGCCCGCCCACCACGCGATAAGCACGCCAAGCGCGCCGCCCGCCGCCGCAAGGACCACCCCTTCGCTCAGCAGCTGCCGGATGATTCGCGCGCGGCTGGCGCCGATAGCGGTGCGAATCGCCAGCTCGCGCCTGCGCGATGCGCCGCGCGCGAGCAGCATGTTCGCCACGTTGGCACAAGCGATCAGCAGCACGAGGCTGACGGCGACGAGAAGAGCGGCGCTTGCCGCCTTGACATAGCCGTCGAGCATCGGATGGAAGCGGATATTCGACGCCGGCAGCACGCTGACCGTCGTCTTCTCGTTGGTGACCGGGTACGCGGTGCGCAGCCTCGCGAAGATGGTCTCGATTTGCGCGCGCGCCTCCTCGATCGTTCGCCCCTCCGCGAGCCGGCCTTTCAGGAAGAGCCAACGCGTCCCGCGGCGCTCGAGCCGGGTCCGGCCCGGGTCCTCGTCCGACGACGCCTGGACGCCGGCGAACTCGAAGCGATCCACCATCATGATCGGCGCCCAGAAGTCGGTTGGGATGCCTGGCATCGTGCCCGTAAAGCCGGCCGGTCCGACGCCGACGATCGTGTACGTGGAACCCGACAGCTCGATCGGTTGGCCGATGACGTCAGCTCGGGCGCCGAACTGGCCCTGCCACAAGCCGTGACTCAACACCACGACCGGCGCCGAGCCGGGGACGGCGTTCTCGTCTTCCCGGAACGCGCGACCCCCGGCGAGACGAATCCCCAGGACGTCAAAGTAATCGGATGAGATGACCTCGCCGGTGACGAGCGCCGGCCGCTCCCCCGTCGAGAGGATTCCGCGGACGTACGCGCTCGCCGCGATTCCCTGCAGCGCGCTCGTGCCCTGGCGGATGTCCACGTAGTCCGGATACGACGTCGTGAGCTGCGGGAAGTCGTTCGTCAGGCCTGTGTAGATTTCGATCAGCCGGTCGGGGCGCACGATGGGACCGTCCCGCAGCAGTACCCCGTTGACGACGCTGAAGAGGGTGGTGTTGAGTCCGATGCCGAGAGCGAGGGAGGCGATGGCAGCGGCGGAGAATGCCGGCTTGCTCACCAGTTGTCGCATGCCCTGCCGCAGATCGCGAAGGAAAGAGGTCATGGCCGTGTTACCCCATTAGGCTGTACTTACGCAGTGCGAGATGCGAAGGTTGCCCGGATAGGTAGAATTGGTCACTGCATGCGCTACGCCTGGCTCGCGGTCCTTCCCGTCCTGTCCTGGCTGCCGCCTTCGCTTATGCCGAATCAAGAAAAAGCCGACGAACGTCCCAAGCTCTCGGTGAAGCCTACCGAAGACTTCGAAGTCACGGGCACAGGCGATCACGCGAGCTGGCGGCAAACGGAATGGACCGCGCTCCACCGGCGCCAGCCGGACGGCCATCCGTACGACTCCCGATTCAAGGTGCTGTACTCGAAAACCGGCGTGTATGTCCTCATGGATGGGACAGACCGCACCCTGACGGCGACGATGAGCGAAGATTTCATGGACCTCTGGCACGAAGATGTGTTCGAGGTCTTTTTGTGGACCGACGAGCGGTATCCAGTGTACTTCGAGTACGAGATCTCGCCCCTCGGCCGCGAGTTGCCGATTCTGGTCCCCAACTTCGGCGGGCAGTTCTTCGGCTGGCGGCCGTGGCACTACGAGGGCGATCGACTCATCCGCAAAGCCACGACGGTCGTCGGCGGCCCAAAGCAATCGGCCGCGTCCATTCAGGGATGGCGGGCGGAATTCTTCATTCCCTACACCCTGCTCAAACCGCTCCAGAACGTTCCCCCGAAACCGGGCACGACGTGGCGTGCGAACTTCTACCGCGTCGATCATGACAACGGGCGGAGCACGCACTGGTACTGGTCGCGGATCGAGAAAAACTTCCACGACTACGAGCGCTTCGGCGAGCTGGTGTTCGCCGACCGGTGAGCATGCAGCAGCGTCCTCAGCGGACCGACCTCCACGTGCCCGTGCGATACCACGTCATCGGCGATGCGTGGTACGAGGGCTGGACGGAGAATATCAGCCGGACCGGCGTACTCGTCAGAGCGGCGCAGGCGCCGCCGCTCGGCGCCGAGGTGGACGTCATCCTCACGGTGCCGGCCGGCATCCTCGGCGATCTGGCTGGTGAGACCTTCTGCGCCGGCGCCATCTCGCGCCGGCTTGCCGAAGCAGCAGGCGAGTCGTCCCGGTTCGCTATCGTCTTCAGGCGATGCCGGCCGACCGCCGCCAACCGAAGCTCATGACCGGCGGCGGCTCGAACCGATCCGATCTGGCTCTCGTGTTGACCGGCGGCGGTTCCCGCGCCGCGTACCAGGTCGGGTTTCTTCGCGCGCTCGCACGCGAGTGCCCCGATTTCGTGCCGGACGTCCTGACCGGCGTGTCCGCCGGCGGGATCAACGCGGCGTTTCTGGCCGCCCACCAGGAACCCTTCATCGACAAGGTCGAGAACCTCGCGCGGGTGTGGAGCGACATCCGGATCGACGACGTGTTTCGCGTGGACCTGCGCGACCTGGCGTCGCGGACGCTGCGATGGGGCGGGCGCCTGCTATCCGGTGGGCAGTCTCCCCTGCCGCCGGCGCGCAGCATGGTCGACACGGCACCGCTTCGCGGACTGCTCGAGCGCGTGCTGCATGCGCGCGCGGGCGCCATCGACGGCATCGCGCGAACTCTGCAGAGCGGCCTGCTTCAAGCGATCGCGCTGACCGCGTCGAGCTATACGACCGGCCAGTCGATCACATGGGTGCAATCGTACGACGAAGCCCGGATCGCTACCTGGGAACGGCCCCTGCGCAAGAGCCTGGCGTGCGAGCTTCGCGTGGACCACGTGATGGCCTCCTCCGCGCTGCCCTTCTTTTTCCCTGCGGTCGAGGTGGACGGCGCGTGGTACGGCGACGGCGGTATCAGGCTCACGGCGCCGCTCTCGCCGGCGGTCCACCTCGGCGCGCGGCGGATCATCGCGGTCTCCACGCGCTACCTGAGGTCGCGCGAAGAAGCGGATCGGCCAGCCGTCATCGGCTATCCGCCACCGGCTCAGGTCGCAGGCGTGCTCTATAACGCGATCTTTCTCGATCAGCTCGACGCTGACGCCCTGCACATGCAGCAGGTCAACCGGTTTATTGCGCGGCTCCCACCAGCGGAGCGCGACGGGTTGCGCCACATCGATCTTCTCGTGCTGCGGCCGTCGGAGGATCTGGGACGGCTGGCGAACGCGTATGAGCCGGAACTGCCGCGCGCGTTCCGTTTTCTCACGCGCGGCCTCGGCACGCGCGAGACGCGGTCGAACGACATGCTGAGCCTCGTGATGTTCCAGAAAAACTACGTGAGGCGGCTGATTGAGATCGGCGAAGCGGACGCTCAGGCACGGATCGCTGACATCCGAAGATTCTTGAGTGATGGTGGCACCAGGCTTTAGGCTGGTCTCTCGGTGGCCTCAAGAAGTTCGCGAATCGTACATTCCTGTAAAAGGTTCAGTCCCCCGCTAGTACGCGTCGATTGCCTCGAGCCGCCCATCACGATGACGATTGCTCATTCGAGACGGAGTCGCGCGGTAGGTGCGTCGATCTGCGTTGATCTGCGGCTATGGCTTCTCGCCCTGGCGATTGCTGCCTGCTGGCCGGTTTATCGTGCCTGGGCGGCGACGGGGATGCGCGCGGGGTTCCAGGACATTCCGGTGGTGAGCGGCTTGTCGGATGCGACCGCGATGCAGTTCGCGCCGGACGGACGTCTCTTCGTGGCGCAACAGGGCGGGCAGCTCCGAGTCGTCAAGAACGGCGCGCTCCTCGCGACGCCGTTTGTGACCTTGACAGTGAATTCATCGGGGGAACGCGGGCTACTGGGCGTCACGTTCGATCCTGATTTCGCCACGAACCAATACGTCTACGTCTACTACACGGCGACGTCGCCGGCCGTCCACAACCGCATCAGCCGCTACAAGGCTGACGGCGATGTCGCCGACGCGGCCGAAGGCGAGGTCGTCCTTCTCGACTTCGACAACCTGAGCGGCGCCACGAACCACAACGGCGGCGCGATGCACTTCGGCACCGACGGAAAGTTGTACGCGGCGCACGGCGACAACGCGACCGGAAGCAACGCGCAGTCGATGAACAACCTGCTGGGCAAGATCATCCGGATGAATCCTGTTCCCGACCCGGTGGCGCAGATTCCGACCGACAATCCGTTTTTCGGAACGTCGACGGGTAAGAACCGGCTCATCTGGGTTCTCGGGCTGCGCAACCCGTTCACGTTCAGCATCCAGCCCGGCAGCGGCCTGACCTTCGTGAACGACGTCGGCCAGAACACATGGGAAGAAATCGACGACGCGCGCGCGGGACGGAACTTCGGGTGGCCGACGACCGAAGGCGCCTTCAATCCGTCGAGCTTTCCTGCATTCACGAACCCGGTCTACAGCTACGCGCACAGCGGCACGACGCCGTCCGGCTGCGCCATCACCGGCGGAGCGTTCTACAACCCGTCGGCGCCGATGTTTCCGGCTTCGTACATCGGAAAGTATTTCTTCGCCGACTACTGCTCGGGCTGGATCTACTACATCGATCCGGCGAGCCCCACAGCCGCGACCCAGTTCGCGCTCTCTATTTCATCGCCGGTCGACCTGAAGCTCGGGCCGGATGCGGCGCTGTACTATCTCGCGCGCGGCACTGGAAGCGTCGGCAAGATCCAGTTCAGCGCGAACACGGCGCCGCAGATCACGCAGCAGCCGCCGAACCGGACGGTGCCGATCGGGGCCACAGCCACGTTCACCGTCGGCGCAAGCGGCTCGCTGCCATTGTCGTACCAGTGGCATCGGAACAGCTCGGACATCCCAGGGGCGACCTCCGCCTCGTACACGACGCCGCCTGCAGCGCTGGCTGACAACAACACGACCTATCGCTGCCGGGTCACCAACTCGTTCGGGACCGCGACCAGCAATTCAGCGGTCCTTACCGTCACCACCAACTCTCCTCCGGTTCCAACGATTGTGACTCCGGCGGCAGGAACCCGGTACTCCGCGGGGACAACGTTGTCGTTCTCGGGGACTGGAACAGATCCGGAAAACGGAACGCTTCCCGCGAGCGCGTTCCGGTGGCGGATCGACTTTCATCACGATACGCACACGCATCCGGCGATGCCAGACAGGACTGGCATCAGGAGCGGTACCTTCGCCATCCCGAACAGCGGGGAGACATCGGCGAACGTCTGGTATCGCGTCTATCTCAGGGTGACGGATTCGGCCGGGCTCGCCGCGACGACCTTCGTAGACGTCAGGCCTAACACCGTCGTCCTGACCCTGGCGACGAACCCGTCGGGCTTGAGAATGACGCTGGATGGTCAACCCGTAGCGACGCCAATGAACGTGACAAGCGTTGTCGGAATCGTTCGGACGCTGGGAGTCGTGTCGCCGCAGGCCGCGGGCGGCACGAGATATCAGTTTGGTTCCTGGTCGGATGGTGGGGTCGCGTCGCACACGATAGCGACGCCGGCAGCCAATCGAACGTATATCGCGACCTTCACAGCGGTCCTGTCAACGCCGAAAGGGTTGCGAGTCATACGCTAGCCAAAAAAAAGAGCGGAACGTCCTTGGGACGTTCCGCTCCGTTCTCTTCAAGCCTCCGGGCCGCGTAAAGTGTTCGTCGTTACTGGATAATCGACGCCGGCGCAACAGGCGGGTCAGGAATCGCCGCGCCCGTCATGTTCTGCCAGATGGAACCATCGCGCGCGAGCGCGAAGGAGCGCTGGCCGGTCGAGCCGACCGTCACCGGCACCGCGGTGCTGAACACCGCGCCCACCGTCGCGTTGCCCGCGCAGTCGTTCGGGCCCGCGCCCGCGCCGCTCGGGACGACGTTGACTCGATAGCCGCTCTTGGTCACCGGCTCGGCCGCCGCGAGGTCCGCCGACAGGAAGCCGACCATGTTCGCCATGACGTCCTGGTAGGCGCCATTGCCGCACGAGCTCGAGTAAGCCGCCTCGCCCGACGACACGGCGCGAAGCGATCCGATTGCCGACGCCTCGTTGCCCGACATACGGGCGCGGAGGAGCCCAGGCACTGCAATCGCGGCGATGATGCCGATGATCGCCACGACGATCAGTAGCTCGATCAGTGTGAAACCCTTCTGGTTGCGCATCTCTAAAACTCTCCCTCTTGTCTTCTCTGGGTGTGCCGCCTCCTCACGCAAGAGCAAGGCCAGCGGGGTGCTAAGCTGTCGCCGAAACTCCTAAACACCGCTTGCTAAACGTCTTGACTCAGAAAGATGGTGTCGAGTCATCCGCGGAAAGACGCGATTTCAGGCTGAAAACCGACAAATAATGTCAATCGCGCTGCCATTCAGTGACACAGAATCACGATCCTAGCAGCACCTTTCATGATGGCGCCAGACGAGTGGGAGGGCGTGTGATCGGACGTAAGGTGTCGTGGCTCGACGTCAAGCTCGGTCTCCGGATGTTGATTCGATACCCGGGTCTGACCGTTATCGGCGGGTTGGCCCTGGCGATCGCGATTGGCATCGGCGCCGGCGTCCTTCATTTCTTCCAAATCTACCTTCGGCCCGTGGTGCCGCTCGACACCGGCGATCGGATCGTCTCGATCGTCAACTGGGATGCAGCGACGAACCGGCGGGAGTCTCGGTTGGTCCACGATTTCGTGGCGTGGCGCGAACAGGTGACGGCGCTGGAAGACGTCGCCGCGTTCCGGACGATCGAGCGCAATCTGATCGCGGCCGACGGACAGATACGACCCGTCCTGCGCAACGCCGTGGGAAGCAGCCTTCGGCTCGGGAGCACGACTTACACCGTCGTCGGCGTGATGCCGGAGGGCTTCGCGTTTCCCGTTTACCACAGCTTCTGGATTCCTTTTCAGGCCACTCCATCCGGTTATGAACGGCGCGAGGGGCCCCGCATCTACGTGTTCGGCCGTCTTGCGCCGGGGCGGACGGCTGACGATGCGCAGGCGGAGCTGACGGTCATCGGACAACAGACGGCCGCCGCGTTTCCCAGGACACATCAGCACCTTCGGCCACGGGTGATGCACTACACGGATCCGATCATGGGGACCGACGATGTGGGCCCGGCGTGGCTGCGCGGCATCTACCTCGTGGTGTTTCTGCTCTTCGTCGTACCCTGCATGAACGTCGCGATCCTGGTTTACGCGCGCACGGCGACGCGGCTCGGTGAGATCACGCTGCGGAGCGCGCTCGGCGCGAGCCGCGGACGAATCGTGGCGCAACTCTTCACCGAGACGCTCGTCCTCGCAGCGATGGCGGCTGGCGCCGGATTATTGCTGGCGCATCTCGCGCTCCAGGAGCTGCACCAGATCATGGCGGCCGAGTTTGGCGTCGTCTTTCCCTTCTGGCTCGACTTCGGGCTCTCCCCTGCCACGATCCTGAACGTCGTCGCGCTCACGGTCTTCGCCGCGCTCGTCTCCGGCGTAGTGCCGGGTCTCAAGGCCACAGGGCGCAAGATGCAATCGTCGATCGGGCAGCTCGCGGGAAATACGCGGATGACGCTCGGCAAAACGTGGACGGGACTCATCATCGTACAGGTCGCTCTGGCGGTCGCCGTCCTGCCGATGGCGATTTCGGAGGGCTGGCAGGCGGTGCGATACGACGTTTCGCCGCCTGGCTTCGTAGCCGAGGGGCTGCTCACCGCTCGAATTCTGATCGATCAGGAGATCGAAGACTCCGATCAGATCCGCGACCGCGTCAGCGAGCTGAAGCGACGTCTCGAGGCTGAGCCCGGCGTGCTCGGTGTCACGTATGCGTCTGGCCTGCTCGGAGAGGACAACCCGAAGATCGCGATCGAGACCGATAGCGTGAACGCGGGGACCGATCCGCACGCGAAGCCCGAGGCTCGCTCCGCCGCCGTTGCACCCGATTTCTTCGACGTGCTCAGCGTCCGCGTCATGAGGGGACGGCCGTTTAATCCCGGCGACATCGAGCCCGGTCGCGTTGCCGCGATCGTCGACCAGAGGTTCGTTCAGTACGTCCTCGGCGGCGCCGAACCGATCGGCCGTCGTGTACGCGCGGCAGCGAGCGGCGACGGACAACCCGGGCCGTGGTACGAGATCGTCGGCGTCGTCAACAACCTCGAAACAAATCCCGTCAGCCCGCGCGACGCGGAAGGCACGTTGTACTATGCGGCGCCGCCAGGCCGCGCTGCTTACCCGGTCACTCTTCTGACGCGGCTGGCGCCCCTGCCTGTCTCGTTCGTTCCACGTCTCCGCCAGATCGCCGCCGACGTGGATCCGTCACTGCGGCTTCACCAGATTGTTCCCGGAACCGAGGTCGACAGCCAGGAACGAAGCGGCATGCGCCTGCTCGCGCAGGTGCTCGCCCTCATGACGCTGAGCGTGCTACTTCTCTCGGCGGCGGGCATCTACGCGCTCATGTCATTCACCGTCGCGCAACGCAGGCGCGAAATCGGCATCCGCGCCGCGCTCGGCGCGAACCCGCGCCGGATCGTCCGGAGCATCTTCGCTCGTGCGCTCGTCCAGCTTTCGCTGGGTGTCGCCGCGGGTCTGATGACGGCGGGACTCCTGGAGAGCCTGACCGATGGTGGGTTGATGGACGGTAAAGGCGCTGTGGTGGTCCCCGCCGTGTCGGCGCTGATGATGCTGGTCGGCCTGCTCGCCTGCATCGTTCCCGCGAGGCGGTCGTTGAGCATTCAGCCGACGGAGGCGCTCAGGGACAACGGCTAGAACCCTGGAAGGGCGTGGTGACCGCGTCGCGGATTGAGACGATCAACGTTCAGGCCCCGCTGACCTTCCGAGCGACGCCGCGGGAATGCTTTTTGTAACGATCGCAGCCGCGCGCGGGAGCTCGACCGTTCTCGCCGCGCGCCAGGTGCGAAAATGCGAGCGCTGGCGAGGGCCGCGGCACTCATCCTCACCTTGGGGTCGGCGCTGTCGTGTGGCTCATCTACTCAGACTGTTACCTCCCCTTCCACTAGCAAGTGTCAGTTGACCGCCGTCGCCGACCCGGCGGCGTTCGGGGCGGCCGGCGGCGCCGGGACCCTGACCGTGACCGCCAACCGCGACTGTCAGTGGAATGCGGCGGCGTCGGGCAACTGGATCCAGCTTGGCACGCAGTCTTCGGGACAAGGCAACGCCACCGTCAGCTTCAGCGTCACCGCCAACCCGGATCCGGCGCAGCGTCGCGGCGCGATCACGCTGGGCGACCAGCAGGTGGCGATATCGCAGGACGGCGCAGGCTGCAACTTCACGGTCTTTCCGCTCAATGAAACCGTTTCTCCTCAAGGCGAGCGGCGCACCATTCATGTCACCGTCAACAGCGCACAGTGCTCATGGTCCGCGCGAACAGAGACGCAATGGCTGACCATCCTGGAAGGCAGCCAGGGGAGCGGAAGCGGACAGGTCGTGTACGAAGTGCAGCGGACCACGGGTCCGTCCCGCGGCGGCGAGCTGACGGTCGCAGGTCAGCGCGTCATCGTGATGCAGGCGATCGGCTGCAGTCTTGCCATCGGGCCGACGTCGCAAACGGTCAGCGCCAGCGGGGGGTCGGGCACGATCAACATATCCACCGCCGCCGGCTGCCCGTGGTCGGCGCAGAGCGACGCGGAATGGATATCGATCACCTCAGCGAGGTCGGGCACAGGATCGGGGACCGTCACGTTCGGCGTCGGCCCATGGGACGGTCCGAGGCGCACTGGCACCTTGCGCGTCGGCTCGCAGGCCTTCACCGTCACTCAGAACAGCGGCTGCCGTTTCAGCATCAGTCCCGAGTCATCGTCTGTGACGAGCGCCGGCGGTTCCGGCGCGGTCGCGGTCACGACGGTTGCGGGATGCGACTGGACGGCTGCGAGCAACGCGCCGTGGATCACGATCAGCAACAGCGAAGGGGCTCGCAGCGGGATTGGCACGGTGCAGTTCACCGTCGCTGCGACCACAGGTCCGGCACGCAGCGGCACGTTGATCATCGCCGGGCGCACGTTCACAGTGACCCAGAGCTCAGGCTGCAGCTACAGCATCAGTCCCGCGGCGCAGACTGTCCCGAGCTCCGGTGGTCCTGTTTCTGTTGCCGTGAACACGAGTCCCGGCTGCCCCTGGACGGCAGCGGCAGCGGTGCCGTGGGTGCGCGTCAGTTTGGGCCAGAGCGGCGCGGGCCCTGGAACCGCGACGTTCACGGTAGACGGATCACCCACGAGCCTTCCGCGCTCGACAACGGTGAGCGTGGCGGGCCAGGCGTCCGTCATCAACCAGGACGGCGCGCCGTGTTTGGTCGTTCTCAGTCCACCGTCAGTGGTTGTGGAGCCGGGCGGAGGCTCTGGCGCGTTCGAGGTCAACACGCCCGAAGGCTGCACGTGGACGGCGGCGTCGAACGACGGCTGGCTGCGCGTGACCGGAGGATCGAGCGGGTCGGGTGATGGCACCGTCAGCTTCAGTGTGGACCCGAACCCTGGTCCGGCAAGAACGGGGACGATTGTCGCGGGAGGCCGGCTCTTCACCATATCGCAGGCTGGAGCCACCGCCCTCAATGGCGCGCGGCTCCACTAGAGGATGCTGGTCAGCCTTCGCTCTGCGCGCAGCGCCGCGTGGCGGGTGCCGAAAAGAAAAGTGCCGCACGCAGGTCACCGGAGTTACTCCCCGCGCTTCGACGCGTCGGCTTCGAAGTCTGATCATCGTTCACGGCCGGAACAACGCCTTGTTCAACCGCCTCGTCAGCCCTTCCAGTTGGACCGGTCGGATCGCTTCCTCATCCGGGATCACTTCAACCTCGATCACTTCAACCTCCAGGGTCGCGTGTGCGTCGGCGGCGCGAGCGAGGGCCTCCAATCGCTTCGAAAACAAGATGAGTCCGAACGTCGGCGCGAAAGACGGGCGCAGCAGATCGAGCGAGTACTGCGAGTCTTCCCAGTGGGCGAGCACCCTGTCGCCGTTGGTCGCAACGCGGGACGCGGGGAGGACGATGTCGGTCACGGGCAGCGTCGCCAGCCCGTACGTCGCCGAGACGGCGTCGACCAGATCATCCACCGTCAGGCCCTCGGTGCGATCCCAAAAGTAGCTGACCGCGATCCGGAACAGCTGGCCCTCGTGGAAACTGAAGAAAATCCTCCTCACCGACTCCGGTCGCGCTGAAGGGCCGGACACGTCGCCCAGCCGCCACTCCAGCTCTCAATCAGCATCGGGCGCTGGTGAAGAACGCGTGCGTCGGACGGACTCATGCCGGCCTGTGTCGCGACCGCGGCCAGACTCATGCCCAACTGGTACTCGCGATACTTGGAGAGATCCTGGGCCGAGGTGACCGGGGGCAAAAGGAGGATGGCGGCGATGCAGAGGGCGGAAACGCGCGGGCCAGTCATGTCAGTAATCCTTCGGCGAATGCGGCGGTGTGGACCGACGACGGTGAGGGGGGCCGGGCGGGCCGCCCTCACCGCTAGGAAGGACGTGCCGCCTCAGGCGGTCACGTGGGCGACGATCTTGTGGAAGGTCGAGTTGGCGACGTCGTAGGTCCGAACCTGGGGCGTGCCCTCGATGACGTGCTCCATCGCCTTGAGCACCCCGGGATAGGATCCCCGGACGTAGGCCTCGGCGTTCTCCTTTAGATCCCACAGACTGATGCCGATGGCCTCCTTGCCGCCGTCGGCGACGAACGTGATCTCGTCCTGAAAGCCTTTCTGCTTCCGGAGCACGGGAATGATGTCGGTCTCGAGAGCCTTGGTGAACTCCGTTGCGCGACCGGGCTTGAGCTGGAACGCGACACTGCGGGCAAACATGGCAACCTCCCCGGGTTGACCTGGCTAAGAAGGGAAGATCAGACGACCTGCCTTAGTTCAGGCAATCTGAAGAGTGAGGTGGGTCCGCAACGCGTTAACCACTGTCTGTTAATATTGTCGCCCTGTCAAGTAGAATGATTAATCAGTATAAGTTAATTCAGCATACGGAGGATCGCGTGGATCTGCCACTTCTCCTCAAGCGCCGCCTTGCCGAATTGCGTCGCGGCCAGAAAGACCTGGCGGCGGCGGCGCAGGTGACCGAGTCCTACATCTCTCAGTTGCTGAAGGGCAGAAAATTGCCGCCGTCGTCCGGGCGGACCGACATCTACGACCGGATGGACCGGTTCCTCGACTTTCCGCCAGGGACGGTGGCGAAGATGGCGGACATCCAGCGCGCCGAGGCGCTGAAGCAGAAGCTGGCGACGCCCCCCGCCCCGCTCCTGCAGGACGTGCGTGGACTGATTCTTCGCAAGTGCGAGCCGGGCATGGAACAGACCGTCCGTGCGATCTTCGAGAAGGAGCCGTTCGGCGCCCTCGAGCGCCTCGTGACCCAGAAACTGCTGGATGTCTCCCAGCGAGTCGCACGACAGGAATTGCGGGATGAGAACTGGCTCCGCCGGATGGCTCGACACAGCCGACGCAGCCACAGACAGATCCGGGCCGTCATCCTCGACTTTCTCGAGACGGACGTCTTCACCCTGTCGGTCCAGCACTGCGTGATGTTCCTGGAGCCGTTGATTGAGTCGTGGACGATTGATCTCGCGACCTTCGGGATGGAGATCGTCTTGAATCGCCGGCTGGTCCCCGTGCACCTGAGGAAGTTCGAGTTCGTGGAACGGGAGTCACCGACGACGGAAGAGGCGGGGCTCCGCGCATTCCTCGAGGATCGCTCCCTGAGCGGTGATGCGACGGCGGAAGAGATCGAGTTCCTCGGAAAGCTGCGATTCACACGTCTGCGACCGACCGCGCTGTACTACTACCGGGAGCTGCAGAATCTGCGGGACCCGCTGCATTTTCGCGCGACGGCCGGCCCGGCCTCGACGACGCGAGACCGGGCCGCCCGGCGGGAGCGATCGTGGGCCGGTCGGCGTCGTTGAGCGGTGCCAAAGTGAACAGAGGCCCGGACGCGCCAGCTGCCAGGCCCTCTGGCTCGTTGGAATCGTTACGGCCAACAGCGATTCGGCCCGGGGACGTCGTCGGCATCGGCATTCATACAGGAAACGCGCTGCGGGGATACGAAGTCGGGTGCGCGCCGCTGGGCCGCGCGGCGTCTACGGCGGCATCCATGCGACGCTCTTCGCGAGCGAGAGCTTACGGTTTGAAGGCGGCTTTGTTAGCGGGTCGGGCCTTGCCCTGAGCCGCGCGCGCGGCATCCTCCTCCTTCTGCGCCCGCTCGACTTCGCGTTGAGGAGCCTCCTTGACGTCCAATCGGACGGCTGCCGCGGTGGCGGTTCGCGCGAGGCCAGCCAGCTGCTTCGAAAGCAGCACGAGTCTCACCGGCGTCGGGTACGCCGAGCGTAGCACCGTAACCGAGGACTCCGCGTTCTCCCAGCGCGCCACGACCGTGTCCTCGTCGATGTCATCCGAGGTTTCAGAGGCTCGCGGCCTCGCGACGATACGCACCGCGGGGGCGCCATAGACTATGCTCAGCGCCTCGATTAGATCCGTATCGGTCAGCCCAAGGGTCCGGTCGCGGTCGTACTTGACGACAATCCGGAACAACTGGTCGTTGTAGAAGCTGAACACAATGTCTCGCACCGGATCGTCCTGAACCGTCGATCCGCGCGCGGAGCTTCGCAACCGCCATTCCAGATCCTGAATGATGGCCGGACGCTGGTGGATGACCTTGGCATCGGCGGGCGTGAGGCCGCTGAGGCCGGCGACCGCCAGCAGAGAGCTTCGCATCTCAACCTCGCGGTAGCGGGAGATATCCTGCGCATGAACCAGCTGTGCTGACAGGAGGACGCCAAACACCGAGAGAGGAAGCGCGCGCGCGCGGATCATGGGGATCATGGGATGCCCTCCTAGAACGTCTGTTGTCAGCGTGCGGCGGCGGACTGATCGGCACAATGCTCCACGAGCCATTGCTCGGTGACCCAGCCGAGATCGGATGGGCCGCCCAGCCGTCGTCTTCGTCGCACAATGCCGAAGACGGTCGCGGCAAGCACGCTCAACCCGATGACGATCCACACGGCGGTTGACCTCAGGTGGATGGTAGCGGAACGCAAAGCGGGCGTCTGTGCCGTTCTGCACATCACATCCCGCGGCCGTCTGTCATCATCCGATCATGGAAGACAGCAATTTGCCGGAAAAGACGTCTAGCCGGAGGCCCACGTCCAAGATGGCCAGGCCCAACTCCAAGGTTACGCCCAAAGACAGACGTAACTTCGATGCGCAGAAGTTTCTCGACTCGTCCGGGATCGCGAGAAAGATCGTGGATTATGGCCGTGCAGACACCGTCTTCTCGCAGGGCGAGGCCTGCGACAGTGTCCTGTACATCCAGAAAGGCGGCGTGAAGCTCTCGGTGCTCTCCAAGACGGGCCGCGAGGCCGTCGTGGCGATGCTGGGGCCGGGCGACTTCTTCGGGGAAGGGTGTATGGCGGGTCAAGCGGTCCGCATGGGCAGCGCGACGGCGATCACGCCCAGCACGATTCTCGTCATCGAGAAGGACGCCATGGTCCGGCTGCTGCACAAGCAGCACGAATTGTCCGATCGGTTCATCTCCCACATGCTCGCCCGGAACATCCGGATCGAGGAGGATCTGATCGATCAGCTCTTCAACTCGAGCGAAAAACGTCTAGCCCGCGCGCTCCTGCTGCTCGCGCGTTACGGCAAGCAGGACAACCCGCAGCAGGTCGTCCCCAAGATCTCGCAGGAGACGTTGGCGGAAATGGTCGGCACGACGCGCTCGCGTGTGAATTTCTTCCTCAACAAGTTCCGGAGGATGGGGTTCATCGATTACAACGACGACCTCAAGGAGCTCAACGGAGGCCTCCAGATCAACAACTCGCTGCTGAGCGTCGTCCTGCACGACTGAGGGATCACCGCTTCAATTCCCGGCGTGTGTTGATCGTCTTGGGCTAGCTGCGATGGGAAACGGATTCTTGGAATAGCTATAGGGTTGGCGGTCGCTTTTCTCGCCGGGTGGATCTGGGGCGCGTCAGGTCGATCGAATATTGTCGGCGCGCTTCAGACCTCCGAGCTGCGAAGCGAGCTGGTCGGTGCGCGCGCGGCGATCCTCGATGCTCGAATGGCGATCGAGGAACACGAACGGACGCACGAGAGCGCATCCACGCCGGGGTTGTTCAGAACGAGGAGGACGACATCGGTCGATTCGCCACCGAGTTGCAGATCAAAGCTGCCGCCGTCGAGTGTGTCCATCGCGGGTGCGCCGCAGGTTCGTTGAACCTCTTACCAGACCGGCAGACCTGCCCTGGCAATCCTCCCGTGATCGCTGAGTCCGGGGATGTGTGTCCTCAAAGCTCAGCAATGAAAGTGACGCGGAATCGACCTGTGCTGTTTAGAACAGTCCGAGCTCAGCCCTTTTCATAGAATCGGCGACTACAAGGTGTCCAATGACAGCCGGTCAGCTCGATTACTTCGTTGCGGCGAACCGCGAAGAGATCATCAGGCGGTGCAACGCGAAGGTCGCGACCAAGTCGCTTCCAACACCCGTCGAAGCGGAGATCGATCACGGAGTCCCCCAGTTCCTCGATCAACTGATGGACACGCTGCGCCTCGGCGAGAGATCGAACCCGGACATTGGCAGGAGCGCGGTCCAGCACGGGCATGACCTGCTGCTCCAGGGGTTCACTGTTGCAGAGGTCGTTCACGCCTATGGCGACATCTGTCAATCCATCACCGAGCTGGCCGTGGAGGCTGACGCACCGATCACCCCGGCTGATTTTCAGACGCTGAACCGATGCCTCGACGAGGCCATCGCGAGCGCGGTCACTGAGTACGGACGCGAACAGAATCAGTCCACGCTCGATGGAGAGGTCGCGCGCGGGAGCGAGCAGCTCGGGTTCCTGGCTCATGAATTGCGGAATCTGATCAACATCGCGGTTTTCGCATTTGAGGTCCTCAAGACGGGAAACGTGGGAGTCGCAGGGAGCACCGGGACTGTGCTCCATCGCAGCCTCATGACAATGCGCACGCTGATCGGCCGCTCGCTCGCGGAGGTCCGTCTTTCGCAGGGCGTCCAGAATCGAGAGCAATTCCTCGTGTCCGGATTCATCGAAGAGCTCGCGCCGGCGGCGACCTTGGAAGCAAACGCGCGGGGCCTCGGACTGACCGTCGTGCCGGTCGAGGATGGAGTGGCGATCGAGGCTGACCGACAAGTCCTCGCGGCGGTGGTGGGGAACTTGCTGCACAACGCATTCAAGTTCACCCGGCCTCGTACCACCGTCACGCTACGGGTCGGCGCCAGCGCCGAGCGCGTGCTCATCGAGGTCCAGGACGAATGCGGCGGTCTTCCGAGTGGGAATGTCAACGAACTGTTCCGCCCGTTCGAGCAGCGCGGTGTCGATCGAACCGGCGTGGGCCTGGGCCTCGCCTTCAGCCGATGGGGCGTCGAAGCGAACAACGGCCGGATCTATGCGCGCAATCTGCCTGAGAGGGGTTGCGTCTTCACCGTCGACCTGCCGCGGCTCCCTGTACCCGCCGTCGCGTCGGTCTAGTCTGGATGCTCCACGCGGCGAGAGCATTGCCGCAAGGCAGGGCGAGCCTTTTACGCTGCGGGGAGCTGAGCCATTTGAGACTGGCGAACACAGGGTTGTTCGTGTCAATCTGAGCGAAGCATGTATTCGGCGATCAACTCGTGTACAGGGGGGCGCCCTCCTCCGCAGAGGGCGGGCAATGCGATGGCCAAATCGAAGCGCGCACCGACGCTCGAACCCGGCGGCGTTCTCGATTGGACCGGCGTCAAAACACAGCGCGTCGAGTATGGGTCCGCGGCGATGATCTTTACTCAGGGCGATCCGGCCACGAGCGTCATGTATGTGGAGAAAGGCGCCGTGCGGCTGTCGGTCCTGTCACACGCGGGAAAAGAGGCCGTCGTCGCCCTGCTCGATGCAGGCTATTTCTTCGGCGAGGGCTGCCTTGCGGGCCAGTCGCAACGGATGGCAACGGCGACGGCAATGACTCCGACCACTATCCTGGCCGTCGAGAAGCAGGAAATGGTGCGGCAGCTCCACGGCCGGCCCGCGTTCGCGGATCGTTTCCTTACTCACATGCTGACGAGGAACATCCGAATCGAAGAAGATCTGATCGACCAGCTCTTCAACTCGAGCGAGAAGCGGCTTGCACGCACGCTTCTGCTACTCGCGCGTTACGGTGAAAACGAGCCGACTCACCGCGCACTTCCGAGAGTGTCTCAGGAAGTCCTGGCCGAGATGGTCGGCACGACGCGCTCGCGTGTCAACTTCTTCATGAACAAGTTTCGGAAGCTCGGGTTCATCGACTACAACGGCGGCCTGAAGATCAACCACTCTCTCCTGACCGTCGTGCTGCGCGACTGACCTCCGACGGAATCGCTCGGTTGCCCCTCCGATCGGTGTCGGCTACCTGGCCTTCGTGGCCTTGAAGTCCCAAAAGGCTTGCCAATTCGAGCCGTCGCTCGAGTGCTCCCATCCCTCATCGTGTGACCATATCCTGATGATCACAGCGACTTCAGGTACTCGACAAGGTCTCGCTGCTGCTCCGCGGTGAGGCCGAGACCACGAACCCGGTTGTAGTGCGCCACGACGTCGGCGAGCGTGTCGGCGCTGCCGTCGTGGAAGTACGCGGGTGCTGCCAGAGTGCGCGCAGAGGGGTGGTGCGATACGCCTTGTTAGCGGTGCGCGCCGCGTACGCCCCGTCGACGCCGGTCTCCGCAGCCGCGTGCAGTTTCCCGCTGTTGTTGTCTGTACCGGCCCCGCCGATGTGGCAGCTTGCGCAGGTCCGGTCAAAGAGCACGCGTCCACGCTTTGCGATCGCCGCGTCGAAGCTTCCGGGCGGAGGTGGAGGCGCGCTCAACAGCACACCGGCCCGTGCCTCCGCTCCGGCATGTTGCGGTATCTCAATGTCCGCTTGAGGACATCTCTCGTGCCGCGCAGCTGCTATGCTGCCGGTAGGTGAATGTCATGAATGAGGAGCCGGAACGCCAGCAGACCGAGCGCGTGGGACCGAATGGCGACGACGGCCGTGAGGGTGCCGAGCAGGCCCGTCTGTTTGTGGAACACGCTCTCTCGGCGGAAGCTGCCAGGAACGAGGCGGAACAATTCAGGCGGCTGGCAGAAGAGGCGCGTGAAGTCCGCGACCGGCATCGCGAGGCGCTCGACGCAATCCGACAGGAGCGGGAGCGGCTCCGGGAAACCGCGGAGACGACCCGCGCCGCCGGCGAGGAGGCACGGGTCGCGGCCGAGGCAGCGCGTCAAGCGGTCGTGGACACGGTGCGCGTCACTGCCGACACTCTGAACACCACGCTCGAGCACATGAAGGTCGTAGAGGAGATGCGGCGTGCCCTCCGCGAGTTGAGGGACGTGAACAAGCTTGACCCGAACTAGGTGTTCGCTCTCTTATCGTTCGACGTCGAAGGCCCTCGTGGCAGCGGAGGAACCGTTCAAAAAGACCTCGACCGTGTACTTTCCGGTCGGCCATCCATCCGGCTTCGCGATGTGGAACTCCGTTCTGGCGTCGCCAGCCGGCGCGATCGTCTGAGTGGATTCGTTGACGACCTGTCCATCCTGGTAGGTCCAACGCGCCTTCAGCGTCGTCGTTGCTGTGATGCCTTCGGTTACGATCGACGCGTAGATGGTATCGTTTGGCTTGAATGAATTGGTGGTGTCGTTGATCGTCCTGTCGGCGTTCAGCGAACGACCCATGTCGATGCGTGAAACGCGGACGCCGCTACCGGTTCCGGTGGTACCGGTCGCACCAGGATTCTCGCTGCTCCTGGCGCACGCCGCGTTCAGTACGGCAGCGAGCGTCAACGCAAGAATCGAGATTCCAAACAGTCTTGTGCGCATCGCTTTCCTCCTGCACGGATGCGAGAGCCTACGCTCCCGGGATCTGCAGCTCCTGTCCCGGAAAGATCAGATCCGGATCAGTGATGACCTCTTTGTTGGCCTCGTAGATCGTCGGCCACTTGCTGGCATCCCCGTACTCCCGCCTGGCGATTTTCGAGAGACTATCTCCTTCGACAACGACGTACGCCTTGCCTGAACCGATCGTGTCCGTCGGCTGAGGCGCAGCGGACGCCGTTGACGATCCGCCAGATCTCACATTGCTGAAATCGGGCTTGGACTCAGGTGGCTTGACTTCCTTCCAGCAAAAGATGCTCATGAGTTCACCTCCGGGCGAGCCTCCCGCCACACTGAACATGTACCGCACCCGCCCACGCTTTCCGGTCGCGCGAGAACACGCTGCCCTGAACGACACAGCGACGTTGCCGTCCGTCATCGGCTCGCCGTTTTCTTCGATACGTTGTGCGGCGCGTTCTTTTCCAGCACATCGACAAAATGACGACCTGATGCCGGCACGCTGATCCCCCTCCCGTCACAATATTCCGAGCCGTCATCTTGCGTCCGTACACCTGTTCACTGGCGTCATCGTCGGGACGAAGCGACGTCCCCTCGAGCGACACGCCCGAGAAGAGACCGCGCGAACGCGAGTAGCTGAGGATCTCCGCGCGCAGCGACGCGTCCGTCGACGCCTCGACGGTGCGGCTCTTGGGCCCGGCGGCGGCCGAGGCGTTGGCCCCCAGTTTGACCTTGCTGCTGAGCAGCGCATCGACGCCGCGCGTATTCATGACGAGGAGGACGACATCGGTCGATTCCCCATTGAGCTGCAAGCCAACACTGCCGCCTTCGAGCGCATACATCGCGGGTGCGCCCCATCGTCCGTTGAACGTCTTGCCTGATCGGCAGACCATCGCGCCACGACCGTAGCTGCCGCCGATGCCCACCGCGACCTTCGTCATCGAAGGGATGACGATGACGCATTCGGCCTTCTCGAGCAGTTCCTGCGGGATGTTGTCCGGGACGTCGAGGATCTCCTGCATCACGACGCCGCAATTCTCCAGGCGA
>DATAEE010000071.1:0-10438 GCA_036258175.1 Vicinamibacterales bacterium
TCGAGCTGCACGCGCTGCTCGAGGCCACGAGAATGCGCGGCCCCTTCATACTCGTCGGTCAATCGATCGGCGGCCTCCTCGTGCGTCTCTACACCGAGAAGTACGGCAACGACGTCGTCGGCCTCGTGCTCGTCGATCCGACGCACGAGAGCGCCGTGCTGTACAACCTGAAGAAAGGCGGATGGGTCCGCCTCCGCGAGCTGGCGACCGATCGCGTCGTTCCGGAGCCACGGCTCGAGGGCAAAGTCAGCACAGAGTACAACCCCGACGAGGACTACCTGGCCGAGGAATTCAAGCAGATCTATCTGTCCCGGCAAGCCAATCCGCAGCCACTCGGCAACCGTCCACTGATCGTTCTGGTTGCAGGGAAGCAGCCCGCTCCGCCGGGCACGTCAGAAGAACTGTGGAACAAGCTGAAACAGGAGAAGGACGAGCAGAAGGTGGACCTCGCGCGGCTGTCCAGCAACTCGAAGCTCATTCGCGACCCATCCAGCGGGCACAACATCCACACCGACAACCCGCCGCTCGTCGCAGGCGCGATCGAACAAGTGCTCGGGGCCCTCTCCAAAGGCGCTCGACTGGTGGAAGAACCCTGAACCCAAGAACCCCAGGAACCTTAGGAACCGTAGGAACCCTAGGAACCTTAGGAACCCGAGAATCTGCGTGCGGTGAGAAGCGTGAGATCGTCCGGCTGCGGCCGGCCGCCGAAGCGCACATTGACCTCAGCCAGCAGCGCATCCAGGAGCGGCGCGCCGCCGCCCGCGTGACGCTCGATCATCGCCGCGATCTCCTCATCTCCGAGATCGTGCTCGCCCGAAAGGGCGTCCGAGACGCCGTCCGTATATAAAAGGATGCGGCCGCCGGCCGGCATCGGCACAGACCGGCGCTCCCAGGTCCATCCGTCGAACGCCGCCGACACCATCGGCCCCGTCGTCTCGAGCCGTTCAATCTTCCCGTTGTCGTTCCAGACCAGCCCGGCCGGATGGCCGGCGTTGACGTAAGACAACTTCGAGTCCTCCACGACCGCGGCGATCATCGTGACGAACCGCTCGGGGCCGAACGGCGCCAGATTGCGCCGGACCCGTTGGACGACGGCGGACGGGTCGTAGTGGTCGCCATCCGATGCGCGGAATGCGGATTTGACGACGCCGGTCAGCATCGCCGCCGACACGCCGTGGCCGACAACGTCGGCGACGATGAGCGCCGTGCGGCCGGATCCGATCGAGACGTAGTCATAAAGGTCGCCGCCGAGCTCCCAGCACGGCACGTAGCGGCAGCAGATGGCGAGGTGATCCGTGACGACGTCTTTCGCCGGCAGCAGCCCGAGCTGGAACGCGCGCGCCTCGGCGAGCTCGCGTTCGAGGCGCGCGACGTGGCGGCGGTTCTCCTCGCGGCGCCAGCGTAGCTCGAGGCAGCGCTCCACGAGCGCCTGCAGCACTTCGCGATCGAACGGTTTCTGGATGAAGTAGAACGCGCGGCCGCGAATCGCGCGGATCAACTTCTGATCCATGTCGTCGATGCTGCCGGTCATCAGGATGATCTCGGCGTCGGGGTGATCCGCTTTGAGCCGCGCCATCAGCTCGAAGCCGTCCAGCTCCGGCATGCGGATGTCGAGGATGACGAGATGCGGCTTGAACTCCCTGGCGAGCGCCACCGACTGGGCTGACGACTGGCTGCCGACGACCTTGTGCATCGCGCCGAGCACCCGTTCGACGGCGCGCAGCATGCCGACTTCATCGTCCACGACGAGAATCCGCGCGGGCTTCTTCATTCCACGATCGTCGGTGTGAGCGCGGGCGCCGACGCCCACGGAACGGTCACGAGGACGCGGGTTCCCCTGCCCGGTTCGCTCTCCAGGTTGAGCGTCCCGCGCACCTCCCAGAGGATCGAGCGGCAGATCGACAGGCCCAGCCCGTTCCCGGTGGGCTTCGTCGTGAAGAACGGCTCGAAGATTCTGGGTAGATCTTCGGGCGCGATGCCCATGCCTGTGTCGGCGACGGTGATCGTGACGCCCTCCTGATCCGGCTGAATACAGACCGCGACGGTGCCTCCCTCGGAGCTGGCTTCGCGCGCGTTCGTGAGGAGGTTGAGGAAGACCTGTTCGAGGTTGCTCTGGCCGCACGCGACCGCTGGCAGATCGTCCGGCGCCTCGATGACGAGCGCGATCCCGCGGCGGTCGATGCCATCCTTCAGGACCGCGAGCGCGGTATCGAGCGCCGGCCGCACGCTGCCGATACCGGCACCGCGCGCGCCGCCCTTGGCAAACGCGAGCATGCCGCCGAAGATGCGGCGGCAGACCTGCATCGACCTGTGGACCTGTTCGAGATCCTCCAGATAGACCGAGGGGTCGACCTTCCCGGCCCGGAGATCCTCCTGCATCTGCTGGACGAGCGGGAGCATCGAGCCGAGCGCGTTGTTGACGTCGTGCGACACGGTGCGGGCGAGCTCGGCCATCGCGTGCCGGCGCTCGGCGGTCAGCAGCCGGGCGCGCAGCGATTCGGTGCGCGTGAGATTCAGGATGGCGACGGCCGCCTGCGATCGGAAGCGATCGACGAGCTCGGCGTCGTACGGCCGCAGCCGTCCGGCATGGCGTGACGCGACCTTGAGGACGCCGAAGATGCCGTCGCGCGTGACGAGCGGCGCGCAGAGCATGCTGGCCTCGCGCAGGTCCATGCCGAAGAACGGCGTGGCGGTGTTGTAGTCGAGGAGCTCCGCGAGCCGCGTGACCGGCTTGCCGGACCACTCGGTCCAGACGCCGCCGCGCCGATCGAAGCCGTGAATCTCGCCCGATTCCAGGATCGCGCGCACTTCAGCGTCGAGCACGAGCGTCAGGCCGATGCGTTCGCTCTTCGCCTTCGTCCAGGCGATCTGTTCCGCAACGACACGAAGCTCGTCTTCGCTGTTCTCGCGGATCAGCAGCGCGGACGAGTGATCGTAGTGCGTCAGCGATCGCAGCCCGTCGAGGATCTGATAGAAGAGATCCTTCGGATCGATCTGGACCATGATCTTGCGGTCGATCCGGTCGCGGATGCCCAGCATCTTCTCGCGGTCGATGAACTGAATCGCTTCTGACACGGCGGCCACGATGCGCGCCAGAAGGTCGCGATCGGTCCGATCGAAGGTCCCGCCGTGCCGCGCCAGCGCCATCGCGCCCCAGGTGGCGCCGCGCCGCCGGATCGCCGCCATCATGACGTCGTCTCGGATCGGCGGGTTGCTGTTCCGGATGAACTGTCCGATGTTCTGGAGATCCCAGTCACCCTCTTTGGGCAGAGTGATCAGCAGGCTCGCGTCCGTCTGTCCCTCGTACGCGACCGCCACGCAGCCGCGCGCCGCCCGGAAAAAGTCGCGGCTCTCGCGCAGCGCCTGCGCCAGCGCCTTGCGCGGCTCGCGCATCGGCTTCAAACCGTGTGATAGCCGGTCGACGAGCTTGTAAAACTCGAGCTCGCGGGTAGGGGATGACATGGGTCCAGCGCTGACGCTAAGCAGACGATCTTACATCTTCCTCCAGGTGCTGAGGCCAGAGGCCCGGGCTCACCTGGGTGTCGTTCTGCGGCGGCCCTGGGGCTCGATCCGAGCACCTGTGTGGCCGTGACGGGCCCGCCGCAGAACGACACCCAGGTGAGCTGCGGGCCCTATGCAGACGACATCGAGCGCCGGCTTGCGCATAAACTGCGCAGGGCACATGCCGAGCCGGATCTGGAAAGCCGCACGGCGCGCGATCCTTGGCCTGCTTGTCCTCATCATTCTGTCTATCTGCGGCGGCCTGCTCTACCGCGCGTACCGGCACCACCAATTGGCCAGGGCGACAGTGATAGACCCCGCGCGCGGAATCGACGAGGCCTTGTTCACAAGAATCGGCGGCATCGATCAGTGGATTGTGATTCGCGGCCAGGACCGGGACAATCCGGTCCTGCTCCTCCTCCACGGCGGTCCGGGGATCGCGATGAGCCCGCTGCCGCGTCACTTCCTGTTCTCCTGGACCAAAGACTTCACGATCGTCTTCTGGGATCAGCGCGGCGCCGGCAAGACCTACGGCCGATCGGGACCCGTCAACGCGGGTGTCACGAAAGATCGGATGGCGCAGGACGGCCTCGAGGTGGCCCAATTCGTCCGCACCCGTCTTCACAAACCGACGATCGTCATCGTCGGGTTGTCGTGGGGGACGACGCTCGGCGTCCGCATGGCGTTGGCGCGTCCTGATCTGTTTTCCGCGTATGTCGGCTCCGGCCAGAGCGTCGATCAAGGAAAGTTTCGGCGACTCGCCTACGACCAGCTGTTGGCCGAGGCGCGGATGCGCAGCGACCGTGAGGCAGTTGCGGAGCTCGAGGTGAACGGCCCACCGCCGTACGATTCAATCGCGAAGGCGAGGGTGCACACGAAATGGGCCAACCGGTACGAGCCCGGGCTACCGTCGACAGCCAGCTTGATCTCGATGGTGTTGTTCGACTCCCGCGCCAGCCTGGGAGATCTGCGTGACTTCAGAAGAGGATTAGCCAGCAGTCAGGATCATTTTCGTGATGCCGTAGAGAAGGAAGACATCCCGTCACTGGGGACGACGTTCGCGATGCCCTTTTTCGTGTTTCAGGGTGCCCTCGACAACGTGACGCCGGTCGGGCCGGTGCGGGAGTACGTTGACCGCATCACCGCGCCCCGGAAAGAGCTCGTCCTGATCCCGAACGCCGGTCACAACGCCATCGCGACGAGAAGCGACGAATTCCTGAAGCTGCTGCTTGAACGCGTGCTGCCGGATGCCTAGCAGCCCGTATATGGTGAAACCGTGAACATCTAAAGATCGAGACTCGGACGTCAGTTCTCGATCAGCCGGAGCGCTTCGGGTCCGTAGCGCGCCAGCATGTCGCGGAGCGCCTTGCCCGCCTCGTCCTCGAACGTCTCGTCGAGCATCGTGGACGCCGCGATGCGATCGAGCCGGAAGTTCCGGAAATCCTGACGCAGTTCGCACCAGACGGCCAGCGTCCACGTCCGGCCCCCAAAAAGATCCCCAGCGGACGCACGGTCCGCGTCGTGCCAGCGCCGTCGGCGTTTGCGTAGGACAGCTCGAGCTTGCGGCGCGCGATCAACGCTTCGCGCGCGAGCGCCAACGCATCGGCGGTTTTCCCGCGCCGATTGTCGACGGCACGAACAGCCGCGTCTCGGCGACGAGCGGCGCGAGATCTTTCGGGACGATCGCCGCGACCTTGCCGCGAATCGCGTCGCTGGCGCGCGCGTCACGCCGGGCATGACGGTGCGCGGCATGACGACGCGTCCGCCCAAATGCTCGACGTAGGCGAGCGACGCGGTGATGTCGGGCGTCTCGACGTATAAGGTGACCCACTCGCGCGTGCCCGGATAGCTCACGCCAACCCCGCCCGGAATGCCGCGGCCGTTCGACTGCACCAATCCGTATGTGGACGGGTCGCCGCCGAACGACCAGCCGAAGAGCGCGCCGTAAAACTGACAGAGCTTGCCCGCATCCTTGCCGAGAACCTCGAACCACATCACGGGATGCTTCATAGCCGTCTCCTTTCGAGGTGCAGGATGACAGCCGGCTGCTGACAGCGTCCTGTCAGGAGTGAATACGGTGATCCGCGGAATCCGCGGCACGGCCACGGATGTCACGGATTAAACCAACCACGGATGACACGGATGTCACGGATGACGCGGATCTGGTTTCCTGGGAAGGCAAGGGCCCGGAACATCCGTAATATCCGCGGTAATCCGTGGCTCTTCTTGATCCGCGTAATCCGTGGCTTTCTTGACACAAAAGAAAACATCTGGCCAACGCGATGGAGGGTGGGACAATGCGGGCTGAACAGTTGAGGCGAGGAGATGATCCCATGCGAGCGCTGATGATCACTGTGGGCACGTTGATCTTTGCCGCCGGCTTTGTCTCCGGCGGCCGCCTGCAGCCCCCGGTCGGGGCGCAGGGACTCACGGTCGTCATGGACTGCGTCGGGTCGTCCGCCCCGCAGGTCCGCACGACGCTCTATTTCGGGCTCGCGCGGCCGAAGGGCACCGTGACCGAGCTCGAGTGGCAAATATTCTTGCGCGACGAAGTGACCAAGCGGTTTCCCGACGGGCTGACCGTGTGGGAGGCGGAGGGCCAGTGGCGGACACCCGCTGGCAGCATCGATCACGAGCAGTCGAAGGTCCTGCTCCTGGTCCATCCCGATACGGCGGCGGCGCGGCAATCGGTCCTCGCCGTCATCGAGGCGTATCGCAAGACGTTCGAGCAGGAATCCGTTCTGTGGGAAAACGCGCGCGTGTGTGTCGCGGCTTAGACGTACCCCGAAGGTGGTAGCCGGAAAACCCTCCATCTCGTGATCCCTCCGATCGAGCCAGCTGTCACACTTCCGGGCGGCAAAGAAAGGACATCACTATGACCAAACCAAATGCCGCGAACATCGTTCTCGTCCACGGCGGCTTCGTGGACGGCTCGGGCTGGGAGGGCGTCTACACACTCCTGAAAAAGGACGGCTCTCTCGTCACCGTCGTCCAGAACGCGACGATATCGCTGGCGGACGACGTGGCGACGACGAGGCGTGCTCTTGCTGCTCAGGACGGGCCCGCGATCCTCGTCGGCCACTCCTACGGCGGAGCCGTGATCACCGAAGCGGGCAACGATCCGAGAGTCGTGGGACTCGTCTACATTGCGGCGTTCGCACCCGACGCGGGAGAGTCGGTGGCAACGCTCATCAAGGATCCGCCGCCCGGCGCGCCTGTCCCTCCGATCCTGCCGCCGCAGGACGGCTACCTCCTGCTCGACAAGGCGAAGTTCGCCGCGTCGTTCGCCGCCGACGTGGACGCCGAAAAGGCCGCGTTCATGGCCGATTCGCAAGTTCCGTGGGGTGTCGAGGCGCTTGGCGGCGCGGTGAGCCAGCCGGCGTGGAAAACGAAACCGAGCTGGTACCTGGTCGCGACGGAAGACAAGATGATTCCGCCCCCGGCTCAGCGCTTGATGTCCAAACGCGCCGGTTCCACCGTCGTCGAGGCCCGTGGCAGCCATGCGATCTACGTGTCGCAGCCGGCCGCCGTTGCCGCGCTCATCGAGCAGGCCGTCGAAGCGACCGCAGCCGTGACGCCGTAGAGAGCTCGCTCATAGGAGGGCGTTGGCGGCGTCGATGCCCGACAGCGCGGCGCCCTCCATGAATCCCTGCCACACGTAAAACGAGTTCGCGTGCTCGCCGGCGAAGAAGAGGTTTCCGACCGGCTTCCCTTCGTTGCCGGCGATCGTCGTGAACTGCCCCGGCAGATAGCACGTGTAGCTGCCGAGGGCCAGCGGGTTGGACAGCCAGTGATCGATATGTGCGAGGTAGTTCCCGCTCACGCGAGTCGCATTGGCGAGCGCGCCTGGAAAGACCTGGTCGAGCGCCGTGACGAACAGGTCAGCCTCTTGCTGAACGTTTTGGGGATTCATACCGGCGCCGCGGTCCCCGCTCGCGTAGTCGGTGAGGATGGCGCGCGACGACGTGGCGCGCGAATGATTCGTTTCCCACGTGATCTGATGATCCTCGAGGTTCGAGTACGACGACCCGCTGGAGCCGAGCTGGTTCCAGAACGGGCCGTTGAAGGCGACCGCCTGCTTGGCGTTCGTGCCGTAGCCGAGCTGCTTGATCGCCGACAGCTTCCATGACGGCAGCTCGAGGCTGGCGTCGAGATCGATCGTCCTGAGCACGCTGAATGGAATCGTCAGGACCACGGCATCGTGCGCCCGCACGACCGTCCTGCTTCCCTGCTTGAACGTCAGTTCGATGCGGCCGCCCGAGGTTTTGTGCACTCGGACGAGAAACAACCCGTGCTCGACCGGCTTACTCAGTCCTGCGGCGATGCCCAGCGCGATTGCATCGTTGCCGTTGACGAGATGGTACCGCTCGTCGGAGACGCCGAACGGCATGAAGCGCGACCGCTTGTCGACCTTCACGAACAGCAGCATGTTGAGGCAGCTCTGCTCGTCGAGCTCGCGTCCGTATTCGCCGAGGTACGCTTCGCCGAGAACCGCCCTCAGGAGAGGACCGGCGCCGCGCGTCTCGAGATACTCGGCGATGGTCATGCGATCGAGCACGGCGTCGAACTCGTTAAAGGAATCGGCGGTCGGCTCGGCCGACATCTGCTGCAGGTCGGCGCGCATCGCGGCATTGAACGCGCGGTACTCATCGACCACCGCAGCTTCGTCGTGGCGGATGCCGTCGAAGAAGTAGAAGACCTCGCCCGGGTGCTTCTCGTAGTCCTCGCGCGCCAGCTTGAACGCGTTGGCGTACCCGAGCATCGTTTTGTGCAGGTTGTCGATGAGCTCGCCGCCGCGCTCGGCCACCTGGCCCGGAAAGAACCCGCGCAGTGAGAAACAGCGGCCGCCGACGTGGTCGCTCGCCTCGTAAACGCTCGCGACGACGCCGCGCGCCCGCAAGCGATCTGCGCAGGCCAGCCCGGCGAGGCCGGCGCCGACGATGCCGACGTCGAGACTGCCTTGCGGACGGCCAAGCGCCAGCGGCGGCAGCGCCGCCAGGGCGCCCGTTGCTGCGAGGCCGGTGAGGACCTCGCGTCGCGAAAGAAGCGCGCGACGTTCCAGGTCCAGAGTTTTTTCCACTCCCTCACGGCTCGGAAGATCCTGATCGTCACACCAGCGCGCGATTCGAAGCGTGCGCGCAAGACGAGAGAAGGCATTCGTCCGGCCCATTGGTTCTCCTCCCGGCGAGAGCGGTACCCGGAAGCCGCAAGTCTAGCTGCGTCGTCAAGGCATGACAAAATGCCTCTCAGCTCCTGCATGACCCCTCAACCCGTCGTTCACGTTGCCGGAATCCGAAAGACGTACGCCCGGACCGTTGCCGTGGACGAAGTCTCCTTCGACGTTCAGCAGGGAGAAATCTTCGGCCTGATCGGCCCGAACGGCGCCGGCAAGACGACGACGATGGAGTGCGTGGAAGGGCTGCGCAAACCTGACCGCGGCGCCATCTCGGTTCTCGGGCTGAATCCGGCGCGAGATGTGTACGCGCTGCAGGAGAGGATTGGCGTCCAGCTCCAGCAGGCGCAACTCCAGAAGCGGATCAAGGTGCGGGAAGCGGTCGACTTCTGGGCCGCACTGTACCGCAAGCCGGTCGACGGCGATCGACTGATCGATCAGCTCGGCCTGAGCGACAAGCGGAACGCCTGGTTCATGACGCTGTCCGGCGGCCAGAAGCAGCGGCTGTTCATCGCGCTCGCGCTCATCAACGATCCCGAGCTGGTCTTCCTCGACGAGTTGACGACCGGGCTCGACCCGCAGGCGCGACGCGCGATCTGGGAGCTCGTGCGCGGGATCCGTCAGCGCGGCAAGACCGTGTTTCTGACGACGCACCTCATGGAGGAGGCGGAGCGGCTCTGCGATCGCGTCGGCATCATCGATCACGGCCGCATCGTCGACATCGGGACACCTGCGGAGCTCGTGCGGCGTCACTGCCCCGAGCGGACCGTTATCGTGACGACCGACGATCCCTCAGCGGAAGAGCGCTTCCGGACTATCCCGCGCGTGGAATCAGTGACCAACCAAGGTCCCCATCTCACGATTCGCGGCAAGGGAGAGGACCTGGTGACGCAGGTCATTCAGTGCCTGGCCGAGCATCGGGTCCGCGTGAGCGATTTCCGCACCGAGTACCCGACGCTCGAGGACGTCTTCCTCAGGCTGACCGGGCACAAGATTCGCGACTGAGGCTGCTTACATGCTGCGGGGACTGTGGAAACTCGTCTGGCTCGAAATCAAGATCTTCGTGCGCGAGCCTCTCGGCGTGATCGGCACGGTCGGCATCCCGGTCGTCATCTTCATCGTGTTGAGCCGGATGCTGGGCCTGCGGATGCGCCCGGCTCCGGTGGACGTCCCGCGGTTTGCCTCGGCCGAGCTCCCGATCTTCATGTCCCTGCTCATCGTGGTGAGCACCGTGCTGTCCCTGATCGCGATCATTTCGATCTATCGCGAAGGCGGCATCCTCAAGCGACTGCGAGCGACGCCGCTTCGCCCTCACACCATCCTGGCCGCCCACGTCATCGTCAAGCTGCTGTTCACCGCGCTCACGCTGGCGTTGATGATCCTCGCCGGCCGGCGCTACTTCCCGATTGCTCCTGGCGTCCCGCTCTTCTCGTTCACGCTGGCGCTGCTCTTCAGCACCGTGGCCATTGTGTCCCTCGGGTTTCTCGTCGCCAGCGTCGTTCCCACCGCGCGCTTCGCGCAACCGATCGGCTCGCTCATCATCTATCCCATGATCGCTTTCTCCGGGATGTTTTTCCCGATCGACTCGCTGCAGCCCGCGCTGCGCGCGATCGCCTACGCGCTGCCGACGACGTATGCGGTGTCGCTGATGCGCGGCGTCTGGAACGGCGAGGGGTGGATCGCGCACGCCGGCGACGTGGCGATGATGACGGTGATATTCCTGGTGTTGACCGTCGTGTCAGCCAGGGTATTTCGGTGGGAGTA
>DATAEE010000072.1:0-2137 GCA_036258175.1 Vicinamibacterales bacterium
TACAAAGATGGGCTCAAGGTCCACAACTCGCTGCTCACGGTCGTCTTGCACGATTAAGAAAACAGACAAACTCCATCGCAGGGGTGGCGTTATCTTGATCGTCGTTGGTCTGGCGGCGCTCGCCTACCAAGGGGATGAAGCACACGAGCCGCGAGAGATCTGTTAGAGTTCCGCCCGCATGCCATTCGAAGCCCTGGGAATGATCGAGACCAAAGGTCTCATCGGAGCGGTCGAGGCAGCCGACGCGATGGTGAAGACGGCCAACGTTGTGCTGGTCGGCAAGGAATACATCGGTGCTGGCTACGTGACGATGATGGTTCGCGGCGACGTCGGCGCGGTGACAGCCGCGACAGACGCCGGGGCGGCGGCAGCGCACCGCATCGGCGAGCTCGTGTCGGTACACGTCATTCCTCGCCCGCACGCCGAGGTCGAAAAGATTCTTCCCAGGGGCGGCAAAGACCCCGTCACCGCGTAAGTTCCCATGGTCCATCGCGATGCCGATCAACGCCTCGTAGTCGCGACCATGCGTCAGCTTTGGCGTGTCCATTGTCGCGATTCTCAGGCATCATCCGCGCGCAGAACTGGCCGTCCGACGCCCCCGCCGCTCCTTGCTGCTGGAGAGTCAGCGAATCACGTAGCGTACCCAGCGGGCAGGTGATTGCTAGTTCGCGCGCGAACATCGACGCCGTCTTTGAGGAGTCGGTTGCGCACCCGTTGAAGTGTATCTTCCCTGTGGTCCAAAACATTTCGGCCCCTTGGGAAGAGCACGATCACAGTTTACGCACACCCTCACGGTGCTCGGAGAAGGAACCGAGACGCACCGCCCTATAAGCACGCTCGTAAAGCTGGTCAGTGTAGAGCATAGTACCTGCGTGGATTGACGGCGAGCACCTTCGGTTGCCGATTTTTCGGCGATGCGCTGTGAACCTAACATGCCTGCTAAACATTCGCCCACCCGACGCTGCCGTCGAGGCGCGGCGTGACGGCCCTTGAAAACCCGGCGCTGCGGCAGCTCGCGCTGAAGGCGCTAGCGCAGCGCGCGGGGTCGGCGGCGGGCGCGGCAGCTCTCGCGGCTGCGGCGCAACGCGCCTACGATGACCTCGCTCAGGTTTCGGCTCCGCTGATTGGCCAGGTTGGAGTCGATGCGCTGACCGGTCGCACGTTGTATCTTGCGCAACGGAAATACCCTTGGCTGGTCCACCCGCGCGAGCCGGAGCAATGGAAAGGGCCATTTGCTCAGATCGTTTTCTGTTTGGAGCGACAGGATCCTGCCATCGCCACTGAAGCCGCCGGAGCGGTCCTCACAATACTCACGGGGTTGCTCGTCACCTTCATCGGGGAGCCCTTAACCGCGCGTCTATTGAGAAAGGCGTGGCCTGATGCCTTTTCCGACGCGAGCATTGAGGAGACATAAGGCATGACCGACCGGGTGGCGATTCGCCGACTTCCCACGGGCGTTCCGGGACTCGACCAAATCCTGGGTGGGGGCCTGCCGGAGTTTTCCTTCAATCTCATTGCCGGCACTCCAGGCGCGGGGAAAACGACGCTCGCGCAGCAGATCATGTTCGCCCTCTCGGGTCCCGATCGTTCCGCGCTGTACTTCACTGTCGTCGGCGAACCCCCCCTCAAGATGCTGCGCTATCAGCAGCAGTTCACCTTCTTCGATGTGGCCCGCGTGAATGAGTCGGTCCGCTACGTCAATCTGAGCCCGGAGATGGTGAGCCGCTCGTTGGAGAAGCTCCTCGCACGCATCGTTCAGGAAGTCGAAACGACGAACCCCGGCGTGGTGATTGTCGATTCCTTTCGAACGGTGGCCCAGGCCGCCGAGCGGGCACAAAACGGCGACCTCGATTTGCGGTACTTCGTGCAGCAACTGGCCGTCCGGCTCACAGGCTGGGAAGCCACGACGTTTCTCGTCGGCGAGTATGACCCCTCGGAGGCTGAACAGAATCCGGTCTTCACCGTCGCGGACGGAGTGCTGTGGCTCCTTCAAAGCCTCGATCGGAATTCGATGGTTCGCAAGGTGCAAGTCATGAAGATGCGTGGTCAGGCACCCATTCCTGGGCTGCATACCTTCCGCATCACGGACGATGGTGTGCAGGTGTTCCCCCGGGTCATCGTCGGGACAGAGGCGAAG
>DATAEE010000073.1:0-3743 GCA_036258175.1 Vicinamibacterales bacterium
TGTTGGGAGGACGCTGAAGCCGAAGTTAGACGCGGGGCGTTCCGATTGCAGGAAGGAATTGGCTGATGGACGCTGCACAGACCGGCAAGCCACCTGAGAGCCAGACCCACGTGACCTTCGAAACGGCTGCCGAACATGCCACCGCGCGCGTCCCGGTGGTCGGCCCCTTCCAGCGTGTCGGCGACGTCCGAGAACACCTGATGGGGCAGCGTTATGAAAGCGCGAGCCACGTTGTCGTGTGTGAGGCTGACACACTCCTCGGCATCGTGACGATTGAGGAGCTCTTGTTGGCCTCCGCAGACGCCAAGATGGAATCGCTGATGGACCGCGGAGCCCCGATTGTCGCCCCTGGCGTCGATCAGGAGGTTGCCGCGTGGCGCGCGGTTCGCCATGGAGAATCCGCGCTGGCTGTCGTTGACGGACATGGCCACTTCGTGGGGATGATCCCGCCTCACCGGCTGCTGGGAGTACTCCTGTCGGAGCACGAAGAAGACCTCGCTCGCTCTGCAGGCTTCTTGAGAACCACCTCGGTCGCCCGGACGGCGAGTGAAGAGCCAGTGCACCGGCGCTTCCGCCATCGAATCCCGTGGTTGCTCTTGGGACTCGGAGGGGCTCTGCTGGCGGCGGACGTGGTCGGTTCGTTCGAAGCCCACCTGCAGCTCAACGTCATGCTCGCTTTCTTCATCCCAGGCATCGTGTACCTGGCCGACGCCGTAGGGACACAGACGGAAACGGTGGTCGTGCGCGGCCTGTCTCTCGGAATTCCCATGCGCCGAATGGTCGCGCGCGAGCTTCTTGCGGGCATCCTGATTGGAGTGGCGCTCGCCGCAGTCGCCCTGCCGTTTGTCTGGTGGCGCTGGAACGACGGCGGTCTGGCGCTGTCGGTGGGTGTATCGGTCTTCGCCGCGTGCTCCACGGCGACGCTGGCGGCCATGATGCTGCCGTGGCTGTTCGACGCCTTCGCGTCGGATCCGGCCTTTGGGAGCGGTCCTCTCGCGACCGTCATTCAAGATCTCTTGTCCATCTGGATCTACCTGTCGGTCACGACTCTCGTCATGTCATGATGACGAGTCAGCGCATCCTTGTAGCGCCCAGGAGAAATCATCAGGGTTCTTCCCGATGATTCGAGTGACCGGCACGATCGTGCTCGACGACCGCGAGGTCAGCGAGTGTTTCGTCCGCGCAACGGGTCCTGGTGCCCAGAATGTCAACAAGGGCTACGGTAGATCGGACCGTCCCGGTCGTATTGGCCACGGGGTCATGACTCCTGAAGTGGCGGCATCTTGGCCGGTCGATCGATTCGGCTCACCAGCACCCGGTCAACCCGGTTTCCATCCATATCGACTATTTCAAACCGATAGCCGCCACGTTCGAAGACGTCGCCGGTTCGGGGCAACCGTCCAAGGGCGAGCATCGCTAAGCCACCCAGCGTGTGATAGTGCTGCCGATCTTCGTCGTCGAGGAGTGACTCCGCGTCCAATGTTCGCAGAGCCGCATCCAGATCCAGCCCGCCGTCGAACAACCAGCTGCCATCGTCGCGACGGACGATCATCGGCTCCTCGCCAGGTTCGGCGGGTAGATCGCCCACGATTGACGTGATAACGTCCGTCAGGCTGACCAGGCCTCCGACGTCGCCGAACTCGTCAACGACCAACGCGGCCGGCAGGTGCGTGCGCTTAAACTGCTCGAGCAATGTCATGAGCGACATGGTTTCCGGCACGAACAACGGCTTCTCGGCAAGGGCAGGCAGATCGATAGTGCCGCCCTCGAGCAGTTTCTCTAACACGGTTGTCGAGCGTACGAATCCCAACACGTGATCCAGGCCACCATCGCACAACGGCAGAACGTTATGGGGATCCTCCCGTAGCTTTTGACGATTGGTGTCGAGCGGATCACGCACATCAAGAAACACAACGTCCGGGCGCGGCGTGAGCACGGCGCCGACGCGGCGGTCGTCCAGATTCAGCACATTGGTGACCATCTCGTGCTCAGCACCTTCGAAAACGCCTTCGTCGGAGCCCTGCTCCAGGAGCACTCTGATTTCCTCCAAGGTCACGGCGGGTTGTTTCACATGACGTACACCGAATGAACGCAAGATGGTGTCCGTCGAGACGCTGAGCAAGGTGACGATCGGACGCCCGACCGTCGCAAGCACGTCCATCGGTCTGGCGATGATGCTGGCAATCGCTTCAGGGTGTGTCAGGGCCAGTCGCTTCGGCACGAGTTCCCCGAGGATGAGGGACACATACGTGAGGAGCATGACCATCACCGCAAGCGACAGCGCGTCCGCGTACGGCGCAAGCACCGGCACGTGCTCGATCGATGTCCGAAGGCGACTCGCTATGGATGCCTCGCCGATCGCGCCATTCAAGATGCCGATGCTGGTGATGCCGACCTGTACGCTGGAGAGAAATCGGGTTGGTTCGGACGCGAGCTTGAGGGCGTGTCGCGCACCAGTGCCTCCGGCGTCTGCCATTTGAAGCAGGCGCGTGCGTCTTGAACTCACAATCGCGATTTCGGACATTGCGAAGACGCCGTTGAGCAGAATGAGCCCGAGCAGGAGAATCACGTCGGTAAGCATGTTTGCCCTTCAGCTGAGTCGCGGGGCCAGCGTCAACTATACCCAGCGCTTCGCGCCGTCCGAAGGGCCCGTCCGTCTTGTCGGCGGCGGCGACCGGCTGAGCCGCTCACGACGCAAGTGTGCACAAATGGACAGCGTTTCAGACGAGCGCCATACAGACTCATGGGATGTGCGACAGTCGCGTTCAGACTCGGTTGAGGGAGTGATCCATGAACAGCGTTGAAGCCCTCACCGATCGGCCGACGAGTGATCCGGGCGTAAACGGCATCATGAAGGCGCTGGTCTACCACGGTCCCGGGCAGCGAAAGTGGGAGACGCGTGCTCATCTCCTGCATCACCGCTTGCGGCATCTGCGATTTCTGCCGGCAGGGCATGCCGTCTGGCGTCACCCGATGATATCGTCCCTGGGAGACCGCCTCAGCGGTCGAACCGGCAGCGTATGTGGCGCAGGCGCGCTGCGTTGTCCTCCTGGCGCTCGCGCTGCGAACGACCGCCTGAGTCATGACACACATGCGAGAGGATCCATGAAACTTCATCCGCTCGCCGGCACGCACCTCGCTTTGACATCGCTTTTGGCAACGACCCCGACGACCGCCACGGCATCGTGACGCCTGATGAATCCCAATCATGTTCGCCACGGTCCGCTGTGTCCGGCGTCATGCGCCGGCCGCCGACCCCGGCACGTGTTCCTGTCGGGGGCCAGGATCACCTTCCGGCGACGATGCACCTGAGCGGGATCAATCAGGTCGAGGGACCGAGGGTGTAGAAGCTCAGTTACTCCTACGGGCGCGCGCTGCAGGACGAAGCGCTCGACGCCTGGCGCGGACGGCAGGAGAACCTCGCAGCCGCACAGCAGGCCCCCGATCATCGGGCGGAGTGCGACAGTGCGGCGGCAGGTACACGACCGCCATGGAAACCGAATCGGTGGTCGCATGAATTCGCCGCGGCCGGCCGCAGACCAGATGAACAAGGCTGAATGGGGAGAACTACCGTGGCAAAGCTGCTATCGAAAGAACCGGACGTCATCACCGCTGACGAGACGCCGCTGTCGAAACATGATCTGGAATCGATGAATGCCTTCTGGCGGGCATGCAACTACCTGTCGGTGGGGATGATCTACCTGAGAGACAACCCGCTGCTGAAAGAGCCGTTGAAGACGGAG
>DATAEE010000074.1:0-3053 GCA_036258175.1 Vicinamibacterales bacterium
AGCTTCTGCTGGCGCGCGCCGGGCAATGATTCCTCATTCATGTCTTAGCGCCACCATCGGCTCGACCCGCATGGCGCGGCGAGCCGGCACCGAGCAGGCGACCGCGCCAATGACCACGATGATCGCCACGGCACCGATGAGTCACCGGATCGTAGGGAGAGACGTTCCACAACTGGCTGACGAGCAGCTGGTTCGTCGCGGCGCTCGCCGCGAGGCCGACACCAATGCCGGCGCCGAGCAGCTGCAGACCGGTTCGTAGAACCATGCGCCGAACGTGACGCGGTTCGCCTCCGACCGCCATCCGAATCGCGATTTCGCGCGTCTGCTGAGAAACCGTGTAGGCCATCACGCCGTAGACGCCAAGCGCGACGAGCGCGAGGCCCGTACCCGCGAACACTGCCGGACCATGTTCACAACACGCTGCGGGTCCGACGTCGTGCGCATCGTGAAAACCAGCGATGACGGACCGCGCAATGACAACGGCACGTACGCTTGCGGCGCTGCAGGCTCGCGGATGTCCTGATTGGCCACGTCCTGGACGACGCCGATAATCTCGAGCGTCGGATCGGTGACCGGCACCGGGAGCGTGGCGAGACGCAGCAGCCCGACGGTCCGCCCGATCGGATCCTGGTCTCCAAAGTACCGTCTCACGAACGTCTCGTTCACGACCACGACTTTGCGCGAGGCGTCGATGTCAGTCGACGAGATCAACCTGCCGGCGATGATCCGCAGTCCGATCGTGCTAAAGAATCCCTCGCTGCAAACTGGACGATGCCGGACGGCTGCTCCTCCAACGGAACTCCGGGAACGCGGACCGCGGTCCGCATCCCACCGAACGCGGCGGCCCCGGTCGATACGGCCGCCGACTCGACGCCGGGAATCCCGGCGAGGCGATCCCGCACGGCGTGGGCGAATCGCTGGCGTTCCGCGTCGGATTCCAGATGGCCGGGCGGGAACCAGACCCCCGCGGTGACCAGGCTGCCCGGATCGATTCCCAGATCCACGGTCGCCAGCTTGAGAAAACTCCGCATCAGCAGGCCGGCACCCAGCAACAGCACGATAGACAGCGCGACCTCCGCGACGACGAGGCTGCTCCGCATCCGCCGCTGCTGACGATGCGCGGTGCCGCTCCGACCGCCGGCGTTCGTGCCGGCGACCAGCTCGCGGCGCGCGCTCTGCAGCGCCGGAAAGAGGCCGAATACGAGCGTCGCAGCCGCCGCCGTCGCCAGCGCGAAGAGTAGCACTGGCTGATCCAGTCGCAGCTCGGTCTCCCAGGGGACACCCTGGCGCGGCATCAACCGGGCCAGCGCGTTGATGCCGCCATACGCCAGGAGGCAGCCGCCGATCCCGCCGCCGATCGCGAGCAGCGCGCTTTCGACGACGAGCTGCCGGACGATTCGACCTCGGCTAGCCCCCAGCGCCGCGCGCACGGCGATCTCCCGCTCGCGCGCCGTCGCGCGCGCGAGCAGCATGTTCATAACGTTGCAGCACGCGATGAGGAGCAGCAGTCCGACCGCAGCGAAGAGCGTGTAGAGCACTCCGCGGAACCGGCCGACGACCCAGTCGATCACCGTGATCACCTGCACGAACGAACCTTGCGGGTAGTCGCGCGGGCGCTCTCCGGCGCGCCGGACGGCGATAACGTCGAGTTGCGCTTGTGCCTCCTTGAGCGTCCCGCCCGGCTTCAGCCGCGCTTGAAACCAGCGGAACGTTTGATCGGCAGCGGAATCCGTGCGATTGAGTGATCCGGGGATCCACAGGTCGGCGACATGCCACTCAAACCGCGGCGGCATGACGCCGATGATGGTGCGCGGCTCGCCATTCAACGTGATGGACTGCCCCACGATGGCTGGGTCGGCGCCGAAGAGGGTCATCCACGTCCGATGCTTCATCACCGCGACGAGCGGCGCGCCCGGCGCCGCATCCGCCGGGCCGAACACCCGGCCGAGGAGCGGTCGGACGCCGAGAAACGCAAATCCGTTCGGCGTCATCCACGCCACGTTGAGGCGCCCGGCGCCGGCGTCGGTCAAGAAGTGCATCGGTTCGACGTTGGTGCCGATCACATCCTCGAACGCCGTGGCCTGCTCCTGATAATCCAGGAATTCGGGAACCGGCAGCGCTCCGCGGAGGATGTTGTTCGAGGCGTCGCGCACGACGACGTCCACCATGCGGCGCGAATGCGGATAGGGAAACGGCTCGAGGAGAACGTTGTGGATGACGCTGTAGATCACCGCCACCGATCCGATGCCGAGCGTCAGCGTCACGATCGCGACCGCCGTGAAGCCGGGCGTCCGCCGGAGCGTCCGCGCCGCATAGCCGATATCGCGCCGCAAATCGTCCAGCGTCATGAACGAGCGCGCGTCGCGGTAAAGCTCCTTGGCCTGCTCCACGCCGCCGAACGCCCTGCGCGCTGCGGCGCGCGCGTCGGCGGGCGACCGCCCTTTGCGCCGGAAGTCCTCTTCGAGGAGCGCGAGATGAGCCTCGATTTCGCGGGTGAGCTGCCGCTCGGCGCGTCCCGGACGAACGACGTGGTAGAGCCGCAGGAGGGCGCGCCGCAGGGCGGACATGGCTAGGACTCGTCGAGGAGCAGCTTGTCGACGAAGCTGACGAGCCGGCGCCAGCGTTCGGTCTGTTTGTTCAGCGCGCGGGTGCCGGCGCGGCTGATCGCGTAGTACTTCGCGTCGCGGCTCGTCTCGGTCCGCTGCCAGGAGCCTTTGATCCAGCCTCGCTGTTCCAGCCGGACGAGCGCCGCGTAGAGCGTGCCCTGGTTCAGGGGGAAGGGATGGTCCGCGACCTGCTCGAGACGCGCCGCGAGGCCATACGCGTGCTGTGGCCCCATGGTCGCGAGCGCCCGCAGGACGATCAGATCGAGCGTGCCCTGCAGCAGTTCGACGCGTTCCGCTTCACTGGCCATCGCAGTGGAGTAAACGCCATCTCCACTGGGGTGTCAAGTGGGGAGCGTCGATGGTGCCACTCGATCGGTTTGTTTCGAAGACGGCAACCTTTCGGAGGCGCTCACCGTCGAATCCGTACGATCAGGGTGTCGACGAGGA
>DATAEE010000075.1:0-3478 GCA_036258175.1 Vicinamibacterales bacterium
ACACCCGCCGGCAGTCGAGCGCGCGCCGTCGAACCCAGTTGATCAGCTCGCGATCGCGCCGCACATCGTCCACGTTGCACGCCCCGGGGACGATCAGTGTGTCGATTGTGCGTCCGTCGAGCACGGTCGCAGGCTCGGTCACGATGCTCACACCGTCGGCACTCATGACAGGACCGCCACGAACGGAGACGACCGTCCACTCGTAGAGGCGCGACGCGCCGACGGGGTTCGGATGGGTCGAGGCGATGCGGAGCGCCTCGAGTGGTCCTGAGAGATCCAGGAGTGAGACGCCTTCGTATGCCACGATGACCGTACGGATGGGATTGGTCGACGGCATCACCGCCTCCCTTGGCAGGATTTCCGGGATCTTTGTCATTTCTGCCAATGCCTGTCAATCGTACGCTTCGGTCATGAGAGTCGAACGCGACGTCATCGTTCATCGTGTTGAAGCCAGCCTCTTTCCCGTCAATGCGTACCTCGTCGAGACGAGGACGGGCGTCGTCGTCGTGGACGCGACGCTCGGTGTCTCAGACGGAAAACGCCTCCGCTCGCGCGTCGACGCACTGAGGAAACCACTCGCGGCAGTCATCATCACGCACTCTCATCCGGACCACTATGGCGGCGTCACGCCGCTCCTGGACGGTGCAGATGTGCCGGTGTACGCCGTGGCGGGTGTGAACGAGGTGATTCGGCGTGACGATGCGACGAAGGAGCAGATCCTCCGGCCCATGTTTGGGGACGAGTGGCCACCGGTTCGCACGTTTCCGAGTCGCATCGTGCAAGGTGGCGAGCGAATTGCCATCGCCGACGGGGTGTTCACCGTGACCGATCTCGGCCCGGGCGAGTCGCCACACGACAGCCTCTGGCGGCTCGAGGCAGATGGCCCTCCGCAGGTTTTCGTCGGCGATCTGGTGTACAGCCACATGCACGCGTTCTTGGGCGACGGGTTCTTCGATCGCTGGTTGATCAATCTCGAACGGGCAACGCGCGAGCTGCCCGCTGACGCGACACTCTTGATGGGACATGGCCAGCCAGTCACGGGACATGCCATCCTCGACTGGCAGGCGAACTACATCCGGCGGTTCCAGGAGGCGCTTCAGTCCGCCGTGAAACGCGATGGTCTGCAAGGCGATGCCCTGGCGGATGCCGTGACCGCGCGCATGAAAGAGTTCTTGCCCAGCGACGATCTGCTGTTCCTAATGCGTTTGAGCGTCGAGCCCATGCGTCAGCGACTTGCACTGGAGGCGGCGCCCGAAAGTGCGCCGCGCTTGTGAAGTCGGCGGCCTCGCAGCGGATGGAACTCTGACCTGATCAGGATTCGCGACGACAAACCTCATATCGAGTCAGCAATGAAGGTCGCAGTACTTGGAACGGGGATGGTCGGCAACGCAATCGCGTCGAAGCTGGTGGCGCTTGGCCACCACGTGATGATGGGGTCGCGGACAACGAATAATGCGAAGGCCACGGCATGGGCCCAGACGACGGGCGGACGAGGTTCTGCCGGCACGTTCCCTGACGCGGCGGTGTTCGGAGAGATCGTGTTCAACTGCACCGAGGGCGCAAGCTCGTTGGCAGCCTTGAGGGCAGCGGGCGCGGCGAATCTTGAAGGCAAGATTGTGGTCGACGTGGCCAACGTGCTGACGCCGGATGGGCCTGGGCCTGAATCGCTCGGCGAGCAGATTCAGAAGGCGTTTCCCAACGCCAAGGTCGTCAAGGCACTCAACACGATGAATTGCGAAATCATGGTGAACCCGCGGAGCTTGCCTGACGCGCACACGGTGTTTCTCAGCGGCAATGATGCGGGCGCGAAGCAAATTGTCCGGGAACTCGTCGAGACGTTCGGCTGGACTGACGCGATCGACCTCGGCGACATTGCCACCGCACGCGCGACTGAAGGCTACCTGCCGCTCTGGCTATCGGTGTGGAAACGGCTGGGCACGCCGGCATTCAACATCAAGGTCGTTCGATAGCCATCGCTCATGGATCTTCGCCTCTCCGGAAAGCGGGCGCTCGTGACCGGCAGCACCGCCGGCATCGGCGCGTCGATCGCACGCCAGCTCGCATTGGAAAATGTAGACGTCGTGATTCACGGCCGTGATGAGCAGCGCGGAACGCGTCTTGCCGACGACCTGAGACGCACCGGTGGGCACGCAGTATTCATCGCCGCCGATCTCACAGTTGCGACCGACATCGCGCGGCTTGCGTCGCAAGCGAAGGCAGCGCTCGGTGCAATCGACATCCTTGTCAGCAACGCCGCCATGTATCCCCAGCACACCTGGTTCGACGGCTCCGCTGACGCGTGGACCCGGTATTACGAGCTGAATGTGGTCGCGGGCGTGCGCTTGATTCAGGCGCTCGTACCCGACATGACCCGCGCTCGATGGGGACGCGTGATTCACATCTCCAGTGGCGAAGGCCTGCGTCCGTTTGCTCATATGCCCGGCTACGCGGCGACGAAGGCCGCCATCCATAACACGACGGCCAGCTTGTGTCAGGCACTGGCCGGCAGCGGTGTCACGGTCAACGCGGTCGCCGCTGGCCTCATTCGCACGCCGGAAGTCGAGAGCTGGTTCCATGCGGAAGCGAAGACACGAGGCTGGGGCAGCCACTGGGAGGAGATCGAGCCGAACATTCTCGAGCACTATCTCCCAATTCCTGTGGGTCACATTGGCAGCACAGATGACGTGGCGCGCGTCGTCGCGTTTCTCGCCAGTCCCATGGCTGAGTACGTCAACGGAGCCGTTATTCGGGTGGACGGCGGCAGTCACACCTGGGCAGGCTGACAGCGGACGGGCATATGGTGCTGTCCGAGACCTGCCGCACCAGAGCGTCCAGGTCGTGTCGAGAACGCTGATTAACGGGTAGTAGCCGATGGCGCCCTTGATCGTAATGATCGCCGCGTGGCTCGTTGCGTGCGCGTTCGGGGCTATCACGCTCTCGAGTGCAGCAAACTCGTGGGGTGGTGCCCTGCGCTTTGCGCTCCCCGCGATGTTTCTCTTCACCGCGGCTTCTCACTTCCATCCCCGTACGCGTGGGGACCTCGTTCGCATGGTCCCGCGCAGCTTGCCCGCTCCCGCCGCGCTGGTCACTCTCACCGGCGTGCTGGAGGTTATAGGTGCGATTGGCTTGTTGCTTCCTTCAACGGCCGTTGCTGCTGCCTATGGCTTGATCGCGCTGCTGCTCCTGATGTTTCCGGCCAACGTCCACGCGGCGCGTGCCGGACTGATGATCGCCGGACGCCGCGCCACACCGCTTGTCTGGCGCCTGCCGTTGCAAGTGTTCTGGATCGGAGCTCTGTGGTGGGCCGCCTACACAGTCGGTCGTCCAGAATGGATAACAGGCCAACGTCGATAGCTCAATGACCCTGACGTCTCCGTCAACGTGGGCGCCGCTTTGCGTATGGGTGCCGTTGGCGAGGAAAACAGCAATGACCGACATCAGCAACGAGAAACAGATACGCAAGTTAATCGAAAGCTGG
>DATAEE010000076.1:0-5502 GCA_036258175.1 Vicinamibacterales bacterium
CGTCAAATGGCACGCCGGCCAGCTCACCTGGGCCCAAGCTACGCGCGAGGGCCGCATCCAACTCGACGGCCTCCCGTCGCTGGTAAGAGCCTTCCCAACCTGGAACGCCCGCAGCATGTTCGCCCACATCAGGCCGGTCTCCCGCACCGCCGCCGGAGTGTGACGCTGACGGACGAAACGCCGCTGAGGTGACCAAGCGGAGGGGCAGCGGTCACATTCATCCTGTGCGATCCGTCATGGTGATAGAAAAGGAGTACGACATGAATCTGACCCTAGAAGGCAGCGGCGCCCTTTCGCCCATGGACCTGAGCCTGCCCCGCTCCAAAGGAATCGTCATTGGCTTCTGGCTGGTCACCGCGCTCTTCTGCTTGCAGATAGGCTTCACCGCCTACGCGCAACTGCGGTTGCCGCAGGTGGCGGAGGCGTTCACCCACCTCGGCTTCCCCGACTACTTCCGGGTGGAACTCGCGTGGGCCAAGCTCCTCGGCGTGGTGCTGCTGCTGGCGCCGGTGCAGGCGCGGCTCAAGGAGTGGGCGTACGCCGGCTTCGCCATCACCCTCGGCTCGGCGCTCATCGCCCACTTCGCGGTGGGTGACGGCCCGGAGGCGTGGGGGTTTGCGGCGGCCACCGGGGTTCTCTGGGGGCTTTCATACTTCTTCTGGCGCCGGCTGGAGGCCATGCCGGCGAGCGCCTGAAAGCGCGGTGAGCGGAGTGAACACTATGGTTGGCAAGACGACGAAGAAGAACACGGCAAAAAAGAAGACCGTGATGAAGTCGGCGAAGGTCGCAAAGAAGGCCGCCGCCAAGCGGGTCGCTGCGAGGCCGACGCTCCTCGCAGGCGGCAACCCTCAGATCGCGAAGGCCGACGGCGACGCCCCCGTGCAGGCCTACATCGCGGCGATGCCGGGCTGGAAAAGCGACCTCGGGCGCCGCCTCGACGCGCTCATCGTGCGCACCGTCCCCGGCGTGCGCAAGGCGGTCAAATGGAACTCGCCCTTCTACGGCGTCGAGGACCAGGGCTGGTTTCTCAACTTCTATACGTTCACGAACTACGTCAAGGTGGCGTTCTTCCGCGGCACGTCGCTGCGTCCCGTCCCCCCTGGCGAGTCCAAGCACAAGGAAGTACGCTACCTCGACATCCGCGAGGACGACCCGCTCGACGAGGCGCAGATGGCGACGTGGATCCGGCAGGCGGCCGCCATGCCCGGCTGGGTCCCGTAGCGACGGCAGGATCCTCGCAATTCACCGCAGTCCTGGAGTGAACACGATGCCCGGCAAGAGATCCACGAAGTCGGCGAAGGTCGCACAGAAGGCCGCCGCCACGCCCAACTCCGCCTCGCTGATGATTGACCAGCGCGTTCGCGAGCTCGGCGATTGGCGAGGTTCGGCGCTGAAACGGATGCGGGCGCTTATCCACGAGGCGGACCCCGAGGTCGTCGAGGAATGGAAGTGGGCCAAAGAGTCTTCCCCGGGAACTCCCGTATGGTCACACAACGGAGGCATCTGTACGGGCGAATCCTACAAAGAGGTCGTAAAGCTGACCTTCTTTTACGGCGCCTCGCTGAAGGACCCCGCGCATCTCTTCAATTCGAGCCTCGAGGGCAATACACGACGGGCCATCGACATCCACAAAGACGACGCGATTGAGGAAGCGGCATTCAAAGAGCTGATCCGCGCCGCTGTCGCGTTCAACGTTGCAAAACGGAAGAAGTAAGGCGTCGAACCCATGGCGCTGACTGAACACGACCTCGCCGCGATCCGCGCGGCCATCGAGAAGGACGCGGCCGCCGTGCGGCGGGCGGACTGGGACGCGATCACACACATGTTCACCTCGGATGCGATCCGGTTCCCGGCGCCTCAGCCGCCGATCCGCGGCCGGGCGGCGATGCGGGCCTGGTTGGAGACGTTTCCGCCATTCGAGAAGTTTGCGATTACGGCCGATGAAATCCTCGGCGGCGACGGGCTCGCGTTCGTGCGTGGAACCTACGTCATGACGCTCGGTGGCCCGACGCCCGTCACCGACCGCGGCAACTACATGGGCCTCATGCGAAAGCAGCCGGACGGCTCCTGGCTGTGGACGACCGATATGGCCGTGTCCGAGCTGCCGGCTCCGATGGCATGACCGTCACGCGATCGTGAGGCCGCGCACGCGCGGCGCGAGTGCGCCAATCGCCGCGGCGTAGCCGCGACGATGCTCCACGGTCCACGGCGGACCTGATGGACGGCCGCGGCCGGTCACGAATTCCTCCACCGCGTCCGGCGACACGCCGAGCGCTGCCGCGGCGAGGCCCATCTCGTCACCGCGCCGGCACAACTGGATCTCGAGCCCGAGCCGCTTCGCAGCGTTGCAGATTGCAAGGTGGTAGAGCATGCCGTCAGCGGAGCACAGCAGCGGATGCGATGCGTGCACAGCGGCGACGCTGGCCGGCAGCTTCTCGAACGGCGGCTTGCGGATAGTGAGTGTCGTTGCCGGGTGCTCTCGCGACAGCTCGTCGACGAGCCGGCCAAGGGCGAGATGGGGGGTCTTCGCAACCGAGTTCCGCACGTTGGCGACGAGGGCTTCCGCCTCGTCCGGCGGCTTTCCCCGTGTCCCGTGCTCGTAGGGCTGCGTCGGCAGGCCGCGGTCGATCAGCGTGATGCGACGCCGCGTGATGACGAATGGCCGTCGATTGCGAGCCGAGACGCAGACGACGTAGGCCCAGCCTGTGTGCTCGGAGACGGCGAGGATCGATGGCGTGCGGATCAGTTCAGCACCGCAAGTTGGGTTCGCATGGTGTCTCGTATCTCAGGCGCCAAGTGAAGCTACTCGTTCAACTGCCGCAGCTTCGCTTTCATCTGATCGATCTCGGCTTGCTGACCCTTGATGATGTCGCCGCACAGCTTCTTGATCTCCGGATCCCGTATTGGCGCCTGTTCGCACATCAGAATCGCCCCTGCATGGTGCGGAATCATCGACCGCAGGAACTGCCGATCGGTAACTTGTGTCTGCCATCTGATGAAGGCAAAGAAAGCGACACCTGCGACGATCGCGCCGCCGAGGATCAGCCCGTTGCGTCGCTTGTCCTGATACATACCGCGCATGACGACAAGTTCGATCGCGATCATCGGTGCGGTCATCAGGCCGGCCATGTAGACCTGATTCAGGCTGTTGTACACGTTGCCGAACGCGTCGACCATCGCGTACATCAGGGCGTACATCGATGCGAAGGAGAGCGCAGCCATGTTCAACAGGCCGCGGTAATGATGTTGTTTCTGGCCGTGCTCGTGATGACTAGTGTGGAGCAAGAGGCCGCCTCACTAATCCTTCGTGAGCTCGTGTTCGTCGACCCCCTTGGGATAACGGTCTCCCACGAGATTGAGCCTCACACCCTGTTCGAGGAGCGCTTTCAGGCCAGCCAGCATCAGGGTGAACCCCTGTGTCGAATCGGCCACGTACTTCACGAGCTGATCGCCCGTGCCAGTGAAGCCGGATTCGGTAACCCTCACGAACGTAGTGCCGTCGTTCAGAGCCGCGAACGTCCATTCAACGGTCGTGGGGCCGCTGTATCCCGGCCATTCGATGACAATCCGCCGGTTGGTGTCGATCGCTTTGGCGGTGACCTCGATCGAGACGTCGTACATCTGCCAATCCCACCGAATCGGCCGACCGACCGCGAGCCGTCCGCTACTTCTCGTGAACCAGAACTTCGTGGTGATGTCGGGGTTCACAATCGCCTCGAACACCTCGGCGACCGGCTTTCGAATGAGCATGCCGGTTTCTGTGATCGGCGCTCGTGTCAGCTGGAGGCTCTCGGTCTGGGGACTGCTCATGGTGACTCCTTCGAAACGACGAGCATCGCCTGATCCTCCTCACTCCACGTCTCCAGGACCGCCGCGAGATCGCGCTCGCATTGCACGAGGTTAGCGAGCTGCTGGTACGCGATGTTCCGCCCTGGCGTTGTCGTCGGTGAGGTCGAGCGTCTGCTGGTGCGTTTCGAGAACCTCGGCCATCGCAGCGGTCAACGCGCTCACTCGCGCTGGAAGGGCCGAGCGCTGGGCAAGGCCCTCACCGCAGGTTCGTGGCTCGTCCATGGCCATAGCTCAAAGTCATAAAACCTGGCGGCCGCGCCGAGGTCCTTGACCGCGAGCGTGGCGATTGCTCTGTGTTTCGTTGCATGTCGATCCTCTTCAATTGTGTTGTGCGTCAGGCGGAAGCATCATCCTTAAAAATCGATGCAGGAATCATCCCAATCACACAGTTGCTGTGGCGGGCGCTGCCGTTCTTCATTCAGATGCAGGCGAGCGCGCCGGTCTCATAGCGTGCAAGTTCGGTGCGGCGTCCCGAGCTCGACCGCGAATGTCAGAAGAGTGTCAATGGGCCACGGGTTGCATGTCAGAAGGCATGGCTCAACCAGCAGGTCCGTCGGTAGCGATCCCGCCAGCCCATCGGGGTCTGCGGACGACGAGCTGTGAGCGTTCACACTCGAATGGAGGTCACCATGCAACCCACCGCAGCGTCGCACGTGGAGGCACGCGGGTTCATCAATAGTGTCCACGGCGTCCGCTACCAGGTGAACGATGTCGCTCGCTCAGTCACGTTCTACACCCAGCATCTCGGTTTCGAATTGGTGCATCAGCAACTTCCGGCATTCGCAAGTGTGTCGCTTGGAGATTCGCAAATCCTGCTGAGTGGCCCTCAAGCGTCCGGCTCGCGGCCGATGCCGAACGGTCAACGTCAAGAGCCTGGCGGCTGGAACCGCATCGTGCTGCGAGTCTCGGACCTCCCGAGCTGTATCGCGGCTCTCAAGGGCGCCGGTGTCCGCTTCCGAAACGAGATGGAAACCGGTCCGGGCGGACGTCAGATTCAAATTGAAGACCCCGACCGCAATCCGATCGAGCTTTTTGAACCGGCGCGATAGGAGGTACGTCGTGATCAAAGCAGTTCAGTTCGTGACGCTGCTGGTGTTTTCTCTCGTGACCGGAGTGTTCTGGGGCACGTGGTTCAGTCTCAGCCGGTCAATGGCAGCGATCACGCCCGGGACATTCCTCGAGGTCGGCCGCTTGATGATCACTAATCTTGGCGGACCGATGAGCGTGCTGATGCGACGCTTCTGTCCGCTCTCGTGCTCTGCGTGTTGTTATTTCGCGGTCGACAATCCCGGGCCAATCTTTTCGCGGGTGCGGCATTGGTCCTGATGGCCGGGGCGCTGGTCACCACGCTGGCCGTGAACGTTCCGATCGATCATCAGATTCAATCGTGGACAACGGCGACGTTGCCGCCTGATTGGAAGGCCATACGCGATCGATGGGAGTTCTATCACGGCCTCCGGACCCTGGTGTCACTCGCCGCCCTGGCATGTCTGTTTGCCAGCACGCTATCGACCGGATGGCGCAGTGCGCCCGATCGCCAGGCGCAGCGAGACGAACACCCTGGGATGTCGCGCTCGACAGCCCGCGTGACCCGCCTGCCTCCCGTGCGCGTTTCGATCCCAGCATGGCGGAACGACGAGAATCGATCGGGAG
>DATAEE010000077.1:0-3937 GCA_036258175.1 Vicinamibacterales bacterium
CACGCAGGCGGGCCTCGTGCCGGCGACCGTCATTGCCCGGACGTCGGGTGATGCGGCCGCCCTTCTCGGGGCGATGCAACGCGAGCTGCGCGCCGTGGACGTCACGCTGCCGGTGATCACGGCGCAGACGATGGCGCAGGATCTGGAGCGATCGCAGGCGGCGCCGAAGGTGGTCGCCACGTGTCTCGGTGTCCTCGGCGGCCTCGCTCTGGTGCTGGCGAGCATCGGTCTCTATGCGGTCGTCGCGTTCGCGGTCGCGAGGCGGTCGCGCGAGATCGGCATTCGGATGGCGCTCGGCGCCCGGAGTCAGCAGGTGGTCTGGAGCATCAACCGAGGGGTGGCGGGGCTGATCGGCGTGGCGACCAGCATCGGTCTCGTCCTCACGGTCCTGATCGTGCTCGCGCTGCGCGCGACGCCCGGATCGGCGGACATCGGGATCGGCAGCATGGACGTGTATCGCCCGAACATCGACCCGGTGGCGCTTGTGGCCATCGCGGCCGTTACGGCAGTCGTCGGCGTCGCCGCCGCATTCGTGCCCGCGCGCCGGGCCGTCCGAATGGATCCACTTATGGCCCTGCGCCACGAGTGATGCTACGCTACCCCGCGTGGTCAACGACATCAGGCTTGCCCTGAGGCGGCTCGGGGCCACACCGCTCTTCACTGTCTTCGCGATCCTCTCGCTCGCGATCGGCGTCGCGATCACGACGGCGGTGTATTCCATCGTCGACTCGGTCCTTCTGCGCGGCCTCGGCGTCCGAGAGCCCGGTCGGGTCGCCATCGTCGCAACGCCCTACAGCGGACGGCTGCTCGCAGGCACGGTGTCGGCGCCGGACTTCCACGATCTGCGAGCGGCGCAGACATCGTTCTCCCACATGGCCGCGTCGGCGACGCTCATTCGGCGCGTGGCTCTGCCTTCCGCGACACAGATGCTGATGGGCGAGGCCGTCAGCGGCTCGTACTTCGCGACGCTCGGCGTGAGCGCCGCGCGCGGACGCGCGATTCAGCCGGCCGACGATGACGGCGCCGCGCGCGTGGTGATGCTGGGCGACGCGCTCTGGCGGCGAACCTTCGCGTCCGATCCCCGCGTCGTCGGCACTGTCGTGACGATCTCCAGCCAGCGATACGAGGTGATCGGCGTCGCGCCGCCCACGTTCACAGGTCCGCGCGGATGGCTTGCCAGCACGCAGTTCTGGATTCCGCTCGGCACCCAATCAGACGGGGGGCGCGAGAGCCGGCGGCTCACGATCTTCGGCCGCCTGGCTTCAACAGTGACGATCGCCGCGGCGTCGTCGGAGGTGCGGACGATCGCCGCGCGCCTCGACCAGTCGTTTCCACCGCGGTACCCGGGGAAGAGCCCCACCGCCACGGATCGGCCATGGCGGGCAAAGACGATGGCCGAGATCGCGGACGAGGACACGGCCGTGCGCCGGTTCGGGATGACGCTCGTCGCGCTCGTCGGGCTGGTGCTGGTGGTCGCCTGCACGAACCTCGGCAACCTCGTGCTCGCTCGAGGGACGACACGGCTGCGCGAGATCGCGGTGCGCCGCGCGCTCGGCGCGTCGAGGTGGCGGCTGGTGCGGGAGCAGTGCCTCGAGAGCGTGATTCTCGCGGCGGGCGGGGCGATCGCGTCCTACGTCGTGTTCGAGCTGCTGCGCGCCGCGATAGACACCGAAATCAGCCTCGCGATGCCGTTCGGCGGACGGACGACGCTGTCGTTTCATCCGGTGCTGAACGTGACGGCGTTGGGCGTCGCCGTGTCGTCACTCCTCGTGGCGCTGGTCGTCTTCGGCCTCGAGCCGGCGATCCAGCTGACGCGCACGATCGACGTGCGCGGCGCGCTCGCCGCCGGATCGACCCCCGGGCCGCCGCGCCGCCGGCGCCAGCGCGCCCTGCTGCGGTGGCAGGTCGCGATCGCGGCCGGGTTCTTCATCATCGCGACGATGTTCGTGAAGTACTCGATCGCGGAAGCGCGGCACGACTCCGGCGTCGATCTGGATCGGATCGGGGTCGCGGTCCTCAATCTCGACGGGCCTGAGTGGAGCGAGGCGCGCGCGCGGCGGACGCTCGATCGTCTGCTCGGCGAATTGCGCGGCCATCCGTCGATCGAATCGGCGTCGCTCACGGGCGGACTGCCCTTCGGCGTGTCGAGCGCGCTGCGTCTCTCGATGGCGCCGGCGGAACAGGCCGGCGCGGCGGACACGCCGCCGCGCATGGTCACCGCGGTCGCCGCGACGCCGTCGATCTTCCGGACGCTCGGAGTCGAGATCCTTCGCGGACGCGGCTTCGACGATCGCGATGGGCCGGGCGCGCCGCGCGTCCTCATCGTCAGCGAGTTCACCGCGCGGCAGATTTTTGGAACCGCCGACGCCGTCGGACGGCAGGTCGCGCTCGCCGGCCAGCCGGCCGCGCGCGCGACGGCCACCATCGTCGGCATCGCGGCCAACACGGACGTGGGCAGCCTCTTCGCGGATCCGCGGCCGCTCGCCTACGCGCCGTTCGAGCAGTACTATCAGCCGCTCGTCACGGTCGTCACGCGCGCATCCGGATCGGTGCCGACCGCCGTGGGCGCGATGCGCGAGGCGATCCGGCGCGCGGATCCGGACGTCGCGATCGACAGGATCGGGACGGGACGCACGGTGCTCGCCGGACCGTTCCAGGTCATGCGCGGGTTCGGCCTCACGGCGATCGGCCTCGGCGCGATCACGCTCCTTCTCGCGATGGCGGGCCTCTACGGCATCCAGTCGCACGTCATCGCCAATCGCACGCGCGAGATCGGCGTGCGGATGTCGTTCGGCGCCACCTCCAGCCAGATCAAGCGCATGGTGCTGCTGGACGGGTATCGTCCCGTGCTCGACGGGCTCCTGTTCGGTTTGTCGATCGGCCTCGTCGGCCGGGCGATCGCGCGCGCGTACCTCGAGCTCGACGTCGCCATCGTCGATCCCTGGATCCTGGTCGTGACGCCAATTCCGTTAGTCGGCGCCGCGTTTTTCGCCTGCTACCTGCCCGCCCGCCGCGCCGCGGCGGTCGATCCCAATGTGGCGCTCCGGTGCGAGTGAGGCGATTGGTAGATTTCTGCCCCCGTCCTGCAAAAACTTACAGCGAGCCTGTCGGCGCAGACGGTGATCAAGCTTCCGAAGAAAAAGTACACGCCGAAGCAGGACGTGCAGCTCGGAAAGGAAGCCGCGTCGGAAGTCCGCAAGCAGTACCCCATCATCGAGGACCAGCACATCGCGAAGTACCTCACGCAGATTGGCAACCGCCTCGTCGCCGCGGCGCCGACGGAACTGAAGCAATCGGTCTACGAGTACTCGTTCACGCCGGTGAACCTGAAAGACATCAACGCGTTCGCGCTGGCGGGCGGACCGATGTTCGTGCAACGCGGCATGTTCGACGCGGCGGCCGAAGAAGCGGAAGTCGCGGGCGTGATGGCGCACGAGCTGTCACGCGTGCTGCTGCGGCATGGAACGGCGAACGCGTCGAAGGCCCAGAACCCGTGGCTGCAGCTCGGCCAGATCGCCGGCGCGGTCGGCGGCGCGGTCGTCGGCGGCGAGCTGGGCGGGTACATCGCGGAAGGCACCCAGTTCGGTCTCGGCACGCTGCTGCTCCGCTACAGCCGCGACTACGAGAAGCAGGCGGACCTCCTCGGCGCGCAGATCATGGCGCGGGCCGGCTACGACCCGCGCGCGCTCGCTCATGCGCCAAGTCGAAGCGCGTCAATTCGGCTCAACAAGACCGCAACCTGGTTCCAAATGGCGCTGTTCTGGTCCACCAACCCCAACAGTTATTTCGGCAGTAACGCAAGCGCAGGAGCAATCGCACGACACCCTCGAACTCCTTCGCGTACCAACCATAGTAGAGGCCGTCGCGAGATCCGGTCCGCGCTGGCGGATTCTCCTGGCGGACGATCTGCGCGGCGATGCGGGTGGGTTGACCGACC
>DATAEE010000078.1:0-48907 GCA_036258175.1 Vicinamibacterales bacterium
GTCGAGCTGCGCGACGGCAACGTCTTTGCGGGCTGCACGATCTTCAGGACGCTCGACCCGGGTGCGGTGCTGAAGGGTGGCCCGAACGGCACGTCAATCGAGTTCTTTCGGCTGTTCTATCAGGTCGAGAATCTGAAGAGCGGCATGCACCATCCCGACGGTATGATGTGGATACGCGTGCCCGGACTTGCTCCCAGGGTGTACGCCGAGAAGGTCTCGTTGCGCGATGTCGCGCCGACGCTTCTCGCGCTGCTCGGAATCGAAAAGCCGAGCTACATGTCGGGGAAACCGCTTCTGGCGATGCGGCGCGCGGCCGCGTAAGCCGGTCGGTCTCTTCAGCCACCGAGAAGTCACCCGCGGTCGCTTCGACTCCGAATTGCGAGTGCATCCATCCCGGGCAGCGGTGAATGCACTCATTCGTTCGGTTTCTCAGTAAGGCGCATCAGGCAGCCGCAGCAAGGGAAGTCGCTCCTGCTCGAAGTCATCAAGATGCAGGAGCCACGTGCCGATGCCAGCGGCGCCTTGCATGAACCCCGTCTGCGCCTGGAGCAACTCGGGACGGACGCGATGCTCCGCGTGCGTCCACCGGAGGCCCGATGCGTCGCGCGTGCCGCGGGTCAGGAGATTGTCGGTGAGCCGCCGCGCGAACGCCAGGTAATCCTGACGGCCTCCTGCGCGATGCAGCGCCAGAAAAAACTCGCCGACGCCGGCCGATCCGCAACACTGCCCGACGTTGTTCCAGAACCCCGGCGTCTGGGTCTCAGGAATACCGCTCGTCAGGATGCCGCGGGCGGACCGCTCCACCCAGGTGCGCCACTCGGCGGCGCCGGTCACGCGGTGAAGTTGATAGAAGAGTCTGGCGGTGCCAGCCGGCCCGTGACACCACCCGAGATAGTAAAGGTCGGTGCCCGCCGGTGCGTTATGCATGACCAGACAAACATCGTTTGCGGTGGTCGCAATCGACTGCAGGTGGCGCGCTCCTTCGATCGCCGGCTTCAGGAACTCCTTCTGCCGCGTCTCTGCCGCCAGCGTCGCGAGGAAGTACGCAATCCCGGCCGTTCCATGCGAGAAGTTCGGCATGACGCGCGGGAACGTCGGGTTCATCCTCCAGCTCAGGCCGGTGGATTCCTGCCGGGCCAGCGACACCAGACGCCGGCCCGCCTGGATCGCGGCGTCGCGCGAAGCCGCGCCGTCGAACTCACGCGCCGCGTACAGCAGGAACAGCCCGATGCCGGCGCCACCGCCGATGATGTCAGTCGTGTCGCTCCACTCGATGCCGGCGCCAATTTTTTTCGCCCGCTCCCGGAGGCGCACGGCGCAGCGGCGCGCGGCGCTCGAATACGCGCGCACGCCAGTTGCCCGCGCGGTCTCGCCCAGCGTGTAGCACAGGCCGGCCAGGCCCGTGTACAGACCGGAGTCGGTCGTCTCGTCGAACGTCGTGGCAATGTGGTCCGCCGCCGCCCGTGCCTGCTCGAGGTACCGCCGGTCGCCGGTGGCACGATGTGCTTCCAGGAAAAAGAGGGCGACCCCCGCCGAGCCGGAATAGAGATTCGACGTCACGGTCGACGGATCGCCCGGCACGGCCGTCCAGGTCAGCCCGTGTTCCGTCTTGACCGCTGTGGATTCGAGCCACTTCGCGACCTCGACCGCGGCCTTCAGGTACGGCCGGTCCGCCGACGTCGGCAGCTCCCACGTGGAGGCGGCCACGGATACCGAGCAGAAAAGGACGAGCGGCAGGAACCGCCTCTTCCGGCTTCTGAATTCTGGATTCTGAAAACGTCCAGACGTCATCAGTACACCGCCCGCGACTGCTGCGTCCCTTTCGTCGCCAGTGCGAACCGCGGCTCGACCGCCGCGCGCCCTTCAATCAGCTGCCGAACGTAGTCACCGACGAACGGCCCGTGCTTGAATCCGTGCCCCGAGCCGCCTCCGGCGATCCAGACGTTCTCGCAGTCCGGGTGCCGGTCGATCACGAAGTCGCCATTCGCGCTGTTCTCGTATTGGCAGACTCGCGTCTCCAGTACCGGCGCCTCGGCGAGTCCCGGCAGCCGTTGCACCAGCTCGCGTCTGACGTTGTCGACGGCGGCGGCATCGACCGATCGATCGGCGCTATCGGGATCGATTGGCGGCCCATGGCGATCGATCGCGATCTTGACGCCGCGTCCGAGATCGCCGTGGCCGTATACGCCGCCCTGAAAATCAATCCAGGCCGGCAGCGATGCGGCAGCATATCGCCGATCGCCGCGGGGCGCGCCGAAGAAGAATACTTCCTGACGCGTGACGAAGAGCCGCGAGCTCATCACGTCCGGTACGATCGTCGGCAGCCATGGTCCGGCGGCAAGGACAAACGTTCCGGCTGGAATCCGCCGGCCGTTGGCGGTCGCAATCGCTTCGAGCCGCGACGATTCGCGCTCGAGTGGGGCAACGGCGTCGTGCATCAGCTCGGCGCCAAGCCGCCTCGCATCGGCCACAGCCGCTTCGACGCCGCGCCGCGCGTGGAGCACACCAGCGTCTGGCTCGAAGACACCCCACACATCTTCCGGAAGCGCGAACGTGTCGAAGCGCGCGAGAATCTCGTCGCGCGTGAGCCGCTCCGCCGGCACGCCCTCCGAAAGGAGCGTCGTCAGCGTCGCCTCGGTTTGCACGTCGCTTGTCGTCGCGACCGTGAGAACGCCGGTCGGCTCGAACAGTCGAGCTCCCGTCGCTCGTTCGAGCCGGCGCCAGGCATCGAGAGATGTGCGTGCCGCCCGCGTGTAGACCACGTCGCGGCCGTAGCCGGCGCGCGTCAGCCGCGTCTCGCCCCCCGAACTGGCGCGGGAAGTCGCGACGCCGTACTGGTCGATGATGAGTGTCCGCCGTCCAGAGGCCTGCATATGCCACGCGATCCAGGCCCCAAACACCCCCGCCCCGACCACCACGACATCGGGAGACACGGGCTGATGCTAGCTCAATGCTGATTGTGGATTGTGGATTGCGGATTGGGCGCGCGTGAGGTCTGGCCGTTGGCCCCGGTCGCCCGCCAGTTCACCCTCGCATTCGGCCAGTTGAGTGAAAGACGCTCAGATTTGTCAGAAAGTCGGCTATTCTGCCGGTCATGCACAAACCGATCAAGTACGTCGAGAAAGGGCTGACTTTCGCGGCGAAGGCGGCATGGACGGTGTACGAAGCGGCGAACCGCATCGCACCGAACGAGTCGTTTACGCCGAAGTGGTCGGAGAAGCCCCTGCTGAAGTCCTGGCAGAAGGTGAAGCCGCCGCTCGGCTGGCCGCGCGAGACCGACTCGCTCTGCCCGGTCTGCGTCCGGCAGGCGCGCCAGGAGATCCTCGACGGCAAGCGGGACTACAAGGTCCTGCTGAGCGAGAAGATCGGCGAGATCAAGGCGCACATCATCGAGCGCGACGGGAAGATCCTGATGGTCAAGGATTGCCCGCAGCACGGGCACTTCGAGGACGTCATGGCGATCGACCCGGCGTTCTTCAAGCACCTCGAGGAGTCGTTCCCGGGCAGCGATATCCGCTCGCACAACGACGAGAAGCTGCACAACCATGGCTCGAGCACGATCAAGTACGGCCGCGGCGCCGTCCTGACGATCGACCTGACCAACCGCTGCAACATGATGTGCGACCCGTGCTTCATGGACGCGAACCAGGTCGGCTTCGTCCACGAGCTGAGCTGGGACGACATCAAGACGATGCTCGACAACGCGATCTCGATTAAGCCGCGCCGGCAGATGTCGGTACAGTTCTCGGGAGGCGAGCCGACGCTGTCGCCGTACTTCCTCGACGCGGTCCGCTACTCGAAGAAGGTCGGCTACAACAGCGTGCAGGCGGCGACCAACGGCATCGAGTTCGCCAAGAGCCCCGAGTTCGCGAAGGCTGCGGCCGAGGCCGGCCTCCGCTACGCGTACTTGCAGTTCGACGGCATCGGCAACGCGGCGAATTCGCACCGCCTGGTCGGCAACCTCTTCGACGTCAAGCTCCGCGCGATCGAGAACCTCCACGCCGCTGGCGTGGACATCGTCCCTGTGACGACGATCGTCAACGGGATCAACAACGAGCAGGTCGGGCGGATCATCCAGTTCGCGCTCGACAACCCGAAGAAGATCAACTTCCTCTCGTTCCAGCCGGTGTCGTTCACCGGCCGCGACGAGGAGGTCACGCCCGAGCGGCGCGCGGCGCAGCGCTACACGCTGTCGCACCTCGCCCACGACGTGAAGAACCAGATGCAGATCGGCGAGCCGACGCGCGACTGGTTCCCGATCTCCTTCCTCGGAACATTCACCGACTGGGCCGACCTCGTGCACGGGCCGACGGCGGAGTGGGGGAACCTGACCTGCGGCTGTCACCCGAACTGCGGCATCGGCATGGCGGTGATGATCGACAAGGAGACGAAGGAAGCGGTCCCGGTGACCGCTTTCCTCAATATCGACGACGTCGCGAAGGACCTCAAGACGGTGAACGACGCGGCGCGCGGCAGGAAGCTGTCGGTCCTGGGCATGGCGCTGGCGCTCATGAAGAACTACGACCCCTTCAAGGCGCCGACGCACTTCAAGCTCGCCGACCTGATGAAGAAGTTCGACAAGACGTTCGGCGCGACCGGGCGCGACTACGGCAAGGTCACCAGCGACCGGACCAAGGCGGACATCGACCGGCGGCGCGCCGACCGCTGGAACTTCCTGTTCATCGCCGGCATGTGGTTCCAGGACCTCTTCAACTATGACTTCCGCCGGACGGAGCGCTGCATCATCCCATATGCGACGCAGGAAGGAGAGATCTCCTTCTGTGCGTATAACACGGGGATCGGCTGGCGGAACATCATCGAGAAGATGCACATGACGGCTACGCTCACGAAGTGGTACGAGGAGCACGGCCGCCACGAAATCTTCGCCGGGAACAAGGCCGTTCCGCTCGCGTCCAAGGAGCACCATCTGGTCCTCGACGAGGCGGCGGTTGCCGCCGGCCGTCAGACCGACCTGGACGAGGCGGGCATCGCGAAGAACGCGCGCGAGGAGAAGCTGATAGCGCGCGTCGCGAAAAACGGCAGCAAACAGGCGCTCGAGAACGAGCGGATGATGCAGCTGTACCGCAAGCACGTGCTCAAGGATCCGGAAGCTGATACGCCGGTCGTGCAGATCAAGGGTCTCGGCAAGAAGAAGGAAGACCCGGTGGTTACCCACTGATCCGGGTCTGGGCCCATTGTGGATTGCTGAGTGCCGAATGCTGATTGAGTCTGCACTCCACACTCAGCATTCCACATTCAGCAATGGACGTGGGGTGTTGTCCCTAGTCCCTAGTCCCTAGTCCCTAGTCCCTTTCTTTTTTCCTTCCACCCGGTCTACCCTCGCACTCATGAAGATCGGCATTCTTGGAACAGGGGACGTCGGACGTGTGCTCGGTGCGGCGTGTGTCACCCTCGGGCACGACGTCATGATGGGCTCGCGCGAGCCCGATCAGCAGAAAGTGAAGGACTGGGTCGCGAAAACGGGACCGCGCGCCTCGTCCGGCACCTTCGCCGGCGCGGCCCGGCATTGCGAACTCGCGATTGTCGCGACGCGGTGGGACGGGACCGAGAACGCCCTCAAGCTCGCGCGGGCCGACAACCTCGCGGGCAAAGTGGTCATCGACGCAACGAACCCGCTGGACTTTTCCTCGACTCCGCCGTCGCTTTCCGTCAGTGGCGCCGACTCCGCCGGCGAGCGCGTCCAGCGGTGGCTGCCCGCCGCGAAGGTGGTCAAAGCCTTCAACACCGTCGGCAACCCGCACATGTTCAGGCCCGATTTTCCCAGTGGTCCGCCCGACATGCTGATCTGCGGCAACGATCCCGGCGCCAAGCAGACCGTCGCGCGGCTGTTGTCGGAGTTCGGCTGGCCGGTGATCGACCTCGGCGGTATCGAGTCGTCGCGGTACCTCGAAGCGCTCGCGATGATCTGGATCCTCGAGTACTTCAACACGAAGAACGGCAATCACGCGTTCAAGATTCTGAGGAAGTAGCGCCGAATGGACCGCGCTCTCCGGCGCGTCCTCTTCTTTCTGACGCTCGTCGCGACGTACTTCGTCGTCGGAAGGCTGGGGCTCTCGCTGGCATTCGTGCATTCGAGCGCGAGCGCGGTCTGGCCGGCGACGGGTGTCGCGATGGCCGCGGTCCTCCTCTTCGGCGTGCAGATCTGGCCAGCGATTGCGATTGGCGCATTCCTGGTCAACGTGACGACGTCGGGATCGGTGGCAGCGTCCGCCGGGATCGCCGCGGGCAATACGCTGGAAGCGCTCGCCGGCGCGCGGCTGTTGCAGCGGTACGGCGGCGCGTCCGCCGCGCTCACCGCACCCGGGATCTTCCGGCTCGCGGCCTTCGCCGGGCTGGCCGCGACGCTTGCGGCGACCATCGGCGTGGCCAGCCTCGAGATCACCGGCCTCATGGGCGCCGCGGATCCCGGATCGGTCTGGATGACGTGGTGGCTCGGCGATCTGACCGGCGCGATTCTGGTCGTGCCGCTGATTCTGCTTTTCGCGAGGCCGCCGGCCGATGGGTTGACGTCAAGCCGAGCCCTGGAACTGGCGCTGCTCCTCGTGACCGTCATCTCGGTCGGACTCGTCGTGTTCGCGTATCCCGCGGTCGCGGGCGTCAGGCTCCCGATCGAATTCTTGGCGATCCCGGCGCTCGTGTGGCCGGCCTTCCGTTTCGGACCGCGCGAGACGGCATTGGCGTGCGCGTTGGTCTCGGCCCTCGCCGTCTGGGGAACCGTAAATGGCCTTGGGCCGTTTGGCGCGTACGCTCCCGCGCTCGCGCTGCCGCTTCTTCAGGGATTCACCGCCATCACAACCGCGACGATGATCGCGGCCTCTGCCGAGGTCACCGCGCGTCGCACGCGCGACGCAGAGGTTCGGCGCTTCGCGGACGTGCTCGAGCAGCGCGTGCGCGAGGGCACCGAGGATGCGCGTCGGGCGCACGGGCGTCTGGCCGACGCGCAGGTAGTGGCGCACGTCGGCAGCTGGGAGTGGGACATCGCCGCGAACGACATCTGGTGGTCGGAAGAGCTGTATCGCATCTACGGAGTGTCGCCGGCGACGTTTGGCGCAAGCTACGAGGGCTTTCTCAAACTCGTGCATTCCGATGATCGGGAGCTGGTGGACCGGACCGTCCGCGAAGCGCTCGAGCGCCGCGCGCCCTTTTCGTTCGAGCACCGCATTGTACGGCCCGACGGTTCGACGCGGCACCTGTACGGTCGTGGGTATGTCGTCAGCGCCCCGGACGGAACGCCGGTGCGCATGACCGGCATTGGTCAGGACATTTCCGAAAGAAAGCAGGCCGAAGAGGCGCGTGCAGCGCTCATTCATGAGCAGGCCGCCCGGCGGGAGGCGGAGCAAGCGAGCCAGGCGAAGGACGCGTTCCTGGCGTCGTTGTCGCACGAGCTTCGAACGCCGCTCAACGCGATTCTCGGATGGGCGCACATGCTGCAGCACGGGTCGATCGATGAAAAAATGCGCGACCGCGCGGTCGATGCTATCTACCGGAACGCCGTCGCGCAGCAACGGCTCGTTTCGGATATCCTCGATGTCTCACGGATCGCGTCCGGCCGGTTTCCGATTCGCATGTTGCCCGTCTCGCTCAAAGCCGTCGTCGAGATGGCCATCGAGGCCGTCGGTCCCGCGGCAGCGCCGAAGAACCTGCGGCTCGTGCTCGACGTCGAGCCAGGCGTCGAGCTCGTGTCGGGCGATGAAGCGCGCCTGGGCCAGGTCCTGACGAACCTGCTCGACAACGCCATCAAGTTCTCTCCGCCGGACGGTAGTGTTCGGGTGCAGGCGGCGCGCGACGGCGACTGGATCCACGTGACGGTCGCGGACGAGGGGCCCGGCATCGAACCGGACTTCCTGCCGCGTGTGTTCGAACCGTTCACGCAGTCGGACGCGTCCACGACGCGCGAGCATGCCGGGCTGGGGCTGGGACTGTCGATCGTGCAGCGGATCGTCGAGCTGCACAACGGTACGGTGTCGGCGGCGAACCGATCCGACCGGACCGGCGCCATTTTTACGGTCAGCCTCCCGGCGGCCGTTTCCACAACAGCATGACAACCATTCTTCGCGTGCGCTTCTGCCGCCTGTCCCGCTATGTCGTTTTGATCGTGGCGCTATTGGCGGCGCCTTCGATTGCAGGCGCTCAGCCCGCGCCGCCGAAACCGCCGTCGCTACCCGACTTGAGCGCGGCGTTCGAGCGGCTCGTGGACCGGGTCGCGCCGGCAGTCGTCCAGATCTTCGCCACCGCATACACGACGCCGTCGGCCGAAGAGGGACCGCCGACGAGCCTCGTCACGACCGAACGGACCAGCGGTTCAGGCGTCGTACTCGACGCGGACGGCTACATCGTCACCAACGCACACGTCGTGGAAGGGGCGATTCGCGTGCAGGTGGAGCTCGGGTCCACACCGGTCGCGGGCGGGCCCACGAAGTCAATCCTGAAGCGGCGCGGCCGGGTGGTTGGCGCGCAGATCGTTGCCGTCGATACCGAAACCGATCTCGCCGTTCTGAAAGTGGATGAGCGGAACCTGGCGACGCTTCCCCTTGGTGACTCGGATCAGCTGAAGCCCGGGCAGATCGTCATGGCCTTCGGCAGTCCGCTCGGCCTCAACTCTTCCGTCACGATGGGAGTCGTGAGCGCCGTGGCGCGGCAGCTCGAGCCGGAAGATCCGATGATTTACATTCAGACCGATGCGCCCATCAATCCGGGCAACAGCGGCGGGCCGCTCGTGGATGCCGAGGGCCGGGTCGTCGGAATCAACACGCTCATCTACTCGCAGTCGGGCGGGCACGAAGGCATCGGCTTCGCAGCGCCGAGCAATATCGTCCGCAACGTCTTCGATCAGATCAGGAAGACGGGCCGTGTGAAGCGGGGAGAGATCGGCGTGCACGCGCAGACGATCACGCCGCTCATCGCGGAAGGCCTCGGGTTGCCGCAGGACTGGGGCGTCGTGATAGCCGACGTCGACCCGAACGGGCCTGGCTTTCGCGCGGGGCTCCAGCCCGGCGACATCGTGGTCTCACTCGATGGCAAGCCGATGGAGAACGGCCGGCAGTTCCAGGTGAACTTCTACACGCGCGGCGTCGGCGCGCCGGTCACGCTCGAGATCCTGCGCGGCGACGCGCGCCTGACGACGCGCGTGACGGTTGCGGAGCGGCCGGACGCGCCCGAGCGGTTCGCGGACTACGTCCGGCCCGAAGACCACATCGTCTCGCGGCTTGGCGTGCTGGGGCTCGACCTGGATGAACGGGTCGCCCGGCTGCTCCCGTTATTGCGGCGCCGCGAGGGTGTAGTGGTGGCGGCTGTATCCCCCGCGGCGCCGCCTTCGCAACAAGGGAGCCTGAGACCCGGAGATGTGATTGTCCGGGTGAATCGTACGGAGATTCGAAATCTCGCCGGCCTGCGCGCCGCGGTCGACGCGATCAAGCCCGGTGGCGCGCTCGTGGTCGCGCTCGAGCGCGAGGGCCGCCTGACGTTCGTCGCGTTCGCCGTGGACTAGATAAACGGTTCGGCCCGGCGCGAGTTCGGCACCACGTGCCAGCCTTCCGCGTGCATCTGGCGCTGGAATTCCAGGAAGCGCTCGATCAAATCCGTCGGCGTCGGACAGCGCTCGATCCGCTCGTCGCCTGCCTGCTCGACCGTCGTCGACAGCTCGAAGGCGCTGCCGTCGAGGGCGTGTCGAGCCTCGCAGACGATCAGCTCGGGTCCGCGCTCGAGAAACCAGACCATGCCCGGCATTGAGCAACGTGCGTGCCGCGCGGCGAGGCCCGTTTTTGCGCCGGAAATCGGCGCGCGACGCGCCGCGGGGCCGGCCAATCGGCTGGCCGGCAGACGGAAGATTGGCCGGTATTACAAAAATGAGGATCAATCGCAGAGGAGGCAGAGGCGCAGGGAGCGCAGAGATCTCTATCCGCCGCGGGTGTGCATTTCGAGATGCGCGTCCTGCCGGAGCGCGCTGATCGGAATGAACGGCGCACGGCGATCGAGCGAGACGCGCTCCTCGGCGCCGCGCTCGGTGCGTGCCCGCCAGACGCGCGCGAGGATCGATCGCAGGTCGTCGCGCGAGGCGCCGCGGCGCAGCGGGCCGCGCAGGTCCGTGCCGAAGCGGCCGTAGAGGCACAGGAACCACAGGCCGTCGGCCGTCAGCCGGCTCCGATCGCACGTGCGGCAGAACGGCTGCGTCACCGACGCGATGATGCCGAACACCGTGCCGTCCGGCAGTCTGAATCGCTCCGCCGGCGCGGAGCTGTTCTCGACGATGGCCTCGGACGGGCCGAAGCGGGCGGTGAGCCGTTCGAGGATCTCGGCCCGCGACACGACGGCATCCGGTGTCCACCGCGTGGCGCCGCCGACATCCATGTACTCGATGAACCGGACCTCGGCGCCGACCGTCCGGCCGAAATCGACGAGCGCTGCCAGTTCATCGTCGTTGACGCCGCGAAGGACGACGGTATCGATCTTCAGTGCGTCGAAACCGGCGTTGGCTGCGGCATCGATTCCGCGGAGAACGGCGGCATGCAGGTCGAGCCGGGTCAGTTTGAGGAAACGTTCAGGCTGCAGCGTGTCGAGGCTGACCGTCAGACGGTGCAGCCCCGCGGCTCGCAGGTCGTGCGCCTGATCCGCGAGCAGCACGCCGTTGGTCGTCAGCGCCAGGTCGTCCAGCGCGGGGCGCGCGGCGAGGCTTTCGATGAGCGCAGGCAGCCGTTGCCGGATGAGCGGCTCGCCGCCGGTAAGACGGACGCGGTCGACGCCTTCGTCCGTGAACGCGTCCACGATCGCGCCGATCTCCTCGAAGGTCAAAAGGTGCTGCCGCGGCAGCCAGACGTACTCCTCTTCCGGCATGCAGTATTCGCAGCGGAGGTTGCAGCGATCAGTAACGGAGACGCGAAGGCTTCTCAGCGGCCTTCCGAGCGCATCGATAACGGGCACGACTTCATCATTATATAATCCGCCCTCCTGGAGGATCGTCATGGTGCGCTCGAGGTCGGCGATAGTCGCATTTTTGTCGTGCTTTGTCTGGCTCGGCGGCGCCATCCTGGGGTCGCAGTCCGCTCCAGCGCCGCGTAAGCCGACGAAGCAGGAGCTGGCGAAGCAGAAGCTGGAGGCGGCCCGGCTCGACGCGCTCAAGCAGGAAGCGCTCGCGGACGTTCAGGCGCGCAGCGAGTTCTCGCAACAGATGGTCGATTCGATCTTCAGCTTCGGGGAGCTGGGCTTCCAGGAGATCGAGACCAACAAATACCTCATCGACATCCTGAAGAAGAACGGGTTTACGGTGCTGGAAGGCATCGCCGGAATTCCGACCGCGTTCATGGCGACGTGGGGCTCCGGCAAGCCCGTCATCGCGCTCGGCTCGGATATCGACGGCATTCCGCAGGCATCGCAGAAGCCGGGTGTCGCGTATCACGATCCGATCATTCCAGGTGCGCCGGGCCACGGCGAAGGACACAATTCCGGTCAGGCGCTGAATATCACCGCGGCGCTCGCCGTGAAGAAGATCATGGAGCGCGAGAAGATTCGCGGCACGATCAAGATCTGGCCGGGAACGGCGGAGGAGCTCGTCGGAACCAAGGCGTACTTCGTCCGCGAAGGATTCTTCAAGGATGTTGATGTCGCGCTCTTCACACATGTGGGCCGGAACCTCGGCGTGTCGTGGGGCGCGGGCGGCGGCACCGGCCTCGTCTCGGTCGCGTTCTCGTTCGTTGGCGAGACTGCCCACAGCGCCGGCGCGCCCTGGCGAGGCCGGAGTGCGCTCGACGCCGTCGAGCTGATGAACGTTGGCTGGAACTATCGCCGCGAGCATCTCAGGCTGCAGCATCGCTCGCACTACGTCATCAAGGACGGCGGCGACCAGCCGAACGTCGTTCCGCGCACCGCGACTGTCTGGTACTACTTCCGCGAGATCACGTATCCGCGCATCAAGGAACTCTGGGAGATCGGCGATACGATCGCCAAGGGCGCGGCGATGATGACTGGCACGGCGCTGCAGCCGACGCGCGTGCTCGGCTCCGCCTGGCCGCAGCATATGAACAAGGTGATCGCGGAGACGACGTACGAGAACATCAAGAAGGTCGGGCTGCCCGAGTGGAGCGACGCGGACCAGACGCTCGCGAAGGCGTTGCAGAAGGAGCTCGGCGTCGACGCCGAGGGGCTCGCCACCAAGATTGAGGATCTCGGCCAGCCGGTCACCGAGCAGCAGAACCGCGGCGGCGGGTCGGATGACATCGGCGACATCTCCTGGAACGTGCCGACCGTGACGCTGCGCTTCCCGTCGAACATTCCGAATCTTCCGGGCCACAACTGGGCGGACGCGATCGCGATGGCGACGCCGATCGCGCACAAGGGTGTCACTGCCGGCGCCAAGACGCAGGCGATGACGATGCTCGACATCCTGTTGCGCCCGGAGCTGGTGGAGCAGGCGTGGGATTACTTCAGGAACGTCCAGACCAAGGAGATGAAATACGAGCCGCTCATCCGGCCGCAGGATAAGCCGGCGATCGAGTTGAACACCGACATCATGGCGAAGTTCCGCCCCGAGATGCGGAAGTTCTACTACGACCCGCTGAAGTACAAGACCTATCTCGAGCAGCTCGGGATTCAGTATCCGACGGTGCGCAAGGCGACGACTACGCCGTAGGGACTGGGGACTGGGGACTAGGGACTCGAAAATATCGAAGTGTGTCGAGGCGTTTAGTCCCTAGTCCCTTGTCCCTACAGCTTCGTATAATCACAACGTGATTCCGGCGGTCCGCGGCACCCGCGACATCCTTCCCGGAGAGGTCGAAAAGTGGCAGCGGCTCGAGCGAGTCTCGCGCGAGCTGTGCGAGCGCTACGGCTATCTCGAGGTCCGTACGCCGATCCTCGAACGCGAGGAGCTCTTCGCGAAGGGCACTGGCGAGGCCACGGACATCGTCCAGAAAGAGATGTACACGTTCGTCGACAAGGGCGGGGACCGCGTGACGCTCCGGCCTGAAGCGACGCCGAGCATGGTTCGCGCGTTCGTCGAGCACAGCCTCGAGCAGGCGCTGGCGTTTCCAAAGCTGTATTCGATCGGCCCCATGTTCCGATACGAGCGGCCGCAGAAAGGGCGCTACCGGCAGTTCCATCAGCTCGACGTGGAAGTCTTCGGGGTGAAGGATCCGGCGATCGATGCCGAGGTCATCGACCTCGCGTACACGCTCGTGCGCGAGCTGGGGATCGCCGACGTCGAGCTCGTGATCAACTCGGTCGGCGACCACGTGTGCCGGCCGGCATTCTCGAAGGCGCTCGTCGACGCGCTCGGTGAGAACGTGTCGAAGCTGTGCGGCGACTGCCAGCGGCGCGCGCAGACGAACCCGCTCCGTATCTTCGATTGCAAGGTACCCGCGGATCAGCCGATCATCGATGCGCTCCCGCACTCGATCGACTACTTGTGCGCGGAGTGCCGCGAACATTTCGAGGCGGTCCAGCGGTACCTGACCGATGCGGGCATGCCGTTCCGCGTATCGCACCGCCTCGTGCGCGGACTCGATTACTACACACGGACGACCTTCGAGATCCTCGGCGCGTCGCTCGGCGCGCAGAACGCGCTGCTCGGCGGCGGCCGGTACGACGGGCTCGTGAAGCAGCTCGGCGGGCCGGATCGCGTCGGGATCGGCTTCGCCGCGGGCCTCGACCGGATGGTGCTGGCGATGCCCGATGAGCCGCCGGATCGCGACAAGAGCGGCGTGTTCGTTGTCGCCGTCGGAGAGGACTCCCGCGATGCGGCCATCGCGCTTCTCTCCGATTTGCGGCGGGCGGGCCTCAGGGCGCAGATGGAGTTCGGCGCGCGCGGCGTCAAGGCGCAGATGAAGCGCGCCGATCGGCTCGGCGTCACGCACACGGTCATCGTCGGCGGCGACGAACTGGCGCGCGGCGAGGTCACGGTAAAAGCCATGACGACCGGCGAGCAGACCGCGGTGCCGCGGTCGCAGATCGTGACGTTTCTAACGGGCGCTACAAGACGTCTTGCAGCCCTGCCCTTCGACTCCGCTCAGGGCACCCCGAGCAGCGTCGAGGGGTGAAGAGACTGCGCTACAAGCATGGCAGACACGCTCGGCAATCTCACACGCACGCATACCTGCGGCGGCCTCACCGCGGCCGACATCGGCCGCGACGTCGTCCTGCTGGGTTGGGCGCATCGCGTCCGGGACCTGGGCTCGCTGATATTCATCGATCTGCGGGACCGCCACGGCATCACACAGGTGGTGGCGAAGGATCCGGCCATGGTAGCCGCCGCGAAGAAGCTGCGGCCGGAGTTCGTCGCCGCGGTCCTCGGACGCGTCGAGCGGCGGGCGCCGGACACCGTCAACCCGAAGATTGCGACCGGCGAAGTCGAGGTCCTCGCGCGCGAGATACGCCTCCTCAACGAGGCGAAGACGCCACCGTTCCAGATCGCGGACGACGCTCAAGTGTCGGAGGACACGAGGCTCAAGTACCGGTATCTGGATCTGCGCCGGGCGCGGATGCAGCAGAACCTCGCGCTGCGTCATGAAGTGTGTCTGGCGTTCCGGCAGTATCTCGACAGCCAGGGCTTTCTCGAGATCGAGACACCGATCCTGACGCGCTCGACACCCGAAGGCGCCCGCGATTACCTGGTCCCGAGCCGCGTCCATGCTGGAGAGTTCTACGCGCTGCCGCAGTCGCCGCAGATCTTCAAGCAAATCCTGATGGTCGCGGGCATGGACCGCTACTTCCAGATCTGCCGCTGTTTCCGGGACGAGGACCTGCGCGCCGACCGGCAGCCCGAGTTCACGCAGGTCGACGTCGAGATTTCTTTCGCGACCCGCGACCTCGTCATGGGCATCGTCGAGGGGACGATGCAGGAGGTGATGCGGACGATCGGGCGTGAGATTCAGACGCCATTCCGGCGCATGCCGTACGACGAGGCGATGGCGCGGTACGGATCGGACAAACCGGATCTCCGCCCCGGCATGCCGATTCACGATCTGTCGGACGTCTTTCGCGAGTCGAGCTTCAACGTGTTCCGCGAGGCGGTCGCTGCGGGCGGGGCGGTGCGGGCGCTCGTCGTCGAAGGCGCGGCGGGCGCGAGCCGTCGCGAGCTGGACGAGCTCGTCGAGCAGGCGAAGCAGATCGGGGCGTCAGGGCTCGTCTGGGCGCGCCGGCCGGACGGCGCCGTGCAAAGCTCGGCTCTGAGAGCGATCGGCGAACCGACGCTGGTCCGCGCGCTGGACGACGCGGAGGTGAGCGGAAACGGCTTGCTGCTGCTCGCTGCCTCTAACGATGCCGTGCTGGCGTCGACGTGGCTCGGTCAGCTTCGGCTGTCGATTGCGAAGCAGCGCGGCCTGCTCAAGCCGGACGTTTTCGAGCTGCTCTGGGTCATCGATTTTCCGCTGTTCGAATGGAGCGAGGACGAGAAGCGGTATACGCCGATGCACCATCCGTTCACGTCGCCCTTCGACGAGGACCTCGACCGGCTCGAGAGCGATCCAGGCCGCGCCCGCGCGAAAGCGTACGATCTCGTGATGAACGGGTCGGAGATCGCCGGCGGCAGCATTCGAATCCACACCCCCGAGGTGCAACGGCGCGTCTTCCGTCTGCTCGGCATCTCGGACGAGGAAGCGCGCGCGCGGTTCGGTTTCTTCCTCGACGCGCTCGAGTACGGCACGCCACCCCACGGCGGCATCGCCTTCGGCCTCGATCGCATCGTCGCGCTCCTCGCGGGCGAGTCGTCCATCCGCGACGTCATGGCGTTTCCGAAAACGGCGCAGGCGGTCGATCTCATGGCTGGCGCGCCGTCAACGGTGGATCCGCGGCAATTACGGGAGTTGCATATCAAGACTGAGCGATAGGCCTTCCAATCCCGTGTCGTCCCCGATACCTCCCTTCCTCCGTTGTAACTCCGTTACCTCCGGCCTCTCCGTTGGCCCGGTATGAGATAATTCCTGGGTCGGCTGAGAGGAGACTCCCACATCCCCGCTTCTTCCACGCGCCGCATCACGATCCCTGAAGAGGGGATCGAGTCGCTCTTCGGCACTCACGACGAAAATCTCAAAGCGCTCGAGGCTCAGTTCGGCGTCACGATCCGTTCCGACGGGCATGACCTCATGGTCGAAGGGGAGTCATCGGACGTGGCGAAGGCGGAGCGCGTCCTCGAGCAGCTCACCGCGCTCATGCGTGACGGATACAAGCTGGCGCGCGGCGACGTGAAAACCGCCGGCCAGCTCGTCGCGCAGGACGAGAACGTTGCGCTTCGCGATTACTTCATGCGCGGCGGCGTCCAGACGCGCACGTCCGGCCGGAAGCAGATCCTCCCGAAGAGCGTCAACCAGCGCCGGTATCTCGAAGCGATCGAGCAGCACGACATCGTGTTCGGCATCGGTCCGGCCGGGACCGGCAAGACGTATCTCGCAATGGCGCAGGCGGTCGCGTTTCTGCTGGCGAAGAAAGTCACGCGCATCATCCTGGTGCGTCCGGCGGTCGAGGCGGGGGAGAAGCTTGGCTTCCTGCCGGGCGATCTCCAGGAGAAAGTGAATCCGTATCTGCGTCCGTTGTACGACGCGCTGTACGACATGCTCGATACGGAGCGGGTGGAGCGGCTGATCGAGCGAGGAACGATCGAGATCGCGCCGCTCGCTTTCATGCGCGGCCGTACCCTCAACGACGCGTTCGTCATCCTGGACGAGGCGCAGAACACGACGTCGGATCAGATGAAGATGTTCCTGACGCGGCTCGGCTTCGGGTCGAAGGCGGTGATCACGGGAGACATCACGCAGATCGATCTACCGGCGGGGCGCGTCTCGGGGCTGGTCGAAGCGATGCGCGTGGTGGGCAACGTCGAAGGCATCGCGTTCGTCCGATTCGACGAGCGGGATGTCGTGCGGCACCCGCTCGTGCAGCAGATCGTCAAGGCATACGAGCAGTACAACTCCGGGCAATGATCACCGTTGCCGTCGTTGACGCCGACGGGCGCCCGGCGCGCGCGCCTGGTCTGGCGCGCTGGCTCGGGCGGGTCGCTCCTGTCCGCGCCGCAGGGAGCGTCACTATCGCGCTCGTCTCCGACGCCCGCATGCGCGCCCTCAACCGGCAATATCGCAAGAAGGACGCTCCAACAGACGTGCTTTCATTTGTTGGTCCGGGTGGGGCCCCACGCGCAGACCCTCGCGTTTGGCGGGGCCGCAGACGGGAGTTGGGCGACATCGTCATCGCCGCCGGTGTCGCCGCGCGCCAGGCACGGGAGCACGGGCATCCGCTTACTGTTGAGCTTAGGATTCTGGCCCTTCACGGCCTTCTGCACCTCCTGGGTTACGATCACGAGACCGACAACGGTCAAATGGCTGAGCTGGAGCGCCGGCTGCGGCGTAAAGGTGGCCTGAATCAGGGCCTTTCCGAGCGGATTCGCCGGTCGGGCGCGCGGGGCGGAGCCCCGAAATAGAAATGGACCTGGTTCCTGTCCTGCTCTTCCTCCTGGCCCTTGCGACCGTGTATGTCGGGTCGATCGAGACCGCCTTCACCTTGTTGATGCGGCTCTCGCTCCGGTTCGTCGCCGACCGCGGCGGACCCGAGGATCGACTCGCCCGGTATCTCGACGATCCGGTCAGGCTCTTCGTCCCGATCCGGCTGCTCCTGGGCGTCATCTTCGCCTGCGCGACGATCCTGCTCGCCATTCTCATCGGCCGCGGGGGCTGGCGGTCCATCGCCGCGCTCATCTTGTCGGTCGCGGTCTTCAGCCTTGTCTGCGAGCACCTGTTGCCGACGCTCCTGGTGCGGCGCGATCCGCAGAAGGCGCTCGAGATCCTGCTGCCGTCGTTCGATCGGATGGCGCGCCTCCTGCGCTTGCGCCGGATTGCCTCGGTATTCGTCGGCCGCGCGCGGCGCGTCACCGGCGGACCTGCGCCCGAGGAGAATCTCGCTGAGGAGCCGGGCGCGCCCGAGGCGGAGCCGGAAGCGGCCGCACCTGAAACCGAAGTCGCCGACGCGCCGCTCATCGAACGTGAGGAACGTCAGCTCATCCGCTCCGTCGTCGATTTCGGCGACACGCTCGCGCGCGAGGTCATGACCCCGCGCCCGGACATGGCGGCGATCCAGTCGGTGGCCAAGGTCCGCGACGCGCGCGCGCAGTTCCACGAGCAGGAATACTCGCGGTTTCCCGTCTACACCGAGAACCTCGACAACATCGTCGGGATTATTTACGTGAAGGACTTCTTCCTTCTCGCTGACGGAAAGGAGGACGATCCGGTCACGAACTACGTGCGTCCGGCGATGTTCGTGCCGGAAACCAAGCGCGTGCCGGAGCTGCTCCGCGAGTTCCAGATCCGCCAGGCGCAGATGGCGATCGTCGTCGACGAGTACGGCGGCACGGCCGGCCTCGTCACGATCGAGGACCTGCTCGAGGAGATCGTCGGGGAAATCAGGGACGAGTACGACGTCGAGGCCGAGCCGATCGTCGAGGAGCCGGACGGCGCCTTCACATTCAGCGCGAAGATCAACATCACGGAAATGAACGAGCATCTCGGCGTACAGATCAAGCCTGAAGGCTTCGAGACGCTCGGCGGCTATCTGCTGTCGCAGCTTGGCCGCGTGCCGGCAGTCGGCGAGACGTTCGAGCTCGACGGCCTTGAAGTCATCGTGCTCGAGGCCGAGCGGCGACGCATCCACAAGGTCCGCATGCGCCGGATTCCGGTCGAAGCGCCTCAGGCCGAGGCGTGATGTGCAGTCCGGCTTCGTCTCGCTGATCGGTCGCCCGAACGCCGGCAAGTCCACGCTCCTCAACGCGCTCGTCGGCGCCAAAGTCGCCATCGTCTCCGACAAACCTCAGACGACCCGGAGCCGTATCACCGGCGTCAAGCACGTTCCCGGCGGCGGGCAAATTGTCTTCGTCGACACGCCCGGCATCCACCGGCCGATGCATAGAATGAACGTCCGCATGGTCGACGCAGCTATCGACACGATCCGCGAAGTCGATCTGCTCGCCTTCGTCGTGGATGCGTCAGCGAAGCCGGGCAAGGGCGACCGCTTCGTCCTCGACGTCGTCAAGCGCGCGAAGATCCCGGTCATTCTCGTTCTCACGAAGATTGATCTGATCAAAAAGACGAAGCTCCTCCCGCTGATCGACGCCTATCGGCGGGAGCACGACTTCAAGGCGATCGTTCCGGTGTCCGCACTGACTGGCGACGGCGTCGACGTCCTCGAACAGGCGCTGCTCGCGAACCTTCCGGAAGGGGAGGCGCTCTATCCTGACGATTACCTGACCGATCAGCCCGAGCGGGTGATGGCGGCGGAGCTGGTGCGGGAAAAGCTCCTCAGGCACACGCGCGACGAGCTGCCATTCACGACGGCGGTCGTGATCGACCAATTCGATCAGACGGACACACTGCTGCGGCTGTTTGCGACCATCGTCGTGGATCAGGAATCGCACAAGCCGATCGTCTTGGGCCGGCGCGGCGAGATGATCAAGCGGATCGGGACGGAAGCACGCGAAGAGCTGGAGCGGATGTTCGAGACCAGGGTGTTTCTCGATCTCCACGTGAAGGTGAAGTCCGATTGGCGCGATGATGAGCGGCTGCTGGATGAGTTCAATGTGCCGAGACGACGATAATCATTCGATTCGGACGCGAATCGGATCGAATCGATCGCGCACCCTTATCGTCACCAACCCCTCGGCCACCGACCATCCCTCGCTGCGCTCGGCCGTCAATCGCGCCAGCGCCGCGCCGTTCAGCGTCACCTGTTTCGGCTCGCCCGACCAGCCGATCGACAAGATGAGATCCCGTGCGGCGGGACGCCAGCTGCCTTCAGGCGCGCCCACTTCCACGTCGACCGCAGGCGCGCCGCCCGGAGTGGTCTTCTGACTGAACCGACGCCTGGCGAAGGCGCCTTTCTCGTACGCCGGCGTCGCGCCGTCATCTTCGTACAGCCAGCGCTCCGATGACGCGGACGGATAGACCGTGACCTGCAGCGGTTGGCCCGGCATCTCGCCCGTGTGCTGCACGACCGGCTGGCGGAACACGAACGCGCCGGCGCGGACGAAGATCGGAAGGCTCGAGAGCGTGACCGGCACTCTGATTGATGTCCCACCGGCGATGAGTCGGCCGCTCCAGAAATCGTACCAATCACCCTTCGGAAGATAGACCTCGCGCACCGTCATTGCTTCGCGCAGGACGGGCGCGACGAGCAGATCGCCGCCAAAGAAGAACTGATCGTCGAGGCCGTAGGTCCGCGGGTCATCGGGATATTCGAGGACGAGCGGCCGCAGCGCCGGGATGCCGGTCGTGCTCGCTTCGTGCATGACGTTATAGATGTGCGGCAGCAGCTCGTAGCGCAGTTCGATCGCGCGCCGGTTGATCGCTTCGTACCCAGGACCGTACGACCACGGCTCCTGGTCCGGCGTGCCGAACGCCGTATGAGTGCGCATGAACGGATAGAACACGCCGGTCTGCAGCCAGCGCGTGTAGAGCTCGGCCGACGGCGCTTCGGCAAACCCTCCGATGTCGCTGCCGACGAACGGAAGCCCGGAGAGACCCATGCCGGACAGCAGCGGGATCGTCGCGCGGAGCTGCGTCCAGTCGCTGACGTTGTCGCCGGGCCACAGCGCCGAGTAGCGCTGGCCGCCGGCGTACGACGCGCGCGTAAGGACGAAAGGACGCTCGTTCGGTCTGAGCCGGCGCAGTCCTTCATACGTCGAGCGCGTCATGAGCAGGCCGTACACGTTGTGAATCTCGCGATGATCGGTCGGCCGGCCTTCGTTGTCGTGGCGCACCTCGAGCGGCATCGTCCCGGTCGGTGTCTCGAACACCGCCGGCTCGTTCATGTCGTTCCAGATACCCGCGACGCCGATGTCGACGAGCGACTTGTACAGGCCGCCCCACCAGTCGCGCGCCGCTGGTCGACTGAAGTCCGGAAAGACGCTTGGACCCGGATTGCGCTCGGCCTGCGACGGCCAGACCGGCGCCTCGAACACGGTGCCGTCCTTGTTCTTCACGAGATGATCGCCGGCAAGGCCCGTGTCGTACGGCTCGTAGCCCTTCTCCTTCTTCGGATGTGGATCGATGATCGTGACTGTCCGGAGGGCCTTCGCGCGGAGGTCGCGGATCATCCCGGCCGGATCGGGGAATCGCTTTTTATCCCACGTGAACGGTTTGTAGCCGTCCATGTAGTGGATGTCGAGCCAGATGGCGTCAGCCGGGATCTTTCGAACGCGGAAGTTGTCGGCGATGAAACGGACCGTGCTCTCCGGAAAGTAGCTGTATCGGCACTGGTGATAGCCGAGCGCCCACATGGGAGGCATCGGCATGCGACCGGTCAGCTGTGTATAGCGTTCGATGACGGTCTTCGGCGAGGGTCCGTCGATGAAGTAGTAATTCAGCTCGCCGCCGTCGGCGCCGAACGACAACAGCCCCTGCGACTGATGGCCGATATCGAAGTTGCTGCGATAGGTATTGTCCAGGAAGATCCCGTGCGTGCGTCCCTGCCGCAGCACGAGGAAGAAGGGAATCGACACGTAAATCGGATCGGTGTCCGACTCGTAGGCGAACGTGTCGCTGTTCCACATCGTGTAGTTGTAGCCACCCAATTGACGCCCGCGCTTGTTCAGCCTCCCGTTCTTCTCTCCCAGCCCGTAGATCTGCTCATCGTCTCGCAGCCGCTTCCACACGCGCACCGTCGTTCCTGAAAAACCGATGCCTTTCTCCGGATCGTCCTGATCGAGGGAGTTGCCGGCGTCGTCTGTAAACGCCACTCGAAACGGGGAGTGCTGGAGAATCGCGCGGACGCTGCCGGTCGCAATCGTCGATCGGTCGCGCCCAATCTCGAACTTCGCTGATGGGTCCTGGTGTGGTCCTCCGATCACGGCGTAGGAGTGGTCGCGGCCGAACGTCGGCCCGCGCGCGAAGCGGACGCGGACGATCCCGGGTGCGATGGCTGTTACGACCACGCCGCCCTGCGCGTTCCGAAAGACGAGCGACGCGTTGTCGCGCCGGGGCGGCGGCATCGCGCCGAGCGACGCCCACTGCGCCAGCGCCGGCGCCGCGACGCCGATCCAGAGGACGAACATCAACGAGATGCGTGCGCTACGGAGGTGCTGTCTATCCATGGTGTGGGCCCGGCTCAGACGTTCGACCGCTGCACCTCGTAATGCAGCTGAACGACGTCGTCCGGAAATTGTCGGACACCGAGCAATCGGAGCCCGACCTCACGATGCCTCGGTGCAAGGAGGGGAATGCCTTCTCCGATGAAGGTTGGCACGACCGTGATGATGAACTCATCGATCGCGTCCGCGTCCAGGAAGGACCCGATGATGTCGCCTCCACCCATCATCCAGATGTTCTTGCCAGTTTGCGTGCGCAGGCGTTCGGCAAAGGCACTGATCGACTCGGCGACGAAGTGAACGCCGGCGGGCACGGACGCTGGCGGCGGCCGCCGAGAGAACACATAGTGGGCGGCACCTGCACCGAAGCGGGCGCCCATCTGCACACTCCAATCGAAGGTCTTGCGGCCGAGGATCTTGGCATCGACAGAGCGCTCGAATTCCGGGAGACCGTAAAAGCCTTTTGGAGCCGGCCGTTCTGTGAGCCAGTCGAGATCGCCATCGGGTCGCGCCACGTAGCCGTCCGCGCTCGTCGCTATGTTCACGATGATTCTTCGCTGCGGCATGACGCTCCCAGTGCTTGGCGGAACCTGTTTTTACCATGGCGCTGACGGAGGTGAAACCTGGTTCCACAACTGGCTCCACAACACACCGCGATAGAATCCGGCATATGCGGTGGCGTGGACCTCAGCTGGCGCTTGTGTGGCTCTTGCCACCGCTAGCGACAGCCGCCTACGCGCAGGACGCGCAGACGGCGAAGGCACACTACCGCAGCGGCGTGCAACTCGAGCAGAAACGCGACTTCGCCGGCGCCGCGGCCGCGTACGAAGCGGCGATCCGCGTCGACCCCGCGTTCGCGGACGCGCACGATCGTCTGGGATTCATGTATGGACAGCTGGGCCGGACCGCGGACGCGATTGCGCAATTCGAGAAGGCCGTCGCGATCTCGCCGACGCACTTCGACGCGCAGTACCACCTCGGCGCCACACGCTGGTGGACGAAAGATCTTGCCGGCGCGCAGACCGCGCTCGAAGCGGCCGTACGTCTACGTCCGAATCACGCCGAGGCCCAGTACTACCTGGGCGTCACACTCCGGCAGCGCGGCGAGCTCGAACCGGCGATCGCGCATCTTGCCCGTGCGACGACGCTGAATCCGTCGCTGGCGGTTGCGCATATGCAGCTCGGCATCGCGCGGCGCGACCAGGGCGACGTTGAAGGAGCCGTCGCAGCCCTGCGGAAAGCCGTGAGCGCCGATCCAACGCTGTGGGAAGCGCAGAACAATCTCGGCCTCGTGCTGATGCAGAAGGGCGAGGCTGACGAGGCGGCGGCGACCCTCCGCGCGCTCATCGATAAACAACCGGACCTGACAAGTCCGCGCATCAACCTCGGATCCGTATTGATGCACCGAGGAGACCTCGAGGGCGCCGTGGCCGTCTATAACGAATTGATTGCGCGCGAACCTCGAAGCGCTGAGGCGTTCTACAACCTCGGGCTTGCGCTGAAACAGAAAGACGATTTCGCAGGAGCGGAGCGTGAACTGCGGCGAGCCATCGAGCTTGACCCCACGCTGCCGGAGGCGCCGTACACGTTGGGCGTTGTCCTGTGGCAGACGGGCCGGGCCGAAGAGGCGACGCAGCGCTTCCGCGAGGCGATCGAACGCAAGATCGATTTTCCGGACGCGCACTACATGCTGGGCACGGTCCTGCGCCAACAGGGATCGATCGACGCGGCGGTCGAGGAATTCCGTCGCGCAATCGCGTATCGCCCGACGTCGGCCGAGGCATACCTGAGCCTCGGGCAGGCGCTCAAACAGCTCGGGCGCGGCGAAGAAGCGGCCGCGGCGTTTGCCGAGGCCGATCGGTTGAACAAACTCAAGGCTGATGCGCAGGCATCGGTCTTCGCGGTCGGCGTCGGGATGAATCGGCTGAAAGCGAACGATCTCGCCGGTGCCATCGCCCGATTTCGCGAGGCGGTCCGTCTGGCACCAGAGAATCCGCAGGCCCACTATCAACTCGCGCTCGCGCTGAGGCGCAAAGGCGATGTCGCCGAGGCGCGCACCCACTTCGATGAAGCGAAGCGGCTCGCCCCCTATCTCCGGCCGCCGGATGGCCGCTGACCGATCGTGATGTCGCGTGTCGCTCTCTTGATTTCGGTCGGCGCGTCGCTGGCTGCCTTCCAGGCTCCGGTCACAGACAGTCTCAACTTCTCGTTCGCGAACGTTGCCCGTGAGGCCGGCCTGACGGCGATCACCGTGTTCGGCGGACAGAAGACCAACAAGTACCTCCTCGAAACGACGGGCTGCGGCGTTGCCGTGCTCGACATCGATAACGACGACCGGCTCGATCTGTTCATGGTGAACGGAATTACCCTCGAAGGATTCCCAAAGGGCCAGGAGCCGACCAATCACCTCTATCGAAACCGTGGCGACGGCACCTTCGAAGATGTGACGAAGAAGGCGGGGGTCGAGGGAAGCGGGTGGGGCCAGGGCGCCTGCGCCGCGGACTACGACAACGACGGATTCGACGACCTCTTCGTCACCTACTTCGGCCAGAACCGGCTGTACCGGAATAACGGCGACGGCACGTTCCGCGACGTGACGAAGACCGCAGGCGTCTTCGACGCGAAGTCGCGCTGGGGTGCCGGCTGCGCGTTCGTCGACTACGACCGCGACGGGAAGCTCGATCTCTTCGCCGCCAACTACATCGATCTCGATCTTGCGACCGCACCGGTGCCCGACTCCGGCCTGTGCCGCTACAAAGGCGTGCCCGTTGCCTGCGGTCCGCCCGGCCTTCAAGGCGGGAAGAACATCCTGTACCGAAACAAGGGCAACGGCACGTTCGAGGATGTCTCGGGTCCGAGCGGCATCCTGAAAGCGCAGGGCACGTACGGGCTCGGCGTCACCACGCTCGATTTCGATGACGATGGGTGGCAGGACCTGTACGTGGCGAATGACTCGAACCCGAGCGCGTTGTACAAAAACAACCGCGACGGCACGTTCACCGACATCGGCGTGACCGCCGGTTGCGCGTACAGCCAGGACGGCAAGCCACAGGCGGGGATGGGTATCACCGTCGGCGACTACGATCGCAACGGCACCTTCGATTTGTTCAAGACGAACTTCGCCGGTGACACGTCAACACTGTACGGGAACGCCGGCAACGGGCTTTGTGAAGATCGGACGTTCGCGGCCGGGATCGGCATGAACACGCGCTGGCTCGGATGGGGCGTCGGCTTCATCGACCTCGAGAACGACGGCTGGCTCGATCTGTTTCTCGTCAACGGCCACGTCTACCCGGAAGTCGAGCAGCTCAAGACGGAGGCCGGGTACAAGCAACGCAAGATCGTTTACCGGAATCTGCGGAACGGCCGATTCGAGGACATCACTGAGCGCATGGGTCCGCCCGTGACGACACCGAAAGCCGGCCGCGGCGCCGCCTTCGCCGATCTCGACAACGACGGCGACGTCGACATCGTCGTCAACAACGTGCACGACACGCCGGATCTCTTCCGCCTGACGCCAGACGCGTCGAATCACTGGATCACGCTCAAGCTCGTTGGCACGAAGTCGAATCGAAGCGCGATTGGGGCGCGCGTCCGGGTTCGCTCCGCCGGCGGTACGCAGATGGACGAGGTGCGCGGCGGGGGCAGCTACTATGCGCAGAACGATCTGCGCGTTCACTTCGGGCTGGGCAAAGACACGAAGATCGATGTCGTCGACGTGCGATGGCCCAACGGGCTCGAAGAGACCTGGATGAATCTCGGTATCGACCGAATCGTCACGCTCAAGGAAGGAGGAGGGGCGCGCAAATGACCCATTGTCGATTGTGGATTGGGGATTGGGGATTGATTGGCGATTGGTGATTGGCGATTGACGAGTATTGATGATTGGCGATTGGTGATTGGTGTCGTGATCCTTGCGGGCGCGATCGTGTCCGCGCAGGAGACGCCCGCCTCGAAACTGCGCTCTGACGCGCGTGCGCTGATCAACGCAGGCAAGCCGCGCGAGGCGGCGACCATGATCGAGAAGGCGATTGGCCAGGGAGGAGATACCACTCCCGAGCTTACGCAGCTTCTCGGCGTCGCCTATTACCACGCGGACGATTACGCCCGCGCGACCGAGCTGCTCACGCCAGTCGCGGATCGTCTTCCGCAGGATTCGATCGAAAGGCGCGAGGCGGTCCAGGTCCTAGGCCTATCGCTCTATCTTACTGGCCGCTTTGCCGAAGCGGTACCGCGGCTCGAAGCGACGCGCGCGTGGGCTTCGAACAATCAGGAGCTCGCGTACATCCTCGCGCAGGCGTACATCCAGACCCGGGAGCCCGCCAAAGCCCGCGACGTTCTTGCCGGCCTTTTCGGCGCCGCGCCGGGATCGGCGGCCGCCCATCTTTTCGCGGCCCAGATGATGATCCGGCTCGAGCACGACGAGCTCGCGCGTCCGGAGCTCGAAAAGGCACTCGCGCTCGATCCGAAGTTGCCACGGGCCAATCTCCTCCTCGGCCAGATCGCGCTCTTCCGCGGGCGGCTCGACGAGGCGATCACCTTCAGCGAAAAGGAGCTCGCGATCAATCCGTCTGACGCCATTGCGCTGTCGCAGCTCGGCGATGCGTACGTGCGCGGGTCGAAGTGGGATGACGCGATCGCAGTGCTCCAAAAGTCGATCTGGCTCAACCCCTTCTATAGTGCGCCCTACATTCTGATGGGGCGCGCATACATGAAGAAAAACGAGCCGGCAATCGCAGAAGGCATGTTGCGCCGCGCCATCCAGTACGATCCGAACAACCGTACCGCCCACTACGTCCTCGCGCAGCTCTTGCAACAGACGGGACGAATCGACGAAGCCAAGAAGGAGTTCGCGATCGCTGAGAAGCTGCAGGGGCAGGCGGGGCGGTAAGTGGTGGTATGGCGCTTCAGCGTCGTTTGGTACGACCAGGCTAAAGCCTGGTGCCGCCGAACGACAGTCATCCTGGCCATCGGAACGTCGGCGGCCGGTGCATGGCAAGCGTCGCCGCGACAGGCGGACGACTGGTCAGTCTCCTTCACCGACGCCGCCGCGAAAGCCGGCCTCGTGCATCCGTCGATCTACGGCGGCGTCGATCGCAAACGGTTCATCATTGAGACCAACGGCGCGGGCGCGGCGTTGGTCGACTACGACAATGACGGCTGGCTCGACGCGCTCGTCCTGAGCGGCACACGACTCGAAGAAGGGGCGCGACGGGAGGTGAGCTGGCCGCCGGACAAGGCGCCGACGAATCGTTTGTATCGAAACCGGCGTGACGGAACGTTCGAAGATGTGACGGCGCGCGTTAGGCTCGCGCGCACAGGGTGGGCCTCATCGGTCTGCGCCGGCGACTACGACAACGACGGCTGGACTGATCTGTTCATCACGTACTTCGGTCGCAACGCCCTTTACCGCAACGACGGTGGGCGCACGTTCCGCGACATGACATCCACCGCCGGCCTGGCCGCAAAAGGGGACCGCTGGGGATCGGGCTGCAGCTTTCTCGACTTCGATCGCGACGGGCGGCTCGATCTGTTCGTCGCGAATTATCTGACCTTCGACCTTGCGACTGCGTCGGAACCGGGCAAGGGACCGAACTGCCTCTGGAAGGGCGTCGCGGTGAATTGCGGACCGAAGGGGCTGCCAACGGACACGAATCTCCTGTATCGCAACAACGGCAACGGAACGTTCGCCGACGTGACGACAGCCTCTCAGGTGGGTCGCGTGACCGGCCGGTACTCGATGACCGCGTCCGCGCCCGACGTGGACGAGGACGGTTGGCCGGACATCTATGTTGCCGCCGACTCGACCGCGGCGATCCTGTACCGGAACAACCGCGACGGGACGTTCACCGACATCGCGGTCGAGAGCGGCGCGGCATTCAACGACCAGGGCAGCCCGCAGGCCGGCATGGGCCTGGCGATCTCGGACTACAACGTCGACGGCCGCCTCGACCTGCTCAAGACCCACTTCGCCGACGACATCCCGGCGCTGTACCGGAATCTCGGGAAAGGGATGTTCGAAGATGTCGCCATGGCCGCCGGTCTTGGCGTGCAGAACCGGCACGTCGAGTGGGGCTCCGGCATGCCCGATCTCGACAACGACGGGCTGCCCGACATCTTCTACGTCACGGGTAACGTTTACCCGGAGATCGAAAGCGTCCTCCCCGAATACCCGCACCGGGGTCCGCGCGTCGTCTTCCGCAACCGCGACGGTGCCCGGTTCGACGATGTGACGGCGCGGTCCGGGCCGGGAGTCGCGTCGCGCTACTCGAGCCGCGGCGCGGCGTTCGGCGACGTCGACAACGACGGAGACGTCGACGTGCTGGTCATGAATATGAACGAGCCGCCGTCGCTGCTCGTCAACGCGGCCTCACGTGGCAACCACTGGCTCATGCTGCAACTCCAAGGCACGAAGTCGAATCGTTCCGCGATCGGCGCCACGGTCAATGTCCGGGCCGGCGGCCGTCGTCAAGCGCGAGCCGTCCTCAGTCAGTCGAGCTACTACTCGCACGACGATCTGCGCGTGCACATCGGGCTCGGCTCTGCGACCGTAGCCGACGAAGTGGAGGTCCGATGGCCTGGTGGAGGAGTTCAGAGAATCGAGAACGTTAAAGCTGATCAGGTGCTGAAGGTTGTTGAGCGACCGTAGCGTCAAGAACTTGACGAGATACGCCACCCTAAGCCCATCAGTAGCGATCGACATCGCTCGACGCCGCAGTCGACACCGAAAACCGCGCCGAAACTTCTTGACCGCGCACGCCGCCGTTTCTAGGATGCCAGATGCGCGTAATACATTTGTGTTACGCGGCAGACGCCGAAGTTCTCTTGGCGTCTCGGGAGGCGGATTCATGACCCGGTTGATTGGTGTGCGGGCAAGGGCTCAAACATCTGGGCTTGCACTCATCATCCTGCTGATCGCGCTCGCCGTTCCGTCGCCTGCAACGGCGCAGGCGGTCTACGGCAGTATCAGCGGTAACGTCAAAGACTCATCGGGCGGCGTGCTTCCCGGTGTGACCGTCACCATCACGAGCCTCGAACGCAAGACGGCAGACTCGGTGGTGACGAACGACAGCGGCCTGTTCATCAAGGAACGCCTGCTTCCCGGCACATACGAGGTCAAGGCGGAGCTATCCGGTTTCAAAGTAGCAATCGTGCCGAGGGTCGACGTCAACGTCGATTCGCAAACACCGGTCGCTCTGACGCTTGAAGTCGGCCAGGTCGCGGAGCAGATCACCGTCACGGGAGGGTCGACGCTCCTGACGACGGACCGCGCGGATGTGGCGACGCGGTTCGACACGAAGCAGATCACCGACCTACCCGTCCTCGATCGCAACTTCACGAAGTTCATTCTCCTGACTCCAGGCACGCAGCAGCTGCAGTGGCAGCACGCCGCGAGCGAGAACCCGCAGGGGTCCACGCAGACGATGGTGAACGGGCAGCACTTCAGCGGGACGACGTACCAGCTCGACGGCACCGAGAATCGCGACCCGATCCTCGGCATCATCGTCATCAATCCGACGCTCGAGTCGATTCAGGAAACGAAGATCACCTCGCAGAACTACGATGCGGAGTTCGGGCAGGCGACCGCCGGCGTCGTCTCGGTCCAGACCAAGTCCGGGACGAACTCCTATCGCGGCAGCGCGTTCGAGTTCCACCTGAGCGACAACTTCCAGTCGCGTAACCCGTTCACGCAGTTCCAGCCCGACCCGGTCACGGGCGAGTTCATCCCGGAAACGAAACGCAACCAGTTCGGCGGGTCGATCGGCGGGCCGATTGTCCAGAACAAGTGGTTCTTCTTCGGCGACTACCAGGGGACGCGGGACACGAGAGGCGGGTCCCGGCTGCTGTCGGTTCCGACCGACGCGGCTCGCGCCGGCGATCTGAGCGCTTACGGCGTCAACATTTATGATCCGCTGACCGGCCAGCAGTTCCCGGGCAACAGGATTCCGTCCGGGCGGCTGTCGCCGCAGGCGCTGAACATCCTCAATCTGATCCCGCGGCCCAACGCGCCGGGCCGCGACAATGGCACACGCGATAACTTCGTCGCGTCGAATTCGGAAACCTTCGAGGAGAACTCGATCAATGTCCGAGTCGACGGGCGGCTCAGCGACAGCTTGAACTCGTTCGCCCGTTACAGCCTTGGCGACTTCTTCCGCGACGGTCCGACGGCCTTCGGGCCCGGAGGCGGCCAGGAGATTGTCAGCCTCGGCGGCGTGTCTGACGTTCGCAACCAGAGCCTGGCGATCGGACTCGACCGGACGTTCTCGGACACGATGCTGGCGGACTTCCGCTTCGGGTGGTTCAAGTACAAGGTCAACGTCCTGCCGTTCGACTTCGGCACGCGGCCGGCGGCGGATGCCGGCATCCCGGGCCTCAATACTGACAGCACCTTCAGCTCCGGCCTGCCAGCCGGCTTCATCGACAGCGAAGGCTCGACCGAACCCGGTGCCTTCGAATTCGGATCGGGTCTCGGCGTCAACCGGTGCAACTGCCCGCTCGATCAGGACGAGAAGCAGTTCCAGATCGTCGGCAACCTGACGAAGTTCTACGGCAATCACAGCTTCAAGTTCGGCATCGACGTTCGCCGCGCGTATAACCTGCGCGTGCCGAGCGATGCGCACCGTTCGGGCGAGCTGACGTTCGCCAGTGACCGGACGTCGCTGGCCGGCGCCGGCGGCCTCGGGCTGGCGACGTTCCTCATCGGCGACGTGACGGACTTCCGCCGGTACGTCAGTCCGAACACGGATGCGCGCGAGCGTCAGTGGCGCCACTTCTACTACGCGCAGGACACATGGCGCGTGAACGACAAGCTGACCCTGAACTATGGGCTGCGGCTCGACATCATCAATCCGCAGACCATCAACGAGCCGGGCAACGCCGGGTTCCTCGATCTGGACACGGGCGAAATCAAGGTCGTCGGCGTCGGCGGGATCGGGATGAACGGCGACGTCGAGAACCGCCTGAACTGGGCGCCCAGGGTCGGCGCGACCTACCAGATCGATGAGAAGACCGTGCTGCGCGCGGGTTACGGCCGCAGCTACGACATCGGCGTCTTCGGGTCGCTCTTCGGCCACAGCGTGACGCAGAACCTGCCCGTGCTGGCGGTGCAGGACCTCAACCCGCCGTCGAACTTCGATCGGGTGTTCACGCTGGCCACGGGCCCGCAGGCGCCGGACTTCCCGGAGGTCCCCTCGGACGGCACGTTCCCCCTGCAGGACGGCGTGTTTACCCGCGCGCTTCCGGAGAAACAGCGGCCGCCGGCGGTTGACGCGTTCAACGTCATCGTGCAGCGGCAGATCAGCGACACGATGTCGTTCGAAATCGGCTACGTGGGCAATCGCGGCGATCGCGTGTTCGCAGGCGACGGTCCGGCGTTCGACATCAACCAGGCGACGCTCAACGGCTACCCCGGCGTCCCGCGAAACAACCGCCGGGCGTTCTTCAACAAGTTCGGCTGGACGCAGGGCATCGACTTCTTCTGCAACTGCGCGACGAACTCGTACCATTCGCTGCAGGCGAAGTTCAACAAGCGGTTCTCGGACGGCTATTCCGCCAAGCTGAACTACACCTGGCAGCGGGTGCGAAACCACGACGGTCAGTATTTCGAAGCTAACATCCCGGACCACGCGGGGCTGTTCGACAGCGACCTCAACTACGGACCGCCAGACTGGGATCGCATACACAATTTTGTGCTATCGCTGGTGGCCGAGATTCCCGTCGGGCGCGGCAAGGCCTACATGAGCGACGTGTCCCCGGCTGTCGACGCTTTCATTGGCGGCTGGCAGTTCAACACGAACGTCATCATCCAGAGCGGCCTGCCGTTCAACGTGACGTACGCGGGGGCGGGCGCTGATCGCGACACCGGACCGAACCGGCCGGATCTCATCGGAGATGCAGGCGGGCCCGAGACCCAGGCGCAGTGGTTCAACTCCACGCCGATCGGCTCGTCCGGCAGCGCGTTCGAGCGGCCGGCCGCCGGGACCTTCGGGAATCTGGAGCGCAACACGCTGCGCGGTCCGGGCTACTGGCGCACGGACGCGTCGCTGTTCAAGCACCTCGATCTGGGCCAGCAGCGCCGGCTCGAGTTCCGCTTGGAAGTCGTCAACCTGTTCAACACGGTGAACCTCGCCAACCCGGACTCGGAGATCGGGACGCCGGGGAACGCGCGTCCAAGCGCCGGACGCATCACCGCGACCGCGTACGGCAACGCCGATCCGATGCGGAACTTCCAGTTCGCGGTGAAATTCTCGTTCTGAGTTCGGGAGGTTCTGGAGGCCACAGAGAAAGGCGGGGACGGGGAGGCGCAGAGACACAGAGATACAGAGAGGAACCCAGCTACTTTGGATTCCCTCTGCGTTTCTCTGTCTCTGTGTCTCCCCGTCCCCGCCTTTTTCTCTGTGTTCTCCCCCTCCTCAGCGTCTCTAAGGGAATTCCCATGTAAAATAAGGAGTTTTAAAACGCCCGATACGACCGTCATGGTGGCTCAGCGCAGACTCGACATCGTTCTGGACTCGGTCAAGCGGCTCCTCAGGATCGGCGCGACCGCCAACCTGCTGAATCTGCTCCAGAAGCAGTACCCCGCCGACCTCGCGCAGCTGTATGCCGAGCTGCCGGAGAAGGAGCGCCGCGCCGCTTTTTCGGTCCTTGTCGAGCGCCATGCGCGCCTGGCGATGGAGGCGCTGGCCGAGATGGAGCCGGCGGCGGCGGCCGAGCTGCTCAGCGACCGGCCGGCAGAAGACATCGCCCGCCTCGTCCAGGAAATTCCGACCGACGATGCCGCCACGATCATCGATCACCTGCCGGAGGAGCTCTCGGCGGCCGTCGTCGAGCTGATCAAGCCCAAGCCGGGCGGCGGCGTCGGCGAGCTGCTGGAATACCCCGAGAAGACCGCCGGCCGCATCATGAACCCGAACGTCTTCGCGCTCCGCGAGGACATGACGGCCGGCGAGGCAATCACCGCCCTTCAGCAGGCACGCGACGTCGAGATGGTCTTTTACCTCTACGTCGTCGACGAGCGGCGCCATCTCGTCGGCGTCGTATCGCTGCGGCGCCTCCTGCTGGTGCCTCCGGATACGCCGCTCAAGCGGATCATGACCACCGACCTCATCAGCGTCCGCGCAGACATGGACCAGGAGGAGGTCGCGCGCCAGGTCGCGTCCTACAACATCCTCGCGATTCCCGTCGTCGACGAAGAGAACAAGCTGGTGGGCGTCATCACTGTGGACGACGTCATCGACGTCATCAAGGACGAGGCGACCGAGGACGTGTATCGGCTCGCCGGCGTCGCGAGCGACGATCGCGTGTTCACACGCGCGTCCGACTCGCTGCGGCGGCGGCTGCCGTGGCTGCTCGTCAACCTCGCGACGGCGTTCATGGCGGCGTCGGTCGTCGCGGTGTTCGAGCCCACGATCAGCAAGGTCACCGCGCTCGCGATCTTCATGCCAATCGTCGCCGGCATGGGCGGTAACGCCGCCACGCAGACGCTCGCGGTCATCGTCCGCGGGATCGCGCTCGGCGAGTTGACGTGGAGCAACAGCCGGGCGGCGCTGTTCAAAGAGGTTACCGTCGGGTTGGGCAACGGCGTCGCGACCGGCGTCGTCGCGGCGGCGGTCGCATGGGTGACGCGCGGGAACGCGATGCTGGGAATGATCCTGGGCATGGCGATGATCATCAACATGTTCGTCGCGGCGGCGGCGGGCACGCTGATCCCACTGGCGCTGCGTGCGCTGAAGGTGGATCCCGCGCTCGCGTCGTCGGTGTTCATCACGACGCTGACCGACGTGTTCGGGTTCTTGTCGTTCCTCGGGCTCGGAACGATCTTTCTGAGATACTTACAAGTCTAAGCCGCAGCTTCACGCAGATGAACGCAGATACCAGGCCACGAATACTCAGTCTTGCCTCTGTATAGATCGGAAGCTCTCGTCCTTCGGACATACCGCTACGGCGAGGCGGACCAGATAGTGGTGTTCCTGACCCGCGACCGCGGGAAGAAGCGCGGTGTGGCCAAGAACGCGTTGAAGTCGCGCCGGCGGTTCATGGGGGCGCTCGAGCCGTTGACGCGTGGACGGGTGGCCTACTTCGAGCGCGAGCATCGCGAGCTCGTACGAGTGGACGCGGTCGAGCCCGCGCGCTCACCGTTCGCCGCGGCGGCCGGCGGCGATCCGGACGCGCTCGCGCACATCGGCTACTTCGCGGAGCTCCTCGACGAGTGGACCCCCGACGCCGATCCGCACGAGACGCTGTTCCGGCTCGGCGCGTCGATGGTCGAAGCGCTCGCCGCAGGCGCGCCCGCGGCGCCGCTGGCACGCTACTTCGAGTACTGGCTGCTCCGGCTGCAGGGCGTCTATCCGTCCCTGGCAGGATGCAGCGCGTGCGGGCGCAGCCTCGCGGAGGGCGCCGTCCTCCTGCCGCGGGCGTCCGAGTTCGTCTGCCGCGCCTGCGTGCCGGGAGGCGGCGACGCCGCCGGAACGCTGTCTCCCGCTGCGCTCGACTTTCTCCGCGGTTCGGCCGGGACGCCGCCCGCCGGGATCGCGGCGCTCGGCCTCGCCGAGTCCACGGCCCGCGAGCTCGAAACGGCACATCGCAGGCTGATTTCGACGCACCTGGAGAAGGAGCTGAAGTCCGCGAGAGTACTGAGAGAGCTTCGGTGACCTTTCAACAACTCATCTTCAAGCTGACCGAATTCTGGGCTTCGCGCGGCTGTCTCATTCAGCAGCCGCACGACGTCGAGATGGGCGCCGGGACAATGCACGCGGAGACGTTCCTGCGGGTGCTCGGACCCGCGCCCTGGAGCGTCGCGTACGTCCAGCCGTCGCGGCGCCCGGCGGACGGTCGCTTCGGCGAGAACCCGAACCGCCTGTACAAGCACCATCAGTTTCAAGTGATCCTCAAGCCGGCTCCGGATGACGTGCAGCAGCTGTACCTGCAGAGCCTCGAGGCGGTAGGCATCGACCTCGGCGCGCACGACGTGCGGTTCGAGGAAGACAACTGGGAGTCGCCGGCGCTCGGCGCGTGGGGCATCGGCTGGCAGGTCATGTTCGACGGCCTGGAAATCACGCAGTTCACGTACTTCCAGCAGGCGGGAGGGCTCGATCTCGCGCCGATCTCCGCGGAGCTGACCTACGGCCTTGAACGGATCGCGATGACCCTGCAGGGTGTGGACAACGTGTACGACCTGCAGTGGGCGCCTGGCGTGAAGTACCGGGATGTCCGTCACCGCGACGAGGTGGAGCAGTCGAAATACAGCTTCGGGCAGGTCGACGGTCTGCCGCCTGGCGAATTCGTCCGGCAGCATCGTGAATGGTTCGACGAGTACCACGCCCTGGCCAGGAAACTCCTCGACGCGGGGCTCGTACTCCCGGCGCTCGACTATACGCTCAAGTCGTCGCACGTCTTCAACGTGCTCGACGCGTGCGGCGGCATGGGCGTGACAGAGCGCACCGCCTACATCCTCCGGGTCAGGCAGCTCGCGGTCGCGATCGCACAGGCGTGGGTCGGGCAGGACGCTGTTCGGGGTGAGGCGCCGGCCTAGCCATGGAACGAGAACTCCTGATTGAGATCGGAGTAGAGGAGCTGCCGGCCAGCTGGCTGCCGGGCCTGACCGAACAGCTCAAACGCGTGGTCGAAGCGCGGCTGGCGGAGTTCCGTCTGAACCTGGCGGCGCCGGTCGAAACCTTCAGCACGCCGCGGCGGCTGACCGTTCGCGTGGCGAAACTCGCCGAACGGCAGGAGGATCTCGAAGAAGTCCTCACCGGTCCGCCGGTCAGCGCCGCGATCGACGCCAGCGGCCAGCCCACTCCGGCGGGCGTGGGGTTCGCGAGAAAGCAGTCGGTCGAGTTTGCCGAGCTGACGCGCGTGCAAACGCCGAAGGGCGAGTATCTCGCCTACAACAAGCGCCAGCGCGGCCACGCCGCCGTCGACGTGCTGTCGGATGTGTTCGCGGGCGTCCTGCGCGATCTGAGTTTCCCGAGGGCGATGCGCTGGGACGCCGAGTTGCCGGACGGACGAGGCGAGCTCGTCTTCGGCCGGCCGATCCGCTGGCTGCTCTTTCTCTACGGTGGCAGGGTCGTCCCCTTCACGATCGGCCGCAGCGCACTCGCACGAGGCGCGTCGGTCGTCGATGTGGATTCGGAGGCGGTGACCTACGGCCACCGCTTCCTCGCGACGAGCGGCCGCCCGGGGCGATCGATCAAGGTCCGCCATTTCGACGAGTACCGCGCGAAGCTGGCAGAGCACTTCGTGATCCTCGACCGTGACGAGCGCCGCGATCGCATCCGGCGTGAGCTGGAACTGCACGCCAGGCGGCTCGGCGGCCGCGTGCGGCCCGCGCACGGCCTCCTCGACGAAGTTCCGGATCTCGTGGAGTATCCGTCGGTCATCGCCGGCACGTACGACCCGTCGTTCCTCAGTCTTCCGGAAGAAGTGCTGACGACGACGATGATTCACCATCAACATTACTTTCCCGTCGTGGACGAGGAAGGGAAGCTCAAGCCGGCATTCCTCGCAGTCACCAACGCCGATCCACGGGACGGCGGCCGGGCGATCGCGACCAATTCGGAGCGCGTCCTGACCGCGCGGCTTCGAGACGCGCGGTTCTTCTGGGACGCCGATCGCCGAACGCGGCTCGACGACCGGCTCGAGCGGCTCGACACCGTCGTCTTTCACAAGAAGGCGGGAAGCTACCGGGAAAAGACCAGCCGTATCGAATTGCTTGCGAAGTGGATCGCCAGCGACGTACTGCGGGTGCCGGATGCTGCAGCCTCCGCGGCGACCGCCGCGCGCCTGGCGAAAGCTGACCTGGCGACCGACATGGTGCGCGAATTCACCGAGCTCCAGGGTCTCATGGGCGGGTTGTACGCGCGCGAGGAGGGACAGCCGGAGCAGGTCTGGAAGGCTATCTACTATCAGTACCTGCCGATCGGCGTCGACGCGGATGCGGCGCCCACGCGCGGGCAACTGGGCGCCGCCGCCGTGTCCTGGGCCGCCGTCGCACTTGCGGACAAGCTGGATACGATCGTCGCGCTGTTCCGCGCCGGAGAACGGCCGACCGGCTCACGCGATCCATTCGGCCTTCGGCGGAATGCACAAGGGGTCGTCAAGATTTTGATCGATTTGCCCGAACTGACGGGTCTCGACGTCGCGCCCTCGCTGCGCGAGTTAATCGGCAGCGCGTCGAGCGAGAGCGAGGCGTGGCAGGCGCTGGGGGTGGGGCCCCAGCGCAAAGAAAAAAATGATGACACGCTCTCCGCGGTGTCAGCGTTCCTCATCGAGCGTGTCCGATACGTGCTCGGCGAGCGCGGCGTGTCGATCGAGACGGTCCGGGCCGTCACGCATCAGAGCGACGTGCGTCCGTTACGCGCGCGCCGCGTGGCGGAGGCGCTCGAAACCTCGCGCGCGTCGGCCGACTTTCAGGCGCTCGCCGTTCTCTTCAAGCGCGTCAAGAACATTGCGAAGGAGCTGTCGCCGGAGGTCGGGGGCCGGAGGTCGGAGGCCAGAAACCTCGATCGCTCGGCGTTGACCGAGCCCGCAGAAGGGGCCCTTCTCGAAGAGCTGGACAAGCGGCGGCCCGCGATCGGGCAGGCGGCCGCGTCGGGCGACTACCGGCGCGCGTTCACCGAGATCGCCGCGCTCCGTCCCGCGGCCGATCGATTTTTCACGGATGTATTCGTCATGGTGGATGATGTCAGGCTCAGAACCGCGCGGCTGACGCTGATGGCGGAACTGCGCGATCTCGTATTGAACCTGGCAGACATCTCCGAAGTCGTTCCTCAGGAGTCGTAACTAATGTTGATGCGTAGAAAGAAAGGTCGCTCCTCCAAGTCCAAGAGCTTGCCTCGCGGTAGCGGCAGAGCCGCGAAGGTGGGTAAGCATGTGTATTTCTTCGGCAGCGGCAAGGCGGATGGCGACCGTACGATGAAAGATCTCCTCGGTGGCAAGGGCTCCGGTCTTGCCGAGATGACCAACGCCGGCCTGCCGGTGCCGCCCGGGTTCACCATCTCGACGGAGGCGTGCACGCTGTACTACGCGCAGGGCCGCAAGACGCCGGCCGCCGTCGACAAAGAGATGCTCGAGAACCTGAAGAAGCTCGAGAAGGCGGCCAAAGCGACGCTTGGATCGACGGAAAACCCGCTGCTCGTCTCGGTGCGTTCGGGCGCGAAGTTCTCGATGCCCGGGATGATGGACACGATCCTCAACCTCGGCCTGAACGACGCCGCGGTCGAAGGCCTGAAGAGCCGGACGAAGAATGGCCGCTTCGCATACGACAGCTACCGCCGCTTCATCCAGATGTACGGCAACGTCGTGCTCGAGATCCCGAAAGACGCGTTCGAGCACGAGTTGGAAGCGGTCAAGAAAGCAAAGGGCGTGAAGCTGGATACCCACCTGGACGAAGCGGCCTTGAAGGAGCTCGTCCGCCGGTACAAGGACGTCGTCAAGAAGCGCTCGAAGCGCGACTTTCCGCAGAATCCCTTCGAGCAGCTCCGCGGCGCGCGCGATGCGGTGTTCCGGTCGTGGCAGAACCCGCGCGCGATCGAGTACCGGCGCATCTACGAGATTCCCGACCACATCGGCACCGCCGTCAACGTTCAGATGATGGTGTTCGGCAACACCGGCGATCGCTCGGCGACCGGTGTCGGCTTCACGCGCAACCCCGCCACCGGCGCGAAAGAGTTCTACGGCGAGTTCCTCGTCAACGCGCAGGGCGAGGACGTCGTCGCCGGCATCCGCACGCCGCAGCCGATCGGCGAGCTCGAGTCGCTCATGCCGGAAGCATACAAGCAGCTCCGGACCATCACGAGCCGTCTCGAGAGGCACTACAAGGACGTGCAGGACTTCGAGTTCACCATCCAGGACGAGCGGCTGTTCATGCTCCAGACGCGGAACGGCAAGCGCACGGGCTACGCCGCGGTCGTGATTGCGACCGATCTCGTCGACGAGAAACTGATCTCGCCGAAAGAGGCCGTCCTCCTCGTCGACCCGGAGTCGGTGTCGCAGCTCCTCGCGCCGGTCTTCGATCCGGCCGCCTGGAAGAAGCTGCCGGTGGCGACGAAGGGCCTGCCGGCGTCGCCGGGCGCGGCGTCGGGCCAGGTCGTCTTCACGGCTGACCACGCAGTCGAGTGGACGCGGCAGGGGAAGAAAGTCCTCCTCGTCCGGAAGGAGACCGTGCCGGACGACATCCACGGGATGTTCGTCTCACAGGGCATCCTGACGGCGACGGGCGGCATGACGTCGCACGCGGCGGTCGTCGGACGTCAGATGGGCAAGCCGTCGGTCGTCGGCGCCGGTGCCATCGAGATCCTCGAGAAGGAAAAGCTGTTCCGGGTCGGCGGCAAGACGGTCGAGGAAGGGGAGCACGTGTCGTTCGACGGCCTGACGGGCGAGGTCAAGCTGGGCCAGGTCGAGACCAAACCCAGCGAGATCCTCCAGGTGATCGCCGGCAGCATGAAGCCCGGCGCGTCGGAGATCTATGGCCGCTTCACGAGGCTGCTGGAGTGGGCGGACAAGTTCCGCACGCTCGGGATTCGCGCGAACGCCGACCTGCCGGACCAGGCGGAGACCGCGTACGCCTTCGGCGCGCGCGGCATCGGCCTGTGCCGGACGGAGCACATGTTCTTCGGCGAGGAACGCATTCCAATCGTGCAGCGGATGATCCTCGCGGACAACGAGGCCGACAGACGGAAGGCCCTGGACGAGCTGCTCCCGATGCAGCGCGGCGATTTCTACGGCGTGTTCAAGGCGATGCACGGCACGCCGGTGACGATCCGCACGATCGACCCGCCGCTGCACGAGTTCCTGCCGAAGCGCGAGGACCTGATGGTGGAGCTCGCCAAGTTCGAGTCGCAGCCGCCCGACAACGTGACCGTCAAGGCACGGCGCGCGCTGCTGCGCCGCGTCGAGCAGCTCCACGAGTTCAATCCCATGCTCGGGCATCGCGGCGTCCGCCTTGGGATCACGTATCCCGAGATCACCGAGATGCAGACGCGCGCCATCATCGAGGCGGCGTGTCAGCTCAAGAAGGAGGGGATCGAGGTCGTCCCCGAGATCATGATCCCGCTCGTCGGCCTGGTAAAGGAGTTCCGCGATCAGAAAACCATCATCGATCGGGTCGCGGCCGAGACGATGAAGACGCAGGGGGTGACCGTCAAGTATCTCGTCGGCACGATGATCGAGGTGCCGCGCGGGGCGATCACCGCGGACGAGATCGCGTCCGACGCGCAGTTCTTCTCGTTCGGCACGAACGACCTGACGCAGATGACGTTCGGCTTCTCGCGCGACGACATCGGTAAGTTCCTCCCGGCATACCAGGAGCGCAAGATCCTCGAGCGCGATCCGTTCGCGTCGATCGACACGGTTGGTGTCGGCGAGCTGGTCAAGCTCGGCGTCGAGAAGGGCCGCAAGGCGCGGAAGGATCTCAAAATCGGCATCTGCGGCGAGCACGGCGGTGACCCGTCGTCGATCCACTTCTTCCACAAGGTGGGGCTCGACTACGTCAGCGCGTCGCCGTACCGCATTCCGGTTGCGCGGCTCGCGGCTGCGCAGGCCGCGCTTCAGGTGAAGGTCGGGGACTAGGGACCTGGGGATTAGGAAGCCGTAGCGCAGCCCTTTAGGGCTGCCAGGATCGATGATTTCGGTTTATGCGCTGAAGGAAAAGGGCAGGGTCGAGTGCAGCACCAGCCTCGACCCGGCCTGGCTCGACCCTGCGAGCGGCGTCCGCTTCTGGGTCGACCTCTCCAACCCCGCGCCCGAAGAGGGCGAGATCCTCTCGAAGGTCTTCAAGTTCCACGAGCTGTCGATCGAGGACGCCCTGAGCGAGATCCATCAGCCGAAGATCGAGGCCTACGACAACTATCTCTACCTGATCCTCCACGGTATCTATTTCCGAAAGGGGCGTCACGACTTCGAGACGCGCGACGTCGATTTCTTTCTCGGGGAGAATTACCTCGTCACGGTCTCGAAGGGGGAGTCGCGTTCGCTGCAGCAGCTTCGCGATCTCTGCTCGCGCAACGGGTACGCGCTCGCAGAAGGTCCGGCGGCCCTGCTGCACCGAATCGTGGACACGATGGTGGACAACTATGGGCCGGAAGTCGAGGCGTTGAACGACCGCATCAACGACATCGAAAAACAGGTGTTCGAGAAGCCGCAGCCGAACCTGGTCCGGACGATTCTCTCGGTCAAAAGGGACATCTCGTCGCTGCGCCGCGTCACGCTTCCGCAGCGCGACGTGATCGGCCGGATCGCGCGGCGCGAGTTCCGGCTGATTCCGGAACAGATCGTCTATCGCTTCAGGGACGTCCACGATCATCTCATCCGCCTCAGCGACGAGGCGCTGCTGTTCCAGGATCGTGTCACGAGCCTGCTCGAGGCGAACCTCTCGCAGGTCTCGAACCAGCTCAACTCGGTGATGAAGATTCTGACCGTGATCACCACCATTTTCATGCCGCTCACGCTCCTGACCGGGCTCTACGGCATGAACGTGTCGCTGCCCGACTTTCCGGGGCACGCGACCGCCGATTTCTGGTGGATCGTGTTCCTGATGGTCGCGATCGCCAGTGGGATGTTGTGGTTTTTCCGCCGGCGGGGCTGGTTGTGAAGATTCGCAAACTACCCGTCGAGCTCGCGAACCAGATCGCCGCCGGCGAGGTCGTCGAGCGGCCGGCATCGGTTGTCAAGGAGCTGCTCGAGAACGCCATCGACGCCGGCGCCCGCCGCGTCTCCATCACCGTCGAACTCGGCGGAAAGAAACTGATCCGCGTCGAGGACGATGGCGAAGGCATGACGCCCGAGGATGCCGAACTGGCGTTGGAGCGGCACGCGACGAGCAAGATAGCGACGAGCGACGACCTCGGTGCGATCGTCACGCTGGGCTTTCGCGGCGAGGCGCTGCCGAGTATCGCGTCGGTGTCACACTTCACGCTGCAGACGCGCGCCCGCGGGACGCCGTCCGGCACGATCATCCGCGTCAACGGGGGCCAAATCGCGTCGGTCCACGAAGTCGGGACCACTGAGGGCACGATCGTCGAGGTCGGCAATCTGTTCTACAATCTGCCGGCGCGCCGCAAGTTCCTCAAGTCGGACGCGGGCGAAGCGGCGCAGGTCTCGCGCATCGTCACGCAGCTCGCGCTTGGCTATCCGGAGGTGGGCTTCTCGCTGACGAGCAGCGGTCGGCGCGTGCTCGATGCTCCGCCTGCGGTGAGCCTGCGCGATCGGTTCTATCAGTTGTACGGCGAGCGGCCCGATCTGGTCGAGGTGCGGAAAGATGCGGGCGGTGTCCGGATCAGCGGGTTCGTCGCCGCGCTCGCCGCCGAGGGTCCCGTTCGCGGACCGCAGAACGTCTTCGTCAACCGCCGCATCGTCCGCGACCGCACGATCGCGCACGCGATCTCAGAGGCGTACAGCGTCGCGACGATCAGAGAGCGCAGCCCCGAGGTACACCTGTTCATCGAGCTGGCGCCGGACCGTGTCGACGTCAACGTTCACCCGACGAAGGCAGAAGTCCGGTTCCTCGAGCAGTCGCTGATGCACGAAGTGCTGCGCCGCGCGCTCGCCGAGTCGCTCGGGCAGGGACCGGCCCCTGAATTTCAGTTCCGCCCGTTCGAAGCGCCGGCCGCGCAGCCGGTGGCGATGAGCATTCCGGGTGTCCTCGCCGGAGCATCAGTGCCGAGCCGGTGGGCAGAAGAGGGGACTGCCCCCTTTTCTTCAGCGGAGGCCGTAGAAAAGGGGGCAGTCCCCCTTTCTGCGACCGCCGGCCCTGGCGCCGACATCCGGCCGATGATCCCGCTCGGCCAGTTCCGCGACACGTTCATCATCGCGGTGGATGACGAAGGCGTCGCCATCATCGATCAGCACGTGGCGCACGAACGGGTGCTCTTCGAGCGGGTCATGGAGCGGCTGACGAAGGGTCGCCTCGAGAGCCAGCGACTGCTCGAGCCGCTGCTCGTCGAGTTGTCGGCCGCGCAGCGGCAGGCGCTGGCCGCGCACGCGGCCTCGCTCGAGCGGCTGGGGTTCGAGATGGACGAGTTCGGCGGCGACGCGGTGCGCCTCACCTCCGTGCCGGCGCTCCTCGCGCCGGCGGAGTGCCACGCGGCCGTCCGCGCGCTCGCGGACGATCTCGACGGGCTCGATCGCGGGTCGAAGGTCGACGACGCGCTGCGGCGCGTGGCGGCGACGATGGCGTGCCACGCGGCGGTGAAGGCGAACTATCCGCTCACGATGGAGAAGATGCGCCACATCCTCGACGAGCTACGGCGGACGGCATATTCATCGGTGTGTCCACACGGCCGTCCCGTCGTGCTTCGCCTCACACGACGGGAGATCGAGAAGAACTTTCAGCGGATCTGAACTTCTGCTCCAATCATCAATCTCCAATAATCGCCAATCATCAATCGACAATCGCCAATCAATCAGCAATCAGCGATCCCCAATCCACAATGAACGCGCTCTATTACCTAGGCCGCTTCCTTCAATTGCTGGGGATGTCCTTCATGGCCGCATCGATCCTCGCGGACTACGGCCTCGGTCCGAGTCCCCGGTACTTCGTCGCCGGGATCGTCCTGTTCATCGCCGGCTGGGCGGCGGCGAGGAGCGTCAGGCGCTGAGGATTACGTCGCACTGCACGCTACAGCCCAGTCCGCCCTCGTAAGTCTTGACAGCGGCGTAATTGGCCTCTACACTGAATTATCCCAGCAAGTTGTCCCTGCTCGGCCAGCGGCGCAGCTGTGTGCGCGGGCGATGCACGTGCACCTGCAGGGCCGCGTTGGAGAGTATTCATGCCCGTCTCGAGGCCCGTGCTGTCGTTGCTCGTGCTGACCGTCATCGCGCTCGGCTGTTTCGGCCTGGGCAGCTACTTCGGAACACGAATGGCGGTCGCGAGCAGCGACCCGCGCTTCGATACGCTTGCTGCTGAGCTCGCCACACTGAAAAGCCAGTCCGCGCTCGAAGCAACCGGCACCTCGGGCCGCGCCGATTCCCCTGAGGACCGCGCGGCGCTCGTCGCCGATATCAAGCAGCAGTTGCAGGCCGAGATGGGCCTGATGCCCATCGATCTTCTCAAGGCGCGCCGCGAGAGCTTCGTTGAGCTGTATTCGTACGACAACCGCGGCAGCAGCAGCTACGGTACAGCCGGCTACCTCGGCGACGGCTACTTCATCACCGTCAAGCACGGCGTCGTCTCGCTCGATCCGCCCGAGACGCACGATGGCCGCGGAGTGCGCGTCATCGAAACGATTAAGCTGATGCACCGCGGCAAAGCGCTGAAGGCCAGGCTCGTCGACGCCGGCGACGCCAAGTCGGAAGTCGATCCGGGTGACTGGGCCATCCTCAAGGTCAAGGAACCCGTGGACCTGCCGCCGCTCAGCATCGATCTCGACTACGGCTACGAATTCGCCGAGCCGATCTTCCGCCTCGGCAACGACTACTCCAAGGGCATCATCCTCGCGACCGGCTACGTCGGTCAGCGGACGCCGAACAACCTCGTCACGTGCCTCACCGACGGCCATCCAGGCGTGTCGGGCGGCGGCGTGATCGATCGCCGCGGACACCTCGTCGGGATTCCGGTCGGCCGGATGCAGGGCGACTACCGCTTCTCGTTCATCCTGCCGCTGCGCGACGAGATGTTCCGCCGCGTGCCGCACCTGCAGCGCGTCGCCGTCGCTCCGTAGCTATTTCATCCCCGAAGTCCCCGGCTGATTTCCGAGAATCGCCGTGGCGTGCCGCCGTATCTGCGGGTCGATCGTTCCGACATTGATCGCCGCCGCCATGTGGCGCCGCGCCTCGTCCTTGCGCCCCGCGGCAAACAGCGCCCACGCGTAGACGTCCAGCGTGTACACGTCACGGCGCCAGGCCATTTCCCGTTCCATGATCTGGACGGCATCCGCGGCTCGCTTCGCATGGTCCACCAGATAAAGCGCCAGCTCGCGGTTGGCGTTGTCCGGGCCGTTCATCTCTGCCCGCGCGAGCCGCTCGAACTCCGCAAACCGTGATCGCGCTTCGTTGGTGCGTCCCGCGCGCGCGAGCGCTTCGGCCCATGCGAACAGATTCTCGGGATGCGGCGCGACCCGGAACCGATCTTCGAGCGCCCGCGCCTCACGCGCATGATCGCCGCGGCGCCCGTACGCGTTGGCGAGCTCGGCGAGCGCGTAGTGATAATCGGGAAACAGCTTCAGCGCCTCTTCAGCAAGTCCCTGGGCCCGATCGACCCGGCCGGCCAGCAGGTGGAGATGCGCCATATGCGTGAGCACCCACGCGCGTTCTTCTGATTCCCGTGACGGGATCTGCTCCAGCGCTTCGTTCATTGACTCCAGCGCCCCTTCCACGTCGCCCCAGAGTTCGCGGAGGTACGCGGTACGCGTCAGAGCCGGCACCGAGCCGGGACGCAGGTTGATCATCCACTGCGCCGACTCCTCGGCCTTCTCGTACTGCCCCAGCTCGACGTAGGCGTCGACGAGCATGGCGTACGTCATGACATCGTCCGGCACCTTCCGGTTGAGCGCCTGCGCCTTCTCGAGCGCCCGCGCGAACTCGTGCTTCCCGAGCAGGATCCAGACGTCGATTCGCTCTGTCTCAAGGTTGCCGGGCGAGAGCTTGCGCGATTCCGCCAGCGCCTTGTCGGCCTGGTCGTAATGCGACGGACCGGCCGTCTCGCGCGCGCGGCGTGCGAGCGCCATCGCGAGATCGTTGTAACCCTGAGCCTTTGACGGGTTTCGTGCGATGAGCTCCCGCGCCGCCGCGATCTTCCGCTCGGCGGGGGAGGGGATTGACCCCTCCCCCCCGCCGCTCGCGATCGGCCCCACGAGCCCCACTCCGAGCACCGCCATCAGCGCCGTCAGCGAAAGAGTGAGTTTCATGGCCGACTCCTTTAGCGGATTGGGCCGCCGCCCAGTTCGCCCGGATCGACGTGCCGGCGATTGCGGCCGTCCGGCGCCGAGCCGATGTAGGGGAACGTCGCGTGGTAGGTCGAGTCGTCCACGTTGACGCCGTCGCCGAGCCGCCCGTTCACGTTCGCGTTGAAGCCGGGGAACGCAGGGCTCACCAGGACACCGCCAATGCCCACGCGCAGCGTAATATCCGTCACGTCGTCGAACAACCGCCGGCCGTTCGGGAACCCCGCGCGGTCGCCGCCGATGAGGCCCAGCCGGCTCGCCATCGCGGGCGGCGTTGCCGGCACACCCGTGTTGAGCCGCAGCAGATCCGCAATCGGACCGGCCGGCGTTCCCGCCGCGGCGATGGGTGCCGAGTAGGTCACCAGCGGAAGCAGATCGTTTCTCGGTGCGGCCGGAACCTTCAGCGCGCCGCCGTACAGCGCCTCCACGATGCCGACAATCGGCGGATCGAGGAAGAAGCCGGCGAACTGGCTGTCGTTCTTCGGTTTGTCCATGCTGAACCGATCCTTCGAGCCGATGCCGATGATCAGCTCGTTGATGAGCGGGTTGCCCATCCGCTGAATCTGGCGCCAGGGCCCGATGTTCACCGCGGGATCCGGTGAGCGACGAACCGTCGTCAGGCGACGCGAGGTCGTGCCCCAGATGCCGATGGTCGCGTCCTTCGAGGTGGCCGCTTCGAGTTTCCCGGTCCGCGTGAGCCACTCGATCGGTACTTCGATCGCGATCGTGTTGACCGCGTAGCCGGACACGAAGTCCGCGGCGAAGTTCTGCGCCGCCGCGTCCTCGACGCCGGTCAGGACGCCGGGCACGCCGCTGCCGAGTGTCCGGAAGTTCGCCGTGTCGAACGCCGCGCCGAGGTCGATCCAGAACGCGTCGTCCGTCGTACCCGCGAAGACCGATAGGCCGTTGGACAGTCGATACGTACCTTGCTCGTACAGCGCCTCGTAGTCCATCGTCCGCGGACCGGCGTTGCCGGGGACCGCGAACAGCGGTGATCCGAACTTGTCTTCGTCGAAGCTCGACGCCAGCCCGCGCCGGATCATCCTCACTTGATAGGTCTGCCGCTGGTTCAATCCGGGGTTGTTGAAGTCGGTGATCCGCGGCGGCACGACGAGCGTCGACGTTCCAGGCTTGAACGCGCCGCCGTCGACGCCCGCGACCGCCGTGAAGACGTTGGGGAGCTGGTACTCGGTCTTGAAGCGGAACTGAAAGACGACATCCTCGATGGCATCGTGGTTGTTGTCGACGTTGATCTCGTACAGGATTCCCGGATCGAACGGGAACAACGTCGGCCCGTTGCCAGGCTCGAGCAGCGGATCCACGCAGAGGATCATCGTGATTTTCGACGGCTTCGTGCCCGGCGCCTGGTTCGGCGCATAGCTCACGAACGCGTAGACGTCAGTGATGTCTGCCTTGTGGTCGAGCGCGGTGATCGGCGCTTCGCGGTGATTGGACGTCGAGGCGCCAGTCTGCAGCGCAACGACCGCCGCGAGCGTGGCGCCCGCGGCCCAGACGTATCGGGGTAGTGACATTGGATGTTCTCCTTCCAATGCCCTCTACGGCCGACGTCGACCGATCGGATTTATGGCCCGACGAGGCCCACGAGCACTTTGTCGCCCGTCGGTTGCGGCACGCCGCCCGCGGGTTCGAGCGTGACGGCGAATGCGGCGGGTTCAGGGAATGCGCGTCCCGGCTCGACGATGGTCGTGGCGCGGCCGGCTGCGTCTGGTTCGAAGATGCCGGCGCTGACGGGTGCCTGTCCGCCGACGACCCAGAGCTGATACACCTTGCCGGGCGGCAGGTCGGGCAGATCGACCGCCGTAAAGACGAGGCCGTTCGCCCGGCTCCAGAACGCGCGCGCCTTCGCCGGCGATCCGCCCTGTCCGGCGAGATCGACGCGGAGCAGATCGGGCGCGCCAATCACGAGCGCGGTCGTGCGCACGTCAGTCGCCGCTCGCTGAAGTTCGGCCACCTGCGTTTCACTTGCCGCGGCGCGCGCGGTGGCTTCGTCGAGCCGGCGCTCGACGTCGGTCAGCCGATCGCGGAGCTGCCAGACGTAGATTCCGAGTCCGACGCTGACTACGAGCGCGGCTGCTGCCGCGAGCCATCCCCAGCTGGAAGGAGAATCCTTCACGTGAACGACGGAAGGACTATCCGTGCGGCGCGGAGCAGTCTCCGACGGAGCCTGCCGCGCCGAAGCTCGCGAAGCCAGCGAAGGCGGGGTCGCAGCGGAGAGTACGCGCTCGCGCAACCGGGCCGGCGGGTCGACGAGCGGCACCACCTGGCCGAGGCCGTCCACGACCGGCTGCAGGCTGCGGACCTCGTTCGCGCACGCCTGGCATGCGGCGAGATGGCGCTCGAACTCCGCGCGCTCGGCGGGGTCGAGCGCGCCGAGGGCGTAGGCGCCGGCGAGATCGTGGAGGCGATCGTCGATCATTCCTGCATCGCCTCCCGGAGCTTCTGCAGCCCGAGCCGGATCCGTGTCTTGACGGTCCCGAGCGGCTGCTCCAACTGGTCGGCGATCTCCGACTGGGACAGACCTTCGTAATAGGCGAGCTCGATCGGCACCCGTTGCACGAGCGGCAGCGCGCGCAGCGCGCGGCGCAGCCGTCCGACCTGATCGGCCGACAGCACCTGCGCATCCGGCAGCACGCCGCCGTCCGGCACGTCGGGCAGCTCCGCCCGCCCCGGGTCCGCGACCGGCGAGGCCTGGCGCGCCCGGCGACGATCGATCGCTCGGCTTCGAGTCATCATGAGTAACCAGGCGACGACCGGCGCGCGTGCGGGATCGTAGCGGCCGGCCTGGAGCCACGCCTGGGAAAACACGTCCTGGACGACTTCCTCGGCTTCGGCCGGGTCGCCCAGGATCCGGCAGGCGAGCGAGAAGACGTGCCTCGCGTGCCGGTCGTAGAGCAGGGCCAGCGCTTCGGCGTCGCCGCCAGCCGTGCGATCGACCGCGGCC
>DATAEE010000079.1:0-5069 GCA_036258175.1 Vicinamibacterales bacterium
TCATCAGCGAATTCGCCCTTTTCGCCAAGACACTGATGCCACCAGGCCTAGAGATGACTGAGGCAGAACTGCGCGACCACGCCGAGGACATTCTGACGGCGGTCGTTCAAGACATGAGCATTGCGCAGAGCCCCGAAGAACCGTCCCTCAAGTCGCGGGGCCGCGGCGCCGCTAAGACTATGGAATCCTCTGGGACGCTTCATGCCGACGATCGCATCCAGCACGGCTTCACGTTCCGGTCAGTGCTGGCGGAATTTCGCGCGCTCCGGGCGACGGTGCTGCGACTCTACGAGAAAAGCGGAGAGTCGGACCTCACTGACGTCCGCCGATTCAACGAAGCCATCGACGAAGCAATGACGGAGTCGATGAATCGCTTTGCGGTTCAGACCGACCTGTTTCGGGATCAATTCATCGGCGTCCTCAGCCACGACCTGCGCACCCCTCTCGGGGCCGTGACTGCGGGCGCCGCTCTCTTGGCTGTACCCGAGGACAATCCTGAACGAAGGGGCCGCGTGGTCACACGCATCATGAATAGTGCGCAACGCATGGAGCGGATGATCGGCGATCTCTTGGATTTGACGCGGACCAGATTAGGTGGATCGCTTCCGCTGAAGCGACGGCCCGCAGACCTTCAGCAGGTGTGCGAGGAAGCGATGATGGAGATCCGTGCCGGCCAGCCTGACGCCGTCTTGCAGTTGCAGACCGACTCGGGCAAGTCGTGTCGAATCTCGTCGGCAACGCGATACAGCACGGCAACGGAACGCCCATCACCCTTACCGGCCAAGAACAGGGCAACTCGGTAACTCACCGTCCACAATGGGGCCCACCGATTCCTCCAGAGGTGCTGCCGTACGTCTTCGAACCGCTTGCTCGCGGACGCGCGGAAGGTGCGTCACACAGCATTGGGCTGGGCTTGTTCATAGCGCGGGCGATCGTATTGGCACACGGCGGACACATTCAGGTGAGTTCAACGACCGATACAGGAACGACGTTCACCATCGCGTTGCCAAAGGCTGAGTAGCGGCGTCTTGGCGTTGCGTTGGGCGAGCACGATCAGGCGTTCAGATGGTTTTTGGGCGTCCGGTGGAGGTACGACCCGGCTGGATTGCCTATCTGCACGTAGACCCTTCTGGATGCCCTAGAGGCGTGACCCAGGCTTCGATAGGCTCGTGACCGCGAAGGTTGAACCGAAGTCGTAGGGCCCTGCCCCAAGCGGCCCTGCACGAGCGAACTGCGCATGTTGAAAGACCCTCCCTGAGGTACGCGCTGGGCGCCACCGAGCAGAAGACGCATTGGGCGATCGAGTTTCCGTTCCTGGGTAACGCAGGGGTAACCGGCAACCGCCCGTTCACCGATCGCCTAACAGATTCCCACCGAACCCGTTGGCGGAATTGGGCTCCGCCAGTCCGGCTAGCCGCTTCAGGCATCGTCGGATCACTCGGACAAGCGACATGCCGTTCGTGTTGAACCTGGTCGCGCAGGACCTCCGAACCGACACGTGTGTTAGGATGTACACAAACTGACACTGACCATCACAGATGAGCACAACCCTCTCCGTTCGCCTCGACACCGACACGAAGAAGCGCCTCGACGCACTCGCCAAGCGTGCTCGGCGGTCGAAGTCCTTTCTTGCGGCTGAGGCCATCGCGGCCTTCGTTGAGGCGGAAAGCTGGCAGCTGGATGAAATTCAAGCCGGCATCAAGGAGCTCGATGAGGGCCGGGGTGTTCCACACAAGGACGTTGCGAACTGGCTCCGTTCGTGGGGTCGCAAGCGTGAACGAAAGGCGCCTCGCGTGTGACCATCGTCTGGTCGCCGCGAGCCATCGAGCATTTGGCTCATCTGCGCGAGTACATCGCGCGCGACAATCCGAACGCCGGCAACCGAATCGCGAGCGCACTGCTCGAAGAGGTCAAGCGCCTCGCTAAACTGCCCAATCTTGGCCGTCCTGGCCGCGTCGCCGGCACCCGAGAACTGGTCGTCTCCGGAACACCGTACATCATCCCCTACAGGCTGCGAGGCGATCGCCTCGAGATCGTCGCCGTGTTCCACGCGAGGCAGAAATGGCCGAAGCTGTTGTGAGCTGCTCGGGCCGTCGAGCGGTCGCCGCGCGCCAAACGCTTTGGAATCCGAAAAGGTGGCGTGATGGGGAGACCGCGCGCGAGTTCTTGGAACGGCACGCCGGCCATGCGAAGCCAAAGGACTTGCTCAAGTACTTGCGCAAGGCGGGGCGGGAGTAGCCGGCCGAATCGGACCGCTGATGGCAGTTGGATGAAATTCAGTCAAGCCCGATGGAACGGCTTGTCCCAGATCCCCGCGGATGAGTTCCGCGTTCCATCCGACCCGGTCCAGGGTGCTCGACACGACGTACTTTTTCGCCGCGTCGATCGTCCGCGCGAAGGGTTCCGTCCAGTCAGGCATCGCCACCGTCCGGGTCGACAACCGCCACGCTGCCTCCATCATTTCGTACGTCACGCGGCCAAAGAGAAGGGCATCGGCTTGGACGATGTTTTCCATCGCGTGACGATGCAAGTCTTCGTCCGCGATCATTTCCCGATGATCGCAGCACCCGTCCAATGTGACGTTGATGGAATACCGAAGGGGTCGCATTGCGTAAGCGTATCGCCGATCTAGGTTAGCCTTCGCGCTTCATGCGCTCTTGCCGCGCCGCTTCCGCTCTACTCGGCTCGGCGAGGGAGGTGTCGGCAACCTTGACCTCGCCGCTGCGCTCATAGTGCGCGATCATGAGGCCCGTACTCGAGACTCGCGATCGAGTCATCTTGTAGCTGTGCGGCGCTGAGCCGTCCGCGAACAGCTTTTTGCCGCCGCCGAGCACAACCGGCACTGTGAGTGCTCATCGCGTCGACAAGGTCGTTCGCGAGCAGCGCGTGCACAAGTTCGGTGCTGCCCTGGGTGACGAGGTCCGGTCCGTCTTCTTCCCGCAAACGCTTCACGTCGGCGATGTCTCGCAGCAGCACCGAGCCCTGCCAACTCGTATCGACGTCGCCGGAGCGCGAAACCACGTACTTCTTGATGTCGTTGAACAGCTTGGCGATGCCGCCATGAGGGGCGTCTTCGTCGTAGTACGGCCAAAACGCCGCGAAAATCTCATACGTCTTGCGCCCGAGGAGGAGGTCGCACTTCTCCTCGAAGACACGGTCGATCTCTTCGCCGAACACGTCATCGAAATAGGGCATCACCCAGCCGCCGAACTTGAAGCCCTTGGTTGGATCCTCCCACGGCCCGCCGGGCGCCTGCATGACGCCATCCATAGACACCTGGGCGCCGACGATCATCTTCCGCACCCGTCACTCTCCTTGTTTGAATCTAGGACGAACCACCCGCTCCCGATCCGACATGTTCTTAACGTCTTGGCGAGCGGTGCGGTTCGCGGCGACTCTCGGCCTTCGAGTCGTCGCGTGGATCGAGGCGGATAGGTGAGTGGGTCTCAAGGCGACATGACCCCTCATCACTCTTCCAGTTCATTCGAAAACGATGCGCTCACGACCAGGCCGGAATTGTAGTGGGGCTTCGTGAAGTACACGTGTGCGAACTTGAGGTGACCGCTCAACGCGAGAGTCCACACACGGTCGAACGCGTCCGGCAGCCACGAGAGGCCGAACGAGAGCTCCGGCTTCGCGCCAAGCACCCACCCACGGAAGCCGGCCGTGCTGTGCCCACCTTCGGTGTCTCGCGCAGCCACATGCTGATCTTGACGTCGGTGACACCGTTGACCGGCTCTGTTGCCGTGCCGCGGAGCTCGAGCCAGGGCTGACTCTCAACGTAGGGCTCAGCGCCCTTGTGATGTACCGCATTCAGGCGCACCGTTGTCGAGACACCTCTGATCTCGACGTTCCGCGAGAGCATTTCGGGTTCGTTGCTCTTCCGCCTTTTCTTGCGTGTTGGTCGTGCACGGAGGCATTGCGAAGTGCCAGGCCTTCGTGACGTGTGCCTCTCGACCTGCCGCCCGTTAATAACCTGCTCAGCGTTTCAGGCTCTGAAACTTGGAGGTAATCTAGCCCTCGACGAGCTCGTTGAACTCTGTCGACATCCTGACGATTTCGTCCGCTTCGCTATCCGTGGCCACTTGGGCTCGCGTGTAGTCGATCACGTTTCGCTTGCGACGGCACGTCTCGAGGTAGTCGGCATACCGCTTGCCGGTGTTGCCGACGGCCAGAGTAATCGCGTCGATCGTAACCCTGTGATGGCCAGCCTTCGCTGTGACCCGATAGCCCGCGCTGGCAATCGCCATGCTCGCGGTCTGCAGCGCGGCGTTGTACGTCGGGCGAAGCGCCGGTCCGCGGAGAGCCCTGCGACTCGCGCATCGCCCAGGTCGCGCTCGATCACCGCTCGGATTTCATCGAGCTCTCGCTTCGACGTCCGATGCCGTTGAACGTTGTGGCTTGCCAATAAGGTCGTCCACTCACGCTGGTCGCCCTTCACGAATAGTTTCTGGCCCCGCAGGATCGCCGACAGGAAGTGCTCCTTCGCGGCGGTTTTCTTCCGAAACTCCGCGGCCGAATAGCTGGTGACGCTGACCTCGCGGCCGAGCCGGGCCTCGGCTTTCCGGAGGGCCGGCGTGAGGTCTGCGAGTCCTACGTCCCCGACCACCAGCAAGTCGATGTCGCTCGCAGCATGCTCCTCGCGGCGCGCGACCGACCCGTAGACGAACGCGCAGGCGATCCGTCCGGCGAATGGACGGAGGATTGCCTGGAGCGTCGGCACCACGCCGGCGGTCTTGTCGATGAGACCGCGCAACTCGGGAAAGACCGGCGATCGCGTGTCCGCCTTGAAGTAGGCGCGGGTGCCCTCTCGGCGGGTCTCGAGGATGCCCCCATCGACCAGCGCTTTGAGCTCGCGCTGGAGGCTTGACGGGGAGGTCCCCAGAAACTGCGCCAATTCAGAGAGGTACCACCACTTCTCGGGCTGCGTCAGGGTCGCCACGAGGACGTCACCCCGAACCGTAGGAAACAGCGCGGCCAGCGCAGCTGGTTTACGCATAACGCGTAAATTATTACGCGGAATGCGTAAGAGCGCAGCGGGCGCGCGTCAGTGCACGCTCGCCTGCGCA